>BJHF01000001.1 GCA_014191855.1 Deltaproteobacteria bacterium
CGCCCCCGGCGCTCCACTCCGCCATCGTCGCCTCCAAGGGGGCCCGCGCGCGGGGCGCTGCGCCCTCACGGAGCGCCGTCGCGCGGGCGACGGCCGCGGACGCGTCGGCGTGCGCGACGGCGGTCGCCTCCGCGAGGCGGAGCTCGAAGTGCTCGGACCGGCGCGAGGCAGCCACGGCCGAAGCGGCGGCGGCGTCGGATCGGGCGCCCGCGCCCCCCCAGATCGGCACGGTCACGCCGAGCGCGGCGTCGACGCCGTCCACCATTCCGTCGGGCATCACACGCACGTCGGCCGCGATCATGAAGGTCGGGAGCCGCTCCAATCGGGCGAGCCGAAGGTCGGCGGCTGCGAATTCAACCGTGGTGGTGGCGAGGGTGCGCTCTGGCACCGCGCCCTCGGGGGCCGGCGCGCCCAGGAACCGGGCGGGCTCGAGCGCGACGGCGTCCGCGACTTCCGAGCCGACGAGCAGCACGAGTCGCGACTGTTCGCCGCCCCGCCGGGCGGCCAGCGCGTCCCGATCGGCGCGAACCCGCGCCACCTCCGCCTCAAGCCGCAATAGTCCAGGGAGCCCCTCTCCGCCCCTCGAGGGGGACTTTCTTCCCGACGTGCCGGCCCACGCCCCTCCAGCACCGTACCGCGCCAGCCCCAGTGCCAATGCCGCCTCCGCCGCCGCAAGCTGTCCGCGGAGCGCCTCCAACTTCGCGTCGTCCGCTCGCAGCCGCGCCGCGACCTGCCACAACGCCTCCTTCACGTCCGCCGCGACGCGTGCGCGCTCGCCTTCAGCCCACCGAACCTCCAGCCTGGCCCGATCCCGGCCGGCTTCGTACGCGCCCGGCAACGAGAACATCTGTTCGACGCCGAACATCGCCATCGTGGGGTCCGCCGAGTCCGGCATGGCCCCGAGCGCCTGGGCGCCGATCATCCATTGGGGATCCATGAGGCGACCGGCACCTTCGGCGCTCGCGCGTGCGGCGGCGGCGTCCGCCTCAAAAGCCGCGGCCTCCGGGTGGCGCTCCATCGCGAGCGCAACCAGTTGGTCGAGGCCGGCCGGTGAGCCGGGCTCCGCGGCCCAGGCGCCGTGGCTGATCAGCAGCAGCAGGACGCAGGTGGCGTTGAAGTTGCGCATGTCGATCAAAGTTCGGGGAGCAATTTCCGTGCCGAGCGGCGCCATCGCGACGACTTTCGGGTACCGTGCGACCGGCGGATGGTGCGGGATGGCCGATTCGGGCGATGATTGCGAGGAAGTCACGGGCTCGGGCTGCTCGCTGTTGGTTTCAGAGCCGAAGGTTGGCTGCCTCGAGCCGCGACGGCGGGGGGAAGACGAGGAGGAGGACTCCGGCGACTTTGTGCTCCACGGCACCGGGCTCGGCTCTGGGCCCGACGGCACGCCCGCGGAGTGCGGTTGCGCCCACGCCTCCGCGCCCGGACTGATCCCGTTGTTCGTCTTCTGTTTCGTCTGGGTCCGGCGGCTGGCGCTGACCTGGCTCGTGCTCATCGCCGCCTCCATCCGCCCGGCCCGCGCCGAGGGAATCGACGCGGATCTCTTCACTCCGGGCGATGGCGGCCCCGCGCTGTCGGTGGTGGAGGCCGAGCTGGGGGAGCGATGGTCCTTTGCCGCCGCCGGCACGTGGGCGCTTGCGACGAATCCGGTGGTGGCGCGAACGACACATGGCGAGCAGGTGCTGCTGGAGGGGGTCGCGACCGGGACGGTCGGCGGCTCGGTTCGGATCGCCGACGGGCCCCGCGTCGGGGCGGCGTTGCGCTACCATAGTTGGAGTTTTCTCGGCGAACCCGGCGAGGGGTTGGGGGATACCACCCTCTGGGCGAGCGTGCCGTTGTACGAGGGGCGCGCGCCGGGGCTCTTCGGCGCCTTGACCGTGGGTATCGTGCTCCCGACCGGCCCCAAGGGTGTGTTCTTGAGTGACGAATCCGGCGCGGTAGACGGACTGATATCGGCGCGCTGGTCGCTGGCGGGAATTGCGACAGATGTGCAGCTTGGCGGGCGTCTCCAGCGCGATCAGGACCTGGGCGGCAGCGCCTGGGGCTCGCGTTATAGGTGGGCGGTGGCGGTGAGCGCGCGACCCGCCGGTTGGGGCCTCCTGAGCGCGGAGGTGTACGGAAGCGGGCCCTTCAGCTTCGATGGCAACATCCGCGCGGTTACGCCGGTTGAAGTCGCGCTCTCGGCGGGAGTGTGCCACCGATGGGGCTGGTGCGCCCGGGTCGGTGGCGGCGGAGGCATCAGCTACGGCCTCGGTTCGCCGGCGCTGCGCACCCTCGCGGTGTTGGAGTGGCGCCGCCCCACCCGCGCCGACCGCGATGCGGACGGTCTGGTGGACGTCCGCGACCGCTGCGTGGACGTTCCGGAGGACTTCGACTTGATCCAGGACGAGGATGGCTGCCCGGAGGAAGATGCCGACGGCGACGAGATCCGGGACGGGGCTGACTTGTGCCCGAACGTGCCTGAGCGGGCGAACGGCTTTGCGGACGAGGACGGCTGCCCCGACGCCGCGGTCGTGGTGCACCTCACCGTGCGGGGCCAGGCTGACGTCGCGACCGAAACCGCGATTGTGGAGGGGCTGAGTCGTGAGGCGTACACGGTGCTATTCGGCGAAGACAGCGAGGTACGTGTCGCGTTGGGTTCCCACACCTTCACGGTGGAGGCGGAGGGCTACGTGCCGTGGACCGGCGTGGTCGATGCGGTGGGGGACGAGGTGTGGGTCGTGGCCGACATCATGCCGATCCGATTTGGCACCGCGCACCTGGGGCTCTTCGACCCCGCCGGAGCGCCGCTCTCCGGGTACGCTCGGCGGCCCGCACCCAGCGGGCGGCTTGGTCCGGTGGAGGAGATCGGGCGAGAGGGGCGGGATTTCGCGTTGACGCTCGGGCCCGAAACCTGGACCGTCTACGCGCCGGGCTTCGCACCCCGAGCGGTGCCCTTCGTCGTACCCGCAAATGCCACCGTCACGGTGAACATCACGTTGACCCCCGTCGACCTGCGGATCGAGGGCGATCGGATCACGACGACGCGGGTGCTGAGCTTTGAGCTGAACAAGGCGGACCTTCGGCCCGAGGGGCTCCCGGTGGTCGACGACATCGTGTCACTTTTGGAGCTTCGACCCGACATTCGCCTGCTGCGCGTCGAGGGCCACGCCGACGAAACGGGCTCCAGCCAGCACAACCTGGATCTGAGCCGCGCCCGCGCCGCGGCGGTGGTGGAGGCGCTCGTCGCACGTGGGGTGGCCGCCGAACGGTTGGAGGCGATCGGCAGCGGCGAAGCCCGCGAGGCGGCGGACACCCGCACGGTAGACTTCACCGTGCTGGTGTGGGACGACGACTGAGCGGCGTCGCGATGCGCCGCGATCTCCATTGGCCCCGATTCCTGGCCTGTCGCATCGCCCAAACCGCTATACTTGCGGGGCATGTTGCTCCTGGCCCACCTCTTCGCCGGCTGCCCGGCGGATCCCGAAGACGTTGTGGGCGATGCCGTGGAGGTCGGCGCGAGCGACCCGGTGTGGGATCCAGCCTCGATCCCCGTGTTTCGGCTCAGCCTGCCCGAGGACTGGGAGGCTCAGCTCGAAGCACTCATCCCGACAGACGATTGTGCCGACCGGGAGTGGATCGTTGGCTCGCTGGAGTACGAGAACCCGCAGAGCGGGGAGAGCGAGACCTATGCCGACATCGGCGTGCGGTACCGTGGCCACTCCGCGCTCAGCGAGGGGCAACGCTTCGGTCTGAAGCTGATCTTCGACGCGACGGACGAGGCGGCCCGCTTCCACGACATGCAGAACGTGAACCTGCTCGGCTCGGAGGGCGACTATTCACTGCTGCGCGAACGGGTGGCGCAGCTCCTCATGGCCGAGGAGGGCGTGCCGGCCCCGCGCGTGAACCACACCCGCGTATACGTGAACGGGGAGTTTCAAGGCCTGTTTCCCATCGCCGAGGAGCCCGACGATCAGGCCTTCCTCGATGCCCACTTCGACGACGCGGACGGCCACCTGTACAAGGTTGAGGGGTACTGCGGCGGCACGGCAGACTTCGAGGACAAAGGGGACGACTTCGACGATTACGACACGAAGTACGAGGCGAAGGCGGGAACGCTGCCGGAGGACGCGTTGGCAGACCTGATCCCGATGATCAAGTGCGCCAACGGGCCGGCTGCCGACCTGGAAACGTGCCTTCCAACCTGGGTAGACGTAGACGAGTGGCTCACGGAGATGGCGGTGGATGCGGCGCTGCCCGACGTGGACGGCCTTGCAGGGGCCGGCCAGAACTTCATGATCTACGCCGATCCCACGCGGGCGAGCCTGGTCGTGTATGCTTGGGACAAAGACCAGTCGTTCTACACGTCCTCGCTCGAATCCCGGTCGATCTTCGATTTTCACCCGCCCTGGGGACACTCGCCCGTCCTCACGCAGACGATGCGGTCCGTATGGAGCGCGGAGTACTGCGCGAAGGTCACGACGGCGGCGGACGACGCGCTCGCCCTGGACGCGACGGTGGCCGACCTCGCGGCGCTGCTCGAGCCCTACGTCGCGAGCGATACGCTTTTGGTGGAGAAGGATTGGCCCTCCCAGGTGAGCAGCCTTCGCGATTCGCTGGCGGAGCGCGCGGCAGAAGTGAAGGTAGAAGCGGCGGCTTGTTCGCCGGGAGGCTGAGTGGGCATCGTGTGGCTCTTTGGCTGTGGCCACCCCTTGGGGGCGGGCGAGCTGGTGGACTCGGGCGACTCGGGTGCGCCGGAGCTGTACGCGGATTGCCAGGCGGAGAACCTCGGGGATCGCGAGGCGTTCTTCGATGTGGCGAGCGTGCGAGAGGTGCGGATCGCGCTCTCGGAGGCGGCGTTAGAGGAGCTGCAGGACGATCCAAAAACCTATGTTGAAGGGGACGTAACGCTGGATGGCACGACCCTCCTTCACGTGGCCGTGCGGCTCAAGGGGAACTCCAGCTTCCAGGACTTCGACGGAAAACCGGCGTTCAAGCTAAAGCTGAACGAATATTGTCCCGGCCAGAAGTACGCGGGTCAGAAGCGCGTGACGCTGAACAACATGACCACCGACGCAAGCCAGTCGCAGGAGGTGGTGAACTACCAACTCTGGGCGGCGGCGGGCCTCTTCGGGCCACGGGCATCGTATGCTCAGGTGTTCGTGAACGAGGAGCTGTTCGGGCTGTACGCGAACGTGGAGTCCACCGATTCCGAGTGGGTCGAGGAGCGCTACGCGGACGCGACCGGGCAGCTCTGGGAGGCCTCCGACACGGCTGAATTCGACGCCGCCGGGCTCGCTGGCTGGGAGCTGAAAGCGGGGGTGGACGATCGCGCGCCGCTGGCCGCCGTGGCCGCTGCGCTCGACGCCGAGGGGGACGTGTACGGCAACCTGGACGCGGTGCTCGACATGGACCAATTCCTGTCCTACTGGGCCTGGAAGAGCGTGATCGGCGACGATGATGGGTACCCGTGGAACCCCAACGACGTGTTCCTCTACGGAGATCCGGAGCTTGGCGGACGGTTCCAGTTCTCGCCTTGGGGTTTCGACGAGGGATGGAAGGACTACGTGACCTGGGACAACGCGCCCGGTCGCCTTGCGACGGCGTGCCTCGCGGAAGCCGCGTGTTCTGCGCGGATCCGCGACCGGGTTGAGGAGGCCGTGGGCGCGTTCGAGGCGGTCGACACCGCGGGCTTCGCGACGGCGGCCTGGGCGTTGTCAGCGCCGCTTCTGGACGGCGATCCCCGGCGCCCGTTCACGGTCGCGGAGGTGGAGGCGGCGCGGGTTGAGCTGGCGGCTGCGATCGCGGGTCGAGCGGCGCGCATGCGCGGCCGGCTGTAGGGGCGGTGTCCTCCCGGGCGTTGTTCGGCCTCGAACGGGTGTGGTTGGCCGCGGACCGAACCGGGCCGCCGTTCGTGAATCAGCTCGTCGTCGAGCTGGATGGCGTCGTTGAGCGGGACGCGCTGCAAGCGGCGGTGGATCAGGTGCTTCCCGCGTGGCCGGCCGCTCGCGCCCGCTTGTCGGGCGCGGTGGGGTGGGCGCGGTGGAGCGACGACGGAGCCGCGCCGCGCGTGGTCGGCCCGGAGCCGATCACCCTCGACCGCGGCCCCGCACCGTATGAGTTGTCGAGGCTAAACCATCACTCTGGCCCCATCGTCGAGTGGGTTTTTGGGCCGCGCCCCGGCGGCGGCACGGTGCTGGTGCTGCGGACCCACCACGCGGTGTTCGACGGCCGCGCCGCGTGGGCGCTCGCGGAGGATCTGGGCGCCGCGCTGCGCGGCGAGGCTCCGCGAGAGGTTCGTTTTCATGGGGTCATGGAGCCGCCCGGCGGCGCGGCGCAGGCGGCACCGGCGGCCGATGCGCCGCTTCCGACGGGCGCCTCATCCGGAGTCGAAGGGGCTTCGTGGGCGCGACTCTCACTTTCTACGCCCGGCCCAGGGGTGTTGGCCCGGGTGCTGGTCGCGCTGTCTGCGGCGGCGAACGCAGGCGCACTTTTGTTCTCAATCCCCGTGGATCTGCGCGGGCGCCTCTCCGAATCCGAGCGGCGCGCGGCGGCGAACCTGACCGGGTTCGTGCGCCTTTCTGTTGCGCCGGATGGCGACGTTTCCGTCGTTCAGGACGCCCTTCGGCGCGCCACGATCGGAACGGAGCCGCTCAACGCGCTGCGCACGGGCGACACCGTACGGTGGGTGCCGCTCTGGCTCATGGAGTCGGTGGCGCGCGGCGGGGCCGCGACGGCTGCCGCAACCGGCCGCACGACCGCTTCCGGCGCCGTGTCCAACCTGGGCCGCCTCGACGCGGGCGTGTTCGATCACGCCGACTGTCGGGGTCGGGCCTGCTTCTGGATCCCCCCCACCAACCCGGGAACCCCGATGTTCGTGACCCTGACCGGGCACGCGGCCGGGTTGGAGCTGGTCGTGGGGATGCCGAACGCCTACGGGGATGGTGGGCGGCTGGAGGGGTTTTTGGCGCGGGTGGGCGAGGAGATGGCGCAGCCGTAGGGGCGGACCCCGGTGTCCGCCGCGCGCCGAGGGCAGCGGCGACGGGGATCGGGCTCCGGGCTCCGGGCTCCGGGCTCCGGGCTCCGGGCTCCGGGTTCCGGGGCTCCCGGGCCTCGCTTCCGGCGCCGGCGGGACTGCGTCCCGTGGCAAACGCGCCCCCGTGGGCACGACGAAGCCGTCGCAGCAAGCCTCCGCGGGATTCTCGGTGTCTTCGCTTCGCTTCCCGATGTCCGCCAGACGTTGGACCGTGCGATGAACGGGCGGGTGACGGTGCAGACCGTCGCCGCCGAGCGGAGTCTTCGGAGCGAGCGCGGCGGCGGGCTGCGCCGGCAGGACCCGGCGCTAACCTGGGTTCTTGCTCCGGCGTCTCCCGTGACCGTGCTGCACTCCCGAGGATCCCGCCTGTACGGCGCCGCGTATTGCACGGCGATCCTGTACAGGCTCAGGTCGTCATGCAGCCTAAAAGTGGATCCGCACGTCCACCCCATGCCACAGCCGCGCCGGCTCGCTCCCCACTTCCCCCACGAGGCTGTAGTCGAGCTCCGCCTTGTCGCTCACGAGCGCGATACCGCCGCCAACCTTGTGATCGCCCGCTTCGTGCTGCCAGCCCGCGCTCAGCCGTAACCACGTCGTCACGCCAAAATCCACGCCGACGTGCTCCGCGAGGGACTCCTCGAACGGATCCCCCATCCACTCCGTGGTGAGCTCACCTTCCAGGCCCAAGTACTCCCCCGGCTCCCAACGAACGCCGAAGTCCACGAGGCGGCGGGTGTCGGGGTAGCCGAGATCGAGCGCGTTGTTGATCCCGAGCGCTACGGTAACGGGCTCCCACGGCTTCGCGGCGGCGCTCAAACTGAAGTTGAACGCGCTGTCATTGCCCTCGGTCTCCGAAGCGCGCCAGTCGTAGCGGCCTGTGAGCCCGACCGACAACTTCCGGTTGAGGAACGGGTAGGCGAGGCCGAGCGTGACCCCCTGGTGGCTGGTGGTGTTCGTGATGGCATCGCCGAGCACCGTCCACCCGGGGATGAGCTCCGTGGCCGGGGGCACGTCGTCCGTTCGGTAGCTGTAGCTGGCGCCGAGGGTGACGACGCTGGTGCGTGAATCTGCGGCGGCGACCTGCCCCAGCCACGTGCTGTCGGGGCCGCCGACCCCGCCGGCCACGAGGTCGTATCGCTCAGCAAGGGCCACGGTGGCCACATTTTCGCCGATCGCGCCGACATCGGCGCCGTTCGCGAGGCCCGTGCCGCCCCGGCTCGCGGCTCGCGCGCCGGTCCAGTCATCGGCGTGCGCCACCGCCGGAAACGCGATGGTGACAAACAAAGCGGCGACGACGACCGCGGAGAGCTTGCGGAGTTGCATGGGCGGCAGTAGTAAAGAGCCTGTCAGGGGCGGTCAACCTTCCGCCCCTCAACAGTTTTTCCCGATCTGCCCGGAGATGTCATGGAACCCGACCGAATCGAGTTCTTTCGGACCCTGCTCAACGAGCGCCTTCGCGCCTTATTGAGCGAAGCCGGCGCCACGCTCGGCGATCTCACGGTCGAGAAGGAGAACCTCGCAGATGCGATCGATCTCGCCTCGATGGAGTCGAATCGGGACTTCCAGCTCCGCATCCGCGATCGCGAGCGCGTGCTGATCCACAAGATCAAGGAGGCGATCGGGCGCATCGAGCAGGGGGACTACGGCATCTGCGTGAGCTGCGGGAACGAGATCGCGGAGAAGCGCCTGATGGCGCGCCCGGTCGCTACGCACTGCATCGACTGCAAAACGGAGCTGGAGCAGCTCGAGCGGTCGAGCCGGGACCTGTAGTCCATGGCCGTAACCAAGGCGGTGTTGCCCGTTGCGGGCCTCGGCACTCGCTTTTTGCCGCTTACCAAGGCGGTTCCGAAAGAGCTGCTGCCGATCGTGGACCGTCCGTGTATCGAGTACGTGGTCGCAGAGGCCGTGGCGGCGGGGATCACGGATCTGGTGTTCGTCACCGCGCGCGGGAAGGGCGCGATCGAGGACTACTTCGACCGATCTCCGATGTTGGAGGCCACGCTGGAGGCCGCAGGAAAGGGCGCGTTGGTGGCGGAGGTGCGTCGCGTTGCGGAGCTCGCCCGCGTCGTAACAGTGCGCCAGGATCAGATGCGCGGGCTCGGGCACGCCGTACTGTGTGCGGCGCCGGCAGTGGGGAACGAGGACTTCGTGGTGATCCTCCCCGATGACATCGTGGATGCCGAAGTGCCGGTCGTCGCGCAGCTCCTCAACGTTCACGCCGCGAGAGGCGGCGCGGTCGTGTCGCTCAAGAACGTGCCGAGGGAGCGCACCAATCGCTACGGGATCTGCGCGGGCCCCATGCTCACCGAAACGCTGATGCGGATCGATCGGATGGTGGAGAAGCCGAAACCGGAAGATGCGCCGTCCACCCTCTCGATTGTGGGGCGCTATGTGCTCCCGGCCGCCATCTTCGCGATCTTGCGGGAAACGCCCCCGGGGGCCGGCGGCGAGATCCAGCTCACTGATGCGCTCGCGCGCCTGCCGTTGGCGTACGGGCATGTGTTCTCCGGGCAACATTTTGATACCGGGAACCCGGTGGGGCTGCTCGAAGCCCAGCTCCACTACGCAACGCGGCACCCGGAGTACGGCGCCGCGGCCCGCGCTTTGTGCGCCCGGTTTGCCGGCAGCTAACGAACGGCGGCTTTGAGCAGCTTCAAAAGCGCCTTGGCCTTCTCGTTCTTCGGTTCGAGCTCCACGGCGGCCTGCGCCTCCCGAAGCGCGTTCTGGCCCATCTTCAGCTCGTTGTACAGTTCGCCGAGGGCGATGCGGAACTCGGCGCGCTTCGGCTCCTTCTGCACCGCCTTTCGGAGCAGCGCGAGGCACTCCCGCGGCTCCTCCTCTTGCTGGCGTTGGAGCTGCGCCAGCCGGAAGTACGCCATGCCCTCGTCGGGCTCGCACTCCACCGCCTTGCGGTAGTTCGCCAGCGCGTCGCGCGTGTTCCCGTACTGCTCGGCCTGCTGCCCCTTCGTTACGAGGGTGACGCACCGGAGCTGCAGCGCCTTGTGCTGCGCCTGCTTGAAGAGATCGGCGTAGGTTTGATTGCGCGCGTCGTAGCGCATCGCCAGGTACAACCCGCTCTCCGCCTTGGAGTAGCGGCCGGCGTTGAAATCTTCCAGACCGGCGTCGTAATATGCCTTCGCTCGGGCTAGCTGCTCGGCGATCTGGGAGCGCAGCTTGTTCACCGCCACATTCGTGGGGCTTGGCGGCTGGGGAACGGGCGGCGGGGGGGGCGGTGGCGGCGCGGCCGCCGCGGCTGGCCGCGCCATGCCGGGAGCCACGCTGGTGGGCGAGAGCCGCACTTCGGAGAGCGCGGAAACCTTGGAGTTTCCCGATGGCGTACGGTCCATCTTGACTTCGAAGCCGACGCGCTCGTCGCGCGCCACACCGCCGACCTCGGCCACCGTGATGCCCTGCTCGCGCAGGTCGGCGTCGTAGATGGTGCGTTTGCCGTCGTCGCGCAGCGTTTTGTACGCTCGCGTGACCTCGACGAAATTATTGTCGATGATCGGCAAGATGTCTTTCGCATCGCGCGAAAAGAAGCGGTCGGGGTGCCAGTCGCGCACATACTCCCGATAGGCCGACTCCACATCGTGCTTCGATGCCCGCAGATCCAGCCCCAGCAAACCGTAATATGTCCCGGTTCTTGTCTGCTTTTCGACTCGCTCGATCGCAGCGAGCTCTACGGGGTTCAACGGAGCTTTGGCCATGCCGCCGCGATCATAGCCGCTCCGAGCGAAGGATCAACCGCGCCGCTTCGCGTGCGGGTGCGCGGCCCGGTACGTGCGCTGCAGCGCCTCGAGATCGAGCTGCGTGTAGCGCTGCGTCGTCGAGAGGGAGGCGTGCCCCAACATCTCTTGGATCGCGCGGATATCGGCGCCAGCGCTCAGCAGGTGCGTAGCGAAGCTGTGTCGCAGGGCGTGCGGGTGCACATCGGGCAAGCCGGCGCGCTCGGCGCCTTCGTGTACGATGGTGTAGGCCGACCGCGTGGAGAGGCGGCGCCCGCGAACGTTCAGAAACAGCGCGCCTGCGGCGAGCCCGCGCAAGGTGACCAGCTCCTGCACGGCCGTCGCCGCCTCCGATCCCAGCGGCACGACGCGGTCCTTTCCTCCCTTGCCGCGTCGAACCCGCACCACCCGCTCCTGGAGATCCACGTCGTCGACGTTGAGCGCCACGAGCTCCGACACGCGCAGGCCAGACCCGTACGCGACCTCCAAAAGCGCCCGGTCCCGGGCCGACTCCGGGAATTCCACCAGCTTGCTCGCCTCATCCACCTGGAGCACCCGGGGCAGCGGCGGCTTCACCTTGGGGGGACGGAGCCGCTCGGCGGGCGAGCGCGCCGCGAGCCCTTCACGCATCGCCCAGCGCCAGAAACCCTTCAGGTTTGAGATTCGGCGCGCCAGGCTGGAGGGCGCGCTGGCGCCCTGGGCGAGCCAACGGCGCAGGTCGGCGGTGGTGGCGTCCAGCACCGGTCGCGGGGCGATCATCCCGGTCAGCCCGGTCAATTCGTCGCCATAGGCGCGGAGGGTGTGCGGCGAGGCCCCGCGCTCGGCGCGGAGGTAGTCGAGGTAGCGCTGCACCGGGTCGGCCATGGCGTAGATCGTATCCGACCTGAAAGCTTCTTTGGCTTCTGGCGCGGTCGCGGGGTATTCGTCGCCCGCCATGGCCAAACCGCTCCTGATCGTAGAGTCCCCGACCAAGAAGAAGACCATCGAGCGCTTCCTCGGCAGCGGCTACATGGTGGAAGCCAGCGTCGGTCACATCCGGGATTTACCGGAAACATCCAAGGACATTCCGGACGAGGTGAAGAAGTCCGGTGTTGATCCCGACTTCGCGGTGAACATCGCGGAGGGCTTCAAGCCCTACTACGTGGTGCCCGCGAAGAAGAAGAAGCAGGTCGCCGAGCTCAAGGCCCTGATGAAAGACGCCAGCGTCGTTTACCTCGCGACAGACGAAGACCGCGAAGGGGAGAGCATCTCCTGGCATCTGCGCGAGGTGTTGCACCCGAAAGTGCCGGTTCATCGCATGGTGTTCCACGAGATCACCCCTGAGGCCATCAAGGCAGCGCTCGCTCACCCGCGGCAGATCGACGAGAACCTCGTGGCGGCTCAGGAGACGCGGCGAATCCTCGACCGGCTGTACGGATACGCGGTGAGCCCGGTGTTGTGGCGGAAGATTCGCGGCGCCCGCAGCGCCGGCCGGGTGCAGACACCGGCGGTGAAGCTGCTCGTGGATCGGGAACGCGCGCGGATGGCGTTCCGCACGGCCACGTGGTGGGACGTGGAGGCGATCTTCGGGGCAAAGGATTCGGTCATCCCGGCCAACCTGCTCGCGGTGGGTGGCCGGCGGGTGGCGCGCGGCAAGGACTTCGACGAGAAGACGGGGCGGCTGGCGGACCAGAAGGCGCTGCACCTCGACGAAGCGGCGGCGCGGGCGCTCGCGGCACGCCTCACGGGGCAGCCCGCGAAGGTGACGAGCGTGGAGTCGAAGCCGTGGAAGGAGCGGCCGTTCCCGCCGTTCACGACGAGCACGCTCCAGCAGGAGGCGAACCGGAAGCTCCGGTGGACGGCCAAGCACACGATGCGCGTGGCGCAAGGGCTCTACGAGCGCGGCTGGATCACCTACATGCGTACCGATAGCGTGGCGCTTTCGGACCAGGCGATCAACGCGGCCCGCGGCCTCATCGCCGCCCAGTATGGGCCGGAGTACCTGCCGGCAGAGACGCGGCGGTACAAAAGCAACGCCAAGAACGCCCAGGAAGCGCACGAAGCGATACGCCCGGCCGGTACGAGTTTCCGCTCGATCGAGGAGGCCCGGGCGCAGCTCGACGTGGACGAAGCGCGGCTGTTCGAGCTGGTGTGGAAGCGCACCGTCGCCTGCCAGATGGCGGATGCGCACGGGCAGCAGGTGAACGTCGACATCGTGGTCGTGGACGCGCGCTTTGGCGCCAGCGGCCGCACCGTCACCTTCCCGGGCTTCCGGCGCGCCTATGTCGAAGGCTCCGACGATCCGGATGCCGATCTCGCCGACCAGGAGCGGGTGTTGCCCGCCGTGCGCGAAGGGGAATCGCTCACGACGCGCCAGCTCACGCCGAAGGGGCACACCACGCAGCCCCCCGCGCGCCTCACGGAGGCCACCCTGGTGAAGGAGCTGGAGCGCCTCGGCATCGGCCGACCCAGCACCTATGCCGGGATCATCGACCTGATCCTGGAGCGCGGCTACGCATTCAAGCGCAGCAACGCGCTCGTTCCCACGCACCTCGCAATGTTGCTGATCAACTTCATGGACGCGCAGCTCTCCGAGCTGGTGAGCTACGACTTCACGGCCAAGGTCGAAGACGATCTGGATCGGATCGCGCTGGGACAGAACGACCGTGCCTCGTTCCTCGCAGGCTTCTACCTCGGCGAAGGCGGGCTCAAGCCGCGCCTCGAAGCGGCCCTCGCGGCCGACAGCACTCCGCTGTACCGCCTGCCCATCGCGGGGGATGACCCGGGGGAAATGCACGTTCGGGTTGGGCAGTTCGGGCCCTTCGTGACCGATGGCGCGGGCGGCACGGCGAACATCCCCCCGGAGATGGCGCCCGACGAAGTGACGGTGGAGTGGGCGAAGGCTGCCCTGCAGAAGAAGGCGGCCGGCCCCGCGACGCTCGGCGTGGATTCGGCAGGAACGAAGGTGTACGTCATGGACGGGCGCTTCGGCCCGTTCGTGCAGCTTGGCGAGGCCGATGCCAAGTCCAAGGAGAAGCCCCCGCGCGCCTCCCTGCTCCCAGGGATGACGCCGGGAACGCTCACCCTCGCCGACGCGCTGGGCCTGCTTTCCCTCCCGCGCACGCTCGGCAAGGACGCCGCCGGCGCCGATGTTAGCGCCAGCAACGGTCGATATGGTCCGTACGTGCGTGGCGGGGATCAGTCGCGCACGGTGCCGCCGGAGCTGAGCGTGCTCACGCTCACGCTGGCACAAGCCTTGGACCTGCTCGCCAAACCGCAGACCGGGAAGTCGTCCGTGTCGCGCTCGCGACCGTCAGCGCTCCGGGAGCTGGGGGCCGATCCGGTGAGCGGGAACCCGATCAAGCTCATGGACGGGCGCTTCGGCGCCTACGTGACGGACGGGGAGACGAACGCCACGATCCCGAAGGGGACAGCGCCCGAGAACCTTACGACGGAGGAGGCCGTGGAGCTGCTCGCGCGGCGCCGCGAGGCCGGCCCGAGCAAGGGGAGGTTCGCGAAGCGGGGCGCGAAGAAGGCGCCCGCCGCCGCGAAGAAGGCTCCCGCCGCCGCGAAGAAGGCTCCCGCCGCCGCGAAGAAGGCTCCCGCCGCCGCGAAGAAGGCTCCCGCCGCCGCGAAGAAGGCTCCCGCCGCCGCGAAGAAGGCCCCCGCCGCCGCCAAGAAAGCGCCCGCGAAAGACCCGAAAAAGAAGTCGTAGCGGCGGCCCCCCGTGGCCGCCCGCCCTTCGGAGGCCCCCGTCGCGCGCCGTTCGACGACCTCTCTCACCCCGCGGGCCGCGGTGGCGATGTTGGTGTCGTGTGTGTGTTTCACCGCGATGTCCGCCGCGATCGGCGAGGCGCACGCGCACGAGCCGCACCTCTCCAGCACCGCCAGCAGCGCCGTGCGGAGCGGCGTCAACCTGTTGGTGATCTTGGCGATGGCGCGAGGAAACGTGAACTACTTGCTTGGTGATCGACGCGCCGCGCTGTGGGGGCGCGGCCTCGCCGGCGCGACGGCGCTGTTGACCTACTTCGCGGCCCTCACCCGGGTAGGTATCGGGGAAGCTGCGTTTCTCAACAACACCTCCACGTTCTGGGTTGCGGCGTTCGCACCCTGGGTGCTCGGCGAGCGTGCCCGGCCGCTGGTGTGGCTCGCGGTGCTGGGGTCGGTGGTTGGCGTGGCCCTGCTCGGCGCGCCGCGGGAGGGGGTGAGCGATCTGGCAGGGCGCGGCCTCGGGGCGCTGAGCGGCGTGGCGGCTGCGGTGGCGTACCTCTCAGTGCGCAAGGCCTCGGCGAGCAATCCGCCCGAGGTCATCGTGTTCTATTTCATCGCCGTGTCGTCGATCGTGTGCGTGATCCTCGCGTTGTTCACGCCTGTCACGTGGCCGAACGCGCCGGCCACGTGGGCGTGGTTGGGATTCGCGGGGGTCGCCGCCACGGGCGGCCAGCTCCTGATGACGCGCGCGTACCAGTGGGGCCCGGCTGCGCCGATCGCTGCGTTGTCGACCGCGACCCCGCTGTTCACCGCGCTCGTCGGCGTCGTGCTCCTGGGCGAACGCCCGGATGGATACGCAGTTGCCGGCATGGCATGTTTGGCTGGCTTTGGGGTGGGACTTCCGCTGTTCGATGCGCGACGAGTCGCGACGACACGTCCGGAAGCCTGACCGGGGAGCGTCCGCCCGGTTAGGCGGGAACCGTGAACCGTCCCGGCGACCGCGTGGGCCCGTTCGAGCTCGTTGAGCTGATCGCAGCCCGGCCGCTCTCGAACCTTTGGCGCGCCGAGCGCTCGGAGGCGGGGTCGCGCGAGGCCCGGGTGGTGGTGTTGCGAATCGCGCATCACACGATGGACAGCCGCGCGATGTCGGAGCTGCGGAAGGAGTACGATGCCCTGCGCGCGGTGCAGGATCCCCGCGTGCGCAAGGCGCACGGGTTCTACGCTGGCTTTGGTGCCCTCGCCCTCGAGTTCGTGGACGGAATGAGCCTCGCCTCGGTGCTGGCTCGCGCGGCGGAAGGCGGCGTTTCGGTGGATGTGCCCACGGTTGTGGACCTCACGCTGGAGCTCGCGGGGGCCCTGCGCGTCGTGCACAGCGCGGGTGTCGTGCACGGGCGTATCTGTCTCGACACCGTGCGCCTTCGGCCCGATGGCGAGGTTGTTATTACTGACTTTGCGTTGCCGCTTGAGCGGCTCGCGGTCATCCCCCCCGAGTTCAAGCAGGGCCAGCCGGCCAACGCCGCCACCGATCAATGGCTCCTGGGCGCCCTGGTTGCCAACTTGATCCTCGGCGTGCCGCTGTTGGGCGGGCGCGTGGGAGATCCGACCGACGGTCGGCGTGATCTGCGCGGGCCGTTGGCAGGCGTCACCGCCGAGTGCCCGCCTCTTGGTCGCATCCTTTCCCGGATGCTCGCGCGGGATCCGCGCGATCGCTACCCCGACGACGGGATGGTGATCCTCGACCTTCTGGCGGCGCTTCGCTCGCTGGACGGTCCCCCGAGCCGAGAACGCCTCGCCCGAGCCAGCAACCGGCCGGTCGGCGCCCCGGTGGCCGGCGCTGCTCAGCGGCACGAGCCAAGGATGCGCCCGCCCGAGCCTGAGCCCGCCATCGGCCCCGCGCCCTACCCGGCCCCGCCGCCGGATCTCCACCCCCCGCCGCTCCCGCCCCTCTACGTCACGGAGCCGCCGTACTCCCTGGATCCCGACGGTCCGCGAGTGCAGCCTTCCCTTCGCCGCCACGTGGACGCGACGACGGGCTTCCCCGCCACCGAGATCATCTCACCCGGGGAGGCGGGTCTCCCGCCGGTAACCGCGCGCGCCAACCGGAGCTGGACGCCGACGGGTCCGGAGCTTGTTCCTGCTGTTCACGAGGACGACACCGAGCTCCCTGTGGTTCACGCGCCGCGCCCCACGCCCCCGGAACCGCCGCCCGAGGCCCGCGGCCACCGCACCCTTGTCGACGGGCTCGCCGCCTTCGCCCTGGTGTTGTTGCTCGCGGTTGGCGCCTGGGCGATCCTGTCGCGGCTGCTGTGACCATGTTCGCGGTGCTCCCGGTACGCACGCCCACGATCCCCCCGGCCACGCATACGAATTGCTACCGGGTGGGGGACACGGTGATCGACCCCGCTTCGCCCTACCCCGACGAGATCGCTCGCCTCGCGGAATGGGCAGGACCGATCCGACGAATCCTGCTCACCCACCATCATCACGATCACATCGGGGGGGTGGCCGCGCTCGCCGCGAGCACGGGCGCGCGGGTGTGGGCGCACCCAGATTCGCGGCTCCCGTTTTCGATCGATGTGGCCGTAAACGATGGCGATCGTATCGATACCGGCGCCGGCGTGCTCGTGGCGTGGCACACGCCCGGCCATGCCGACGGGCACCTGGTCTTCCAGTTGGAGGGCACAGGCGAGGTGATCGCGGGGGATCTGGTCGCAGGCGAGGGCACGATCGTGCTCGTGCCGCCGGAGGGGAAGTTGGCGCTCTACCTGGCGAGCCTCGCGCGAATCGGCGCCTTCGCTTCGCGGCTATGGCCGGCGCACGGCCCCGCGGTCCCCGGCTCGCTGGCCCAGGACTACATCGCCCACCGACATGGGCGCACCCAGCAGTTCCTGGCGGTTCTCGCAGCGAACGGCCCAAGCACGCCGGAGCAGATCGCGGCGGCCGTGTACGCCACCGTTCCGAGCGCCAACCTCGCCCTCGCGGCGCTCCAGGTGCGCGCACACCTCGACTGGTTGGAGCACGCGGGGCGCATCCGCGCGCTCGACCACGACCGCTGGAGCGCCTGATGCGGTTGGGCTCCCGACTCTTCGTCACGGGCACCGACACGGGCGTTGGCAAGACCGTCGTGACCGCCGCGCTGGCCGCCGCCCTCGCCGATGCCGGGGTCCGGGTGCGCGCGCTCAAGCCCATCGCGAGCGGGGTGGTGCCGCCAAGTCCAGGGGAAGATGCGGAGCTTCTCGGCTTTGCAGGGGGGCATCCGCCCCGCAGCCTCTACCGGTTCGAAGCGCCGCTCTCCCCGCACCTCGCCGCTGCCCTGGAGGGCATCTCCGTCGAGTCCGAGCCGTTATCCGCGTTCCTCCAAGAAGAAGCGGGCGAGGTCACGCTCCTGGAGGGCGTTGGCGGCTGGGAGGTTCCGCTCACGCCGGCGTGGCGCGTTTCCGCCTGGGCCGAGGCCTGGGGCGCGCCGGTGCTGGTGGTGGCGCGCAATCGGCTCGGCGTGATCAATCACACCTTGCTCACGGTGAACGCCGTACGTTCGCGCGGCCTGCTGGTCGCGGGTGTCGTGCTCACGCCGCCCTTGGAGGCAGATCCTTCCACGGAGCAGAACGCGGTGGCGCTCCAGCACCAGCTCCCGGGCGTGGCGATCCGGGTGATGGAGTGGGTGGTGCCGTGGGATCGCGCGGCGCTGGCGGCGGCCGGGCGGCGGCTACTGTCCCAACCCACCTGATCCCGCTCACCGCGCCAAACGGAAGGCGGACACGACTGAGCCCGTACAAGATCGCCGTGCAAGACGCGGCGCCGTCGCGGCGGGCGCCTCGTGGGTGGAGCCAGTCGCCGATGGAAGCCGAAGAAAGAACCAAGGTTAGCGCCTGGTCCTGCCGGCTCGGGCCGCCGCCGCGCTCGCGGCGGCGAGGCACCCGTTGTGCGCTTCGCACCAAGGGGTGCCGACCAATGAGCGAAGGGTTGGCCCGCGCGAAGCGATGAAGGGCCAGCCCCGAGCGACGATGGCGACCCGTCGAAGGTCGGCGAGCCGTCACCCGCCCGGTCATCGCCCGGGACATCGTCCAGCAGACATCCGGAACCGGAGCGTGGCCCCCGAGGTTCCCGCGGAGGCTTGCTGCGACGGCTACATCGTGTCCACGTGGCGTTTGGCGCGGGGAGTAGGCGCAGGCCCGCTCAGTAATACATATACCGCGTGCTGTACGCGTTGAGCACGGTGTTGCCGTACGCATCCGTCGTCTGGGTGACCGAGTAGTAGCTGCCGCGGGTATAGCCGTAGTACGAGCTGCTGTATCCGCCGGAGCCGTACTCAAGGAGCTGCAGCCCCGGGCGGCCGTAGTAGCCGTAGAGCGAGTAGTAGGGGCTGTCGAGCGTGCCGTTGAACTTGTAGGAGCGCATGTCGAAGCTGATGTCTCCTACGCTGTCCATCGGCATCGAGGCGCAGCCGGTCACGGTCGACGACGAGGCGGAGTCGTAGGTGTAGTCCGCGCCGAAGGAGTAGGTGCACCCGCGGCACGAGCTGTTCTCGCTCGCGATGAGTGACCAGAGGATATCGCAGTCGTTCGCGGTATATCGGCCGGAGCTGTAGATGTCCCACTCGGCCGTGCCGGTGGCGGTGGCGGTGCCCGCCGTGTCCTCCGTCACGGTCACCTCCATCGAGGCCGTGACGCGGTAGCCGGTCGGCGCCGCGATGGTCACGGCGGCCGACGTCATCGTCACGACGTCGAAGCCGTCGCTCACCTCCACCAGACACTCCCATTGTTCGCCGATCGTCGTGAGGTCGGCTGCGACGGTGCGGCTGTCTCCCACCTCGGTGGCCTCCAGGCCATCGCGATACCACGTGTACGCGGTAGTGGGGGTGCCCCCGTCCGCGTCGCTGCTGCGGGCGGTGCAGGTCAGGTCGTCATCGTCGGAGGGGTCGGTGGGGCTGATCGCCACCGAGGTGATCTCGGGGGGGGTGTTGGTCACCGTGACGCTGGCCTCCACCACCACCGGGTCGCTCGCGCCATCCGACACGGTCACCACCACCCGGAATGTCTCCCCGCCGTCGACATACACGCCGTCGATCGAGGACTTTCCGTCCCAACTCGAGTTGCGGGCTCCGTCCTGGTACCACTCGATGTTTTGCGTGAGTACATCGCCGTTCGCGTCGTCGGCCGGAGTGTCGAACACCAGGGTGAGGTCGTCCCCGCCGACGGGCGCCGCCGGGTCGAGGTGGATCACCGGCGCGGTGGGCACGATGTTCCCCACGGTGGCCATCGAGGTGCCTGCCGCGCCTTCGGCTTTGCCGTCCGACGGGTACACGTTGAGCGTCCAGGTGTCGCCTTCGACGGTGCGATCGCCGATCACGTAGTCCCCCGTGAGATCGGCCTGCACCGCCCCGTTCTGGAGCCACTCGTAGCGGTAGGTGATCGGATCGGCCTCCGCGTCCGTCGCGTCGGCCGTGATCGTGGCGCGCAGCGTGGCCGTGTCGCTCGGGCTCGCGGGGGTGATCGCCACCACGGGCGCGGTCGGCGCGGTGTTGTTGCCTGAGCCGGTGTCGCCGGTGTCGGTGTCCGCGCCCGAGTCGGTATCGCCATGGCCGGTGGACGTGTCCTTGTCGGCCGTGTCGGTGTCTACGGGGCAGGCGAGCAGAAGCAGGAGGGGGAGGGTGCGCATGGCGCGTGTCTACCCAAGAAACGCGCGACCGTCTACCGTTTTGGGGGGCCGCTCCCCCCAGTTTCGCGGCTCGCCACATGCGCGAGGAACGCATCGGCTTCGCGGAGCCCCCGCTCGGCGGTGGCCTCGGTCGTCGGAGCGCCGGAGAGGAGGAGCAGCCGGGCCTCGATCGCGATGAGGATCGCGGCCCGATCGGGGCAGGCCCAGTCCTGGTTGTGGAGGGGTTGGTTGGCGGCGAGGACCTGCAACGCCTCGCCGTAGTGCCCCTCCCGCGCGAGGTGCCGCACCGCGGAATTCTGCAGTTGCTTGATGGCGTAGTAGCGAATTCCGCCTGGGTATTCGGCCAGCTCGGCGGCCAGCCTCGCCACCAGCGCGGGCGCCTCTGCGGCGGGAGCGGCGTTGAGGGCGGTCGCCGCGGCTTCCAGCCAGGGGAGGTGCTCCGGGTCGTCGGCGCCGAGGCGGGAGAGCGTGCCGATCGCGCGTGGGCCTGCAAAGCCGAGGGTGTCGATGGTGGAATCGCCGGTAACGAGCGAGCCGAGCTCCGCCGCGGTGTAGGGGGCCGTGGGGCGCGGCGGGAGCCGATCCAGTGTGGCCGCGGAGGGTTTTTCGCCTGACGCGACCGCATCGGCCGCCGCAGCGATCCCGCCGGCGGCCCGGGTGATCTCCTCGGCGGTCCAGTAGTCGAAGGGCTCGGTGGGCGTGAACGGGGAGACGGTGTCGGCCCACGCCTGCACGAGGCGCACCCGCAGCGCATGACGCTCTTCGAAGCTCCCGAACGCGTCGAGCGAGAGGTCGTTCGGGGCAACGACGCGGCGGGCGTCGGCGGCGAGGGCGCTCGCATCCGATCGCACATCCTCGCCCTTCCCGTCGCGCACCACCAGGCTCACCCAGCGGGCTCGGAGGGGGGCGATGGTGCCGGGCGAAGGGGAGGGTTCAACGCCGGTAGCGACGGCACGGCACAGGCCGGCGTCGCGCTCGGCGGCGGCCACGAGCGCCTCGCGAATCGGCGGGCCGGTCGTTCCTGAGAGGTGCAGCGCTCGCATGGAGGCGGCGCTCTCGTCGTAGCGGGCGGCGCAGGCAGCCCAGTCGCCCTGCATCGCGGCCCAGCGCGCACGATCGCGGCCGAGGATCGCGAGGTGACCGACCACCCGCATCCGCACGTCATCCCAGCTTGCCTCGCCATACGCCCGGGGCGAGTCCTGAAGGCCGCTCAGCCGGCTCCACAGCGGATCATCGGCCGGAATCGCGAGCGGAGGTGGCTCCTTTCCCGCCGGACGGTCGTGGCTTCCCGGCCCATTCGCTGTCGCGGGGCGCGCCGGCGGGGGGGCGTCGCAACCAGCGCACAACAGCAGGAGCATCAAGGGCACCGCAGCGCGCATGGCGTCTATGCTAACCTCGGCGGATGTTGTTGTTGATCGCGGCGCTTGGCTGCCCCGACGCGCCGAAGGATGCGGCGCCGTTGGGCTCGGAGCCGGGCGAAGCGGGCCGGCGCAAGCCCGGAAGGCCCGGGAAGGGCGGCCCCCGGCCACCCCACGGCGGTCCGGCAGCGCCGCTGCCTGCCGACCCCGCCACGTTCACGGCCGGTGGGTCCGGGGGACCGAACATCCTGTGGGTCACGCTCGATACCGTCTCCGCGGAGCACCTGGCGCCCTGGGGAGGTCGGGTGCCGCTCCCCACGCTGGAAGGGCTCGGGGCCGTGAGGGTGAAACAGGCGTTCTCGAACTTCCCGGAAACGGCGCTCTCCCACTGGTCGATGTTCACCGGGGTGCTGCCGGAGGTGCACGGCAACGTCGGCGCTCAGGGTTCCAGCCGATATTCGGGGCCTTCCATGGCCGAGATCGCCAACGCGCGCGGCTACGCCACTGGCGCCTTCATCGGCGGGATGACCCTGCGTGACGCGTGGTGCGGCCTGAGCCGCGGCTTCGATTTGTACAACGATGCGATGATCCCCCCGCGCGAGGTCCAGGTCGGCGCGCCCCAGGTGATCAGCGCCGTGAACACCTGGATCTCCGCCCAGAAAGGCCCGTGGTTCGCCTTCGTGCACCTCTTCGACGCCCACGTTCCCTACGCCCCTGCGAACGGCGCCCGCTTCGATGGTGACTATGCCGGTACCCTGGACGGAAAAGAAGCCTCCCTCGCCCCCTATCGTGACCACGGCGCGGCCATCGATCCCCGCGACCTCGCCCACGTCGAAGCGCTCTACGACGCGGAGATCGCTGAGCTCGACGCCGCGCTGTCGCCGCTGTTTCGCCAGCTTCATGGCGATGAGATCGTCATCGTCACCGCCGATCACGGCGAGTCCTTCGCCCACGACTACCTGTTCAACCATCGTGCCGTGCTCTGGGACGACGTACTCCACGTGCCCCTGTACGTGAAAGCGCCGGGTTTGAAGCCGCAGTCCGTCGACGGCATGCTGAGCCTCCTGGACCTCGCCCCCACCGTCGTTGACCTCGCGGGCTGGGGGGCCACGGCGCCTTTCCAGGGACAGTCCCGCGTGCCGCTCCTGCGCGGCCTTGGCGGCGGGGCAACAAGCTTTTGGGCGCGCACAGACCCCTGGGTGCCGCTGCTCCCCGGTGAGCCCGGCGCCCGATTTGCAGAGCGCACCCCCACGGCCAAGCGCATCCGCGAAGCCGACGGGAGCGCCTGCGCCTACGACCTGGCCGCCGACCCCGAAGAGCTGCGCGGGGGGTGTGACATTCCGGGGGTTGACGCCGCATGGGAAGGCTACAACGCCGCGATCACCGCGATGGCGCCCTATCAACGAGCCGAGGGGCCGACGCGGGTCAAGGATCGGCTCACGCCCACCGAGCTGTTGGAGGGTCTTGGGTATGTGGATCACGCGGCGAAGAAAGAGTAGGAAAATCCGATGTACGGCACCGACTGGACTGAGAACGTCGCCCCCGACGAAGCCGCGCGCTTCGAGCTCATCGCGAAGAAGCTGGCCGCCTTGCAGGCGAACCGGAACGAGAAGTACGGCGAGCGCGGTCGCGCGCTCCACCGCCAGGCGATCGCCGGAGTTCAAGCCCGCTTTGTCGTGCGTCCCGACCTCGCGGACGTGCTCCCCATCGCGCTGCATGTCGGCCCCTTCCAGCCCGGTGCCGCCTACGATGCATTCGTGCGCTTCAGCAACGGGGGCTGGGATCGGCCGCGCAAGGACACGCCGGACGTTCGCGCCGTCGCCATCAAGCTCCTCGGCGTCACCGGCCCGAAGTGCCTTGGCTCCGCGGACACCCAGGACTTCCTCCTCAACCACACCCGGGCTCGCACGCCGCGCACCCCCGAGGAATTCGCGGCGTTGATCGAGGCTGCGGCTCCGGGCGGCACGCTGGGCACCATCTGGCGGCTCATCCAGGCGGTTGGTGTGGGCCGGGCGCTCGCGATGGTGAAGGGCACGCTCGATGGGTTCAAGGTGCCGTTCTCCAGCTTCGCCAGCGGCACCTTCTGGTCGATGTCTCCGTTCCAGCTCGGCCCGAGCGCCGCGATGTTCTCGCTTGCTGGCGTGGAAAACGCGGAGTCGCGACCCGGCGGCCTGACGGCGGACCTGGCCTCGCGGCTCAAGGAGGGCGCCGCGTTCAGCTTTCGCGTGCAGCTCTACGAGAACGCCACCGCCACGCCCATCGAAGATCCGACCGTGGTGTGGGAAACTCCGTTCATCGAGGTGGCCCGCCTTGAGATCCCGCCCACGGAGCTGACCGCGCCCGAGTCTGTGGAAACCGCCAACTACATCGAGAACCTGAGCTTCGACCCCTGGCACGCGGTGGAGGCGCTCCGGCCGCTCGGCGCGTTCAACCGCGCACGAAAGGTCGCATACTACGCCGGTAGCGTGCAGCACCGCGAGGTGATCCCCGACGACGAGGTGCGGCCCAGGTGAATACGCTCTCCCGATGCGCGTGGTCCTGCTCCAAACGTCCCCCTGGCGCCCGGACATGCCCGCGCTCGGGCTGCCGTACATCCAGGCCGCGCTGCGGGAGGCCGGCGTTCCGACGGTGCTTCGCGATCTGAACTTTGTGCTCTACGAACAGGTGAACCCCACCCGCCGCCCCTGGTGGGAGCCTTCGCACCACTACGTCTGGCACGGCTCGCCCCAGCTCGACGAATGGCTCAGCGAGATCGAGCCCTTCGTGGACCGGTGGGTGTCCGCCTCGCTGGCGAGCCCCGGCCCGGTGCTGGTGGGGATTACGATGCTGGCCACCCAAAAGCGCTTCGGCTTGTGGCTCGCCGAACGGGTGAAACACCTGCGTCCCGACGCGCAGGTCGTGGTCGGCGGGCCCCAGTGTTTTGTTCAATACGAGCCCGCGGAGATCTGCGCCCACCCTGCTGTCGATCACGTCGTCGTCGGCGAGGGCGAGTATGCCATCGTCGATCTGGTGCGCTGGCTTGGCGCGGGCGCGGAAGGGCCGCCGCCCGCCGGGGTGATGTCCAAGCGGGAAGGTGTCGTCTTGTCCGGCGAGCCGCGGCCGCTCGACAAGGACATCGACCAGCTCCCGCTGCCGGACTACACGGGCTTGCCCTTGCGAACCTACACCGACGCCGGGCGGCTCCCGCTGTTCACCTCCCGCGGCTGTGTACGCAAGTGTGTGTTCTGCATCGAGCAGCGGATCTGGGAGCGCTTCCGCTATCGTTCGGCGGCGAATGTTTTTGCCGAAATCGAGCGGGGTGTGCGTTTGTGGGGCGCCGAGCGCTTCGAGATCAATGACAGCCTCTTCAACGGGCACATGCGCATCCTGGAAGAGCTGTGCGATCTCATCCTCGCATCCGGGCTGCGCTTGAGTTGGGGAGGACAGGGGGTAATTCGGGCCGAGATGTCCCCCCGGGTGTTGGCCAAGCTCAAGGCCGCCGGTTGCGGCTTTGTCACCTACGGTTTTGAGTCCGCCAGCCAACGGGTGCTGGATGCGATGAAGAAGAACGTGGACATGACGGTGGCGGCGCGCGTGATTCGTGACACCCACGAGGCCGGTATCGGCCAGAAGCTGAACCTGATGTTCGGTTTCCCCGGCGAAACCGAGGCCGAGTTCCAAGCCACGCTCGATTTTCTGGAGCAGAACGCGCGCTTCATCGACGAGGTGAACCCCTCCGATGCGTTCACCGCGATCATCCCCGGCACGGAGCTCTACGAGCGCGCGGCCGAGTTCGGTGTCACCACCCTGCACAACTCCTGGTTCTGGGAGGCCGACGACGGGGCCAACAACTTCGCCGTCCGGCTCGACCGCTTCGAGCGCCTCTGCCGGCACGTCAAGCGCCTGGGCATCGCCTCCACCTATCGGCACGAGCGGGTCGTGAACCGGCACCAGGCGCTCGGGGACTGGGCGCTCTACAAGGAGCGGTTCGACGACGCGGAGCGGCACTATCGGGCCCATGCGGCGGAGATGGGGTTGCGGCCCGAGCAGGTGCCGAATTGGTCGCAAGCGCTGCGTGCGGCGCATTAGAACGGCTCCCATGGCCAGCTACGACATCATCGGGGACATTCACGGGCACGCGGCCGAGCTGCGCGGCCTCCTCACGCGGCTCGGGTATCGGGACTCGCGCGGCGCCTGGCGCCACCCCGATCGTACGGTGATCTTCCTCGGTGATTTTGTGGACCGCGGGCCGGATCAGGTGGAGACGGTGAACCTCGTGCGCCGCATGGTAGACGCGGGCACGGCGCTCGCCGTGATGGGCAACCACGAGCTCAACGCGATCGCCTGGTTCACGCCCGATCCTGCGGCGCCGGGGGAGTACCTCCGACCGCGCGACGTGCCGGTGCTCGGCGCGAAGAACCGCCGTCAGCACGCGCAGTTTCTCGCCGAGGTCGAGCATGATCCGGGGCTGCACCGGGAGCTCATCGAGTGGTTCTTCACCCTCCCGCTCTGGCTTGACCTGCCGGACGTGCGGGTGGTGCACGCCTGCTGGCATCCAGAGCACGTCGCCTCCTTGATCCCCCAGCTTGCGCCCGGCACGCGCCTCACGCCTGAGCTGCTGGTGCGGGCCACGCACGCGGGTGAGCCCGACTTCGTAGCGGTGGAGTGCTTGACGAAGGGGGTCGAGACTCCGCTCCCGGAGGGCATCCGGGTGAAGGACGCCGAGCAGATTGAGCGTAGCGACACCAGAGTTCGGTGGTGGGATACGACTGCGACCACCTTCCGAACCGGCGCGCATGCGCCCAAAGAAGTGCTGGACCGGCTGCCAGATGCGCCGCTCCCGCCGGGGCTGTGTCACGGATATGCCGACGAAAAACCGTTGTTTGTCGGCCATTACTGGCTCCTCGGGTCACCGACCCTGCTGGCGCCGAACCTCGCCTGCGTAGACTTCAGCGCCGGTCGCGGTCACCCGCTCGTCGCCTACCGCTACTCGGGCGAGCCTGTGCTCGATCCCGCGAACTTCGTCGCTTCGCGCTGAAGCGGAATACTTCGGCGCATGGCTGACTCCTCTGGCTCCCGCAAGGGGCTCCTCGGCTGCGGGCTCGTGTTCGCCGGCTCCTGCGTTCTCTGCTGCGGAGGTGGGGTTCTCGGCACCTACTTCGCGCCCGACATCCTCCTCTGGATGGCCACGGCCGACCACCCGATCGATGTGCCGGCGACCGCCTACGACGAGGCGAAGCAGGTCGAGGTCCGCGCCCGGCTCTACAAGGAGCTGGACGAAACCGGCGCGACGACGATCACCGCCGAGGACATCAACGTTCTGGCCGCCTCATCGGGGGACACGCGCGCCCACGTTGCGATGGTGGGTGACGAGCTGACCTTCGACCTTACAACCCCCGTGGAGCCCGGCGGGGACCAGCACATCAACGTGCACCTGCGCACCGCGTTCGTGATGGAAGGCGGCTGGTTCACGCACCTCACCATGCCCGAGGCCACGCTCTCCGACTGGGATCTTGGACAGTACATGGTGGGCCAGGAGCTGGCGATGAACGCCAACCAGAGCCTGGCGCAGCAGCGCGCGAAGGATCCCGAGATGGATGCGCTGATCGCGGCCGTGGAGCGCATGGCCGTGGCGGACGGGACACTGCAGATCAAGATGGACCGTGCGAAGGTGGCGGGGGTGCTGGATCGATCCCCGGCGATGCGGGCGGCGCAGGGGGTCGAGGCGCCGATAGAGGAGGTTCCAGCTACGGAGTGAGGGGGCGAAGGGCCACGTTGGGCGATGCCGGCGGCCTGTTCGCTGGGCACAGGCGTGGGTAGGATCGGCATCGCGGCGCGGCGGAGGCGGGCCTCAGCCCAACCCCAGGATCTTCGCCTCCTTCGCCCGCGTCAACGTCCGCGGCTGGTACCGCCCGTCGGCCTGGCGAGCCGGGTCCCCAACGAGGGAGCGCGCCCACGCCAACGTGTCCCGCGCCGTCTCCGCGAGGGGTCGCAACCGCAGCCCGGCCGCCACCGCGCGCTCGTTTGGCGTCGCCATCATCCCCGCATGGGCCGTGTCGTCGCCCACCCAGAGCGGCAGCTCGCTCCACGGTGCAACGCCCTCGATCGGGCGCCGCCACGTCAGCCGGCCGCTGCCGCCGACCGCGTCCCCAATCGTCGCGAGGGCCTCCCCCATCGTCGTTTGGTTGCCCACCGCGTTGAACGCGCCGGCCGGACCGTGTGTCGCCAATCGAACGAGCCAGGCCGCGAGGTCGCGCGCGTCGATCACCTGCACGGGCGCGCTCGCTGGGCCCGGCGCGAGCACATCCCCGCCTTCCGCGAGCCGAACTGGCCAGTGGGTGAAGCGCCCCGTGGGGTCGTGAGGGCCGCCGATCAGGCCCGGCCGAACGACGATTCCACCCGAAAAAGCCAGCACCCGCCGCTCGCAAGCCGCCTTGAGTGCGCCATAGTGCATCGCCACATCCTCGTTCGCCGGATCGACCGGATCTGCCTGTGTTGCAGCCTCCTCCGAATTTGGCATGGAAAGGTCGGCGTATGCCGACACCGACGACACAAACACGTAACGACGCCAATCCAGAGCGAGCGACTGCGACACCACGCGAGGCACGAACCCGCAGGTGTCGATCACCGCGTCCCACCTCTCCGCAGGGAGCGCGCCCAATCCTCCACCGCGATCCGCGTGAACGCGGCGAGCCTCCGGGAAGAGCTCCGGCTGCGTGAGGCCGCGGGTGAGCATGGTCACGGCGTGACCGGCCGCCAGCGCCGCTTCGACGACGTGTCGTCCAAGGAAGACCGTGCCGCCGAGGATGAGGAGGTTCATGGAGGGCAGGTAACCGGGCCGCAGCGGCCCACACCTATTTGCTTGACGTGCGCGCGCCGAGCGGAGTACAGTCCGTTGGGTGTCGTGCATCCCGCCGATCCTTCCCTGGAGTTCCTTCCCTGGAGCTCCTTCCCTGGAGCTCCGAACATGGCCAGTCCCTTCAACCTCACCGGCGGCCCCGTCCGCGTAACGGCTCCGACCGTCCAGCCTCTCGCCGCCGCGATCGATCTTGGCGAGTATCCCGAGATCAACGCCGTGCTCAACGCGTTGGAGATCGTCGGCGGTGGGAGCGCCACCGTGCGCATCCTCACCTCCACGCAGAATCGGAACGAGTCGGGTTGGGTCGTGGCCCTGACGTTCTCGGCGATCTCGCAGCCGAACTCGCTGGAGCTGAAGCAAACGTTGTCGTTCCTTCGGTACATCCGCTGGGAGGTCAGCGCGCTCACCGGCAGCTCTCCCGCCCTCACGTTCGCGATCGAGGGCGTGGCGAAGGGTCGGGACTGACGATGTCCTGCGGCTGTGGTGGCGCATGCGGCGGTAGCGGGGGGTGCGGCGGCTCACCGAGCGTGGAGCCGCTCGGCGCGCGCCCCTTCGGGCGGCGGGCGTTCGCAGCCGCGGCGCGGCGCGCGGGCCTGGAATTTCCGCCGTTGGTGAGGGGCGGCTCGCTGACGGCCGCGCTCGGCGCTTTGCGCGCCACCTTGCAGCAAGCGGCTGGAGCACCGGCACGGCGGAATCGCCTCCGCCCCCAACGGCCTGCCACAGGGCAGCGCGTCGTCGGTGTCGACACCGTCGTGTCGGCCTTTCCGACCGGTGAAGGGCTCGAATACCTCGGGCGAACATCCAGGCGTCGGCTCCGCTCGGCGGCCTCTGCGACCGTCCGCGTGATGAATGTGAAGGCCGTTTCCGGCACCTCGGGCGGGACCTCGATCGCTGCGGGCGCCGGGCCCTTCTCCCGCGTTGCGAAGCTCGCCGAGCCCAGCGTTCGTGCCGGGGCGTTCGCCCCACTGGCGCTGGGAGGGTTGCTCGGCAGCACGCAGGTGACGATCGGGGATGCGAGCTTCTACGTACCCAACAGCTTCTGGGCGAACCGTGAATGGGTCGATGAGCTCACCTGGCAAGCAGCGCTGGAGCTCATCTGGCCGATGCAATCCGCGAGGTTGGCGGCGCACGGCCTCACGGACGAGGAGATCGACGGGTTGTGGGCTTGTATCGATCTGGAAGCCGACGAGGGCGAGTTTTTCACCGGCTCGCTCCCGGCCGAGATCGGCAGCAGCGGCAAGCTCGGGGGCTACGCGGGCTGGATGTTCTACTGGGCGACGCAAAGCGTGGCGATGTACTGGGGATACACGAAAGACGGCGTGTATGTGCCGGCCACGGCGAGCGAGGCCAGTCACTGCTTCGGGATCGACCAGAGCAAGACTCGGATGTTCAGGCTGGGCACCCAAGGTGGCCGCTGGCATGTGAACGGCAGCAAGAAGTGGGGGGCGGACACGGGGTTCTACTGCTACCCCAATTGGGAATGCTCGGATTATTATCCGAAGTGTGTCGGGGGGGCACATGACGACGATTGCCAGCGCAAGATGAAGCAGCCTGGCGCCGAGTCCGCCGCCGAGCGTTGTGTCTGTGCGGACTCGCCGTACAGCACCAACGACATCGAGCGGGACACGAACGCCAGCAACGACTACGAGCTCGTCGCCACGTCCCAGGTCCGGGCCAACGGGGCCTTCACGATCGACAAGCTCTCGACCGACCCCCTCCCCGCCACCGTGAGCTTCGACACGAGCGATGACCACGCTCACAGCGAGAACAGTCCCTGCAGCATGCATTTCAAGGCGGAGTGGATCGGCCGAACAGGCCTTGTGGTGGACTACCTCCTGATGTGGGCGCACGTCGCGATGGCACTATCGAAGAAGCATGGGTACGCAGCCACTCCCGAGGGCCAAGCGTACCGCTCGGCCGCACTGCTGATCGGACGGTACGCGTTTCGGGAGGTGGTGGACTATGGGAAGTTGGTCGTCCACGAACTTGGGCACAATTACCTCGGCGAGGAGGGCCATCGCGTGCACGCCTGCTGCATGTGTGCCACGGCGCAGGCCTGGTACACCGGGGTTTGTGCCGAGCTGGGGTTGCCGGATGCAGAGGAGTCGATCCGCCACGGATTCAGCAAGGCTACGGGCGACGAGTGGCGGACGTATCAGGCTGTCATTCTGGAGCTTGACGACGTGTGCAGCAGTGAAACGGACTCCAAGGAGTACTCTGATGGAATGACCGTGGAGACCTTCTCGGCGAACTACTGGTCGCATCTCACATGGTACGGCACGCCGGGCGACGCGGGAGGCACCCGCCTATTCTTGCCCACCGTGTGCTCCGACACCAACTCGGACAATGTGTCCAAAACCTCGGTGATCGTCACATGGCCGCCGTGAGGCGCTGCGCGGCGGTGCCGCTTGTCTTGTTCGCCGGTTGTGCTGAAACCTCGGACGTCTGTGGCGGCGAGCTCGCCTTTGGGGATGAACGAGCCGCAATGGACCTGACCGTCGGTATTGACGACGTCCGGTCGAACTACCACATGGAGGAGCCGAATTTAACTTGTGAGGTTGACCAGCTCGTCGATCGCCGATGGATTTCAGTCGGCGTCGTGACAATGGGTGTGTGTGAACGTTTTTTTTTCGAACCGCGAGAGATTGTGTTGGATATCGACGCGTACAGTCTCCATCCTCGTTTGGATACCCCAAATCCTGAGTGCCACACCGAAGGATCCGGCGAGTATGAGTTGGAACGCGGTGTCAACGCGCTCACCGTGAATCTGGAGTGTGAGGTCTCCGCCGAGGAGACTGACAACTACGTCGATTGATCTCCGATGCCGTGGCGCTGCTTGTTTCGCTCACCCTCCCAACCACCCCCGCAGCTCCGCCAACGCCGTTTCCCGCTCCCCGCTGCCCAGGTTCTCCACACCGAAGCCGATGACCACCACGCGCTTGTCCCACCCTACCGCGGCCGCGCCGCCCCCCTCCCACTCCCAAATCGTCTCGTCGCCGGACAACACATCGGGGTAGTCCTCATTGTAGTAGTCGCCGACATTCCAGCCTTCCACGTCGGTCGTGCCCGCGTCGTCGGCCACCAACGCGGCGTGCAGGGTGTCCTCCAGCCAGCTTGCCTCCGTGGCCCACCCTACCTCCGAGCCGCTTACGACGATCGTGCCGCCCGCGTCCACGTAGTCGGTGACCAGGCGCTGCTCAGCCTCCGTGAACGTCGCGTCCGCCGTGCTCTCGTCGCCGAGCAGCCACAACACATGCGCGAAGTCGCCGAGGCCCACCCGCCCTTCCGCCACGGCTTCGTTGCTCGCCACGGAGAAGCCCGCGCCAAGCGAGCCCCCCACCAAGGCACCGAAATCATGCGTCGGGTTCGGCCAGCTCCCGCCCAGCACGCGGTCGAACCCATCTACGATCAACCAGTCGTCGCCCGTGGCGCCGTAACGATCGCTGGGCTCGGAGAGTCCCCAAACCGGGTCGGTCGCCCGTACCCGAATCACGGAGGCGAGCGCGATGCTTGCGTGGGTGTCGGTCGTCGTCGCCACCGTATCCCACGTTTCGCCGTCTTCGCTGGTTTCAACGGTAAAAACCCGCGCCCCACCCAAATCCACGCGCCACCGTACGACGGCCTGACCGTCGCTGATTGTCGTCGCCAGGAGCTCCGGCGCCGCGGTGGGGCTCGGCGGTTGTCCGCTCGCGGCGAGCCAGCGGGCGAACGCACGATCTTCGCTCACTGTCCCGCCGTGGCTCGCCGTCGAATGTCCGATCGTCAGCGTGCCATCGGCGAGCGCGCCGTCGGTGAAGGACTCTTCCACCGTGTACCCTTCGCCTGTCAACAACGCAGCCAGTGCCTCGTTGTTGTCATCGGTACCCCCGCCGGAGGTGTACACGGAGCGGAACACGCCCCCATCCCGCACGAAGTCGGCGTACACGCTCTCGTACCCGTACAGGGAGTCAAACAGGTGTACGCCGGAGATCTCCACGCCGCCCTGCTGGATGATATTCGCAACCCCGCTATATCCGCCTGAGTGTGAGGTCAGCGTCGCTGCGGGTGCCGCACCCAAACGAACCACCAGGCCGTCCCGGTAGAGCACCGCGTTCACGTCCGCCACGAGATTTGCGTACCCGTCCGGCTCGTCCAGTTTGCCAAAATCCGAGTCCGCCGAGTCCTCGGGGCCCTGCGGCACGATGAACACGGCGTTTCGACCGGACAACGCGAACTGTTCGCGGAGATATTGCTCCGCTACCACGTCATCGAGGGTTGCGTTGTGGCCGTGCAGGTGGGTGACCAACCCCATGACGCCGTTGTCGGTGAAGTTGGGCGGGAGGACGATCATCACTGAATCGTCGTCGTAGCTGGCGTGCCCGTCGGGGAAGGGCGCGGTTGGGAGCCCGACGACGGCCCAAGTGCCCCAGGCGTCTTTCTTCCAGCCTGCGCCCTCCAGATCCGGGGTACCCACGATCGCGCTCAGGCCCACGGTGGCCTCCTGATCGTCGGCCATCACGTTCACTGCGCCGGTCGCGGATCCGGCCTCGCCGGTGCTGAGTCGGGACGTGACGCGAAAACTCCGGGCTTCGCCGCCACGAAGCGGGGTGAGGTCGCCCCATACCGTGAACGGTCCGGTAACCTCGAGAATGAGCTCCTTCGTGTGCGCGGCATCGCCAAGGTTACGAAGCTCGAAGGTGCCTTCTCCGAGGGTGTCCCCCACTTCGACGTACGGCAGGCTCACCCAGGGGTCCGCGTCGAGCACGGCGCCGGAAAGCACGCCGCTGTCTTCCCCGCGACCAGGGCGATCTTTCGCGGTGTCGTCGCCATCCAGGGTGCTGCACGCGAGGATCAGGGACAAAAGCGGCATCGGATGCAGTATCATCCCGGGATGATCCTCCCCCTGCTTCTTCTGGCCTGCCGCGTCGAGACCAGCGTGATCAAGGACACCGGGGGGCTCGCCGATACGGGCGAGGCGCCCTGCACCCCGACCGCCTGGTACCCGGATGGCGACGGGGATGGGTTTGGCTCCGACTCGGTGGTGAGGGTGTGTGAGGCGCCGGAGGGGTACACGGCCACGGCGGGGGACTGCGACGACTCGGATGCGACCGCCTTTCCCGGTGCGACTGTAGCGTGCACGGGCGGCGACGGGAATTGCGATGGAAACCCCGACAACGCCGACGCAGACGGGGACCGGTTCCTGGGCTGCGAGGAGTGCGACGATGAGGAACCGGCCAGCTTCCCCGGTGCGCCCGAGCGATGCGACGGCCTGGACAACGACTGCAACGGAAGCGTGGACGACGCCGCGGTGAACGCGCCGACCTGGTTTCTGGACGCGGATGGGGACGGTCATGGCGGCTCCATCACCGCCACGGACTGCACGGCGCCGGCCGGCTACCTCGCCTCGTCAACGGACTGCGCCGACGACAACCCGAGTGTCCACCCCGGTGCCGACGAGCTGTGCAACGACGTGGACGACGATTGCGACGGGACCATCGATCAGAACGCGGTGGACGCGCCCACCTGGAGCATCGACTACGACGGCGATGGCTTCGGCTCGACCGCGTACACGACCGCGGCGTGCGACGCGCCCGCGGGCTGGGTAATCGACACCTCCGACTGCGACGACGCCGCCGCCGCCGTGAACCCCGCCGCCACCGAGGTCTGCAACACCATCGACGACAACTGCGACGGCGCCATCGACGAAGACTCGGCCGCCGACGCACTCACCTGGTACCTCGATGCCGACGCTGATGGCGAAGGCGACGCGGGCCTTCCGACGCTCGCCTGCGCTGCCCCCGCCGGGTACGTCGCCTCCGCCACGGACTGCGACGACGCCGACTCCAGCGTCTACGCCGCCGCCGCCGAGACCTGCGACGGGCTCGATGAGAACTGCGACGGGGTGGCCGACGACGGCGCCCTCGGGGCCGACGTCACCTGCGCCGCGCCCTCCTGCGTCGCCATCCTCGACGACGGATCGTCCACGGGCGACGGCCTCTACTGGCTCGATCCCGACACGGATGGCGACACCGCCGACGCCTGGCAGGCCTGGTGCGACATGACTACGGATGGGGGCGGTTGGACGCGCCTCTACGGCTCGCTCTGGCCCTACTGGTGGGACGAGAGCGACTGGGAGAGCGTGGGCGCCGCCGAGGATGACAACTACTCGGTGCTCTCGGAGCGCACCTGGTTCGCCGACTCAGCCGGCGTGTACACCTACCGCCTGGAGGTTGGGAACACCGATACCTGGAACACCGGCACGCGGGCGCACTACACGTGGTGGGAGCAGGCGCACGACGCGTTCTCCGACTCCACCGACGGCAGCGACTATGTGTACGTTGCCGGCGAAGAGTCCACGACCTGCTACGGCTTCAATGGCCTGCACGACCAGTATTATCTGGATGCCGGTGATCACTGCATGGTGAGCGACGTGGACACGAACGACTCGGTTGGCTGCTGGTGGATGCAAATCCTGCCGCTTTCGCAGTACATCGACGCGACGAGCTACCCCGGGTATCTCGAAGGGTACGACGGCCCGAACACCCATGTGTGGCAGAGCTTGTCGGTGCGGTAGCGACCAGAGCTACGGCGTACAGCCTGTGATCCAGATGATCTCGTTGCTGTACAGCTCGTGCATGTCTTTTACGCCGTCGCTGTCGTCGTCGGTGTTCTGCCAGTCGTAGGACAAGAACCCGTTCACGATGGTCTGTCCGCTGTTGGTCGCGATGATCGCGGCGTTGGTGGTGGTGCCGCCGTAGTAGGCCAAAACCTCGCTGGTGCTGGCGCTGGTGGCGGTGAGGATGTCGCCGTTGTCATTCGCGTTGTGGCTGTAGCGGTAAATGCTGGCCGGCAGCGTGTCGTTGATGTTCCACAGCGTGCCGGTGGACGAGGAGGCCATCGCCTGGGGCGTGTAGATGTCCGACGTCGTGACGCCGAGCGCCGTACGCATGGTCGAGCCGCTGCTGTTGTCGAGGTCCCAGAACGAGAAGAGGACATAGCCGCCGGCGGCGATCTGGTTGTTGACACCCGAGGCCACGGAGGTGCTCAGGGAGCTGGAGGGCACATCCACGATCGCGACGTCGGGCACGAGGCTGGTGACGCTGCTGTAGAACGTGGCCGCGCTGGTGGTGAACGTCACGCTGGCGCCGGTGCGGTTGGCACCCGCCGAGGAGGGGCACGTAGTCGAGGTCCAACTGCCGTAATCGGTGTACACGAGCACCACGAGGTCGGAGCAAAGCGTGCTGCACGCGTCGTCCACCGTGCCGTCGCAGTCCTCGTCCACACCGTCGCACGTCTCGAGCGCCGCAGGGTTGATCGCCGGGTCGGTATCGTCGCAGTCCTGATCGTCGGTGAGGTATCCGGAGGGCTGGGAGCAGGCCGGAGTGGTGGTCGCGGGGTCGCCGTACGTGTCGCCGTCCGCGTCGCGATACCAGGTTGAGAGGCCGGCGGCGCCTGGATCGTCGTCGTCGGCGAGGCCGTTGCAGTCTTCGTCTACGTCCAGCGCATCGCATACTTCGGCTTCGCCGGGGTTGATGTTGGCATCGGCATCGTCGCAATCGCCGTCCGTACTGGCGTAGCCGGCCGGGATGTCGCAAGCGTCTACCGACACGCTGGTGCCGTAGCTGTCACTGTCGGCGTCCACGTACCAGGTAGACATCGTCATCGGGTTCGCCGAGGGGTCGTCGTCGTCGGCGAGCCCGTCGCAATCCTCGTCTGCGTCCAGCGCCTCGCAGATCTCGACGCCGCCCGGATGCACGGCCGCGCGAGTGTCGTCGCAGTCGGTACCGTCCGTGATGTAGCCTGCCGGCGCCTCGCAGCTCCCGGTCGAAACGGCAGGATCGCCGTAGGTGTCGCCGTCGGCGTCCATGTACCAGGTGGACCACGTCGTGCGGTCCACGGAGGGGTCGTCGTCGTCGCTCAAGCCATCGCAGTCTTCGTCCACGTTCCCGGCGTCGCACACTTCGGTCGCCGCGGGGTTGATCGCGGCGTCGGCGTCGTTACAGTCCAGGTTGTCCGCTACAAATCCGGCGGGAACGTCGCAGGCGAGGGTGGTGGTCGCCGCGTCGCCGTAGGTGTCGCCATCGCTGTCTGCGTACCAAGTGAGCGAGTCGAGCGAGCTGTCGGGGTCCACCACGCCATCGCAGTCGTCGTCTATGCCGTTGCAGTATTCGTAGGCACCCGGGTACACGGTCGCGCTCGTGTCGTCACAATCGGTGTTGTCGGCCAGGAAACCGACGGGTTCGGCGCAGCTCAGCGTGGTGGCGGAGGCATCGCCAAACCCGTCCGCGTCGGCGTCGGCATACCAGGTGAGCGCGTCCGTGGAAGAGTCGGGGTCGATCGTGCCATCGCAGTCGTCGTCGACGCCATTGCAGAGCTCGGGTGCGCCGGGGTACGTCGTGGCCACGGCGTCGTCACAGTCGGTGCTGTCGCCGACGTAGCCGGCGGGAGCGGTGCAGCCGGGGGCGGTGCTCGCCGCGTCGCCAAAGCTGTCGAGGTCCGTGTCGGCGTACCAGGTAGCGGCGTCCGACGCCGAGTCGGGGTCGATCACGCCGTCGCAATCGTCGTCGATGCCGTTGCACAGCTCGGTTGCGCCTGGGTACACCGCGGCGCTGCCGTCGTCACACTCCATGCACGCGGCGAAGCCGTCGGCGTCGTCGTCCGCGTACAGCGTGCTGCCGTCGCAATTGTAATCGTTCGGATCGCTGCAATCGAGCTCGCTGGCGCCGGGGTGGTAGAGCGCGTCAGCGTCGTTGCAGTCCGTGTTGTCGGCCACAAAACCGGCGGGCGGAGCGCACGCGCTCGTGGTGGAAGCGGCGTCGCCATACCCGTCCACGTCGGCGTCGGCGTACCAGGTGAGCTCGGAGGCGGGGTCCACGTCGGGGTCGGCGTCGCCGGTCAGGCCGTCGCAGTCTTCGTCCACGTCGAAGGCGTCGCACAGCTCCAGCGCGGCGGGGTTTATGGTCGTCACGGTGTCGTCGCAGTCCGTGTCATCGCCCACAAAACCGGCGGGGGCGCTGCACGCGGCCGTGGTGACAGCCGGGTCTCCGTAGGTGTCGGTGTCGGTGTCGGCGTACCAGAGGGGCGCGTCCGCGGCCGAGTCCGGGTCCACCACGCCGTCGCAATCGTCGTCCGTGCCGTTGCACAGCTCCACCGCGCCGGGGAAGACCGCGGGATCGGCGTCGTCGCAGTCTACGCACTGGTCGAACCCGTCGGTGTCCGCGTCGGGGTAGGTCACGAGGCCGTCGCAATTGTGGTCGGCCGGGTCCGCGCAGTCCACCTCCTCGGCGGCCGGGTTGGTGTCCGGATCGGCGTCGTCACAATCGGTGGCGTTGATCGAGGTTCCTTCCGGCTGCTCGCAGGCCGTGGTCGGAGCGTCCGGGTCGCCGAAGCCGTCCCCATCGGTGTCGGCGTAGAACGTCAGCCCGCCCGCGTCGTTGTCCACCACGCCGTCGCAATCGTTGTCGCGACCATCGCACAGCTCGATCCCTTCCGGGCTGATGGCTTTGTCGCCGTCGTCGCAGTCCCCATCCTCCGTCGTGTAGCCGTCGCCGTCCTCGTCTTTTAGCCCTTCTTCTCCGGCTTGCGTCGCGGTGTCGGTGTCTTTTTCCACCTCGGGACAGCCCGCGAGCAGCAACAGGAACAAGGGGAGAGTGCGCATGGCGCAGTGTACCGCGCTGGGGGCCCGCTTCGGGGCCTCAATGCGTGGCGCCCCGCTACTCGAGAACCTTCCCGATCCGCTCGATCCGGGGCGAACCCAGCCCGGGCATCCCGCCGCTCTGACAAGGGTCGAACGACAGCCACACGAAGATGGCCTTGCCGCGGATGTATTCGCGAGGTACGAAGCCCCATACCCGCCCGTCGGCGCTGTTGTCGCGATTATCCCCCATGTAGAAGTAGTGGCCCTCCGGCACCTTCGTGGGCGGCATGTCGCGCATGTGCATGCCGTACATGGTGGTTTGCAGCGTGGTGTGCTTCACCTCGCCCAACGTCTCCTCGTACTCGTTCATCGGCTGGCCAACGCAGCCGCGAACGTCGACATAGTTGTACTCACCGGTCGAGACCCGGGCCTGCGCAGCGCCATTGAGGTACACGATGTCGTCCTTCACCTCCACCGTGTCCCCCGGCAGGCCAACGAGCCGCTTCACGTAGTCGGTGGTGCACGGCTGCTCGGGCCCGGGCATGAACGGGATCAGGTCCAACGTCCAGTCTTTCGGGATCCGCTTCACCCGGCACCACGGATCGTCGCTCACCGTGGGGGGGTGAATGAACACGTCGATGTCCCCTCGCTCCGGCTCCCCCATCGGGATGAGCTCGATGTTCGTGAACGGGAGGCGGAGGCCATAGGCGAACTTGCTCACGACGATGAAGTCCCCGATGGCCAGCGTCGGCACCATCGAGCCCGACGGGATCTGGAAGGGCTCCACGATCACCGAGCGGATCACGAGCACGGCGAGGAGCGGTGGGCCCCAACTTTTGAGCACATCGTAGATCCACCGCCACGCGTCGAGGGCAGGGTTCCCCGAGGGCTTGGGCTCTTCGCCGATGTTCTGTCGAAGATCGATGTCCAGACCGTCGCTCATCCTGGCGGGCCCCGCGGGTGGCGGGCGTCGTAGCACGCCGCGCGCTAGACCGGGAACGTGTCCGCCCTCGCGCGCCTGCGGCTCCCGCCGCACACCACCATCGCCGACCCCGACGCGAAGCGCGCGGCGGTGGCCGCGATATTCGGCCCGAACGACGAGCTTTTGTTCATCCATCGCGCCGTTCGTGAGGGGGACCTCTGGAGCGGCCACATGGCTTTCCCCGGGGGGCGTGCCGAGCCCGACGACGCCTCGTTGCTCCACACGGCGCGCCGCGAAACGCGGGAGGAGCTTGGTCTTGATTTGTCCGAAGCGCGCTGTCTGGGCGCCCTGAGCCCGCTCGCCTCGCCCCGCAACGCGCCGAAGCGGCACATCAGCGTGGTGCCCTACGTGTTCACCGTGCCCGAGTGGGCTCCGTTGACGCCCAACGAGGAAGTGGCCGGCGTGGTTCGCCTCGCGTTCGACAGGTTCCTCGCGCGTGAAGCGCGGGGGACGTTCCCGTACACGTGGCAGGGCGTGGAGTACGAGCTGCCGTGCGTACGGCTGGACGGCACGCTCTTGTGGGGGATGACGCTCCGCATGGTGGATGAGCTGATCGAGCAGGTAGAACGCTCGTGATGACCTGGCTCCTCGCGGGCTGCGTGCACACGCCGCCGCACCCTCCGCTCGCAGACGCGCCGGCGGTTCGGCTCGCTGCAGCGTACGCCGTGGTGGACGAGGAGGGGCGCGGGTGCGCCTGGGAGGAGGAGGCGCTGTGGGTGGGGGAGCGGCGAATCTTCGGCAACGAAGCCCCGGATGCGCCGAACTGGTGCCAGACGCCGGCCGACCACTGGAGCACCGTGGACCTGCTCGGGCAGGACGGCCGCTTCGTCTCCGTATTGATGGAGAACGACGCCGGTGAGCGGGCCTGCGTCACCTGGGATGTGGAGGCGGCGAGGCCGGCCACGCTGCTGGACTACGACGAGAAGCTGGCGGAGAAGCGGCTGAAGATAGCCGGGCGACGGCGGGAGAAGGCCCGGATTGGCGGGCGTTTGGTCGCCGACAACTTCTACGTTCGCGGGGGTCATGTGGTGTTCTGTTTGTTCGATGAAGCTGCGGTGCGGCGAGACCTCGAAGTACCCTGACGCCGAAACGCGCCCCGAGCGGGCTATGAGGAGCGGATCATGGAACGCAATTTCCTCCAGGAGCTGAAGGTCGGGGCGTTCGTGCTCGCCTTCATCATGCTCATCGCCGTGGCGGCGTTCATGCTGGGGGGCGGCGTTGAGGCCTTCGCGCCCCGGTACAAGCTCAACGCCCAGTATGTGGACGTGAAGGGGCTCAAGCCGGGCGCCATCGTGCGGCTCGCCGGTATCGACGTGGGGGAGGTTACCCAGGTCGAGCTGGCGCCCAACCGGACGGATGGAAAAAACGTCCATGTAGAGCTGACGATCCGCAAGGAGTACAGCTCGCGGATCACGAGCGATTCCATCGCCGGCATCAGCAACGTCGGCGTATTGGGGGACAACATCATCACGGTGACCGTCGGCAGCGACGGGACGAACTCCCTGGCCGACGGGGCCGAGATCGCCTCGGCCGAAGCACTGGACTTCGTCTCGTACGCCGATCGCGCGACCGCGATCGTCGACAACGCCGCCAGCGTCTCCCACAAGTTCGACCTCATGCTCGGATCGGAAGACGAAGCCAAGAAGGCCAAGATCTCCGACAGCCTGGCGCACGTTGAGGGCATGCTGGCGGAGGCGAAGGAGGGCAAGGGCATCCTGCACGTGCTGATCTACGACGAATCTGCGGGGCGAAAGGTCAAAGAGATCCTTGCGAACGTGGATGGCGTCGTCGCGGACGTGTCGGACATGACCCGGGAGATCCGCACGGGCGACGGCCTGGCGCACGCGGTCATCTACGGCGATGGCGGCGACGCCCTCGCCGCCGAGCTGGGCGACTTCGCCGCGGAAGCCACGGGGCTCGTGTCGGACATCAAAACGAAGCCGTCGGCGCTGCACAGCCTGCTTTATGATCCGAGCAACGTGCAGATCATCGACGATCTGCGAGGCGTGGTCCAGAACGCGAACGGCGTGATGACGTCGGTGAACAACGGTGAGGGCTCCCTCGGCCTCCTCGTGAAAGATCCCCAAGCGTACGAGGATTTCCGCTCGCTGCTCGGCGGCGCCCAACGAAACGCGCTGCTCCGCGCCTACATCCGCGCCACCCAGGCCCACACCCGCGAAGAGGATGGTGGCGCCTGGCAGGGCCCGGTGGGCGACCCCAACACCGGCGGGAAGTAGCGGGTGGAATCCAGCGGAACGACGGCCGACTCGCTCTCCCCGGGCCTCGTTGCCCGCCTGCTGAGCCCGCGCAGCCTGTCGCTTCGCAACGTCGTTCTGCGTGGTGAACAACGGGGCCTCTACTTGGGCTTTGCGTTCCTCGCGTTCCTGTTCTGGATCGGCCTGTTCGCGCTGATGCTGTACCTCGTGGATCGCTTCTGGCAGATCAGCGGCCTCGGCCCCGTGCTTGCCACGAAGTTCCTCGACATCCTGCTCGTCAGCCTCTTCGGAATGTTGTCGTTCAGCAACGTGATCACGGCCTTGTCCGTGTACTATTTGAGCGACGATCTGGAGCTGATCCTCGCGCTGCCGCTCTCCCGGCCCACCTTCCACTACGCGCGGTTCTTCGATACGCTGTTCCAGTCCAGTTGGATGATGATCCTGTTCGGACTGCCGGTTTTCTGTGCGGCGGGCCTCGTTGCGCAGGCCGGGTGGCCCTACTACGCCTCGATGTTTTTGGCCGTGCCCTGCCTGTTGCTGATGGCCACCGCGGTCGGAGTCACGGTCGCGACCTTCTTGGTGAACGTGTTTCCGGCGCGTCGAACCCGCGAATTCATGCTGTTCGTGGGCGTGCTCATGGTCGCGATGTTGTTTGTGATCATCCGCACGCTCCGGCCCGAGCAGCTCGTCGACGCGCAGGCCTTCGAGAGCCTCGCCGAGTACATGGCGGCGCTCAACATCCCCCTGCCAAGGCTGTTTCCGCCGCGGTGGGCGGGGGACGTGATGGGGCGCGCCCTCTTGGGTTCGCCCATCCCGTGGACCGAGGTGGGGCTGTTGCTCACGGGCGCCCTCACCACCATGGCGATCGCGCGGTGGTCCACGCGGGTCGGCTTCGATGGCGGCTGGGCGCGCTCCCAGGAGGCGCGCGCCGCGCGCTTCTACAAGTCGCGGGTGTTCGACAACCTGTCGTTGATCCTCCCGAAGGCGTGGCGGCCCATCGCGGCGAAAGAGCTGCGGGTGCTGGCGCGCGATCCGGCGCAGTGGTCCCAGATCTTCCTGCTCATCGGGCTTTGCGCGATCTACCTCATCAGCGTGCAGGCGCTCCCGCTCAGCGCCTTCCGCGGCGAGAGCGCGCAGCTGATTCGCGAGGGGTTCACGTTCCTGAACCTGGGCATCGGCGGCTTCGTGATGGCGGCGATCGCCGGCCGCTTCCAGTTCACCGCGATCTCCCGTGAGGGAAAGAGTTGGTGGGTGCTGCGCGGCGCGCCGGTCGATCCGCTGGTGGTGCTTCGCGCAAAGTCGGCGTTTGGCCTCGTACCAATGCTGATCGTGGGCGAGGTCGTGGTGGTGGGCAGCGGCATCCTCCTCAACGCCCGCGTGCCGGTGCTGGTGGGAGAGGCGATCCTCACCGTGTTGTTGGCTTGGGGGATCTCGGGGATCGCTGCGGCGCTCGGCGCGATCTGGCCGGACTTCACCTCGGAGAACGCCGCGAGGGCCGCGTCGAGCCCGGCGGCCGTGTTCTTCATGGTGATCGCCCAGGTGCTGGTGTTCGTGGTGCTCGCGTTCTTCGTGCTCGCGGCGTACGTCGCCTTCAAGGGGCACTATGGCGGCGCGATCGGGCTGGCGCTGTGCCCGGTGGCGCTGTGTTTGTTCTGCGGGCACTGGCCGCCCCGCCGCGCGGCGGCGATCCTCTGGGCGCGGGGGCTGCAATGATCGCGGCGTTGGCCTGCATGTTCGCCATGACGCCGGCGTTCGCGGCGGATCCAACGCCTTCGCGCGCCCGCTACCAGATGGTCGTCGCGAGCTGGGAGCGCGCGCATGGAAACGAGGCGGCGGCGAAAGCGGCGGCAGAGACCGCGCTGTTGCACGCGCCGAACGCGGGCGCGCCTCGGGTGTTTCTGGCTTCGCTGCTGGAGGGAGAGCCGGGTGCCCTCTCCGAGCGGCTTCGTCTGCTCGAAGCGGCCGTTCGCGACCCGGCGGTGAGCGCCGCCGGGTACACGGACCTCGGGCGCGCGCGGGCTGCGAACGGGGATCTGGAGGGGGGGGTGGGCGCGTTTCGGGAGAGCGAAGCGCGCGGCGGCGGCGACGCGAACTACGCGGCGTGGATCGAGGCGCTTCGCTCGTCCAGCGCGTCGTGGCCGATCGCGGCGGGGCAGGAGGCGCTGGCGCGTTGGCAGGCCGCGGGCGGTCCTCACGCCGGCTTCTACGCGCCCTTTGCCAGTGCGGTGTTGATGAACAGCACCGTCGAAACCCGGGATCAAGCCTGCCAACTCTGGCGGTTGGGCTCGGCCTTCGGCGAGGCGGTCGATCCCACCCGCGTGGTGGACGTGTGCCTTGTGGACGGGCACGTGGAGAGCACAGCGATCACCTTGTTCAACCTAGGGGATCAGGGGGTCGACGTGGCGGAGGCGAAGGTGCGTGCGCGGCAGTATGGGGTGACGTTGTGATCGGGTGCGGGTGGGGTCGGGCCACGTTCGTGCTGGGGGCGCTCACCGGGTTCGGCGCGTTCGCCGGCGCGTGCAAGCCGGTCGCCCCGGCGGCCCCCGATGTGGTCGATCCCGCCGCGCTGTATGCCCGCGCGCTCGCAGAGCCCGCTTCCCCGGCGATGTACGCGACATTCGATGCGGTGGTCACCTCCGGCGGGCGCCGCATCAGCGCCGGCGGCACCCTCGTCGTTTCCCCGCCGGACCGCTTCCGGGTGGAGCTTCGCGGACCAATCGGCCCGGCCCAGGTCGTGGTGACGTGCGATGGGCACGACGTCCGCGCGTATATGGCGCCGAAGAACACCTTCTACGCGGTGAACGACGCGGACGCCGCGCTGGGGGCGCTGCTCGGGGCGGGCGAAGGGCTGCGCGGCGCTGCCGTCGCGACGAGCCTCCTCATGGGGCGGGTGCCGGCGCTTCCGGCAGAGCCAGCGTTGTCAGCGGTTGGTCCCCTCGCGAACGCGACCTGGACGCGCGCCGACAACGCCAGCTTCACCCTCGGGATCGATGGGCGAACCGCCCACCTCGCGGATGCTCGCGCCACCGACCCGAAGGGCGTCGTGCTGTTTACGGGCGCTTGGGAGCCAGACGTGTGGCCGAAGGCGCTCACCCTGGCGCTCCCCACGCTCGACACGCAGGCCGATGTTCGATTCGGTTCGTGGAACGCGGCCTCCCCGACCGACGCGGCGTTCGTGCTGGAGCAGCCGCCGGGGAGCGTGGTGGGGGAGTTGAAGTTTTAGGGGGATCGGTCTTTGGGTGCCCCCGACCCGGGAGTCGCGGCGTGTCGCGACATGTTCTCACAAACGAGTGGGGGAGCGGCCGCTCCCCACGTTGTGAGAGCCGCCCCCCACGATGTGAGAGGAAAATAGCCTGGAATTCTCACATCGCCCGGGGCGAGGTGGTCGCCGCCCTCGATGTGAGAAAAAGGGGGTCGAAACCTTCTCACATCGCGGTGGGGGAACGGCCGCTGTTGACGTTGTGAGAGTCGGCGGAGGGCCTGAGCTCGCGGCGCACGCTGGTGGCCAGCCGCCTCACCCCGCCGGCTGGAACCAGCGCGCTAGCTCCGGGGCCGAGTCGAGGTCGCGCCACGACAGGAGCGTGCCGGAAGCGAGGCGAATCGTGCGGGCGCCGGCGTAGATGACCACGCGCGCGGCGCCGCCCGGGAGCTTCGCTGCCAGTCGGTTCAGCCGCGACAGCGCCGCGACATCCGGCGTCTCGCTGGACTTCACGTCGATGAAAACCAGGTCCTCGCCGGCGCCGAGAACGATGTCGACTTCGGCGCCGCCGGCGTCGCGGAAGTGCTGCAGATCGAGGGGGCGCCCGGCGTTCAACTGCCGCTTGATCAGCTCCGTTGCCACCCACGTTTCGAAGATGGCTCCTCGCAGCGGGTGGGTCACCAACTGGGCGGCCTCTCGGATCCCGAGCAGGTTGCACACGAGCCCCGTGTCCAGGAAGTGGAGCTTCGGTGCCTTCACCGCCTGCGACGTGATGTTCGTCGACCACCGCGGAAGGCGGTGCACGAGCCACATGGCCTCCAACGTGGAGATCCACGCACGGGCCGTCGGCTGCGTGATGCCCGTGTCTGCACCAAGCGAAGCGAGGTTCACCTCCTGGGCGGTCCGTCCGGCCGCGAGCCGAAGAAAGGTGGCGTAGGCCGCGACGTCCCGCACGTTGAGGATGTCCCTCACGTCCCGCGTCACGTACGTCGCGACATAGTCGGCCAGCCACACGGGGGCGGGAATTTTTCGGTCGTAGATCCGAGGATAGCCGCCGCGAAACACGCGGTGCCACACGTCGTCCGGGGCGTCCGGGAACTGTGCGCACTCCGTGGTGGTGAGGGGCAGGAGGTGAAGGTGGCCGCTTCTCCCGGCGAGCGACTGGGAGACGTGCGATCGGATCGCGAGGTTCTCCGAGCCGGTGAGGAGCCAGCGTCCGGGCCGCGGGTCGGCGTCCACCTCTACCTGAAGCGCGCTGGCCAGCGCGGGCAGGCGCTGGACCTCGTTGAGGACGGCGCCGTGCGGATGGTGTCGGATCATCCCCACCGGATCGGCTTGCCACAGGGCATGGTCTGCCGCAGACTCCAGGTTCACATAGGGGAGATCCGGTCGTGCGAGCCGGCAGAGTGTGGACTTGCCGCTCTGCCGCGGACCCGTGACCACGACCACTGGATACCACTCGGCGAGCCGCCGAAGGGTCGGCTCTGCGGTGCGCGGGACCGGCATCCGTTGGGGTAACATGCCATGGATCGAAAATCCAATCTTCGTTTCATGGCAGCTCCGCGCTCCGCCGCGCCGCGCCGCGCCGCCACCTCCGCCTGACGAAGGGACCGGGCCGCGCGCGGCGCCCTCAATACATCAAGCAGCTCCGCCGCGCCTTCTCCCAGTCCGTACGCCCCGCATCCCAGCTGGCGCAGAGCTCCCCGAGCGGCATCCGCGATTCCAGGGCGAGGCGCCCCTCCCGGCTCCCCAGCAACAGGTCAATCGCGATGGGGTCGTCCACGAATTCGTAGGTTTCCGTCCGCCACTTGAACGAGTCCGGCGCCGCCCGGAGCGCCGCTTCGATGACCACGAGCCCGAGCAGGAGGGCGTTGAGCGCGTTTCGGTCGGTGACGAACAGCTCCACCCCGTTGCAGGGCACGCCCGTAAACTTCTGGAACCGCGGCTCGAAGGTTGCGGCTCGGAACGCAATCCCGCGCAAGCCGGCGTCATCAGCCCCTAATCGGCACAACCGTTGGAGTTCCGTCGCGTCCAGCCAGGGCGCGCCCACGAGGTGGAAGGGCCGTGTGGTGCCGCGCCCCTCCGAGAGGTTCGTGCCCTCGATCAAGCACATCCCTGGGTAGATCGTGGCGGTTTCCAGCGTGGGCATGTTGGGCGACGGGAACACCCATGGCACGTTGGTTTCGTCGTACCACTGGGCACGATCCCAACCTTCGCAGCGGATCACCTCGATCTCGCAGCGGATCCCCACCACGTCGCGGAAGAAGTGCGCCAGCTCCCCCATGGTCATGCCGTGGCGCACGGCCAACGGATAGGCGCCGACGAAGCTCTCGAAGCCGGCCTCGACGACGTTTCCCTCCAGCGTCAGGCCGTTGATCGGGTTCGGCCGGTCGAGCACGATGATCTTCGTACCCGTGCTGGCGGCCACCTCCATCATGTACCCGAGCGTCGCCTGGTAGGTGTAGTAGCGGCTGCCGATGTCTTGAATATCAAACAGGATGATATCAAGATCGGAGAGCAGCTCGGCCTTCGGGCGCAGCGTGTCGACGGTCTTGCCGTAGAGCGACACGAGCGCCTGCTCGGCATCCTCCCCGTCGACGGAGATCATGTCCTGCGCCGTCGCGTGCAGGCCGTGCTCGGGGGCGAATACCCGCCGTACGGGAATGCCGGCCGCCCGCAGGCGATCGAGCACGTGATCCAGCTTCGGGTCCACCGCGGTGTGGTTGCAGGCCACGCCCACGCGCTTCCCGCGCAGCCCGTCCAGCTTGTCGAAGAGTCGTTCCAACCCGGTCCGCACGATGCAACCCCTGCTTCGCGCGGATATCCTCTCGCGTATGCTCCTGCTCGCCCTGTTTGTCGCCTGCGATCCGGTGGTCGAAGGCCCCCACGCCCTCGCGTTCGACGGTTCGCCAGACTGCGCCACGGTCGATATCTCGAGCGCCCCCGAGGCCTCCTTCACCGTGGAGGCCTGGCTGCGCGGCGATCCCGATGCCTTCTCGGACATGCGGCCGATTGCCTTGTGGAATGAGGTGTTCAACCTTGCCCAACGTGAGGATGGTCAGGTGATCTTCACGGTGGGCGAGGGAGGCGACGATGCGGTGGGCGCAAGCTACGGATTCACGCTGATGGATGGCGTGCTGCACCACGTGGCGGGCGTGTACGACGCGGGGGATGGGAGCGCGCGGCTCTTCGTGGATGGTGCGTTCGTGGGCATCAGCGCTGATCCGGCGTTCATCGGCGCCAAGCCGGACGATCGGGTGCAGTTCGGCTGCGCGAAGAGCGCCACGGAGGGGTTCTACGGCCTGCTCGATGAGCTGCGGGTGTCCAGCGTGCCCCGGTATGCGGACGACTTCGAGGTTGCGACGGCGCCGTTCAAGAAGGACGACGACACGCTGTTGCTCTTCCACCTCGACGAAGGCACGGGAGGCACGGCGGCGAGCGAAACCGGCGGCTTCGAGATGGTGATCACCGACGCAGGCTGGATCGAGTTCGACCTCGCGGAGACGGAGTAAGCGTGCTTTTTCTGATGCTCGCGTGCGGGGCCTCGGGGCCGGCCGAACCTTCGCCGCCCGTGCCCGCCTCCGAGGGCGCGGTGCCTACGGAGAAGACGGTCCCCACGCTCTTCGGCGAGGTTCAAGGCGTGAGCTTCGCCGGCGACTGGACGTCCCCCGCCTGCAGCGGCCGAGCCTACGCCCGCAACGTGCACTTCGACGCGGATCAGCAATACGCGGTCATCGATTTGGTCTCGCCCTGCCCCACCGGCACGACGTGTGTGTGGTCGGGCATGATCCAGTTCGGCGGATTATGGGCGATCGATGGGCTCAAGCTGCGCGTGCAGGAGATCGGGGGTTCACCCGCGGGCCCCGGTGGCCCCCATCCGGTTCTCTTCGAAGCCACGGCCGACGGGCAGCTTCAGGAGAACGGGTGCCTCTACAACAAGGGGCTCACGGTGCCGCCGGGCTACGAGGAAGACAAGGTTCGACCGAAGGTACCTCGGTAGCCCCGGCGCGAATCCCCTGCCGCTGTGACGGTTGGTGACGGTCAAGGGAACGGCGGCGCCTAACTTGAGGCCATGATCAACTCCGTCAAAACGGCGGCGCTGCTCGCGGCGCTCACCGGTCTGCTCATCTTCGTGGGGCGAAGCTTCGGCGGCGCCGAGGGCATGATCCTCGCGTTCATCCTGGCCATGGCGCTGAACCTCGGCTCCTGGTGGTTCTCCGACCGCATCGTTTTGGCGATGTACCGGGCGGTCCAGGTCACGCCGGCTCAGGCCCCCCAGCTCCACAGCATGGTGGCCGAATTGGCAGCGCGGGCCGGCCTGCCGATGCCGAAGGTCTACGTCGTTCCCGGGGCCATGCCCAACGCGTTCGCCACCGGGCGCAACCCGGCGCACGCCGCGGTTGCGGTCACCGAGGGCATCCTTCAAATCATGCCGATGGAGGAGCTACGCGGCGTTCTCGCGCACGAGCTGGCCCACGTCAAGAACCGGGACACCCTCACATCGGCCGTGGCCGCGGTGGTGGCGGGCGCGATCAGCATGATGGCGAACATGCTTCAGTGGAGCTTGTTCTTGGGGGATCGCCGTGAGGACCGCGGGGTGGGCCTGCTCACGGTGTTCCTGGCGCCGCTCGTCGCGACCGTGATTCAGCTCGCGATCAGCCGCTCGCGGGAGTACGCTGCAGACGAATTCGCGGCGCGCCTCCTGGGGGATGGTCGCCCCCTCGCGCGGGCCCTGCAGCGCCTGGAAGCGGGCGTGCACGCCGCGCCCGGCGCCGTGGAGCCCTCCACCGCGCACCTCTTCATCGTGAGCCCCCTGAGCGGTCGCGGCTTCTTTTCGCTCTTCCGCACACACCCGCACACCGCAGACCGCGTGGCGCGTCTCGAGAGGATCACCGCGGAGCTCGATCGAAGCGGTCAGCGCTTCGTGGGGTGAGCAAAACGTAAGGAGCCCGCGGTGAACGCGGGCTCCTGTCGTCGAGCTACCAGCGGTCTCCGCCGCCACCGCCGTCGTCGCGACCGCCGCGACCGCCGCCGCGACCACCGCCGCCGCCGCCCCAGCCGCCACCACCACCACCGCCGCCGTAGCCACCGCCGCCGCCACGGCCACCGCCGCCGCCGCCGCCGAAGCCGCCACGACCACCGCCGCCGCCGCCGAAGCCGCCACGACCGCCACCGCCGCCGCCGCCGCCTTCACGACGATCCTCGGCGAGGTTCACGCGCAGGGGGCGACCGTCGAGGTCGGCGCCGTTCCACTTTGCGATGGCCGCGGTTGCGGCCTCGGCGGTGCTCATGTCCACGAACGCGAAGCCGCGGCTGCGGCCCGTTTCGCGGTCGAGCATCAGGCGAACGCCCGTGACCTCGCCGCTAGACGAGAAGGCTTCGCGAAGGGAATCTTCCGTGGAGCGGAAGGACAGATTGCCAACGAACAGACGGTTGCTCATCACTTTCTCTCTTGCCGAATCGTTTCTACTCCGCCCGGGGATCCGGGAGTCGAGCGGCAAGGGGCTATACCAAACCAGCATGGTGCGCAACCCATCGGCGCAAGAAAAGCGTTTTTCGATCCGGTCAGATTCTGGCAGGTGGCCACGATAGGGCTTTGGGTGGTCGTAGAAGTCGCAGTTCCGCTCCCGGTGTTCGGTCGTTTCAGTTGGGTGGCTCCGCGGGCGCTGCCCGTGGGTGCCACCGTGGTTGTTCCTTACGGATCCCGTGAGCTCGTGGGCTGGGTGGTGGGGCCCGGGGAGGTGCCGGCGGGCGTGGAGCTCAAGCCCGTGCGAGAGGTGCTGAGCGAGGAGCCGGCGTTCACGGATGAGCAGCTCGCATTCTACCGGTGGATCGCCGGGTACTACCTCTCGCCCCTCGGCGAAGTGATCGCCACCGCCACCCCGGCCGACACCGGCGTGTCCACCCGCCGCACCTTCCGGGCCACGCCGGAAGGGGTGGAGCGCCTCGCGGTGGATGCGCCGGAGGGGGCGCGGGGAAGCGTGCTTCGAGAGGTCATTTCGCGCAGCGGCCTCACCCGCGCGGCGCTGGAGCGGCGGCTGCACGGCGAGGTGCCCGATGCGGCAGTGCACCTCGCGGCATTGGTGCAGGCCGGGCTCGTGCGCGGGGATGATTCGGTGGTTGAGGGCGTGCGCGATGAGGTGCTGTGGATCGTCGCCACCGGCGGCGGCGAGGCCAAAAGCCCGAAGGGGCTGGAGGTGATGGAGAGGCTCCCTGCGTTGGCGGCTGATCTTCCGGCAGGCGTGGTCGCTACCTTGGTGAAGCGGGGGGCTGTGCGCAAGGAGTGGCGGCCGCGGTTGGCGGCCGGGCGGGTGTTGCCGCCGCCCACGGTGGCGCCGCCGCTCAACCCGGCTCAGGTCGCGGCGGTCGAAGGCGTCGGCGCAGCCGGGGTGCACCTGCTGCATGGCGTCACAGGCGCCGGGAAAACGGAGGTGTACCTTGCCCTGGCGGAGCGCGTGGTGGCCCGGTCGGAGCAGGTGCTGGTGATGGTGCCGGAGATCTCGCTCACCCCGTTGTTGATGTCGAGGTTCGAGGGGCGCTTTCCGGGGCGGGTGGCCGTGCTCCACAGCGCGCTGGCGGCGGGCGAGAAGCTGCGGGAGTGGCGGCGGATCCGCTCGGGAGAAGCGGCGATTGTCGTCGGGGCGCGCAGCGCGGTTTTCGCGCCGTTCGCCGCGCTTGGCCTCGTGGTGGTAGACGAGGAGCACGACGATTCTTACAAGCAGGACGAGGGCGTGCGATACCACGGTCGCGACCTTGCGGTGGTTCGCGCCTCCCGGATGAAGTGCCCCTGCGTCCTCGGCTCCGCCACGCCTTCGTTGGAGAGTTGGCGAAACGCGGAAGCGGGCAAGTACAAGCTGCTTCAACTGCTCGAGCGCGCTACGCCCCGGCCCGTCCCCTCGCTGGAGTTGGTGGATATGAGGGCGGCCGCCAAGGCCGCCGGCGGCAGGGCGCCGCTTCTGGCGCCCGAGGTGAAGGAGGCGATCGATCAGGCGCTGGAGGCCGGCGGCAAGGCGATTCTGCTCTACAACCGCCGAGGGTACGCCACGTTCGTGGAGTGCCCGGGCTGCGGCGGAAGCTACGATTGCCCGAGCTGCGGCGTGGCGCTCGTGTACCACCAGGGCATCAACCGCATGGACTGCCACTATTGTGGTTTCCATCGCAGCTTTCCGGGGGAGTGCCCGCAGTGTGCGGTGCCGCTGGCCCTCCTGGGCCGGGGCACCGAGCGAATTGAGGAGATGCTGGTCGAAACCTTCGCCGGCGTCCCCGTGGGCCGCATGGATGCGGATACGACGCGGGGCAAGGGATCCCACGCCCGCATCCTTGATGACTTCGCTGCAGGCCGCACGCGGTTGCTCGTGGGCACGCAACTTGTGGCCAAGGGGCACGACTTTCCGGACGTCACGGTGGCAGCGGTGCTCGGAGCGGATCACATCCTGGGTATGCCGGACTTTCGCAGCGCCGAGCGCACCTGGGCGCTGGTCACGCAGCTCTGCGGGCGCGCGGGCCGGGGGGCGGTGGCCGGGCGGGTGTTCGTTCAAACGAGCCACCCGGAGCACCCGGTGTTCAGCGCCATTGGGGATATGGCGGCGTTCGCCCAAGGGGAGCTGGAGCTGCGGCGGATGTTGGCGTACCCGCCCTACTCCGGGTTGGTGCTCGTGCGTGTGGAAGCTGCGGATCGGCAGGCGGCCCGCGAAGCCGCTGCCAACTTCGTGAAGGAAGCCAAGGCACAAGCTCGGGGATTCGCCGGCGTTGACGTGCTCGGCCCTGCGGCCGCGCCGCTCCCGAAGTTGGTCGGTCGCTACCGGTTCCAGGCCGTGATCCGCGGTCGGGATCGGAAGGTGTTTCGGGACTTTCTCACCGCCCATCACGCGTCGTGGAAAGCCGCTCCCGGGGTGCGCCGCATCGTCGACGTGGATCCGCGCTCCATGATGTAGCTGCCGCGGTGCGGGGCTCGCGGGCTACGATCTGTGCATGTGGCTGTTCCCGTTCCTCGTTGCCTGTGCCCCGTCGCAAGTCGACGATACCGCCCTCGACTGGTCCTACCCGCTCGACGATGTGCTCCGGTTCAACCACCTCCAAGCGGTCGGCACGCACAACAGCTACCACATGCGCACGCCCGGGATCGAAGTGAAGGAGTGGGACTATGACCACGCTCCGCTGGACGAGCAGGCGGAAACCCAGGGAGTTCGCCAGTTCGAGCTGGACGTGTGGTACGACGAATCGTCGGGAGACTTCGGCGTGTACCACGTCCCCGACATCGACGCGACGAGCACCTGCTCGTGGCTCAGCGACTGCGCCGACGTGCTGCGCGCCTGGTCCGACGCGAACCCGGCGCACCACCCGCTGTTCACGCTGCTTGAGCTGAAAGACAGCTTTGAGGCAGAGAGCGCTCCGGCGATCCTCGATGCGCTGGATGGCGTCATTCGGGCGTCCTGGCCCGACGATCGCCGGATTTCGCCGGACGACGTGCAGGGGGCGGAGGCTTCGCTGGCCGAAGGTCTGGCGGCGCACGGATGGCCCACGCTGGGCGAGCTGCGTGGTCGAGCGCTGTTTGTACTCCACACCGATGGCGACTACCGGGAGGTGTATACGGAGGGCGGCACAACGACCGTCGGTCGCGCGCTTTTTCCGGACGGTCACGGCGATCTCGGCCTCGCGGTCGGCGCTGTGGACACGCTGAACGATCCGATCAGCGACGCCGCCGCCATCACCGCGGCGCTCGCCGCCGGCCACCTTGTTCGCACGCGCGCCGACTCCGACGGGGATCAGGCCCGCGACAACGACACCACCCTGCGCGACGCGGGGCTCGCCAGCGGAGCCCAGTTTCTCAGCACGGACTTTCCCGTGGCCTACGCCGATACCGGCTACGTCGTGGCCATGCCGGGCGGCACCCCCAGCCGGTGCAACCCGGTCACCGCGCCTGAGGAATGCACGTCGGAAGCCATCGAAAACCCCGAGTGGATACGATAGCGGGCGGAATGGCCGGCTCCACCGCACACATCGTACAGTCTCTCGTCGCGAACCTGGCGATCGCCGCCGCAAAAGGCGTAGCCGCCGTGTGGACGGGCTCCGGCGCCATGATGGCGGAAGCCATCCACAGCGCCTCCGACTGCGTGAACCAGGTGCTGCTTTTGGTGGGCGTGAAGCAGTCCCAGCGCCCTCCGGACGCCAAGCACCCCTTCGGCTACGGCCGCGCCGCGTACTTCTGGTCGTTCATGGTGGCGTTGCTGCTGTTCACCGGCGGCGGCGTGTTCTCGATCTACGAGGGGGCGCACAAGCTCGGCCATCCGGAGCTCATCACCAATGTTCCGCTTGGCCTTGGAATTCTCGGGTTCTCGCTCGCGCTTGAAGGCTGGGCCACCTGGAGCAACATCAAGGAGCTCAAGCGCCGCGCGAAGGGCACGCCGTTCTTCCGCTTCCTGAGGGAGACCAAAGACTCCGACATGGTGGTGCTCTTCGGGGAGAACTCCGCCGCCACCCTGGGGTTGATCGTCGCGATGATCGCGCTCCTGGCCGCGTGGACCACGGGGGACTCCCGCTACGATGCGGCGGGAGGCATCGCGATTGGCGTGGTGCTCATCGGGGTGGCCGTGTTCCTCTCGCAGGAGGTGAAGTCGTTGTTGGTGGGCGAAGCGGCCGATCTGGAGATTACGCGCGCCGCCGAACGGATCGCGGTGGAGCACCCGCGCGTGAAGCGCTTGGTGAAGGTGCTCACGATGCAGCAGGGGCCGGGCGAGGTGATCGTGGCGTGCAAGATCGAGCTTGAACCAACGATGAGCGTGGCGGAGGTGTACGCCACGGTCGCTGAGTTCGAGTGTTCGCTGCGGGCGAGCTGCCCCGAAGTTCGTTGGTGCTTCACCGAGGCGGGCGACCGCAAGGACAGCGAGCGGGAAGCGGCGTCGGGCGATACCCAAGGCCCGGTCGCCTCGGCCGCGCAATCCTAGCGGGGTATCGCGTTCGCCGCTACGAAGCCGGCTTTACGTCGAGCACGCTCACCGCGCACGGCAGGGGATGCCGCACCTGAACCACCCGGTCGGTGGCGAAGCGCAGGGCTTCGGTGGAGTCCTTCCCCCGGGCCGCGAGCATCAGCTCGTTCCCGTTTACGCTCTCGACTTCCACCTCCACGCCGTCGAGCTTGGCGCTCAGGCCCGTTTGCGGAAGATCCTTCTTCATCGTGAACAACGACACGGGCGTGCCGGTGATGTTGATCTGCACGCCGCCCTCGATCAGCGTGTACGGCACCGGGGCGCCGTCGGCCGCGAGCTCCAGCTTTCCGGGGGCGGTTAGCGCCGCCGGTACGAGATCGTCCCCCGGCATGCCGGGGAGCGTGAGCGTGAGGTCCGCGCCCTGCCATTCGCCGGGGATGCCGTAGTCCAACAAACGATCCCGCATGGTGTCGGCGGCGCAGGCACTGTCGAAGGTCACGGTCACGGTGGCGCCGCTCGCCGCGCCGGAAGTGCCGCGAACGGCGATGAGCCACGCCCCGCCGGCGAGGATCATTCCGGTGCCAAAAACTACGGGTACAAGGAGCATCCACGCGCGCGGATCGGAGAAGGGGGAGCGCGGCGCGGGGGGGCCGGGACCGTCGGAAGGCGAACCGGCGTTCATCCCAGAACGGGCCAGTCGATGGGGTGGGTGGGCGTGTAGGCGAACACGTCGCGGGCGCGGCGACCGTCGAGCACGCCGCTGTAGTGGAAGCGGCGGCGGTTCATGCCGTAGCTGAAGTCATGGCCGCGAAGCTGGCGACGCCAGCGATAAAGCGGCGTCATCCACGCGCCCGGCACGGGGATCGCCGCGCGCCCCCACTTCGCGATGCACAACGAGAGCGGCAGCGTGTCGAAGCCGGGCACGTTGAACACGCCCTGCTCCGTGGCGTGCACCGACAGCGCCAGCGCGTTCACGATGTCGCTCACGCTGAGCAGGTTCAGCATCGGGTCGTAGCCGATGGGGCGGAGGCAGATCGGCGAAGCGAGGTAGTCGAAGAGCTGCGAGCCGGTACCGGGTGCGAGCACTTCGGCACATCGGAGGACGAGGATCCGCAGCCCCGATAAGCCCATGCGCACGCAGGCACCGAGATCGGCCTCCACGCGGTCGCGCACGTATTGTGGCGCGTTGGGAGAGAGGTTGATCGGGTGATCTTCGCCGATCAGCACCGGCAGATCGGCCTGTACCTGGTACACCTCCGAGTAGCTGCGCAGCACGAAGGTGCGGATGGTGGGGTGGCGCTCGCAGAGGGCGAGCAGGTCGCGCGTGGCATCCACGTTCGCCGCATGCACGGCTTTCCCCTGCTCGGAGGCGGCGGTTCCCATGGCCGTGTGTACGAGCACCTCGATGCCGAGATCTCGCGCAGGGCCGAACAAGAGCTCCCGCACGCGCCGCTCACGCGTGAGGTTCACGGCCAGGTAGGTCAACCGCCGCTCATCCTCGAAGGGGAGCGCCTCCTCCATGGGCCGGGTGCCGACCGCGAGCACGTGCCCGACCTTGGGATCCGCCAGGAGCGCGCGCACGAGGCGCTCGCCGATCGGGGTGTCGGCGCCCGTCACCATCACGCCGCGGGTCACGCGAAGATCCCGGGGCGTTCGGCGAGCCCCTTGTCCACCAGGGCTTGAACCGCCGCTTTCACGCGCGCGGACGCTTCGCGCACGGCAGCAGGGTCGTCGGCGTGCTCGGGCTTGTAGTCGCGGTCGGTGCGGATCGGCTCCCCGTAGTGCAGGTGGTAGTGCACCGGCATGGGGAGCGGGGTGAGCGTGATTGGGATGAACGGAGCGCCCGCGAATTGGATGGGGATGCGGCCGATCTGCGGCATCTGCTCCTCTGCGCCCACCACGCCTACCGGGATGACCGGGGCGCTGTGGCGGATCGCGAGCTCGACATGGCCTACCCGCCAGTCCTGGAGCTTGTACCGGTTCTTGAACGACTTGGCGATGCCCGGAACGCCCTCGGGGAACACCAGCAGCAGCTCGCCGGCTTCCAGCAGCACGCGGGCGTTGCCGCGGCTGCCGCCCACCATGCCCCCGCGCGCAAAAAACGTGCCGATGATCGGCAACATCGGCACGAAGTGGTCGGCCACGGCGCGGGCGATCCGGGGCGGCGTGGTGTGGCGCAGCACATCGAGCCAGATCATCGCGCCGTCGATCGGGAGCGCGCCCGAGTGGTTCGCGGCGATCACCGCTGGGCCGCTCACGGGGATGGCCTCCGCGCAACCGTAGGAAGAAACCCGGAAGTAGCGGTCGTAGATCGGGCCAAGGATCGCCTCGCCCAGCGCCACCACGTCGGGGTGGAGCCCGAAGGCGTCGTAGCCGTGCCCCGCGTCGTGGTACTGCAGGCCTTTGAGGCGCTCACGCTCCGAGTCGGCGAGCCCCCGCGCCGCGATCAGCCGGGCGAGGGTGAGAGAGAGCGACATCGGCGGCGGCTAACCGGGGCCGGGCGGGGGCGCCCGTGGCCCCGCCCCGCCTGGCCGGCGCGCTATGCTGCCCCCCGATGGACAGAGACGAGCTCGCCGCGTCGATCCTCGCCCAGCTTGGCGAGCCCAATGCGCGCTGCGTGCACGCCCGGGATGGTCGGGAGCACCACCTGTTTCGCGTTGCGCTGGCGCGCGGCGAGCGGATGCTCAAGATCCCGCGCAAGGACGCGCTGGTCGATCCCTTCGACGCGACGCGCACCACCCACGAGCGGCTGTGTGGCGAGAGTGTCGCGATCGCCCTCGCGCGGGGCGTGCCGGTGCCGGGGCACTACGAGGTGCACCTCACGGCGCCCACCTCGGCGACGATGGATGTGTTGCCCGGGCTCACCGCCGAGCAGGCGCTGGAGAAGGGCCAACTCGACGAGGAGCAGCTTCGCCGGGTGTGTTTGCAGATGGGGAGGATGCTCGCGCACCTTCACGGAGTGCGCAAAACGGGGGACGGGGGCGAGCTGCCCGTGCTGGAGACGACCGCGTCGGGGAACGCACGGTTGCTCCACCTCGATTACCACCTGGGCAACGTGCTGGGTCGGCCGCGGCTCGGCGGGGACTGGGAGGTCACGGGCGTCGTGGACTGGACCTGCGCCCGATGGGGCCCGCCGGAGGCCGACTTCGTGGAAATGCAGGTGAGCGTGTTCATCCGCAATCCGCGCGCGCGGGATGCGTTCGTGGCTGGGTATCGCCAGGTTGCCGCCCGGGCGGTGAACCTCGCGGAGGTGGAGCTGCGTGCGGCGCGCGAGATCCGCAGGCGGCTCGCGGAGAACCCCGACGAGGGCGGGCCGGTGCGCGGCTATTGGACGGCGTTCGCGGCGCGGTATCCAGGGTAGCGGCGCCTCCGGCCACCCGCCGCGAGCGCGCCCGCCGCGATCGCCGCGGCCAGGCCCGACGCCTCCCCGCCGCTCGCGCAGCCGCACTCCGGCTCGGGCACCGGCACCGCAACGGTCGCGAGCTCGCCCGGCGTGCGCCAGCGTTCACCGCCGTCGAAGCGAAGCTCCCCGCGGGTCACCTCCACCTCCAGAACGTGCCATCCCGGCTGGACAGCGCCGGCCCACAGCCGCCGCAAGCCGTCGTCGTCCACGGTCACTTCCTCGGGTTGTCCGCCGTCTACCGACACCTCAAACGTCGCCGGCCCGGCGCCGGCGAGCGCGAGCCGCGCGGCTTCGACGCGCCAGCGGAACGACGTGCCGCCGGCGTGTACGCCCCGTGCCTTGGCGGTCTCCTCGATGGGCCGCTCCCAACCTTCGCCGTACGCGAACGCCGTGTCGGCGTCGTCGAACCGGTCCCAGTCCGTCGCGAGGAGCCAGCTTTCCCCTGCATCCTCGGAAACCCAGGCGCCGGAAAAGGTGCCGGCGGCGATGCGCCCGTCGGCGGCCACGTTGAGCGCCATCACCACGTCCGCGTCCGGCCAGCCGAGCGGTGTCGCCACCCCATCCGTCACGCGTACGAGCCCCTCGCCGCCCCCCACCAGCAGCGAGCCGTCCGGCTCGAACGCCATCGAATCCACCGGCATGGGGCCGTAGAGCAGCTCCGTGAGGCCGTCGCGGGTGCCGCGCCACACGCCGCCGGATGTGGCGGCGAGCAGGGTGTCGCCATCGAGCAGGAGCGCGTTCGACCGCTCTTCCGGTCCCGGGATCGGCGACCACGCCCCCGCTGCGTCGCGCCGCCAAACGGTGGTGCCACAACCCACGAATACGCCGGCTTCGCCGGCCACCATCGCGCTGCCCTTCTGGCCGCAGTCAGCCAGCACGGTGGAGGCCCAGGTGAGTCCGCCGTCGTCACTCTCGAGCACCCGCCCCTCGCCGTCGTCGTCCTGCGCCGTCTCCCAAACGTGGGCATCGTCGGGCCACCCCGGCGCGACGGCCACGACGTCTCCATCCAGGGGCATGTCCGTCTCCGCAGCGATCACCGACTTGCCCCGATCGTCGCTGTAGTAGATGTGCTGGCCACCGACGAAGAACCATCGCCCATCGCCGTTTTCGGTGGCGAGCACCGTGCGCAACCACGGCCAGCCGAGCCGCGGCGCCGCGTCCACCCAGCCGGCCTCCCCTGGCGCGCCGATGGCGAGGCCGCCCCCGTAGGGTGCCGTGAGCAGGCCGTCGCTCACCCAGGTGAGGTCGCGCACCAGCGGCAAGGAGCGGGTCTGAACCTGCGTCCAGCCAGGCTCCCCGTGGAAGCGCCGGTACAGACCCTCCCACGCGGCAGCCCAGAGCGTCCCGTCATCATCCACCAGGTTGAACCAGTGGGTTGCGCCCTCCGCCGGAGCCGGTGGCCAGCTCCTCGAGCCCGTTTCGGTCGGCCACCCAGGTTTCGCCCTGATCCTCGCTTGTCCATACGCCGTCTTCGTTCGTCGTGGCCATCCATGCTGTGGGGCCCGCTCCGAGGGTGGTGGCTGGGATGTCCGACACAAACGACCAGGAGTCGCCTTCATCGCGGGAAACCTCAATGCCCAGCGCGCTGGCCCGAAGCAGCACGCCGCCGCCAGCCGTGATCGCGGTATAGGGGCCGATCCCCAGGCTTTGCCAGCCCGATTCCCGGCTTTGGAGGAGCGCGCCGGCGCGGGTGATCGCGATTACGGTGCCTTCGGGGGATTCTGCCAGCGCCGTCACGGCCAAGGGGTCTGCCACGACCAGCTCGTCGTGACTCACACCGAGGCGATGAACGCCGGTTGCGTCCGCGACCAGCGCGCCGCTGGCTCCGGGGGCGCACGCCGCCGGTCCATCCAGGTCAAGCGCCGACCAGGACGCCCCGCCGTCGGCGCTCACAAACGCTGCGGGGGTGTCCGTGACCAGCACCACGCCCCCAGGCGTACCCGAAACCGCGGCCAGGCAGTCTGGAACTCCCCCCGGAGAGTCGCCATGAAGGATGGTTTCTCCGTTGTCCTCGCTCCACGCCATGCGGGTGTCTTCGCCGAGTACGAGCTGCCCGCGCGACACGCTCAGCGAGCGCACCACGTCGTGAGGGCTATGCGCGAACGCGAGCGCGATCAGCCAGAGCATCACCGTGGCCTAATCTGCTGGTTAGAGCGCGGCGAATGTCCACGAACGTCGGCCCCGTCACCGTCCGCGCCCTCTCCCCCACCGACTGGCCCTCGCTCACGGAAGTGCTCAGCCAGTCGTTCAATGCGCCGCCGGCCGGCTGGGACCTGTTTCGGGATCGCCTCGGCGACGAGAACGTGCGGGTGGCCTGGGAGGGGAGCCGGATCGTCGGGGGCTGCGGCATCTACCCGATGGGGCAGTTTTGGTGCGGCAAAAGTGTTCCCCTCGGCGGTATCGGCGGCGTGGGCGTGGTGCCCGATGCGCGCGGCCGCGGCGTCGCGAAAGCGCTGATGCTCGACGTGCTCCGTTCGCTGCACGAGCGCGGCTTCCCCGTCGCGGGCCTCTACCCGGCAACCCAGCGGGTGTACCGCTCCGTCGGCTACGAACAGTCCGGGGAACGTCTGCAATATCAGGCACCGCTGGCCTCGCTCACCGGCTTCCGGCAGGAGGTGGAGGTGATCCCGGTCGAGCCGCTCGACGTGCGGGTGCGCGATCTCTTCGCGGCCCGCTACCGGCCCGTCCACGGCAACCTCGACCGCAGCGAGGCCATATGGGGTCGCATTACCCAGCCGTACGTCGGGCGGCGCTTCGCGTGGCTGCTGGGTGACGACGGCTACGTGGTCCTTCACCACCAACCGGCAGAAGGTCCGCACTGGGAATTGGAGGTCGTCGATCTCCATGCGCCTTCGCCAGCAACCGCCCGGAGCCTGCTCGCGCTGCTCGCGAGCCACCGATCGATGTGCGAGAAGGTTCGGTGGTTCGGGGCCCCGGCCGATCCGCTGCTCGGGCTGTTCCCGGAGCCAACCTGGAGTGTCACCCAGGCCCAGCGCTGGATGCTGCGGATCGTGGACTTCGCCGCGGCGATCGCGGCCCGGGGCTGGCCGGAAGGCGCGCGGGGTGAGGTGCACCTCTCCATCGACGACCCGCAGCTCCTGCAGAACCATGGCGACGTTGTGCTCACCGTGGAAGGCGGCGTCGGGTCGGTCCGCCCCGGCGGCCAGGGGGATCTGCGCCTGACGGCCCGCGCGCTCGGGCCGCTGTTCAGTGGCTACTTCTCCTCGAGCACCCTCGTTTCTCTCGGCCTCGCCGAGGGCTCGGGGCGGGCCCTGACGACGGCCGATCGCCTCTTCGCTGCGCCCACGCCCTGGATGCGGGAGATGTATTGAGTCGCGACTTGGCCGGCGTGCCACTGGAGGCCGCCTGGCGCGATCGTCTGGACGACCTCGCCGCCTCCCGCGGGCTCCCGCTCTCCGGGGACCTGGGCCGCCTCGGTGCCGCCCTCCGTGAGGTCTCCGACGCCTACAATGCCGGGGACTTTCGTTTCCGTTGGACGCCTGATCGCCTGGCCGCGCGCCTGCACTTCTTCGTGCCGCGCGATCAGGCCAAGGTGGCCGGCGCGCTCCGCGACGTGCCCGTGAGCCCGGCATGGCTCGGCTCCGGCCCGGCCCTGGAGCTGCTCGACGTGGGGGCCGGGATCGGCGCGAGCAGCCTGGGCGCGGTGCGCTTCCTCCGCGCCGCGGGTGTTACCCGCGACATCCAGATCACGCTTCGCGATGTCGACGCGGAGGCGCTCGGGGTGGCGCGGGAGGTGCTCGGCGCGCTGCCGGGTGTGCGCCTCCGCCGCGACGAGGGTGCGTCACCCAGGTTCGACCTGGTGTTGTTCGTACAGGTGCTCGTCGAGGTCGCCGCGGGGCGCCCGGAGGCCGCGGGGGACGCGGCTTGCGCGGCGCTGCTCCGGACTGCGGTGGATGCCCTCGCGCCGGGCGGGCTCGTGGTGGCCGTAGAGCCGGCCTTGCTCACCACCACGCGCCGCCTCATGCGCGCTCGTGACATCCTCGCGGCGCAGAACACGGCGATCGTCGCTCCTTGTCCACACGGGAAGCCATGTGCGATGCTCGCGAACCCGCGCGACTGGTGTCACGACGATCTCGACGTGGACCTTCCGCCCTGGCTGCACCCCCTCGCGCGCGCCGCAGGCCTGCGCTGGCAGGGGCTGACGTTCACGCGGCTCGTGCTCGCCCCCACCCCAGTCGCCACGCCATCCATGCGCGTCGTCGCTCCCCTGCGCGACTCGCGCGGCCGGAAGGAACGACAGCTTTGCGGGCTCTTTCCGGATGGGAGCACGCTCCGTTGGGTGGACCGCCTCGACAAGCACACCACCCCCGCCAACGAGCCGTTTGGCGCGCTGCGGCGCGGCGACGGCGTGTGCCTGAGCCCGATCGCGAACCGCGTCGGCCCGGACACCCGGGTTCTATTGGAAGACCCTACGGAAACGTGAGCGTGGCGACGGCGGTGACCGGGTGGCAGCCGTCGGCGTCCGAGGCGACGTCGTCGACCTGCGTCGTCACCTCATCCACGCCGTCTGCGTTCGCGAAAAGCGTGAAGCTACCGGATAGATCGTCTGGCGCACACGCCCAGCCGCTGGCGTCCTCTACGCACGCGGTTCGCGCCGTCGCGCCGGAGGCCAGCGCCTCCACCGTAACGCCGGTCAACTCCGCGCCGCTCGCGCTCGTGACCGTCGCAAAAACCGCGGCGACCGGATCTCCCGAGCACACGACGGGCGCCATCACCAACGTGACGTTGTGCGCGACCACGTGGCATGGACCATCCGTGACGGTCACCGTTCCCACCGCGTCCTCGTAGCCGGCGTGCGTAGCGCGGATCTCAAACGTGCCCGACTCCTCGACGCCGCACCCAAAAGAGGTGAGGTCGAAGGCTTCGCATTCGCCGGTTTCCCCGCCATCTACACTGTAGCTGACGCTCGCTCCCTGGAGCGCGTTCGCGTTCTGATCCACCATCTGTACGCGAACGGAGTAAACGGCCATCTCATCGCACACTTCAGCCTGGCTTCCGCAGCCCGTGAGGCCGAAGGCAAGGAGCAAACAGGATCGGTTCATACCCCCCCCTTAGTCGGGAAGCCACTCCAACGCGAGGTCCACGGTCTCGGTGACCGCGTGGCATCCCGCTTCGTCGAGCTGTACGTCCACGGTGGTGGATCCGTCCTGATGGCCGCTCGCACCTGCGGTAATCGTCATCGGGCCTGTCACGTCCTCCCCACAAGTCCATGCGTAGCCATCCGCGCTGGAGCAGTCGGCGACCTCTCCGCCATCTGGCTGGAACTTGACCCACGACTGCTCGAGGATCTCGTCGCCGGTGCCTGAGAGGTTCACCAGGGCCGACGCCACCACTTCCGCCGTGCAGGCGGTTTCTTCGAGCTCCAGGGACACCACCTCCTGGATCACGTGGCACTCATCGGCGGCCACGTCGGCCTCCACGGTGCCCGTCTCAAACCCCGTTGCCGAGGCGGTGACGACGAAGTGGCCCCGCTCCTCATAGCCGCAAGTATAGGAGCCCTCCTGGAAGCTGGTACATTCTCCGCGATCCACCCCGTCCACGGTGTAGGTGACCACGGGGTCGACGAGCGCCGCTCCACCCGCGCCGGTGAGTGTGAGGGTGAGCGAAGCGGCGGCGAGCTCCGTGCAGGCCGTCTCGGTTTCGCAGGCGAACAGGGTGAGCAACAGGGCGATCATGTGGGCTTCTCCGGCAGGAGGTGTAGCAAGCGCCGTGCCGGGGGATCAGGGCGGGGTCGCGGTCGCGTCCGGCGCGGTCGCGAGCCCTGCGGGCGCAGGCTGTAGGCTCCCCAGCTCCGGCTCGGGCGGGGCCGGGAGCTTCCGCAAGGCCGTCACCGCCAGGCGCGTGAGCCGCTCTACGCCGGCGAGATCGGGCGCCGCCGGCGGGTTGGTCGACGTCCATGCCGCCAGATCTTTGCGTGTTTCATCTCCCGTGATGGGCACCTGCCCCCCGCACACCATCCGCCGCTGAAGCGGGTCGTAGAGCCACCCGTACACGTGCTCCACATCGCCGACGATCACCACCAGCTCGGGCTCGAGGTCGCGCTCGTGCAGCGCCTGCGCGGCGAGCAGCTTCTCCTCAAACTCCATGTCCTCCACACCCGGTGCCAGGTCGAAGTTCTTCAGGGCGAACGCCCGCGCCGCGTGGCTGGCGCTGCCCTGGGCGGCGGCGGTTCCGGGCGATCGCGCGATGGTTACCCGCCCCACCTGGAGGGGCAGCCACCGTGGCTTCGTGGTGCCGCGGCGCCCGACAACGTCTGGGTGGGTGGTCGGCCACGTCTCGACGTCGTACCGGCCCTTGTTCGCGTCGGACTCGAAGGCCACGTCGCACGCGGTGTCCTCGGCGGGCAGGTCGGGCAAGAGCGTCAGCGCGTCGGCGAAGTCCTCGCTTGAGCGCGGGAAGGGGTCCTTGGCGAGGATGCGCTCAAGGCCTGCCAGCTCTTGGCGCGAAGGGCCGCAGCCTGCGAGGAGCGGGAGCAGCAACAGGGGAGCGAACACGCGTGGAGTCTACAGGGTTTGCGGCGGAGCGTTCAGGGGACGAGGCGCGGCTGTTCCGCCGCGCGCCGCGGGGTGTACTCGGGGTGAGAGCGCCACTACGCGGTCGCCTCCGGCGGCGCCGGCACCCGCTCGAAGCTGATGTGTTCGTCCTCGATCGTCACCTTCACGGTGTCCCCCGCGCCGTAGCCGCCCGCGACGATCGCCTTCGACATCGGGTTGAGCAGGTGCTGTTGGATGGCGCGCTTCAGCGGACGCGCGCCGTACATGGGATCAAAGCCGGCTTCCGCGATCGCGGTCATCGCCTCATCGGTCAGATCCAGCTTGAGCTGCCGGTCCGCCAACAGCTTGCTTACCCGACGAAGCTGAACCACGAGGATCTTGTCCATGTCGGCGCGCTTGAGCGAATCGAAGATGGTGATGTCGTCGATGCGGTTGAGGAACTCGGGCTTGAACGCCCGACGTAGCTCCGCCATCACCTCCTTCTCCATCTTCGGTCGGTCGTCTTGGAGCTCCATGATGCGGTGGCTGCCGACGTTGCTCGTCATGATCAGCACCGTGTTCTTGAAGTCGACCGTGCGGCCCTTGCTGTCGGTAAGCCGCCCGTCGTCGAGCACCTGGAGCAGCACGTTGAACACGTCCGGGTGGGCTTTTTCGATCTCGTCGAGCAGCACCACGCTGTACGGGCGCCGCCGCACCGCCTCCGTAAGCTGTCCGCCCTCGTCGTAACCCACGTAGCCGGGGGGTGCGCCGATCAGCCGGGCAACCGTATGTTTCTCCATATACTCGGACATGTCGATGCGGACGATGTTGTTCTCGTCATCGAACAAGAACTCGGCCAGGGCCTTCGCGAGCTCCGTCTTGCCGACGCCGGTGGGCCCGAGGAAGATGAAGCTGCCGATCGGCTTGTTCGGATCCTGCAGGCCGGCGCGGGCGCGCCGCACCGCGTCGGAAACAGCCACGATCGCCGGGTGCTGGCCGATCACCCGCGCATGCAGGTTCTCCTCCATCTTCAAAAGTTTCGCCTGCTCGGACTCTTTGAGCTTGGTGACCGGCACGCCGGTCCACTTGCTCACCACGAACGCGATGTCTTCGTCGGTGACGCGCTCCCGGAGCACCCCGCCGTCTTTCTGCAACTCGGCCAGCCGCGCCGACGCAGCCTCCAACGCGGCTTGCGCGTTGGGCAACTCGCCGAACTTGATGGCGCTGGCGCTCGCGTATTCGCCGGAGCGCTCCATGCGTTCGAGGTTGTGGAGCAGCCCCTCGATCTTCTCGCGCTGCTCGGTGATCTGGTCGAGCGCCGTCTTCTCGGCCTGCCACTTGGAGCGCAACCCGCGCGCCTCTTCCTCCTTCTCCGCGATCTCGGCGCGCAGCTTGTTCGCGCGCTCGATGGCCGCCTTGTCGGTTTCTCGCGTGAGCGCCGCCAGCTCCACGTTCAGCCCGCGCACCTGGCGCTCCAGCACGTCGATCGGCTGCGGCAGGCTCTCGATCTCCATCTTCAGGCGGCTGGCCGCCTCGTCCATGAGATCGATGGCTTTGTCGGGCAATTGCCGGTCGTTGATGTAGCGGTCGGAGAGGTGAGCGGCCGCCAGGATCGCATCGTCGGTGATCTTGATGCCGTGGTGCGTTTCGTACTTGTCCTTGATGCCGCGCAGGATGCGGATGGTGTCCGCCACGGAGGGCTCGGCCACGAATACGGGCTGAAAGCGGCGCTCCAACGCCTTGTCTTTCTCCACGTGTTTGCGGTATTCGTCGAGCGTGGTGGCGCCCAGGCAGCGCAGCTCGCCGCGCGCCAGCGCGGGCTTGAGCATGTTGCCGGCGTCCATCGAGCCTTCCGACTTCCCCGCGCCCACCATCGTGTGCAGCTCGTCGATGAACAGGATGATGTTTCCGTGGCTCGCTTCGATCTCGGTGAGCACGGCCTTCAGGCGCTCCTCAAACTCGCCGCGGTACTTCGCGCCGGCGATCAACGCCGCCATGTCCAACGAGAGCACCTCCTTGCCCTTGAGCGACTCGGGCACATCGTCGGTTGCGATGCGCTGGGCGATCCCCTCGACGATCGCCGTCTTTCCAACGCCCGGATCGCCGATCAGCACCGGGTTGTTCTTGCTGCGGCGGCTGAGCACCTGGAGTGTGCGCCGGATCTCCTCGTCGCGACCCACGACCGGATCGAGCTTGCCATCGCGCGCCAGCGCGGTCATGTCCCGGGTGTACTTGCCGAGAGCATCCCGCTGTTTCTCAGCTTCTTCGCCCGTAACCGTCTGCCCCTTGCGCCCCACCTGGATGGCGTTGAGCACGCGCTCCCGGGTTACGCCGTAGTCGAGGAGGAGCTGCTTCGACTTGTCCTGGGCGTCGCACAGGCCGACGAGGAACAGCTCGGTGGAAATGTGAGTATCGCCCAGCGTTTTGGACTCCTTCTCCGCCGAGTCGAGCACCGCTTGAAAGGTACGGGCGAGCGCCGCCTGCGTGCCGCCGTGCACCTTGGGCAGCTCGTCCAGCTGCTTGGCGGCGCCGCGCTGCAGCCCCGGGAGGTCCACGCCGACCTGGCTCAGGATGCTGGGCGCGACCCCCTTTTCTTGCGTGAGCAGCACCATGAGCAGGTGCTGCGGACGGATCTCGGGGTTGCCCATCTTTCCGGCGAGGTTCTGGGCGTCGGAGATGGCCTCGCGGGCCTTCACGGTGAACTTCTCGAATTTCATGGTGCTCCTGTGCGGGCGCGCGCTGGCGGCCTTCTCTTAGCCTGACCGTACGCACCGAGCGCGCTCGCGGGAAGCGTACGCGATACGTTCTTCGTCCCTCCTGGTTCCCGCCGTGCCCCCGCTCCTCGCCTTGTTCCTCGGTTGTGAAAGCCCGCCGCCGCCCGTCGCCGCCCCGGAGGCCCACTCGTGGAAGGAGGAGGCCGAGCTCGTCGTGAGCGGGCTTGAAGAGGTGCAGGGGCTGTGGGAATCGGGGCAGCGCCCCGCGGCGAAAACGCTCGCGGAGCGCGTCTACACCGACCGCTTTGAGCCCCGCCTGGAGCCAGCGCTGCGAGAGATGCAGGGCCCAAAGGAGACGGCGAAGCTGGAGTACGCCTTCGGTCAGCTTTCGGGCGTGCTCGAGGGGAAGGATCGCACCAAAGTGGAGGCGCGCATCGACGATCTGGAGCGACAAGTGCGCTCCGTGGCGGAGGCGGCCGCCCGGGCCTTCCCGCCCCCCGGAGAGGCGGCCGCGCCCCCGGCGCCGCCGAAGGAGGTGCGCGCGATCGTGCCAGACGTGCCGCCGAACTGGGAGATCGACGGTTCTTCCGGGCATGAGGCCCCCGAGGCGGCCCCGGCGGCGCCGTAGGAGGGTGCCGGGGCGCCGCACGGGGTGCGATCCACGGTCGCACCTGGCGCGAACAACATTCCTTTACCGAAAGCGCTGGCGCCCGATGCGTGGCATGGTCATCCTGTGAGGGAGTACATGGTCCTCGCGCTCTACATCGCCTGCGCCGCTGACCCCGCCCCGCCCACATCGGCGCGATGGCCGGTTCCTGGCGAAGTGGCGATCGTCGAGGTGAGCGCGGCGCTCGATGGAAACGGGCATGCCACCGCTTGGTCGGCGGAGGCGTGGACCACGAGTGCGGAGCTTGTAGCGGTGGAAGCGGGCGGATGCAGCGAGCTCTTGCCGCACGCCCACGGTTCGCTCGCCGCCGTGGATTTGTCGGCCCCCGCCGCGGCGCGGCTCACGCCGGAGGGGGAGGGCCCGTTGCGGTCGGCCGGCCCGCTCTCCGCTCGCGACGCGCGCTGGCAGGTCGGGAACGTTTCCATCCTCCGCGACGACGGCACGCGCGCCGACTTTGAGGGCGCGCTGCGCTTTGGCGACGCCCCGCAGGTGCTCGCGGTGCGCACCAGCTCCGACGGGGCGGTGACGCTCCGCGTAGGCACGCTCCCCGGCGAGCGCGTGGAGATCGACGCGGTGAACCCGGCCGGCAAGCGTGTGCGCTGCCTCGGCGGGGACGACGGTACGGTGGAGCTGCCCTGGTCGGCGGTGGATCCGTCTCGGCCGGTGGTGACGGTGCGCGCCGTCCGCGACACGCTCAGCCACGTTCGCAACGTCGCGGTGGTGCGGGTGCGCTCGGCCATCGAGGCCACGCTCTCGCTCGACGAACCGCTGTTCACCGAGCATTCAGCGCCGCGCCCTCCCGCCAAGCCGGCCACGTGGGAGCCGAGGAAGGTGCTACGGTATCGGGCTAGTTGGGGGTAGGGCGATGACGCAGGCCCGGTCCCGGGGCCGAGGTGGGTAGGGCGTCATCGCGGTGCCAGTCGGGCGCGGTCGCAAGCGGGACGCGCCCGCCGCGACGATACACGTGTCGCGACACCGCGGCGCCGTCGCGGATTCACGGCGTTCGTTCGTAGCGCGCCGGCGCCGCGCTCCCCACGCGAGCGGAAACGGCGCGTCGAGCTCTCCTTGTGCCTGGGGTGAGCGCTCACCCACCTCGCAAGGAGAGGAAACGGGCCGTCCGCGACGCGCCGGCGCCGCGCTCCCCACGCGAGCGGAAACGGCGCGTCGAGCTCTCCTTGGGCCGGGGGTGAGCGCTCACCCACCTCGCAAAGAGAGGAAACGGGTCGTGGTCGGCGTACTCGTGTCGCGACACGGCGACGCGGGCGCGGATTCGCGGCGTTCGTTCGTGGCGCGCCGGCGTCGCGCTGCCCTTACCGAGCGGAAACGGCGCGTCGAGCTCTCCTTGTGCCTGGGGTGAGCGCTCACCCACCTCGCAAAGAGAGGAAACGGGTCGTGGTCGGCGTACTCGTGTCGCGACACGGCGACACGCGCGCGGATTCGCGGCGTTCGTTCGTGGCGCGCCGGGGGCGCGCACCCCGCGCGTGCGGAAACGGCGCGTCGAGCTCTCCTTGTGCCTGGGGTGAGCGCTCACCCACCTCGCAAAGAGAGGAAACGGGTCGTGGTCGGCGTGTTGTTGTCGCGACACCTGGTCGCAACGTGCGCGATGTCGCCCTCCCCTTCGCGCCTTCGCGTGACCCTTCTCGACCTCCTCCTCCGACGCGATGCGCCTCCGAAGCCCGCCTGACGAAGGCGAAATATGCCGCGCGCATCGCCCAAATTTCCCCGCGCCTAGAACGCCAGAAGCTTCGCCCACCGGAACCCCAGCTCCGTGCCGAAGAACATCCACAACAGCGCCCCTAGGCCCAGGAACGGCCCGAACGGCACCGCGAGCCGAAGCCCCGTCCGCAGCACGATCGCGAGGCCGACGCCCACGACGCTGCCCACGATGCTCCCGATCATGATCACGCCAACCACCCCCGGAAAAGCCCCGAACCACGCCCCGAACGCGGCGAGCAGCTTCGCATCCCCCATGCCCATGCCCTCTTCGCGCCGCACCAGCCAGTACGCGCCCATGATCGCCGAAACCAGGCCGCCACCGACGAGCGCGCCCACCACGGACTGCTGCCACGTCGGCGCCCCGACGTACCCGAGATGCCCGAGCAGCGCGGCGCCGCCTACGCCAATTGGCACCATGTAGATGCTGAATTCGTCGGGGATGATCTTGTGGCGCAGGTCGATGAAGCTCATCGCGAGGATGGCAAACGCGAGCCAGCCGTACCAGACGAAGGCGACGAGGTGCCCGGCGTCGAGGAACGCGATGTCCTTGACGACGCTGCGGAACAAGAGGACGGCGAGCACGCCGAACGCAGCTTCGACGAGCGGGTAGAGTGGCGAAATATCCGCTTTACACGCCCGACAACGTCCGCGCAGCCAGAACCACGCCAAGACCGGCACGTTGTCGTACGGCTTGATGGCTGTGCCGCAGCTCGGGCAGGCCGACCCCGGGTGGACGACGGAGCGATCCTCCGGCATCCGGGCGATACACACGTTCATGAACGAGCCGAACAACAGGCCGAAGATGCCAGCGAAGACCTGGAACATCACCCATGCGCCGTCAACGGTCATGGCGCGAAGCTCGCGACGGCTGCGAGCACCTGATCCACTTCAGTCGCGGACAAACATTCGTGCACCGGCAGCGCCAACGACTCGGCGCAGAACGCGTTTGCGTTGGGTGTCGGGGCGTGCGGGAATCCGGCGAGGGCGGGCTGGGTGGCGAGCGAGCCGGGGTAGTAGATAGCGGTTTCTACGCCGCTTTCCGCGAGCGAGGCGCGAAGCTCTTCCCGGCGGGGAACGCGCACCACGTACTGGTGCAGGGCGTGGCTCGCGTGGCGCGGGAGGCGGCGCACCCAGCGGGGCAGCTCGGCGTCGTAGCGGGCGGCGATCGCGCGACGTACGGCGATGCGGGCCGGGAGATCGTCGAGGTGGGCGAGCAGCACCGCGGCTTGAACGGCGTCCATGCGGCTGTTCGCGCCGATCGCGCCGTTCACCCGCTCATGCACGTAGGGGGAGGCCATTCCGTGGTGGGTGAGTCGGAGCAGCGCGACTTCGGTGGCCGGGTCGTCCGTGAGCACGAGGCCCGCGTCTCCTGCAGCGCCGAGCGTTTTCGTGGGGTAGAAGCTGACGGCGCCGATGATCCCCGACCTCGGGGCGGGCGAGCCGCCGGCGCATTGGGCGAGGTCGTCGACCACCGGGACCGGGAGGGCCGGAAGCGGGCACGGCTCTCCGTAGAGGTGGACGGCGATGATGGCGCGCGTGCGCGGGCCTATGGGCAATACGGTTGGATCGAGGAGCGGAAGATCGTCACGCACGTCGGCCACAACCGGCGCCGCCCCGACCCGGGCCACGGCGCCGGCGGTGGCAAAGAAGGTGACGGCGGGCACGATCACCTCGTCGCCGGGGCCGACTCCGAGGGCCAGCAGGGCGTACACCAGCGCGTCGGTGCCGCTGTTCGTCGTGACGCCGAAGCGCCATCCAAACGAATCGGCAAGGCGTCTGCGCGCTTCGTCTACCACCGGGCCGCCGACATACCGACCGGAGCGGAGCACGGCGAGCACCCCCGACTCCACGGAGGCCGCGACCCGCGCGTGGCGAGCCGCGGGGTCTGCCATGCGGATCACTTGAAGTCCCGCCGTTCGAACACCAACATCGCCACACAGAGCACCGCGGCGGTATAGCCAAGTCCGTAGGCCGAGCTCCAGGCCACCTCGCTCCAGCGCACCGCCACACCGTGCACCGCTTCCGTGCGAAGGTTGAACACTTCCAGGTTGGGCATCACCCGGTACAGAACGCCGAGCAGGGTTTTGAACGGCCCAGGGTCGGCGCGCTCGCCGAAGAGCCGAAGGTCATCGGCGAAGTGGCCGATCAGGTAGATGCTCACGGTGTAGGCCGTGGCCGTAGTCGGCGCCGCGAACGTTGAGAACAGCGTGGCCCAGGCCGTGAGGAGTGAGAGCTCCACCATCAGCATCCCCATCGAAACGTACGTCGGCAGGCCGGGGAGCCCCTGCTGCGCGCCGACGACGACCGTGTAGAGCAACGTGAGCAGCGCCACCTCCGCTGCGAGCGTGATCCACAAGCCGAGGTACTTCCCGAACAAAAGCTGCCAGCGTGGGATCGGCTTGCTCGCGAGCGTGTAGATGGTCTTCTTCTCGATCTCCTTGTACACGAGCCCGATCCCCAGGAAGATCGCGATCACCGCGGCCAACAGGCTCACACCGCCCAGCGCCACGCCGCGCACCACCTTCTCTGTGTCGCCGATGGAGATCTCTCGCAGCGCGAGCGACAGGAACAGCAGGAGCACCGCGAAGAACAGGATGCTGTTGAGCACCTTGTCGCGCACCGCCTCGCGGAATGTGGCGGTGGCGATGGTCCAGATGCGGCTCATGCGAGCACCCCGAGGCGCTTTTCGTTGACGAGGCGGGCGCGCTCCACCTCGTCGAGCAGCACGTCTTCGAGGGTGCGGGTGTTTCGGTGCACCTCGACCAGCGTGCCGCCGCCGGCCAGGACGGCGCCGCAGACAGCGCCGACTTCGGCGCAGGGAACGCGAACCGTGCGTGAGTCTGCATCCTGACGGACGACCTCGGCGCCGGGCACCTCGACTGCGCCTCGGAACGTGATCTCCGAGGTGGTGGCGGCGTTTCCGATCAGCTCGGGCAGCGTGCCTTGACCGCGGAGCGCCCCCGCCACGACGATCGCCACGCGGTCGCAGATCGACTCGACGTCGCTGAGGATGTGACTGGAGAAAAACACCGTCTTCCCACGCTTCCGCTCCTCGAGGATGATGTCCCGCACCAGCACGCGCCCGAGCGGGTCGAGCCCGCTCATCGGCTCGTCGAGCACCACCAGCTCCGGATCGGCCACCAGCGCCTGGGCGATCCCCGCGCGTTGCAACATGCCCTTGCTGTACTTTCGTAGGGGCACGTTCCGGAACCGCTCCAGTCCCACGCGGCTGAGCAGTCCCTCGATGCGCGCGCTGCGTCCGGCGGCGGGAACCTCGGAGAGGCGCGCGTAGAAGTCCATGAACTCCCACGCGGTGAGGTGCTCGTAGAAGTAGGGGCGCTCCGGCATGAACCCGACGCTGCGGCGGCTCTCCGGGCGGTCGATGGGCACCCCAAAGATCCACGCGTTTCCGGCCGTAGCGCGCTGGAGCCCCATCAGGATCTTGATCGTCGTCGTCTTCCCCGCCCCGTTCGGGCCCACAAAACCGAAGCTCACGCCCGCGGGGACCTCCAACGTGAGGCCCTCCAGGCCGACAAACGGACGGCGCAGGAAGCCGGAGAGGTAGGTCTTACCCAGATTTTCGGTGCGGATTGCGGGCTGCATGGAGGGCGGAGCGTAGCCAGGAGTGGGGGGTGGATTCGCCGGTCTCTCTAAGGTACTTTTGCAGCCGCGCCTCGTCCACGGCCCCGGCGCTGCGCCAATTGCATCGCGTGCAAAGCGGCCCCGAGTCTTCGAACCGCCCCTCCGCGTGGGCGATGCGCCAGCGATGCACGGTTTCGCCGTTCCACAGCGTGGCCAACGGCGTTTCGTTGATGTTCCCAAGGCGATTTTCAAGGCGCTCGTCGAGGCAACACGTCGTAAGATCGCCGTTCACGGTCACCATCGGGGTGTCCCACAGGCCGGCGCAGGCCGGGCGGCGGGGTTCGCTCGCCCCCCCGCTCGCGCCGAAGCGCTGCTTCATCGCGCCGAAGAGGCGCTGCATGCCCGCCCGGGCGCGGCTTACGACGCTCGTCGGGGCGTGCTCACTCACTACGCCGCCACGACCCGTCCACCAATCGCTCGTTGGGTCGGTAGTCGGCCTTGTACGAGAGATGCGAGCAGTCCGCCACAAAAAGGCCGAAGTAGTACCATTGTTTTCCCTGCTGGCGAAGCCACTCGATCTCGATGAGCGCGGAGAAGACACCGAGGGAGCGCTTGGACGAATCCGGGTCGAAGAAGTGGTATACGCTCGACGCGGCGACGAGGCCCAGGTCCAGGATGCTCACCGCGATGAGCTTGTCGCCTTCAAAGTAGGCAACCTCCACGGTTTCCATGCACGTGTCCACCAGCCACTGTCGGTAGGCCAGGGCGGTCATCGGCTCCCCGCTGCGGGAGAGGCCACGCTCCATCTTGTGGCGATTGAATAGGATCAATCTCGCATCATCAATGATTGGCGGCCCCACGCGCACCGTCACCTCGTCGACGTTCTTGGCCCACACGCGCCGCTGCGACTTCGACTGTACGAACTCGGCAACTGGCACCCGCAGCGGCTCGCACGCTGCGCACGCAGGGCAGGTCGTCTTGTACAACATCCGGCCCGACCGCCGGTCTCCCGCCGCCAATTGCGCGTCCGTCTCTTCGGGGCGGAGCATCCGCTTCGGCACCCGCAAGGGGAGCCGCGCCGTCTGTCCGGGGAGGTAGGGGCACGGTTCAGGCTGATCCCAGACGATGCGGAAGTCCACTCCGGAATTCTAACGCTGAGATCGCCATCCGGGGCCGGTTACGAACAAGCACATGAGCACGCCGGATCCCTTCGCGCCCATCTCCCTGTTCCCGCTCCCGATCTTCCCCACGGTGCTGGCTGGGTTCGAGCCGCGGCAGGCCAAGATGTTGGAGGAGATCCTGGAGCTTCGGGCGAAGTATCCGGGGGTTCGGCGTAGCAACCGCAACGCATGGCACTCGGGCGACGAGTTCCTGAACCATCCCAGCGAACACATCGCATGGATGCTCCAGAAGGTGGTGAAGTTCGGGACGTTGGCCCTCGCGAAGTACTACGACAACTGGGCGACGACGGAGCTGGGCCTCGCCGGCGCCTGGGCGAACGTGCTGGGGAACGGCGGGTGGAACGCCCCGCACCACCACTTCCCGCTCCACTGGTCGGGGGTGTTCTACGTTTCCGTGGGGTCGATGGCGAACAATCCGCCGGGAGACCCCTCGGGCCACATTGAGTTCCTCAATCCCACGCCGTGGCTCAGCCCGATGGGCCAGGGCGGGAACTTCGTGTACCCGCCGAAGCCGGGGCTCGCGATCCTGTTCCCGTCGTCGTTGTACCACTTTGTGCACCCGCACTTCACGGATGAATTGCGGGTTTCGGTGGCGTACAACCTGCTGATTACGCCGAAGCGGCGTACGTAACCGGCCTGCGCGTTCCGAGACCGCCTTGCAGGACGCGGCGCCGTCGGGGCGGGAGGCTCGGGGTGGCGCGCCGGTACTCTGGAACGCAGGAGCAAGAACCAGGATCAGCGCCGGGTCCTGCCGCCCCCACTGGCCCGGCGGAGTCCCGCAGCGGGACGTCCGCCGGCTCCAGTGGGGGCGTCACCCGCCCGTTCAGTGCACGGTACAACGGCCGGCAGTCCTCCGAAACCGGATGGCAGAACCCCGAACATCCCGCGGAGGCTTGCTGCGACGGCGGGGGTCAGTGAGCGACCGGAAACGCCGGCGCAAAGCCGAAGCGGCGCACGCAGAAACGGCCGCCACGGGGGGCGGCCGCTACTCGCGCGCACCGGTAGGGGCGGCACCCCCTACCCGCCTCTGGGCGCTCAGAGAACTACTCGGAGCAGTTCCCGTAAAGGGCATACTGCACCTCGATCGTCGACCCACCCGCGGGGATGTGGTCGTCGTCGAAGTTCACCGAGTTGTCAACCGGGTCGTACTCCCAGCCGGTGGTCTGCACCACACCGTCTACCGTGACGACGATCGTGGAGGGCACCGGGAAGTCCGTCAGCTCGAAGCTCGACAAGTCCATCGTGGAGTTGTCGACCAGCGTCTGGAGGTGGCTCGCCCAGTCGGTGGCGCACACCGAGAGGTACAGGCCGCCCGTGGCGGCGGTCATCTCGTAGACGTTGTTCGTCGCCGAGGCATCGGCGCAGCCCATCGGCCAGTCGCCGGAGATGGCGTGGGCGACGAACATGTCCGCATCGGACTTGAGCGACTGCGCATAGGTGAGGTAGTTCACCCACGAATCGGGGCTGGAGTCGGGCTCGTCCGACACGTAGATGTACGCGAGCATCGCGTCGTCCCGAAGGAAGTCGCTGCCGGGGCCCGCGTCCGCGCCGGCCGCTGCCGCCTGGTAGGACATCTGCGTCGGCCGCTCGTCGCCGCTGCCGCCGGTGCCGGCGACCGCCTGCGCAACGAAGTCGGCCTCAAGGTCCACCGTGTCCTGCGTGAGCATGTCACCGCGGAAGTTCGGGTCGTCGGTCGTGATGACGCCGATCTGGAAGTCCACCTCGAGCACCGCGAGCTCTTCGGCGAACGACGTGAAGTTGCTCGCGAGGTTCGACTGCTCGTTGCCCATGGAGCAGGAGTTGTCGATGATGAACAGGATGTCTGTGGAGTTCTGGAGCGCCTGCTCGAACACGTCGAGGTTCTCGCCGTACAATTCGCCGGAGGCCGTCTGGTGCGCCTGTGCCTCGGGCTGGATGGGGTCGTTCGACTTCACGACGAGGTGCCCCTCATCCGGGTAGTCGTCCAGCGGGGCGTAGTCGACGAACACCTGCATCGAGGAGCCCGCCACGATGGTCCACGGCAAGGGGCCGTTCACGGCCGTGTTGTCGTCCACGTCCAGGTCATTGCTGGCGGTGATGTAGTCGAAGCCCGACACGATCAGGTCGGCGTTGCCCACGTTGTTGATCGTCACCGGCTGCGGCGACTCACAGCCGATGTAGATCGTGCCGAAGTCGTAGGTAGTCGGATCAAGCTCGATGATCGGCGCAACGCCCTGGCCGAGCAGCTTCACCTCGGAGGTGGCCTCGTCGGGGTCGTTGCTGTCGATCAAGACCGAGGTGTTGTACTCCTCGGCCGAGAGCGGCGTAAAGGTGACGGTGAAGGTGGTCGAGGCTTCGGGCGGCAGGAGGATCGAGCCGAGCGCGCTGATCTCATAGGGCATCGAGTCGTCGGCCAGCCGCAGATCGTCGATGTTGAGGGTGCCCGTGCCGATGTTGGAGATCGTCACGGTCTCCACCAGGGAGGCGTCCTCAAACACCGCGAGGTCCCCAAAGTTGATCTTCTCAGGATCAACCACGATGTCCGGGTCGCCATCGACGGGCTCGTCGGTGTTCACGTCGGTCGTCTTGGTGACCGAGTACTCGGAGCAGCCGAAGGCGGTGAGGGCGATCAAGAGGGAGATGTGAAAGCGCATGGCGAGACTCTTCCGGGGTCGGTCGCATTAACGACACAGAAGTGGGGAGTGTGACAAGAGGGGATGTGTAAAATCAGGAGGGGCGCCGATCCAGATTCGCCGCCGCCCCCCTGCCCGACCGACTACTTCACGACGCTACCTGCCGGAACTTCGTGGATCGGCGTGAGCAACGAGGCGACATCGGAGCCGCCGGCGGCCAGCAGCATGCCCTGCGACTCAACGCCCCGAAGCTTGGCGGGCGCCAGGTTCACCACCACGACGATCCGCTTGCCTACGAGCGCCTCCGGCTCGTACACCTTGGCGATCCCGGCGACGATCTGCCGCGGCGTCTCCTCGCCGACGTCCACCTTCAGCACCAGCAGCCGGTCCGCGTTCGGGTGCTTCTCGGCGGAGACGATCACGCCGATGCGCAGGGCCACCTTGGCGAAGTCGTCGTAGCTGATCAGGGTCGAGCCCGGCGCGGGCGCGGCGGGAGCGGTCGTAGCTGGGGTCGGGTCGGACACGGGCTTTTCCTTGGTTTTGGGGGCGTTCTTGGGGGCAGCGGGCTTCGCGGGCGCGCCGCCCAGGGCTTCGATGGTGGCTTCGTTGTCGAGCCGCATGAACAGCGGATCGCCGGCGCGTGCGGTCGATCCGGTCGGGAGGACGTCGAATTCGGCCGAGAGATCCGGCGCGGAAAGGCCGAGGCGCGTCAGCACTTCTGCGGACGACGCGGGACAGAACGCGGCGAGGTGTGAGACCACGATCCGCTGCGTTTCGCGCAGCATCCGGAGCACTTCGGCGAGGCGCGCGGTGTCGCCCGACTTGGCCAGGGCCCAGGGCGCCACGGTGTCGACGTACTTGTTGCCGGCGCTCACCAGCTCCCAGAGCGCCTGGAGCGCATCGCGGAACTCGAGGCCGTCCATGTGCGCGCGGAAGCTCTCCGTGGCGCGGCGCGCGGTGGCCTGGAGCTGAGCGTCCAGCTCGTTGAGCGGCGCCGGCTCCGCGAGCGGCGTGGAGGACCACTTCACGACGCGGTGCACGAGGTTCGAGAAGTCGTTCACCAAGTCGCTGTTGAAGCGGAGCAACGCCGATTCCGGCGAGTAGTCGCCGTCGTTTCCGAAGGGGATCTCGCGCAGCAGGAAGTACCGCGTTGCATCCACCCCGAACACCTCCACGAGCCGGTTCGGATCGATCACGTTCCCGATCGACTTCGACATCTTCTCCTTCTTGATCGTCCACCATCCGTGGGCGAACACCTGCCGCGGCGGCTCCAGCCCGAGCGCGAACAGCATCGAGAACCAGTAGACGGTGTGGAAGGTCAGGATGTCCTTGCCTACGAGGTGTACGTCCGCCGGCCAGAAGCGCCGGTGCAACCCGCCTTCGGGCGGCCCGAGCGCGCTCACGTAGTTGCTCAGCGCATCGAACCACACGTAGGTGACGTAGTCCTCGTCGAACGGGAGCGGAATCCCCCACGACAACCTCGCCTTCGGGCGGCTGATGCAGAGGTCTTCGAGCGGCTTGCGCAAAAAGCCGAGCACCTCGTTCTTGCGGCTCTCCGGCGCGATGCACCGGGGATTCGCCTCGATCCAGGCGATCAACCGCTCCTGGTAGGCGCTCATCCGAAAGAAGTAGTTCTCCTCCGTCACCCACTCCACGGGCTGACCGGAGTCGGGGCACAGGCCAACGACCTTGCCGGCGCGAATGTCGGCGATGGGGGCGCCCGTCTTGGCTTCCACCTCTTCATCGCTCCAGAACCGCTCCGCGCTCGTCGAGTACCAACCGGCGTACTTCTTGCGGTAAAGCTCCCCTTTGTCGTGGAGTTGCTGCAAGAAGCCCTGCACGACCCGCTGGTGGCGGGGCTCCGTCGTCCGGATGAAGTCGTCCACCTGGATGTTCAGCTTCGCCCACAGCGCCTCGAAGCGCTTCACGGTGATGTCCACGTGCTCTTGCGGCGTGCGACCTAGCTTTTCCGCCGCCCGCATCACCTTCTGACCGTGCTCATCGGTGCCGGTGAGGAAGCGCACGTCGTGCCCGTTGATCCGGTGCCAACGCGCGGCAACGTCGGCCGCGATGGTGGTGTAGGCGTGCCCGATGTGGGGCACATCGTTCACGTAGTAGATGGGCGTGGTGATGTAGAAACGCTCGGACACGGCGGGCTCCGAAGGGCCGGCGCGCGTAACCCACGGAGCGCCTTCAGCGTGTTAGCCGCCGGGCCATGGTCCGCGCCTTCGGCTACTGCAACGATGTCATTGAATCTGGTGCGCCGAGCCGCCTCTGCCGTGGGCGGGAGCGCTGGCTGGAGGGCTTGCCCGACGCGGAGAGCTGCGTTGTGTTCCGCAACGTCGTGAGCGGCGCGCAGTTCACCGACGACAGCGCGAGGGATGCCCTTCGTGGCTACCGTTTTGCGGGCGTGAGCGCGGGCACGCTGCTCGCGGAGCTCTTCCCCGGCGCCACGGTCTTCGCCTTCTGCCATACCGGCGATCCCATCGCCCTCCCCGACGACCTGGTGCTCGAAGAAGACTGGGTGGAGCCGATGCATGGCGGCATCCGGAGCCGCTCGGCCGTGCGCTGGGTGTGCAAGGCGGCGGGACCGGTGGTGGACGAGCTGCTCAACGGCGAGATTGAGGGTGAGCCTGGCCCGCGAGCCGAGGGCTTCGTCGTCGTAAAGGGCACCCAAGTGTCCGCCGAGCTGCTCGATGCGATCTACCACCTGAGCGGTTTCTCCGACGCAACGCAGACTCCGCAGGAGCTGTACGCCGCGTCCGCGCTGCCCGAGGTGCTGGAGCACTCGCTGGCCGTCGTGCTGCTGCACCTCGATAAGCACGGGCCCGCCGTCGCGATCTACACGGCAGAGCCGCTCCAAGCCGAAGAGACGATCCGTCGGGTTGCGCGGGATTCTGGTGCTTTCGCGGTACCTTTCGCCATCCCGCCGATGCTCGCCCGCTGGGACCGGGCGCTGTACGAGCTGCGCCTCGACTGGGATGCGGAAACCTACGGCGAGTTCCCCGTCCCCCCAGCAGACGACGCCGGCGGCCGTTGGTCCGCCCGGTCCCGTCGCATCGGCGCCATGCGCGACGATGGTTCGGAAGGCGAGGGCGAGGGCGGCCCCGAGGGCGGCGAGAACGGTGGCGAGGGCGGCGAGGGCGAGGAAGAAGAGTAGGGCTGGTCTCGGCGATTCGCCAGGCCCGGTTGCCTTTTCTGGGCGAAGGTGGCGGCGAATCGCGGCGGCGGTCGGCGGCTCAACCGCGTAGCCGCGCTGTTGCCACCGCTACCGCCGTGCCAGCCGCCCGCGACACCGGACCGTCGCAACCGGCCGCCCGCAGGTGCCGCCGCTCCTCGTTCGTCGCTGTCGTCACGTCCTCCAGGATCCGACGCGCCGCCCCCGGCTTGATGCCCGTGCGCGAAGCAAGCTCCAGGAAATGCACCCGCGTGATCTCCCGGCCCACGTCGCAAACCGTCGTCCAGCGACCGCCCACGGCCAGTGGCGAATACGTCAGGTCAAAGGCGGGTGCGAGCCGCCAGCGGCCGGTGGCATCCAATAGAAACGCGAAGTTCTTGAGGTGGTCGTCTTCGTTCACGGAGGCGACGTTGAACGCCGCGAGCCGAAACATCGCGTGGACCTGGGCCTGGTCTCCGCCGCATACCGCCAGAGTGGCGCGGAGCAGGTGCTCATAGTCGGCCCGCGCCGTGCGGAGGTCGCAGCTCAGCGCCCCTGCGGCGGAGCGCATGTGAACGCGCTCGCCGCCGGGCCGGCGATCAAAACGCCGCACAGCGAAGGCGTCGCCAATCCCCGCGAGGGGGAGTATCCGGCACTTCGGAACCTCAACCCCGGCCGCGGCCGCCATCCACGCGTGCTCGCGCCGCCCCACGTCGGCGTCGTCCTTGACCGTTGGGAATTTCACGAGCCAGGCCGACCAGCCCGCCGGAAGATCCCCAGCTCCCTCACGCGGACCGGCGCCGAAGCTCATCCAGGGTGGTGGGCGGGGCCGGCTTGAGGACCCCTTCGAAGTCCGGCAGGCGGTCGAGCGCGGCGCACAGCCGCGTGAGCGAGGAGCTCTGCCCCTGCCCTGAGCGCTCGAGCCTCGCGACGGTGGCGAGCGAAAGCCCGCTCCGACGGGCGATCTCCGCCTGGGTCCAGCCGCGGGCCCGGCGGGCGGCACGGAGGCGCTTGGCCAGCTCGCGCCCCCCGGAAGCCGGCTGGTTTCTCGGCCGTCGCCGTCGCGCTACGCTCCCGCACCATGACCGACGACACCATCTACGCCACGCGCCCCGAGCTATATGACGCGATCTACGCCTGGAAGGACTACCGGGGGGAGGTGATCCGCCTCGCCGAGCTGCTGGGCGCGCTCGGGGTGCGCCCCGGCTCCAGCGTTCTGGAAGCGGCCTGCGGCACCGGGAACCATCTCCAACACCTCCGCCATATCTACGCGGTGTCGGGCTTCGATCTCAACGCCGGAATGGTCGCGTTTGCCCGTGCGAAGGCGCCGGGCGCACACCTGTTCGCCGCCGACATGACGCGGTTCGCGGTGGCCGAACCGCTCGACGCGCTGCTCTGCCTCTTCTCGAGCATCGGCTACCTTCTCGACGAGGGCTCTCTCCGCGCCTGCGCCCACGCCTTCGCCGCCGCCGTACGCCCCGGCGGCGCGCTCATCGTAGAGCCGTGGCTTGAGCCCGAATCCTGGGCCGTGGACCGCCCGTTCATGACGCTGCACGACAAGCCAGAGCTCCGGATCGCGCGCGTGAACACCACCGGCCGCGAAGGCGACATCGCCGTGATGGACATGCACTGGTTGGTTGGGCGAAAGGGGTTCCCGGTCGAGCACTTCGTCGAGCATCACCGCATGTGGTTGTGCCCGCGGGAGACCATGCGCGCCGCCTTCGAGGAGGCGGGCTTCACCACGCGCTTCGAGCCGGATGGGCTCATGAAAGACCGCGGGTTGTTCCTGGGTGTGCGGCGGTAGCGCGATCCCGGGCGACGCCCCCTGGCCCCGCTACGTGGCCTACGGGATCGCCCAAACCACCCCCATCTCCTACGCCACCCGCACCCCGCACACCGCGCACTTCCCCTTGTCTCCCCGGTAGGTGCTCGCTTTTGCGCGTTGGCAGCCGGCGTGGAACACCTTGCCGCAGCCGTGCGCGCAGTCGTGCCGCACCGTCGGGTCGATCGCTTGCGAGCAGATCGCGCACGCGATGGCCACGACCTGCTGCGCCTGCTGCTCCACGACCTGCACCGCGCGCGGGGGCAGCACCTCCACCCCGCCCCACCACGCGAGCCAGCCCACGAAAACGCCGCCAAAACCAAGCACGAAGCCTGGGATTGCGCTCGCGTATACGTCGAGGAAGCTCGCGTCGTTCACGATGACGGGGGTGAGGAAGGCGACGAAGGTGATCAGGATGACGAGGAATAGCGCCGTCGCCGGCACGCGCACCCGGTTGGCGGCCCCGCCCCAGGCGTGTCGGGCGAGGGAGGCGCAGAGAAGTCCAAGCGCAAGGCCCGGAATCGTGGTGATGAGCCAGCCGCGCGAGGCCGTGAGCGCCACGCCCCAGGCCACCGCCCAGGCCACCACGCCAGAGAGGCTGCCGAACAGCATGAGCCAGCCTGCACCGGCATAATCGTGCGTCTCCGGATAGTCCGGCGGCTGCTCCACCACGCCGCTGCCGGCCGGCGGCTCGGGGAGCAGGTACACCAATTCGCCGTTCACGACGCCGAGATCCTGCAGGCTCTCGCCCTCGTTCACGAGCCGACCCCGGGCCCGCAGGTAGTAGAGGCGCCGCTTGCCGTCCGCCCAGTGGGCTTCGAGGCCCGCGTCCCGCGCGATGCGCTGCGTGAGGTCGCGCGCCGGAAGGTAGGTAGGAACCTGAAGATCGAGCGTGAACGACTTCAGGTCGATGACCTGTACGCGCACGTTTACGACGGTCGACGTGTCCACGGCTGGCACGTAACGCGGCTCAGGCCTCAAACCCCCCGCGCGCCCGCTCTGCCCGCGCCCGCCACGGCACGTCGAACGCCAGCTCGGCGAGCGCCAACTCCGGCTGAAACGGGCCGCCAAGCTCCGCGGCCACGACACGAGCGCGCCCTCTCGCGAGCGGCGCTTGTTTCGCCAGTTCCACGGCGTGCAGCGCGTCGAGCGGGCTTCGCCGCACGATCGCGCGCGCCACCCGCATCTCCGCCGCCATCCCCACCAACCCGCGTTCGTCGGCGTAGCCAACTGCGGTGTCCACCGTGGCCGCGAAGGCCGGCGCGGGCCCCGGCTCCGACGCCATTCTGAGCCGTGAACGCCACGCTTCCGCCCGGAGGTATCCCGCGCGTCGTCCGGCGCGCGCCCACGCCGCCGAAGCCTGCGCGAAACACGCCTCCGCCTCGGCTTCGTCGACCTCCGGGGCATCGCTCTCGGGGTACCAGGCGATTCCGCGGAGGGCGACGCGGAGAACGGCCGTTTCGCCGAGGTCCATCCACGTCGCGGCGAGCGCGCCCGCCGCCGCCGGGTGGGGCCTGAGCTGCGCCGCGAGGGCGCGCCACTGGGCCTCGGCCGCACGGAGGTCTCCGTCCAGGCGCGCGAGCTGGGCCTGGCGAAACGCTGCCGCCATCCGGGATGAAGCGCTCGCGCCCCGCGCCAGCTCGTCGACCGGCGCTCGCGCCTCCTTGACGCGACCGGAGGCGAGCAACGAACCGGCGTACACGTCCAGCGCGAGTGCGCGCGCCGAGTCGTCGGGTGCGCCGTCAGCGGCGGCGCCGGCGATCTGCACGGCGGCATCGATCTCGCCGGTATCGAGGAGGGCGCCGGCGAGCAGCACCGCGTCCTTGACCGTCGCCTGCCGCCGCTCCAGGGAGAACCGTAACATTCGCGCGCTGGCGGCTGGGCGGTCGTCGCGTCGGAACGCATCCGCCGCGCGTGTCGCCGCCTCGGCTGCCTCCCCGCGCCGCCCTGCCGCGCCGTGCTCCTCGGCCAGCGAACGCCACGCTTCGCCGGCCTCGGCCCAGCGCCCCGCAGTCTCGAAGGCTTCGGCGTCGTCGCGGCGGCTCATGATACGAGTCTATCGATGAACGTGCGTCTGTGCGCTGCGGTGGCCGAGGAGCTCGGCGAGCTTCCGGGCGTGGCGCTGGGCGTCGGGCCCATCGCGGCGGCGGTGGCCGCCGGCCGGCTTCTCGCCGTTGAACGCCCCGACGTACTCGTACTGATCGGCACCGCCGGCGCCTACCCAGGCGGGCCGGCCGTCGGGGAGGTGGTGGTGGCCTCGGACCTCGGCCTCGCGTCCACCGCGCGCGCCCTTGGGCTCGGCTATGTGCCGCTCGCACCTGGCGATCTGCGCGGCGATCCAGAGCTGTCGGCCCGGGTGGGCGTCCGTGATGCGCGAGTCCTCACCGCGATCGCGATCACCACCGATCCCGGGCTTGCCGCGAAACACGGGGAGCGATGGGAGGTCGAGCACATGGAGGCGTTCTCCGTGGCCTATGCGTGCGCGGCGGCGGGGGTGCGGTTCGTCGCGATCCTTGGCATTACCAATCAGGTCGGCCCCGAAGCGCACGCCGAGTGGCTGCGAAATCGGGCTGAGGTGCAGCGCGCCGTACAGCGCGTCGCCGCCCGCCTCCTTCCGGCGTAGGCGCGCTGGCCGTAGGCACGCCGCGTACCGCGCGTTAGCCCGGGCCCATGAACCCCCAGCTCCCTCGCGATGTCGTCCACCGGTGGTCCGAAGAGTGCGCGGCACAGGGGCTCGCCTTCCAGTCCATCGCGCGGCGCCTCGTCGAGGATCAGTCGCGCCTCGGCCGCTTTTTCAAGGCGAACATCCCGCAGATGCCGGGCCAATCCGGCGAGGTGGCGCTCTACCTGCTCGCGGTGGTGATTCGCCTGTTCGAGAAGGGCGGCGGGCGTCTGGGCCGCGTCGGTGCGAAGGAGATCGACGCGGCCACCGCCAAGATCCAGTCGCACGCGAAGGCGCTGCGTCCCGGTCAGGAGGGCTTCGCCGACCGGGTGCGGGAGATCGCCGACCGTGCGCAGCCCCACATCCTTGACGAGGCGCTGCACGCGCTCATCGAGAACCAGGAGAAGAAGGCCGAGGAAGTGGAGATGTCGCCCGAGGATGGCGCGCTGGTGTTCCTGATGCTGTGGGCGGCCACCGAGGCGCTCGAGCTGGCGTGGAAGGCGCCGGCGAACCCGGAGTGGGCTGCATAGATGGGCCTGAGGGATGCGCTCAAAGCCAAGGTGAAAGCTGCGTTGGGGATGGGTGTGCCTGTCCCGACGGCCGCATCGCCCACCGCGATGGCGCCGGGCCCTTCCGCGGCCAAGCCGGTCGCGGCCAGCCCCGCAGTCGCCGCAGCCCGGCCCGCGGCCGGTACCCCCGCGAGCGCTGGCCCCGCCGTCGCGGCGTCGCCCGCGTCACCGCCAGTCAGCCCCCCGCTCGCCGCCCCGGTCTCGGACTTCCGCCGTGTCGCCGACTCCGCCGCCGTCCGCGATGACAAGCCGGGAACCTACGTTCACGCGGGACTGAACGTCGCGGTGTTTCGCAAGGGCGGGAAGCTCTACGCGCTCGACAACGCCTGTGCGCACGAAGATGGCCCCATCGGCGAAGGCGCCATCGACGGCTGCACCGTGCGTTGCCCCTATCACGACTGGCAATACGACTTCACGACGGGCGCCTGCCTCACCGATCCCGAGCGCCAACGCGCGACGTTCGCCGTGAAGGAGGCGGAGGGCGGCATCTGGCTCGGCCCGCAGCTTACGGCGGGCAGCGAGAGCCGCGGCGGTGAACATGATGATGGAATGGAGGTTATTCGCAAATGAGTGAAGCGCTCGGCACGGCCCTGGTCAAGGGCGTCACGTTCACGCAGCTCCTCGGGAAGTTGGGCGCGGCGTCGGAGGGCGGCAGGCCCTTCGTGCTGCGCGTGGAGGAGCGTGCCAAGGCCTACGTCGATCACATCGTCGAGTCGTGGACCGACGGTCCGCCCAGCTCCGACGTTGCTTTTGTGCTCTCGGGGCGCGATCGCGACGATCAGCTCTGGCGCCGGTTCACGTTGAGCCAAGTCGGCCCATGGACGTATGAGCTCGGCGTCTTTCCGACGCCCTTCCCGAACGCGCAGGATCCGCTCGCGCCGGGCGTGCCGCCGAGCAGCTCGCGGCGGCGGTAGGGCCTACCCCCCCATCGCCAAAACCAGGTTCTGCACGGCATCCGTCGCCAGGATCTTGTACTCGACCTCCACGCGGATGCTCCCCGTCTGGTCTGGCTCGGCCTCCACTTTCAACACCTGGATGCGCCGCTCCCAGCGAGTGAGCGCCTCTTCCACGTGGTGGGCAACGATCGCGCTCGTGGCCCGGGTGTTCGGCGCGAACATCAGCTCGTGGATGCGGCAGCCGAAAGCCGGCAGCATCTGACGCTCCCCCGGCTTGGTACCGAGGATGATCGTGATGTTCTGCCGGATGTTCTCCTCGAACTCCGACCACTCCACGCTGCCGGTGGCCGAGTCGAACCCGAAGGGGAAGGCCCACCCGCGGCCGAGGATCTCGCGTGGATTGGTACGCATGGCCCGCAGCTTAGCGCACTTGGGACGTTCCCGGGCGAGCGGGGAGTTGTCGCGCGCCCGTTCCGTGGTAGAACGCGGCCGCCTTCCCCGAGGGAACCATGCGTCGGATCTTGCTCGCTGTCTTCTCGTTGTGTGCTTGCTTCTTCCTCCTCCCCCGCGCGTCGGCCGACGATGTGCTCACCCTGAAGATCGCCACGGTGGCGCCGGAAGGCACCCCCTGGTCCGACGGTCTCGCGCAATTCAAGGCGATGGTCGAGAAGAATTCGGGCGGGAAGATCAAGGTCAAGGTGTTCTTCGGCGGCATGCTCGGCGATGAGAACGAAACGGTGCAGCAAACGCAGCGTGGCCAGATTCAGGGCGTCGCCGCTTCGTCCGGCGCCATCGCGAGCCTCGTGCCCGAGCTGAACGTGCTTGAGCTGCCGTACTTGTTCAAAACCGCGACGGAAGCCGATCATATCCTCGACGGTGTTTCCTCCGCCCCGCTCGAAAAGGCGTTCCGCTCCAAGGGGTTGGTGCTGGGGTTCTGGTCGGAGAACGGCTACCGCTGCTTCGGGTCGAGCTTCGGGTTCATCAAAAGCCCGGCCGACCTCAAGGGCCGCAAGATGCGCAGCCAGGAGAACCCGGTCCACCTTGAGATGTACAAGGCGTTCGGCGCTTCCCCCGTGCCGATCCCCACGACCGAGGTGCTCACCTCGCTCCAGACCGGCGTGATTCAGGGCTACGACAACACGGCGCTCTATGCTTCGGCGGCGCAGTGGCTGTCGGCGACCAAGTACTTCACCATCACCAACCACATCTATCAGCCGGCCGCGATCGTCTTCAACAAGACCTTCTTCGATGCCTTGCCGGCCGACCAGCAGACCGTGCTCCTGTCCGCCCGCGCCGACCTCGTTCCGAAGATGCGCAAGGAGATCCGGGCGCTCAACCCGATCCTTTTGGAGAACTTCCCGGCGATGAAAGTTCAGGTCTACACGCCGACCGCGACCGAGCTCGCGAGCTTCGACGCGCCGGCCAAGGTGGCGCGGGATGCCTACATGAAGAAGGCCAGCTCTGGCGAAGCGGCGCTTTACAAGCTGGTAACGGACGAGCTGGTGAAGTACCGCAAGGCGGGCGGGAAGTAGGCTGGAGGCGGAGGGCGAGCCCTCGGCGGGCGAGCCGGGCCGCCCGGTCCCTTCGTCAGGCGCGGTCGCCTCGGCTCGCGGCGCGGTATCAAGGGCGCTCGCCCTGGTTCAGGTTTCGGCGATGGTCGTGGCGCTTCTGGCGCTGCCGCTGCCGATGGTCACCCTGCACAGTTGCCAGGGGAAGGAGACCTCCTACACCGGGCTGCAATGGGTATTCGCGGGCGGTGTCCCGCTCTCCCTGGTGCCGCTCGGCGTGATCGGGCTCCTTGCGTGGTGGGGCTTGCGCCGGCAGCCCGACGCACCCGACCTGCGCGTGCTGGGAGCCGCGTTCTGCTACATCGGCGCGACGATCGGGATGTTTTTCTCGTTCGTGCTCCCGGTTCTGGAGGGCCTGTTCGGCCGGGTGGAGTGGCACCTCGGCGGCTGGGTGCACCTCGGGGGCTGGGTGCTGACGACCCTGATCGCGGCCGCGTTCGCCTTGGAGCCGCTCCCCGTCCTGGGGCCCGACGTCGCACCGCGCCTCCGGCGGCACAGCCGGGTGCTGCGCTGGGTCGTGCTCGTCGGGGTGCCCGTGCTGTTTCTGGTTGCGTTGCCGTTCGCGTTGGTGCCGGTGCCGGAGGGAGGCCAGAGCCCATCGCGGGAGATCGCAGGCGGGCTCGGCGCGGCGTGGATCCTCGTCGTATTCCCGAGCTTTACCCTGCTTCGAGCGTTGGAGGCACGCCTGCTCGCGGGGCGGGCCGGCGCGAAGGCGATGGCGTGGATCGGGCTTGTCCTGGCCTGGGCCGGCGTGGCGTTTGGCGTGGCGGGCGGCGTCGTCAACCTGCTCGACGCGCTGGCTTCCCCCGCCGACGAACAAACAAGGTAGACTCGGCCGCCCGGAGGCCGCTTGATCGAGACGCTCGACCGCTTCGACGCCTGGATGTACCGTCAGGAGCAACGCGCCGTCGGCGCCATGCTCGCCGTGATGGGACTCGTCGTGTTCCTCGACGTTGTGTACCGCGTAAGCGCCACAAACGACAGTCCGCTGGTGCCGAATGCGCTGGAGTCCGCGCTGGGCGCGGCCGCGGTACCGGTGTGGGCGGCGCTCGTGGGCAGCGTGCTGGGCGTGCTCGCGTTCCGCACCCGGGGGGACAAGGGCGCGGAGGCCAAGGGCATCGGCGTGGGCGTGGGCTTCGGCGCCTTCATCGGGGCGTATGTCTGGTTGCTGCCGAGCGGGCTCGTGTGGTCGCAAACGCTCGCGCTCGCGCTCACGCTCTGGATGGGCATGGCCGGCGCCTGCCTCGCCGCGTACCAGCGTCGCCACCTCGCGCTGGACGTTGGCAGCAAGGTGTGGCCGGAGAGGCTGCAGCCCAAGGTCGCGGCGCTCGGACACTGGGTAACGGCCGTGTTCTGCATCCTGCTCGTGGTGCTGGGCATCCGGTCGATCATCGGGGTTGGCTCAGGCGAACTGCACATCCCGGGCCACCTCGACACCTGGCTCGACTCCGAGCACGCCGCCGGCACGATGACCGGCACCCCGATCCCCAAGTGGTTGGTGATGGCGTCGATCCCCTTCGGGAGCCTGGTCCTGGCGTATCGCTTCGCGCTCCAGGGCCTCAAGGTGTGGGTCGGGGCCGAGAAGTTGGGCGGGGATGACACGCTGAAGATCCTCGGCCTCGAAGAAGAGGTGGCCTCGTGAACGGCCTCATCCTCATCTTCACCATCGTCGCGCTCGCGTTGATGGGCAGCCGCCTGTTCGTGGTGGTCGGCATTGCCACCGCGATGTGCTTCCTGCTGTGGGTCGATTCCACGGGCACCACGCTCGATCAACTCGGGCGCATGGTCACCAAGATGGAGTCGTTGACCACGAAGAACGTGTTTTTGTCCATCCCGTTCTTCATCGCGGCGGGCACGATCATGACCAAGGGCGGCATCGCCCACCGGCTCACCGATCTGGCGCGGGCGATGGTGGGCTGGATGCCCGGCGGGTTGGCCGTCGCGAGCATCCTCGCGTGCATCGTCTTCGCCGCCATCTCGGGCAGCTCGCCCGTCACGCTCGTGGCCGTCGGCGCCGTCATGTTCCCGGCGTTGGTCGATAGTGGTTACCCGAAGCGCTTCTCGATCGGGATCCTCACCTCGGCCGGCTCGCTGGGCTGCATGATCCCGCCCGCGATCTCGATGCTGATCTACGCGATCAGCGTGCAGGGGTCGGCGTCGGTCGTCCCGGCAGACTTGTTCTTTGCCGGCCTCGTACCGGCGTTGTTCATCGCCGGGCTCCTCGCTCTGTACGCGATCTGGGTGGGGCTCAAGATCCCAGGGTCGCGACAGCCGTTCAGCGCGCCGGCGCTCTGGTCGGCGATCAAGGGTGCGGCGTGGGCGCTCACGCTGCCGGTCATCGTGCTGGGCGGCATCTACGGTGGCGTGTTCACGCCCACGGAGGCGGGCGCCGTCGCGTTCGCGGCGGCGGTCGTGATCTCCACGCTCGTGCATCGCGACGTGCCATTCAAGAAGTTGCCGTCGATCATGGTGGAAGCGTCCACGCTGATGGGCAGCCTGATCCTCATCGTGATCCTGGCGTTCGGCCTCAACGACTTCCTCGCCGAGATGGAGGCGCCCGAGGTGATCCGGGGCTGGGTGGAGGCCGCAGACATGCCGGCCTGGCAGTTCATGTTGTTCACCAACGTGATCCTCATCGTGCTCGGCGCGCTGATGGACAGCATCTCGGCCACGCTCGTGTTCGCGCCGATCCTCGCGCCGGTGGCGATCAATCACTACGGGATCGACCCCATCCACTTCGGCATCGTGTTCGTGGTGAACATGGAGATTGGCTACCTTGCCCCTCCAGTTGCGACCAACCTCTTTGTGGCTGCGGCGATCTTCCGTCAGCCGTTCGTGGAGGTGGCGAAGGCCGTCATGCCCACGCTCGGCATCATCTGCGCGGCGTTGGTCGTGCTGATCTATGTCCCGACGATCTCGCTGGCACCGCTCGCGCTTCGGGATGGCGGCGAGGTCTACAGCGAGTTTCCCTGGGATGGGAAAGCGGCAGCGGGCGAGGCTCCGGAGGGTGGCGAGGCGGGGCCTGCCGATGGAGCGACGACGCCCGGGGGCGACACCCCCGCGGACCTCGGGCGGCCGCTCACCATCGAGGAGATGATGAAGAAGGCCAAGGAGAAGGCGGCGGCGGACGAGGCGGCGGCGCTCGGTGGTGCGGTGCCTGCGGGTGGCGACACCCCCGCAGACCTGGGGCGCCCCCTCACCATCGAAGAGATGATGAAGAAGGCGAAGGAGAAGGTTGCGGCGGACGAAGCGGCGGGGGCTGCAGCGCCGACCCCCGCCCCGGCGGGCGAGCCGGGAGCCGCGCCGGCGCCTCCGTAGTGGCCGAGCCGATGGAGATGGCCGTCACGATCGACGACCTGCCTTGGAACGGCGGCCACCCCGACGGCTACGACACGCTCGACGCGACACGGCGGTTGGTGGCGGCGCTCAAGCAGCGCTCGATCCCGGCGACGGCGTTCGTGAACTGCGACCGCGTCTACGGCCAGGCGCCGCTCAAGGTCTGGACAGACGCTGACGTTGAGCTGGGCAACCACTCGGCCAGCCACATGGACCTCTCGCGCAGCTCCCTCGCCGCGTGGACCGAAGACGTTCGCCGCTGCGACTCGAAGCTGGAGGAGTGGACGGGCGCGGTGCGGTGGTTTCGATTCCCGTACTTGCACCAAGGCGAAACCGTCGAGAAGCGGGATGGCGCCTACGCGAACGTGGCGGCGCTCGGCGAGCGCGTGGCCCAGGTGAGCATCGACAACGAGGAGTGGAGGCTGGCCGCGGGCTACGCGAGGGCGGACGCGGCGTTGCAGGGGAAGATCGCGGCTGCCTACCCGGCCCACCTCCGCGAAGCGAGCGCCCACTTTCGCGAGCTCGCGGTTCAGAAAACGGGTCGCGACATCCAGCACGTCCTGCTCGTCCATGTGAACATGCTCGCCGCGGACCACCTCGGCGCCGCGCTTGACGCCCTGCGCGCCGACGGCTGGAGCTTCGTCACCTTGGACGCCGCGATGTCGGATCCCGTCTACGCCCTTCCCGACGTGTACACCAGCACCTTCGGCCCGTCGTGGCTGCACCGAATCGCGCCGACGCTGCCGGACGAGTTTGCCTGGGAGAAGGCGAAGGAGGCCGAGGTTCGGGCGCTCGTGGGCGGGTAGGGCGATTGCGGAGCTTGCCGCACTTCGCGGCCCGGTCCCCTTCGCCGAAGGGGCGTGGCCCGCCATCGCGGCGCGGCGGGCGACGCTACGGCGTGGCCGCGGGGCATGACTCCGGCACGTGAACCTCCACCTTGCCGAGCACCTGCACGCCGCCGCGGCGCTCGGTGCCACCGAGCACCTCCACCGAGCCGTGAGAGTCGGCCAGTCGAGCGCCACAACCGAGGTTCACCACACCTTTCGCGGCGACGGTCACGCTGGTATCGAAGCAGTACCACCCGTTCGGGTTGAGCAACGACCACGTGGTGCGGGTCATGACGCTGACGTTGGGGCGAATGACCACGATCTGCGGGTAGCTCGTCGCCACGTCGTCCACGATTTCGTCCGAACCGAAGCCCATTACGCGCACGGAGCTCGCGACCGTGCGGTAGCGTTGCGCCTCCGCCGTGCCGAACGGGTGCGCGCCCCACGCGGCGAGGCACGCCTGCACCTGGGGCCAGTCGTGGCCGCTCGCGCCCTCCAACGGGTAGCGCGCCGAGTAGGCGGCGAGGTCGAGGGGATCGGCGGCGAACGCGGGGATCAGGAGCCAGAGCATGGGTGGGGGACTAACTCGGGGAGGGTGGCGGAGCGGGCGCAACGCGAGCCGGACGCGGCTGGCGGCGGTGGGCGGTGCGGCGGCGGGCGGCTCGCGTTGCGCAGCTCCCGTTGCCGGGCGGCTGAGGCGCCACCCCTGCCGCAAGGAGAGCGAGCGGGGCCGTTTTCGCCCCGACCAACGCCGCGCCGCTCTCCTTGCGCGGGGGGTGAGCCGTCACCCATGGCGCAAGGAGAGCCGGCGGGGCCGTTTTCGCCCCGACCAACGCCGCGCCGCTCTCCTTGCGCGGGGGGTGAGCCGTCACCCTTGGGGCAAGGAGAGCGAGCGGGGCGGTTCACCAGGCTCGGCGGCAGGTTTTCTCTCTTTGGGCGGGGGGTGAGGCGTCACCCATGGCGCAAGGAGAGCGCCCGGGGCGGTTCACCAGGCTCGGCGGCAGGTTTTCTCTCTTTGGGCGGGGGGTGAGGCGTCACCCATGGCGCAAGGAGAGCCGGCGGGGCCGTTTTCGCCCCGACCAACGCCGCGCCGCTCTCCTTTCGCGGGGGGTGAGGCGTCACCCTTGGGGCAAGGAGAGCGGGCGGGGCCGTTTGCGTCGCTCGGCGGCGGGGTTTCTCTCTTTGGGCGGGGGGTGAGCCGCCACCCCCGCCGCAAGGAGAGCGCCCCGGGGGGCTCCTCCGTCCCGCCGGGCCCGTCGCCCTGCCTTTCCGCCCCTTCGCGCCGCCGCTCACCGAGGCAGCACCTTTTTCCGCTCAGACCACGGCGTCCGAGCGGGCTCGTCTCCGAACGGGAGGGCGTCGAGCAGCGGGCGGGCGACGCGCACCTGGAGCTGGAGGCGCAGCGCCGCGACGCACAGCGCGTTCGCGGGCTCCACGACGCGCTTTCGGAACACCGTGCTGGGACCGATCTCCAGGATCGCGGCCGTTTCCTCGGCGCCCAGGCCGACATCGGCCGCGAGCTGACACGCCGCAGTGATCACCCTTCGCACGTCCCCGTGTCGCGACCGAAGATCCGGACGCGCGACCGCGGCCGCTGCGGCGTCGAGGAGGTGGGCGCGCACGATCTCCGGCGTCGCGGCCACGAGCGGAAGGTCGATCCAGCCCGCGAGCTTGCGAAGGTGGGTGCCGGCCACGCGCGGCAAATGATCTCGGACCGCGCCGACCGTCGTGACGGCGACCCGGCGGGCGCCCAGCAGGTCGGGCAGGTTGCTGTTCTCGCGCCAGGGGTCGGGTACAACGCCGTGCTTCTCGTCGTTGCAGACGACGTACTCGAACGCGGCGCGCAGGTGGTCGGCGTCCTGGATCGGGGTGATGGCGGCGGGCGGGAGCGCGCCCGCCGTCGCAGCCGCGAGCGCCAGACCGAGCGCCTGCGCCAGTCGCCCCGCGCGATCGCGGTCGGCGAGCACGAGCACGTGCACATGGGTGTCGGAGATGTGGAAGGCGAGCAATGTGCCGCCGACCACCCGGACGATCACCCGCACGAGCCGCCGGACCGTGTAGCGATCGCGCGGGAACGGACTGCGACGGGGGCTATGAAACACGAGCTGCCAGGCATCCATCGCCCGGAAGACTGCAATCGCCGTGCCAACGGATAAACCTTGGTTTTGTGCGGGCCGGGCGTCGGATGTCCGTCACCTCCGGCGCGACATCCGTCACCTGTTCCGTCACCTGTCGCGACACATGGCTGCTTTCCGGCACCAGGCGAGGGCGTGCCCCACGACGCCGCCCGGCCGACCGCACCCCTCCCTCGGCCTGCAGACGCCCCTCTCCCACCGCACTCGCGATTCGGCGCTACCCCGGCCCCATTCCTGCCTGGCCTAACGAATCGCCCCAATCAGTCCTTCTTCCCGCCCTTCCCACCCTTCGCCGCCCCATCTTCCCCGAAGTTGCCGCGCAATTGCAGGCCGATCCGGTCGATGCTGCCGTTGTAGACGCCGTTGCCGTGCGGGTAGCGGTACCGGTCGTCGGCGCCGGTGATCTCGAGGGTGTTGGCGAACTGGGAGTTGTTGACGTCGCGCTCGCCTACGAAGTGGTGGGTGTAGCTCAGGCCGATCTGGAGGAACTTCACCGGGCGATAGGCCAACAATCCGGAGACGATATGCTCGTCTGCGTCCCAGTTGTTGGTGGACAGCGCTTCGTCGGGCACCGCCGCCTTGTCGAACCAATAGCGGGCGCCGAAGGTCCAGCGTTTGCCAACCTGCACCTTGCCGTCGAGCGCCACCCAGAAGCTGTCCTGGTTGGCGCGGGCCCAGTCGCGCGTCTGCTCCACGAGCGCCTTCGCTTCTTCGGTCGCGGCGTCGGTGCCGCCCACGACGTCGGTATTGCTCACCTTGATGTGGAAGTCTTCATATTCGCTCCACTGCACCCAGCCGCCCATGGCCTCCAGACGCAGGTTCTCGACCGGCTTCACCATCACGCCGAAGTTGACGCGCCGGGGGAGCGTGTACCCCACGTATCCATCGCCCGAAACGGTCGTATCGCACACCCCGTGCGAGCTGGCGATCTGGCGCCCGAGCACGTCGGTGTCCGGCGGGCACTTGAAATCGATGGTCACGGGCCCCGTGTTTTCGATGACCGCATCGTGAACGTACGTGACGCCCACCGCGAAGCGATCGTTCGGATGAACCAGGATTCCAGCGGCGAAGGAGAAGGTGTCGTCCGACAGTTCCCCGTTTCCGCCCAGGCCACCGCTCTCGCCCCCGAAGTCGAGGTGCGCGGAGTAGTCGGGGTTCTCCAGGTCCTCATCGGTGTACGCCTGCATGAACGGCTCGCCGCCCTGCTCGATGATCGCCGCTCGCAGATCCGGCAGCGTGTCCTGATCGACGACGGCGGCCCAGGTGCTATGAACCAGGGCCCCGGTAACGCCAAAGCTCACGATGTTCTGCACGTCGTACGCCACGCCTGCGCCGATCCACATGGCTTTGCTGTCGCCATCGATCATGTGGTAGTGGCCCGACCCCGGCGGGGTGACCTCCGTGCCGCCGCGGATGAACGGCAACGCGAACACCAGCCCCACGCCGAGCTTGCCCGGGCCCACCTTCCCGACCTCGCTCGCAAGGCCAAAGTAGGGCGGCAGGCCGCTGAGCGTGTACGTGTCGGCACCGCCCTTGGGGTCGTCGCGGTCGAAGGTGATCGTCGCATCCTCGTATGCAAACTCGAGGTCCACGCGCGTGCCTTTTCCTACGGCGAAGCCGGCAGGTTGCCACCAGCCCGCGGTGCCGTCGGTCGAAGTGGGCGAGCCCCAGGGCCCGCCGATCTCCAGGTTGTCGAGGGACGCAGCGAAGGAGGTAGCGGCGAGGAGGAGCAGCATCCTCGGGTGCTAACCTGTCGTCCAGAGAATACAGGAGCCGCATGCGCCCGAAACCCCGCGAATCGATTGAGCTGGTGGAGCGCTTCGCAACGCCGCCCGCGAAGCTCTATGCCATGTGGCTTCACCCCGTGTGGCACGGCAAGTTCACGGGCGGCGCCGAAGCCGTCATGGAGCCAAAAGTCGGCGAGCTTTACAGCGCCTGGGATGGCTACATCGAAGGCGCAGTTCTCGTGCTGGAGGAGCCGCACCGCATCGTGCAGAGCTGGCGCACTGCGGACTTTGCAGCGACGGACAAAGATAGTCGTCTGGAGTTGCTCCTGGAGGCGGACGGGGAAGGTACGCGACTCACGCTGCGGCACACGGAGCTGCCCCCGGGCACCTCCGCCACCTACACGGCCGGGTGGGAAGACCACTACTTCGTGCACATGCGCGAGGTTCTGGGGGTTCTAGGCTGAGTATGGGCGAGGCGTGCGGCCCGGCCTCTCCGCAGGCCCCATCGCGGCGCCTCGCAGCGCCACCGGGCGGGCCGCTTCCTCGCTTCAGGCCCGCGGGCTGCCGTCGGGGAGGTTCTGCGCATCCGCCACCGCCGCGGAGATGCGCCCAAGCACGTCGGGCGTGAGCTTCGGGATCACCTCCAGCGCGGCTAGGTTCTCCCGCACCTGCTCCGGACGCGACGCGCCCGTGATCACCGAGCTGACGTTCGGGTTCGCGGCGCACCACGCGAGGGCGAGCTGCCCCGCCGTACACCCCAGCTCCAGCGCGATCGCCGTGACCCGCCGCACCGCGTGAATTCGCGTGACGCTCACTCCCCGCTGAAGCCACGCCATCCGCTCCATCGCGAGGCGCGACCCAACCGGGATGCTCTCATTGTATTTTCCGGTGAGCACACCGGAGGCCAGCGGGCTCCAGATGGTGGTGCCCATGCCGTAGGCCGCGTACAGGGGTTTGTACTCCGTTTCTACGCGGTGCCGCGCGAACAGGTTGTATTGCGGCTGCTCCACGGAGGGCGGAGTGGCGCCGATCGCCTTCGCGATCTGGTACGCCTGCTCGATCTCCGCGTAGCTCCACTCGCTCGTGCCCCAATACAACACCTTGCCCTGCCGGATGAGCACATCCATCGCCCGCACTGTCTCTTCGATGGGCGTTTCGGGGTCGGGGCGGTGGCAATAATACAGGTCGAGGTAGTCGGTTTGCAGGCGACGGAGCGCCGCGTGGCAGGCCTCCGTGACGTGCTTGCGGGAGAGCCCCTTGTCGTTTGGCCCGTTTCCACCCCAGAATACCTTCGAGCTGAGCACAAGGGATTCCCGGCGCAGCTCCTTGACCACCCGCCCGACCGACTCCTCCGCGGCCCCATCGGCGTAGGCCTCGGCGCTGTCAATGAAGTTGACTCCCCCCTCATAGGCTGCGATCAGGCAAGCCCGGGTCACGTCGTCGTTGACTTGCGAGCCGAACGTTACCCACGAGCCAATCGAGAAGGTGGAGAGCCGGAGCCCGGCTTTTCCCATACGCCGATAGGTCATCTCGCTCATTTCCAGGCCTCCCAGTCAGCCGGCATCCAGCCGCGCCCGGCGTACACCAGGTTGCGGTCGATGGAGGAGCCGGTGGAGCCAAAAGACTCCGTGTTGTACGAGATGCCATCGGTACTCGACTGGGTGGACCAGTATTCCACGCCAACAATCTCGCCGCCGTCCTTCACCCAGTCGATGAACACCACGTTGTGGCCGCTGCCGCTGTGGCGCCAGAACTGGAGGAAGTCCCCGGGGACGAGCTTGCTTACGTCGGTGATCTCCTCGCCCACGCCGTAATTCTCCATTGCGACGCTTGGCCCCGCGCCGTCCAGCTCCCGCACGAACCAGTCCACGCGGAACGTGTAGAGATCATCGACGCTCAGGCCGTTAATCGAGCCATCTCCGCCCGTGCTTTTGTCCACCTCCTCCCAGGCGCGCATATACACTTCCCACGTGAGCCCCACGCAGAAGCAGCGCCCCTGCGGATCGCCCTCGGCCACCAAAACATCCTGGTACCAGATGTCGCGGGTGGTGCCATCCCAGTCGGAGCCTGAGGGCCAATAGTAGCCGTTGGATCCGTCTGTCGGGTACGTTTCCAGGTACTTCATCACGACGCTGTTGAAGTCAGACGCGACGGGGTTCTCCTCGGGCTCCACCGTGAGGCTGATCGCGTCGCTCGCGGTGCCGTTCGCGCCCTCGGCGGAGATCTCGCGGGCGTACCCCGTTCCGGAGAACGAATAGGTGAGCTGCCCCTCGCCGTCCCCCTCGGTGTCCACCGTGCCGATCGGCCAGCCGTCGGCCAACAGCTCCACGCTCGTGACGTCGCTCGACGACGACACGGTGAACGTGACCGGGTTGGCGACGTTCGCCCCATCTGAAGGGCTGGTGATGGTGACCCACGGCCCGGAATCCGACACCCGTACCGTGAGCTCGTCGTGGCTGAGCTCAGCGCCCTGGCCGTCGAAGCCGATGAGGCGCAGGGTGGGCTTGCCTTCTTCGAGGGTAACGGCGAGATCGCCCTCGGCATCGAGGTTTCCCGACACCTCGCTCACCGTCACCCCGTCGGCGAGCAGCGCCAGCGACTTTACGTCGGCGCCGGCGTGGTAGTGCAGGGTGAACGCCGTGGGCACGGTTTCGCCGTTGCTGGGGGACTCCACGCGCACGGCGCTGGCGCCGCCAAACTGGTCGGCGGCGGTGTCGCCTTCAGCCCCTCCGTTCCCTGCGGGCTCCGGGATCTCGGTGGCGCATGCGAGCAGGAGGAACAGCATGGCGAAGGGCTAACCACGCCCCCCGGCTACGCCCACGGTGCGTCGCCGGAGAAGTGCGAGGGTGGCCACGGCGAGCGTCGCGATCGCGCTGGGTCCGGCGCCTCCCCCGCCGGCTCCCCCGCTCCCCGCCGCGCAGCCGCACGGAAGCTCGGCGGTCATGTCCCCGGGAGGGCACTGCAGGTCTACAACAGGGTAGGCATTCAACGCGAGCGCGACCTCTGTCGCCCGGGGCGCATCGCCCAGAACCACGAGGTATTCGCCGGTCCGGGCGTCGGCCGAGCCAGTTTCATCCTGGAATTGGATGGTGCTGTCCGCCTTGGAGTACACGCCAGCGAGGTGGGTGGTGTCCGTCTTCTTGATGCCCCACACGCCATCGGAGATCCGAAAAACGCCGAGCGGAAGCGGGAGCCCGATCGGATCGAGCGTTACCTCCGCGGCCGGGATCTCACGCATCGTCTCCGTGAGCGCGGGGATCGTGGCATATTCGATGCCGTCCCAGGGGAACTGCACAATCGCGGGGTCCTCGCCTGCGTCCAAGTGCACGCTCACGGCCAAAACATCGGCCTCGCCGGTGGTCGTCCACGTCGCGGTGCCCGTGCGCCCGGGGAACACGATGGCCACGGGTGCGGTCGCCGGGTCCCCGCCCGAAACCGCCACGCGCCCATTCGGCGTCACCACGTGGGTTGCGAGATCCACGCTCAGCCAGTCCGCGCCACGCTCCGCGCAGGCGTCGGCCACGGACGCCGCGGCCAGCTCGTACGCCGCCGCACCGTGGTCGATCCCGTAGCTCACCTCCACCTCCAGCGGGTTCCACCCGGTCGCGTCGCTCACCTGGCCGAGCAGTGCCTCCCGCCAGCCCTCCGCCAGCAAGTCCGCGTTCGCATCCTCCACCAGCTCGGCCGCCGCGAGCCGGTGCCTCGCGCGCACGTTCCCAACCAGCACCTGCTCGTCCTTGTCCGCCCCCCAGATGCCCATTCCGCCCATCCACCGCAGGAGATTCCCGGTGTCATCGGGCTGCCAGGTGCCGTCCACCACGCTGGGGAGCTCGGTGTCGGTGTCGTTTCCGTGCGCGCTCATGAAGGACCCGATGGAGGCGATCTTGGCGCCCGCGTCCTCCTGCGCCTGCAGCTCCGCTTCGCGCTGGGCCATGTCCTCCGGGTCGTACACAAACGCAGGCCCCAGGTAGCAGTTCAGGTCGTTCGTCGCGTACAGTTCGCCGTCGTTGAGGAAGTGCCAGCTCACCGAGTAGTCCTCCGTGGCGAAGCCGGACCCGCCCACGATCACCCGCACATCGTCGCCGTACCGGTACGTTGCCTGGCTCCCGTTCGACCCCCACGCCGCCTCGGCGAGGTTGTGCGGCAGCACCGCCGTGGCGTACCCGTACTCCGGCATGCGCTGCAGCATGCCCTCGCCGAACTGACCCTCCTGGGTGAATACGACGTTGGACAAAGGAAGATCGGCGTCCGCGAACACCTCCGCCGTCAGCTCCAGCGACTTCTGCTGGTCGCGCCAGGGATAAGCGAGGAACAACTGGTCGGAGTAGTGGAAGCTCACCAGCTCAACCTGCCCGCTGTCAGCCAACGCGCGCAGCCGCGTGAGCGATTCGGGGTGCCGATCCTTGAGGATCTCCACCATGTACGCCTGCAGTTCGATGTCCATCTGCCAGGTCGGGTGGGCTTCGAGCATCGTGAGGATCGGGTCGAAGGACTCGATGATCGTTTGATCCTGCACGCTCGCATCGTCGTTCGCGTACCCGGCAACCTCGATGAGACCCGCCGTTCCTCCGGCACAATACTGAATGTTGAAGTGCAGGAGGCTGAGGACGTAGGCTTCCAAGGTGGCACCGGGGGTCAGGTTGTTACTATTACTATGCCCGCCGTTTCGCACCGGCAGAGGCGGGATTATGCGCATCTCGCCGCCGATGGTGGCGCGCGTGCCCCAGCCACGTGAAGCTGCGCCCCATGCTCGCCCTGGTGCTGCTCATGGCCACTCGCCCTGCCTTCGCTGCCAGCCCCGCGTCCGCCGGGGTGAACGACGCGCGCCTCGCCGCCCTGCTTGAGGATCACTGGGAGTTCACCCTTGAGAGCTCACCCACCTGGGCAACCCAGCTCGGTGATCACCGCTTCGATGCAAAGCTGGACGATAATTCGGCGTCCGCCCGCGACCGCCGCATCAAGAAATCCGAGGCGTTCCTGGCCCGCGCGCGCCGCGTCACCGCGCTGAACGAGCCGGACGCGCTCACCCGCGACGTGCTCGTGCGGCAGCTTGAGGATGGCCTCGCGGTGGACGCGTGCCGGTTCAGCGATTGGTCGTTTTCCGCCCGCTCGAACGCCTTCACCTTCGCGGCGGATCTCGGGCGAGAGCACCCGATCCCCGACAAAGCCGCCGCCGACGCCCTGGTTTCCCGGTACCGCGGCCTCCCTCGGTACATCGACACCGAGATCCGCAACCTGCAATCGGGCCTGGACGACAAGCTCGTCGCAAACCGGGTTTCCGTGGAGAAGGTGATCGCGATGATCGATGGGGAGCTGAACCTCCCCGAGGCCGAACAGGCCCTGCTCGCGCCCACCCGCGAGCCGCTCCCCCACCTCTCAGAGTCCGACGCGGCGACGTTTCGCAGTCAGCTCGCCTCGGAGGTTCGAGGCCCCGTTCGGGTGGCGCTCCAGCGATACCGTGCCTTTTTGAGCGGGGATATCCTGCCGAAAGCGCGCGGCGAGGGGAAGGAGGGGCTGTTCGCGCTGCCGAATGGGCTCGCCTGTTATGCGGCAAGGGCGCGTCAGGAAACCACGACTTCACGCACGGCCGACGACATCCATCAGACGGGCCTCGACGAGCTCGACCGCATCCACGCGGAGATGCTCGTCCTTGGCGAGCGGACCCTCGGCACAACCGATCTCCCTGGCCTGCTCGCCCGCCTCCGCGACGACCCAACGCTCCGGTTCACCACCCGCGAGGAGGTGGAAGCGAAGGCCGAATCGGCGCTTGCGAAGGCACGTGCAGCCATCCCCGGGTATTTTGGCGTGCTCCCAAAGGGCGAGTGTGTGGTAAAGGCGATCCCGGACCACGAAGCGCCGTTTACAACGATCGCGTATTACTGGCCGGTGGCGCCCGATGGCAGCGCGCCGGGCGTGTACTACGTCAACTCCTACCAACCCGAAACACGCACGCGGTTCGATGCGGAGGTGCTGGCGTTCCACGAGTCGATCCCCGGGCACCACTTGCAGATCGCGCTCGCCGAGGAGGCGCCGGCCCTTCCGTCGTTCCGGAAGAACGCGGGGTTCACCGCCTACGTCGAGGGCTGGGCGCTGTATACCGAGCGACTCGCCGACGAGATGGGCTTGTATTCGGGCGACCTCGACCGGCTCGGCATGTTGGGGTTTGACACCTGGCGCGCCTCTCGCCTCGTGGTGGACACCGGCATTCACACGATGGGCTGGTCCCGGGAGGAAGCCATCGGGTTCATGATGGAAAACACCCCACTCGCCCGCAACAACATCGAAAATGAGGTGGACCGGTACATCACCTGGCCTGGGCAGGCGCTCGGATACAAGGTGGGGCAGCTTGAGATCTCTCGAATGCGGCGGGAGGCCGAAGCCGCTCTTGGCGCTCGCTTCGACCTCAAGGGCTTTCACGACGTGGTGCTCGGTGGCGGCGCTCTCCCGCTCGACCTCGTAGAAGCTCGGGTTCGCCGTTGGGCCGCTACCCGTGGCGCAGGATCATCACGACCATAGCGCCCAGGCACACGAGCTGGGTGATAAAGAAGGTAAACCGGATGTTGATCACGAGGCTGCGCCCGGATGCGATGTGGGCGATCGTTTGTGCCACACGGGCGGCGACATAGGCGAGCGCGAGGTTGGCGAATGAACCGTCCGTCAGGCCCACGAGATGGCCGACCAACACGACGGCGCCGAAGGGCCCGAGGTTCTCTACGCAGTTGGCGTGCGCCCTCGCCACGCGGCGGTACCAGTCGGGGCCATGCGGCGTGTCCGCTGGGAAGGAGTTCGGCTTCGCTCGACCCAAAAGCACGTTGCCGACACGGAACACGCCGATGCCGAAGAACACGACGAGGAGGGTCCACATCGCGAAGAACAGCAGGCAGTACAGGGGAACGGTCATCATGGCGCGGGCGTAACCGGTGCGGGGCAGGCACCGGGCGTGTCGGACTCGCTGCCGGCGATCACGCGCTGGCCGCTGAGCACGGTGTTGGTGGCGCTCAACGTGAGGTTGAACCGCTCCATCTCGGCGTGGTGGCACTTCACCTCGCCGGCGAGGCCGGTGGTGACGGCGAGCGAGACCGGACCGGAGGTAAGGGAGGCGATCAGCGGCTCACCCGAGGCGAGGAGCCCCGCGTAAACCCGGGCGTCGGCGGCGGGGATCGAAGCGCGAAGCTCGTCCACACCGGTGAGCTTGAGTGCCGCGCCGGGGAGGGTGAGGAACAGGCTCCCGCTCAGCGCCGGCGTCTGATCGCCGCCCGGCGTGCTCGCGGCGTCCACGCCGGGGAGGCGCAGGATTCGGAGCTGACCCGGATCGACGAAGATCGACTCGGGGCTGCCGGCGAGGGCGGTGTTGAGGAGGGGGAGGAGGAGCATACGGCCCAGTCTACCGCGGGCGCGGGGCGGGTGCGGCGGGAGCGAGCGCCTCGCGGCTCCGCCCGCCGGGGGCTCGCCCCAACCGATCTCGATGTGCACGATTGTGAACACCGACTTCGGTTTCGATATGAAACTGAACTCGGTGTTCATCGCTATCAACATCGACTTCGATTGCGTGGCGAAACCGAACTCACGGTTCAACTTCGTCAACACCGACTTCGGTTGCGCCGGCGGGGACCGACGCGCCCGCGCCCGCGCCCGCGCCCGTCCCCAGCCCGCATTCCGCTCTCGACCCGCACCGCGATGCGGGGTGAACCTGCCTGTTTCCTACCTGGCCGCCCGCATCGCCGCCAACATGCCACACGCCGAGTTCTCGTCGCGCCCTACGCTGTATCGGCGGATCAGCGGCACCCCGAGCACCTGCAAGCGCGCGAGGAAGTCGGTCAATTCGTCGGCCGAGAGCCGCGTGTAACCGTCGGGGCGATTGTCGTTCACGTCGATGAGGTTGAGCTGGTAGGGCAGGTCGCCCATCCCTTCCCGCAACGCCGCGATCTCGTCGTCCCCGGTGTTCACGCCGCGCATCAGCACCCAGGCCAACGTCAGGCGGCCCTTGGACACCGCGGCGTAGTCTCGCAGCGCGGACACCAGCTCCGGCATGGAGGTGCGTCCCGCCACTGGCAACAACTGAAGGCGACGCGCCGGCACCGCCGAGGAGAGCGAAACGATGAGTCGGAACGGCTGCCGTTCGAGCGTGTACCGCCGGATCTGGGGAACCAGCCCGACGGTGGAGATGGTGATCGCCTCCGTGGCGATCCTCCCGCCCGCGGGGTTGCACAACACCTGCGCGGCCTGGATCACGGCTTCGTAGTTGTGGAAGGGCTCGCCTTGCCCCATGAACACCGCCCCCGTGATCCGCCCCGGCGCTTCGTCGCGCACCGTCAGAAAACACCCGATGATCTCCCCTGCGGACAGGTTTCGCGTCAGCCCCAGCCGACCCGTCGCGCAGAAGTCGCACGCCATGGCGCAGCCGACCTGCGACGACAGGCACACCGTAAAACAGTCAGCTTTCAACAAGCCGATCCGCACCGCCTCCACGAGTTCCCCGTCGTGCAGTCGAAACAGGTATCGCAGGCTTTTTCCCTCGCTGTCGGGCACCCGCTCCACCACCTCCGGCCTGGCCCATTCGGCGTGCTCGTGCAGCGCACCCACGAGCGCTTTTCGGGGAGACACGCGGGGAGTCGGATCGGCGGAGCCGTCGGAGATCACGCGGGAGAGGACCTGCCTTGCTTCGCGGAGGGAGCAGAGCACTCCGCGTTCGGCCAGCGCTGCCACGAGGGTTTCGGGGCGGTGGGCGAGGAGGGGGATGGGGGTCACGGCCTACCTCGTGAATTCAATAAACAGCGCCGCTTCCGTGCTGATCAACATCGAAAAGTCCGTCTGCGTCTCTTCGACGTCCAACCCTCCGAAGCCGCGCACCACCCAGCGCGCCCCGAGCGCAACCGCGGGCGTTCCTTCCCCATCCGCGAACAAGTATTCCGCCGCCACGCCGCCTTGCGCACCCAACCCGCCGATCTGGGCCCGCCGGTCTGAGCTGTCCTTGTCCGACTCCTGCTGCTCGGCCACCGTCCACCCGCTGTCGGCCTCCGCCGAGTTGGGCACGATCCCGAACACCCCCGCCGTACCCCACACATTCACCTTCCCCGGCGTTCGTGCCCACAGATAATGGCGCCAGTCGCCACCGAGGCGGATTCCGCCCACATTGAAGGTGTGCACCTCGTCGCTGGCGCTCTCAGAGATGATCTCCACCACGGCTACATTTCCCAGAAGCGCTGTCTGTCCACCAACCCAACCCGCGCTCGCGGTGAGCGGCGGACGCATCCATCCATCCCACTCGCTCGACAGCGTGCCCGAAAACCCCCCGCTCTCCGAGAACGACAGCGCCCCGATCCCGGCCGGCACCCAAGCGACGCCCCCGAGGAACCCGGCCTGAGCGGTGGTGGCGAGGAGCAAGAGCACAAGCGGGGCTAACCTGCTGGGCGAGGGGCGGATCCCGGTCCCTTGTTCAGGCTCGGCTCGCGGCCCCTCGCGGCGCCGCCGGGAGATCGTTCCGTTGCCCTACCCCTTCTTCTTCAGCGGCTGCGTCTTCGTCACCGCAGGCCCCGTTGGCGGCGTCGGACGGCCGTGCCGGTCGTCATCGATCGGCGCCTTGGAGAACACCGCCACCTCCAGGTAGATCCCTGGGTTCCCGGCCTGATAGCTGGCCTCCCCCTTGAGGCGGAGGATGTCGAACAGCGTGGATGCGACGTTCACGCCCACGCCGAAGCCGCGCGCCGAGTCCAACTCCACCCTCGCCCCTGGCGACACGACGCCGCTCGGGAACAGGTCCGCTCCCAGGAAGCCCGCGTGCCCGTCTTGAAGGTCTGTCACCAGCTCGGCATACGGGCTTACGACGCCGAGATCGACGTTCCCGCCCAGCTCCATCCCGCCGAAGCCCAGCGCCGCGAAGTCGCCGCCGAACCAGGCGCCGCCCCCGAAGTGCACGACCTGGATGTCAAAGCGCCCACGGGCGCCGGCGATGAAGGGGAGGCTGCCGAGCCCGACATCGTCGAGACGGAACACGTCAACGGTCGCCGGTCGGGCGCCCACGAGCAGGTCGAGCCACGCGGTGGGACCGCCGAATTCCACGCCACCACCGAGGATCGCGCCCGGCACCCGCGCCGAGGCCAACGAGCCCGTCACCATCTGGTTCCGCCACGGGTCTACCGACTCCATCCGAAAGAACGCCGGGAAGATGCCGCCCCACGCCTTCCAGGAGGGGCCGCCGCCCTCGATGAGCAGGCGTTCTGGCGCGAGGGAGTACAGAAACAGGCCGTCCCCGGAGAGCGTGGCGGCGACATCGAGCTGGGTCACGAACGCGAAGTCCTGACCGCCAACCTTGATATCCCCCTCGGCCTGGCGCAGCCCGAGCGCCGCGGCGCCGCCGTCCTCGCCCACGGTTACGCCAGCGATGAAGTCAACCGCGCCGCCGAGCTGCGCGTCGGCGGCGAAGGAGGGGGCAGCGAGCAGGAGCAACATGTTCACATAGGTAGCATCTCAGGGCTTCCTTTGACACGTCAAGAGCGATACACTCTTTCTCCTCACCGCCTCCCGCTCCTCCTGCCCCCTGTCCGTCGCGTGCGGTTCTCCCCCGCACCCGGAGCGCCCCATGGAACCAGCCGTCGATCCCTTCCACCCGGTTTTGCGTGTTTTGGAGCGCTATCGCTCCGATGTGCATCACCTGCGCGCCCCGGCTCCCGACGGCACCACGCTCGCGGTGCAGCAGCACCTCGGTCGCGAGCTCCCGACCTCCCTCAAGGGTTTTCTCGCACGGTGGAACGGCGCAACGCTGTTCCGTGGCGCCCTGCGGGTGCGCGGCGTGGCCGATCTTGCGCCTCCCGACGCCGAGCATCCCGACGTGATCCTGTTCGCCGACGGTCCGCGCGACGAAGATCGCTGGGCGTTCGCCGAAACCGAGTTCGGCCACCACTTCGGCCGCTGGAATGGCGAGCGCCTCGTCCCGCTCCACGAACACTTTAGCCGCTGGCTCATCGCGCAAACGCGCATCCTCGACGAGAACGTGCGCGAAGAGGCTGACCAGCTCGCCGTTCGCCTCGAGGTCGATCCGAACTGCGGACTGTTGTGGTTCCTCCAGGGCGAAGCGTTGCTTGAAGCGGGCAACGCCGTGGAGGCCACCGCCGCCTATCGCCGCGCATCGGCGCTCCATCCGGAGCACACCGGTGCCTGGCAGCGCCTCGGGGAATCGCTGCTCGGGTCTGATGAAAGCCAGGCCCGCGGCGCGTTCCTCATGGCCTGGCGCTCCACGCGCTTGCCCCTCGCCTACCCCGGTGCTCCGGCAGCGTCGTCCGACCTCGTACGCCTGCTCGAAGCCCAGTTCCCCGTCGGCGACGTGGGCTGGGAGCGTGAGCTGGCCGACTTCCTCGCCGAGCGGGTGCCGAACATCCGGCACCCCGGGGGCGACATCGCGATCGCGGCGGTGCTGGCCTTGGTTCGCGTGCGCCTCCACCACGGCGACCGCGCCGGCGCGCGCGACGCGCTCGCCTCCCTCCGCGACCGCGCCACGGGTTGGGCGGTGCCTCCAGACCTCTCCCCTGTGCTGTTCGCGCTGGCCGGGCTGCACACCGATCTGGGTGACCACGATGCCGCCGAGGACGTGATCCGCCGCATTCGTCGAAGTGAAGATCCGATGATCCGTGCGCGTGCCGAGCTCGCTCTCGCGCGGGTCGCGCTGTACCGTGAGGAGCCCTGGGTGGACGAGATGGTCCGGGGTGCGCTTGCGGTGCTCAAGAACCCCGCCGACCGGTGCGAGGGGTATCTCCTGCTCGCCGAGCATAGCCGCGGTCAGGATGGTGTATCAGTAGAAGCTGCAGCCAAGCTGGCAGCACAGGTCGGTGACACATCGCTGGACGCCCGCGTTGCGTTGGTGCGGGGCGATCTCTGCCGCGCGCGCGGCGACCTCGCCGGCGCCCACCACGCCTGGCTCGCCTGCAAAGGTGACCCTGAGACGGAGCTCCGCGCGGAAGTGCGCATCGGCGACCTGATGGAGGATCCCATCGACGCCCTGCCTCATTACACCGAGGCAATCAACGGCTACAAACGCCTCCAGTTGCCGATCCGCGAGGCCTGGGCCCGCCTGAGGCTGGTTCGGTGCGGGGATGCGTCGCAGGCCGTCGAAGCCGCCCACGAGTTCAAGGCCGCCGGCCTCGCCGCCGGTGTCGCGACCGCAGATGCACTCGCCGGGCGCCCCGGCCACAGCCTCGAATGGCACCTCAACCTGAGCGCGGAGGCCGCGCGCGAACGCTACGACGCCCAACGCATGCGCCCGCCCTGGACGCGCGCCGACGCGGATCGCCCCGAGCGCCGGTTGCTCGCCCATCGTTCCGCGGTCGCTAACGCCGACGAGCGCGTGGTCTCGGTGCTCGCCGCCGACATCGCGAACGAATTGCAGCGCCTCCAGGCCAGCGACGGGCGCGCGCGCGACCCGTCCACCATGCGCTTCATCGCCGGCGTCGACCTCCTCGCCGGCCACCCCTCCTGGGCCGCGGCCCAGGTATTCCTCGCGTTGCTCATGGAAGGAGTGCGCCAGCCCAATGCGGAGCGCGGCCTCGTCGGCGCCCTCGCCCGCTCGCCGAACATGACGCTGGTCGATGCGTTGGTCCGCTCCCTCAACACCGACACGGAGCCGACCCGGGTCGCGCTCATCGCCGAAACCCTCGGTTGGCGGCGCCAGACGGAGGCAATCCCGCGGCTCCGGGTGTTGGCCGAGTCGGGCTCCACGCCGGTGCGTCGCGCGGCGATCACGGCGCTCGGCCGCATCGGCGACGCCGAGTCCATCGAGATCATCTTCCCTGCGTTGGAAGTGCCGGAGCTGGCGGAGACGGCCTCCACCGCGCTGCTGCTCCTCGGCGAGTGGCAAGGCGTGGACTTCTTCGCCCAGGCCCTCGCCCGCGGCGAACGTTGGCTCACCCAGTCGCCAGGCGAGATCGTCGGCCGCTACGGCGGACCGGCGTACTTCCTGCTGCTCATGCGCACGTGTGAGATGGAGGGTCCGAGCGGCATCGGCAGCCTCGCCGGGCTCGGCCTGCTCGGCAACCTGCGCGCGGTTCCCCGCCTCATCGAGAGTGTAGGCAGTCGCGACCCGCAGCGCCAGGCCGTCGCAAACGCGGCGTTGGAGGTTATTACTGGCCGTCGCGAAGACGTCGAGGACGCCCACCCCAAGCAGAAGTGGGCCGACTGGTGGGCCGAGCACGGTCCCGACTTCGACGAGCGAATTCGCCACCGCGAAGGCCGGCCCCTCACGATCCGCTCGCTCATCGAGCGCCTCGCACACGACGACTTCGGCACGCGCCAGGGCGCCTATGACGAGCTCGTCATCGCCACCGGCGAGCGCCTCCCCTTCGACGCCGACGGCCCGTGGCGGGTGCAATTGGCCCACCGCGCCGCCTGGGAGCGCTGGTGGGCCGACAACGCCCACGAGCTTCCGAACACCGGCTGGTGTTTCCATGGCTCACCGACTTAGGCGTTGAAGGTCGTTTAGTCTTCTCCGGGATGGCGGGCGATACATCGCCATGTATCACCACGCTTCTCCATCACGTACACCATCGCGTTCTGCTTCCGCGGCGTCGGTTCGAGGTCGAAGGCGTTTTCCAGAAACTCCTGTGTCGTGTGATGGGCGACGATGGCGGCGCGTGTACCTTGGTTCTCAGCGAGGAATTCCAGACGGGCCAGCGAGGCAGGGCCGCTCTCGATCCGCAGGATCGGCGGCTTGGTGTCGGCACACTGGCCTTGAATGATGGCGGCCGTCTCCCGAGTACGATGCCAGGGCGTGCTCAGCAACACGCTTGGTGAAAAGCCGTTGTTTCGCAGCCACGCCCCCGTACGCTGGGCCATGGCCACGCCGTGGTCAGACAGGTGCTCGTCGCGATCGGCCTTGTTGCGAATGCGCTTTCCGTGGCGGATGAAGATGAGGATGTGGCCGTCGGGGATCATGGCGGGCTCCAGGCTGGGGGACGAGGGTACTACGGACCGCGTGGGCGGATGTGGACCGCGCGGGTGGAAAGTGGTGAGGCGGGCGGGGGCGACGCCGGGGCCAGGTGGCGGGGCCAAGGTGGGTAGGACGGCGTCGCGGGGGAGTCGCGGTGGGCGACGCGTGTTCGCGGCGCAGAAATGTGTCGCGACATGCGACACGCCGGCGCCCGGCGGAGTCGAGTCGGCCTGCTTGGCCGCGAGGAAGAGTCGAGCCGGGCTGTTTGGCGCTGTGGGCGCCCCGGCGCAGTCCGACGGCCAAAAAACGTAGCTTCGCCGGGTGGCGAGGGTGCGTCGTGGACGGGTGTGGCGGACCCACGGGCTCTGGCGCGCTCGAAACGGGGGTCCGCGCGCCTCCGTAGGTCAAACAGTTCGACTCGACTCCGCGCGTCGGCCAGCGCGGGGGACTCGACTTTGGGGACGCCGCGGCGCCGAAGGTGCGCGGGGAGGGGCTCAGCTTTCGCCGGCGTGGCGGGCGACACATTGCCATGTATCACCGCCCTTCTGGAGCACGAACCCCGCGCCGTTGTCGTCGAGGTACTTGTCTGGTTTGCAGAAGGTCTTCACGATGAACTCGTGGCTCGTGTGGTGAGCGACAATCGCGGCGCCGCTCCCGTGTTTCTCTGCGAACGCCTCAAGCGTGTCTGCGGTGGGGCCGGCGGAGACCCTCGCCATCGGCAGAAGGCGGTGCTCGGGGCCGAGCCGCTCGCGGATGATCTCGGCCGTTTCCTGGGTGCGGCGTTTCTTCGTGTAGAGCAGCTTCGTGGGGATGTGGCCCCCCGCGCGGAGCCAGTCGCCGGCGCGTTCCGCCTGGGCGATCCCTCGTGGAATGAGTGGATCGAGGTCGTCGTCGGGGTGAACGCGGCCGCGCTTGCCGTGGCGGATGAAGATGAGAATGTGACCGTCGGGGACCATGCGCGCTCCGTGGGGGTGCATTGTACTACGGGAGGGCGGGTGGATTGTGGACGACGCCTCATGCCTGATCCGCGGCGCCGGGGTGGGTAGGACGGCGTCGCGGGGTCCGTTTCGGTCGGCGACGCGCCTTCGGGGTGGGCGACGCGGTTTCGCGGTGGGTGACTCGGCCGCAGTCGCGTGAAGTGATGTCGCGACAGTCGGCGCGACTCTTAACGGAGAGTCGAGTGCCCCTGCCTGGCCGCGAGGAGGAGTCGAGCCGGGCTGTTTGGCGCGGTCGGCGCCCCGGCGCAGTCCGACGGCCAAAAAACGTAGCTTCGCCGGTGTGGCGAGGGTGCGTCGTGGACGGGTGTGGCGGACCCACGGGCTCTGGCGCGCTCGAAACGGGGGTCCGCGCGCCTCCGTAGGTCAAACAGTTCGACTCGACTCCGCGCGTCGGCCAGCGCGGGGGACTCGACTTCGGCGACGGGCGGCCCTCGCGGTCGGCGGCGAGCGCGCCCGCGCCTCCGCGCTCTCCCGCGATCGACGGAGCCCTGTCGGACATCCGTCACCTACTGACGGACGTCCGACACCCCTCACGCGAAAAACATAGGTTGTATCGTTGGCGCGGCGCTTGCAGAGCCGGCACGCATGCTCCACCTCATCGCCTGGGCCGCGCCCGGAACCCTGCTCTTTCGAACCTGGGCCGAGGGCGTCGCCTGCCTGGAGGTGTTCGCGGCTGCGTTCCCCGACCTCGACGCGCTCCTCGTGATGCCGGACCACGTTCATATCAAGGGCGACTGGCCCAAGGCCGAGGTGCGCTTGGCTCGCGCGGAGACGGCGTTCGCGCGACGGCGCTTCGCGATGCGGGGGAAGGAGGGTCCTCGCGGCGCGTTCGCGCGTCACCCGGAGCCCACCCGCATCGTGAACAAGGATCATGAGCGCCGAACACGGCGTTACATCTACCTCAACCCGGTTCGCGACGAGATCGTGGAGTGCCCGCTCGCGTGGCCGCTCTCCACGTACCGCGACCGCCTTGGCCTCGCCGCGTTCCCGCTCGTGCCGAAGGCGAACGACCCCGAGCGTTTGCATCGATACGTATCGACGGATGCCGACTCCCAGCTTGGGGGGACGCCGTTCCCGCAGCTTCGAGCGAGGGAGAGCTCGATCGACGACGTGATCGACGCCGTGAGCGCGATCACGCGTGTCGGCCCAGAAGCGCTCACCCGTGGCGGACGCGCACGAACGCTCGCGGTGGAGACGGCGTGGATGGCGGGGATTCGCGACACTGGCTTGCTTGCGAAGGTATTCCAGTTGAGCCCGCGCGCCGTGCGAACCGCCGTTTCGGAGCTGCCCGACTCTGTGTACGACCCTGTGCCCGCCGCGGTCGAGGCCTGCCTCCGCGTGTTGGGAGATCCCCGCTTCGAACGCCTTGACGCCGGCGGCCTGCTCCGGCGCGCGGACTGGGCGAAGTTGCGCCATCTACGCTGAAGTCTGGAGGCGCCGCGATGCGCCGCGACGCTCGCCTGACCCGGGCGAACGGGCCCCTGCGCATCGCCCGAATGAACTTTCTTTCGATTTCCGGTACAGTTCGGCGCGCCTCCTGCGTAGGGGGCTTCGAGGTGAGCTCATGCGCGTGGTCGTCGTCCGTTATTGTCTGCCGTCTGATGAAGCGATTGGCGCCCTGGTCGAGGCGGGGAGGTGGCTGTGTGCGCAGGGCGTGAAACCCGGGCTTGTGACTCGCGAATCGTTGCCACTGGTCGCCGACATGGAGTCGCGCGTCCTCGCGTGGTCCGACAAGTGGACCCCGCGCATGGGGGGGCTTCCCGTGCTGGAGAACGCCGCCGCTTTCCTGCCTTTGATCAAGAAGCTCCGACGCCGGTACGAACGGGAGCTGGCGAAGGGGAAGGTGCCGGCGGGTGCGGGGGAGGACATCGTGTGCTTCGTGTCGGCCGCCACGGTGGATGCGCTCGCGCCGGTGCTGGGCGACGGCGTTCCGCGGGAGAACCTCGCGCCGATCTGGGTTTTGGAGGCCACGGACGGGCGATGGCGAGTAAGCACGGTGTGGCCGGGGCGCGCCCCTGGCGATCTCGCGCCGATGACCGTGCCAACGGCACGAACTCCGAGGGACGCCTCGGCCGGGAAGGCCAAGGGACGGCCGGCCCCGGACCGCCCGTGGGAGGAATACCTGGCGTCCGCCGAGGAGGCGCTCGTCGTCAGCGACGCACCTTTGCTCGATGCGCAGGGGCACCGACTGCCCGGGCGGCCGATCGTGGGCTTGCAAATCGACGTTCAGTGGGGCGAGCACGTTTGCTTGTTCACGCGCCTGGAGATCTTGAAGGTAGAAGAGGGACAGTTCTGGGTTGAGCGCATCGCCGGCGGGGAATACCGGTTCGGCGTGGAACAGTGGGATTCGTGGCTGCGACGCCGCTTACTGGAGGGAATTGTGACCGTTCACCTTCCCGAGTGCGACATCGGGTGGTGCGCGGGGTGTGACGGCGGCGTGATTGGCAAGGAGCCGTATTTGGGGGAGGACGAGGCGATTGTGGCGGCGCGCGGGCGCCGGCGGTGAGCGTGGCGAGATCGGGGCGACGCCTCAGCTTGCCGCACTTCGCGGCCCAGTCCCGGGGCCAGCGTGGGTAGGACGGCGTCGCGAGGGCTGTCGCGGCCGGAGACGTGCGGTTCGCGGCCGGCGACAGGGTCGCTGCGGCGCGAAATACGGTCGCGACAGGCGGCGCGGCGACGCGCGGCGGAGTCGAGTCCGCCTGCTTGGCCGCGAGGAAGAGTCGAGTCAGGCTGTTTGGCGTACCGGCCGGGACCGAGCGCGGCGGCGGCGGAAAAACGAAGCTTTGCTCGTTCGCGAGGCGGCGTCGCCGACCGGGGTGCCGGCCCGGCGCGCGCCGGCGCACCCCTGAGGGCACCCGCGCGCGCCGGCTTCGGCTGAACAGCGCGACTCGACTCGGCGCGTCGGCCAACGAGCTGGACTCGACGTTTGCGGCGAGCGGTTCGCGGTCGGGCGCCGCGATGCTGAGCGACGCCTGCCTGACCTGGGCGAACGGGCTCGGAGCATCGCCCTGATCGTGCCTCCTCTGAGGGGGGGCGGAGTGTGGTAGCGTGCGCGCTCCGGGAGACGACGTGTTCAAGCCCACCTACACCCTCACGCCCCGCTTCCTCCGCCAGATGATCCAGATCGAGCGCGGATGCGGCTTTCTCGAAGCCATCCAGCTCGACCCGTCGCGAGCGGCGGCGCTCCAGAAGATGTTCCGCGTGGACGACGCGCTCTCCAGCGTCCAGATCGAGGGATCGTCGCTCACCCGGATCCGCGCGGCGCAGCTCGCGGACGATGCGCTGGAGGTTGCCAACGAGAGCGAGCAGGAATTCTTGAATTACTACTCGGCGTTCAACGCGATCGACGACCTGCGCGGGCAGCGCGACTACGCGTTTTCGGCGCGGGACCTACTCAACTTGCATGGCATCCTCGTGCAGGGCGTGCGCGGCGAACACTACGCCGGGCGGTTTCGCGACGGGTCAGTGGAAGTCGGCGATCAGCAGGGCGCCAAGCGTGTTGTGCATCACCTCCCGCCGGAGGCGGAGGAGGTGCGCGGACTTGTGGACGAGCTGATGGACTGGGTGGAGGGGGCGAAGGACAAAGGGAAAAAGAAGGGGCATGCGGATGTGTGGGAGCACCCGGTCGCGGTTGCAGCGATCGCCCAGCACCGCTTCGTTTGGATTCATCCCTTCTTCGATGGGAACGGGCGTACGGCCCGTATGTTCACGACCGCGCTTTTGTTCCAGCGCAGGTACGACTTCAAGTACCTGTTCGATTTGTCGTCGTATTACAATCGCGATCGGGACAAATACTATGCGGCGCTGCGGACGGCGGATGCGACCGGGGATTACACGGCGTGGATCGAGTATTTTGCGGGTGGGCTGGCGTTGCAGATCAGGGCGGCGGTGGAGCGGGGTAGGGGGGTGGCTATGGGGGTGGATATGAGTGCGGTTGGCGCGGCCGAGGCGGGCGCCGACGCGGAGTGAGCCCATCGCCCGGGTGCAACGGTCCGACCGCACGGGCGCGCGCCGTGGGCCGCGCGCACGAGGAGCCCGGGGCCAGCTCGGCACAGTGCCCCTTTTGTGAATCGGGGCCGACGTCAGGTTTCATGGTTTGCGGCGCAGGTTTCGCTCGACTGCCGTTCGGGGTATGACTCGGCCATCGGATCCGTGGCTCTCGGCATGTACAGTCGGCACAGGGTGAGCGGATGAGCCTTCGCGAATCAGTGATCGACGCTCGGAATCGAGCGGGCGAGGCGATCGTGGTCTGTCGGACCGGCGCCTCGCGGCGCGCGGCGCTGGCCGAACTCCTGACGGGCGAGGGAGGGTTGGAGAACGTGCGGGTCGTGACGCTGCCGGCGCTCGTGCATGAGGGCGCAGCGACTCCACTCACGGCGCGTGTTCGGGCGTTGGAGGGGCTGCCGCCGGCTCACCCTTGGGCTGCGCGCCTCGGGGATCGGCGACAGCTGAGGCAGCGCCTGCGGGAGCATGTCGCGGAGGCCCACCGAGTGAAGGCGTTGGGAGGCGATATATCGGGCCTGCCCGCTGAGCTACTCCAGCTCGTGAACGCGATGTGGGGCGTGCCGGATGACCTCCCGGGTTGGCCGGCAGCATCGCTGTTGAGTCCTGGATCCATCGTGCCCTTCGGCTTTGAGGGGCCGGAGGGAACGACGTTCGCGGGCACGCTTACAGGGGCGGGGCGCGTCCTCGCGGAACGACTCGGCTTGCTTAGGATGTTCGCCGTGCCTGCGCCGGTTGTCGGGCTTCCTGCGGTCTTGGTGTCTGACGTCGGTGCGGAGGCCCGACGAGCCGCCTTGGAGGTGGAGAAGGCGGCGTCGGCGCTGATCCTCGTGACCGACGCTGCCACGGAGGATCGCATGCGTTCGTCGTTGCGTCGGAACGGCATCCAAGTCGCCGACCCACCCGGGGCGAACCTTCGGCACCACGCCCTCGCCGCGGTCCTACGGTTGCTTCTTCCCGTTTTCGAGGCCAGAGGCGAGGACACGCTCACACAGCCGGATGTGTACACGCTCCTCACACACCCGGTCCTTTCGCGCGCGCCGAGGAAGGCCAGCCTCGGCGCGGTCAAGGCGCTCGGCGGGGATCGCACCTCCCGCTTGTCTACTCGTCGATTCCGGAAGCTGCTTCGCGGAACGCGGCGGTTTCGAGATTCGCCGGCTGGGTGGGTGAAGCTGTTCTGCGAGGCGATTGAAGGGTTCGACCGGAAGAAGGTCGCCGGACCCGGTGAGGGCGAGGAGCCTCCCGAAACCTCGGCCGAGGTGCGCATCACGGCGCAGATCGCGTTGGGGAAGCTGGAGGCCATCGCCTCGGCGGCCATGAAAGGGACGTTTGCTGCGCTTGCGGAGGTCCTTGGTGCGTTGGGCCTCTCGAAGCCCGACGATCCGGTGGGCAACGCCATCCGAGGGGCCCTGCGGTCTTTGGGGGAGTCGCCCGTCACCGACGAGCTGTTCGACTCGGCGCTGGACGGCAGCGTGGATGGTGGGCGCCTGCCGGAGGGCGTCGCGATCCTGCGTTACGACGAGTACGATGGACGGGGGGCAGATGTGCTGGTGCTTGCGGATGTCCATCACAAGGGGCTGGGTGCTGCACCAGGGGCCGATCCGTTTCTAGGCTCGGCGGCGCTCGCCGCCTTGCGGTGTTCGACTCCCGCGGACGTCGTTCGCGAACGGTTGGAGCTGGCGCGCTGGGCGGCTTCGCGCGCGACACGGTGCGTGGCGGTGGTGGCCACCCATGACGCGGGTGCTCGCGCGGTCGTCCCTCCCGTGGAGTTGGACCTTCGCTTTGCGGAGCCGGAGCCGCCGCCAGACAGTTACGGTCTGGCGCTGCCGCTGCCGGAGAACGCTGCCCGCGCTGAGCTGCCCGCAGGGCCGAGGGTCGCGCGTGTTGCCGAACAGGTGGATGCCGAGTGGGTGCGGGCGGGGTTCCGACTCGTTGGTGCCAGGCCACCGGGCGCCGTTCCAGAGGAGGAGTTGAAGCCGACGCTCGCGCTCTCGTTGTCCCGTGACGACGCGCGGCCAGACGATCTTCGCCGCTGGCTGGGGTTCGCGGGTGATGCCCCGGAGTCGGTGGACGGCCTGCCCAAGGACTACGTGTTGTCTGCCACTCGGCTCGAGCGATTCACAACCTGCATGTACAAGGCCTACGCCGCCGAGGTGTTGCGACTCCGTGAGCCGGAAGAAATGGAGGAAGACGCCGGCGCCCGTGACGTGGGAACGGCCGCGCACAAGGTGTTGGAGCTTGCTGGGAAAGAGCGAAACCTGCGGTGGGTGGTCGCCGATGCGGAGCTTGGAGAAGCGCGAAAGCGCCTGCTCGAGGCGACGTCCGGGGCGATGGACGCCCAGATTCAGATTGTTCGCGACAAGGAGGGAAGGCACGAGGAGACTCCAGCCTTGGCCGGCGCGCGTCACGGGCTGACAAGGCGCTGGGGGAATCACTGGCGGAAGTACGTGACGACCCGGCTGACGTCTGTGAGTGATGAACTGCTTCGTGAGGCGCCTTCGCGGCGCGCGGCGCTCCTTCCGGCGGCCGTCGAAGCGGCCAGCGCCCTGATTCCGGGGGTCGCCAAGAGTACAGGCGAAGCGCTGGCCGGCGTGATTGCTCGGACACTCGCCGCCGACCCATCCGCTGGCGCGCTCCGCGTCGCGTTGCGACGCCCGTTGGCGAAGGCGTCCAAGCCCGATGCCGCGACTTTGGCGGCAGCCGCGGAGGCTGAGTTCCCCGCTGTCGTCGGCGCGTTGATCGGGCAGGCCACCGCCTTGCGCTCGGCTGCCTCCCATTACGCCTCTGGCGACGGATTGATCATCGCGGCCGAGGATGGCGCCGCCTTCGGGGGAGCCTCTGATCCCGCCGCCATGACGCTCGGGCGGGGCGGAATTGCCGTGACTGGCACGATAGACGCCATCGTGGAGTGGTTGGCGCCGGCCGCGGAAGCGGGACTCGAGATCGTGGATTTCAAGACTGGGAAGGCGCCGCCAGGCAATGCCGCGAAGGTGCTGGAGAGCTTCGCCGCCCCGCAGCTCACATTCTACGCGCTGGCCGCTCGACATGAACTCGTCGCGGCCGCTCGGGGCAAGCCGGTACGCCGCGTGGCCTACGATATGGTCGTCAGCCTGAAAAACATGCGCCACGACCTCGTCGGCGACGTTCTGGATCGGGCGGAGGCGACGTATGGTGCCCTCCTTGATCGTGCCCGGGACGGCGACTACCCACTTGCGCCGCTGCACGACTCCTGCCCCCTCACCGGCAAGGGGTACTGCGATTTCAAGGAGGCCTGCCGCTTGCGTGCGCTCCCGGGTCCAGAAGACGACGACGTGACCGCCCAGGGGGGAGTGTCAAAATGAGCACCTCGATTCACACGCTTGACCTAGTATCGGCACCCGCCGGATCCGGAAAAACAGTACAATTGGTCCGCCGGTACCTCCACGAGCTCAGCCAAGGCGCTCGCGCCGAACAGATTGTCGCGATCACGTTCACCCGCAAGGCGGCGGCCGAGATGATCGACCGGCTCAGCGGCGTCCTGCGATGTGCGGCGGGCCTCCCTAACAATCTCAAGCAAGCCGACCTGTACCTGCCGTTCGCGCCGGACGCTGACACTTGCAGACGAGCGTTGGCGGCACTGCCGAACGCGCCGGTTACGACGGTGGACAGCTTTGTGTTCGCCCTCGTTCAGGAGTTCCTGTTCGACGCCCACTACACCGATGCGAGCGGGGAGCCAATCTGGTTGGATGGTCCCCTTTCGCCTAGCGGGAGCGCGGGTCAGGCGTTCGAGACTGCGGCCCGCGACGCCATGGAAGCGGGCTCGGGCACGGGGCTCGACGACGACGCTGTGCGCTTGCTTGGGCACCTTCCGCTGGCGAATTGCCTGGAGGTTGTTGGCCGCCTCGCGCGCCACCGCTCGGTGGCGAATGTCACCAACGCCGCGCTGCGAACCGCGCTCGCCGTCGCCGCCCCGATCGGCGACGCCAACTTCACCGACGCCGCACGCAAGAGCCTGGCCGGCTTTCCAGATCTGTTGGCCGAATTCGAGGCCTGGGACAGGGTTCCCGCCTCGGCCCCCCCGGCCCTGCTCTGGGCGCTCCGCGTGACAGCCAAGGACAAGGCGCTGACCTCGCGGATGGAGGTGGCCCGGGCGGCCGCGCTCGGGCTCGGCGCGAAGCCCGACACCCCGCTGTTCAATCCATATGACCGGTGGGACCCCAAGGATGGCTGCCTGAATATCACGGTGATGAACGAGGCCGATGCGCTGCGAACCGCGGCGTGGAGGCTGTCCCGCACGGCGCGCGACCTGGCGCTGCGCGCCCTGGCATCGTCCGCTGCCGCCGACAACGGTGAACTACTTCGTGTCGCGACGACCCTGTGCGAGGAGGCCGCTGGCGCTCTCCCAGGTACATCGCTCGCCCGGCTCCGGGATCGTTACGCTGCATTGCTGGTGGACGAGGTGCAAGACACGAACCCGGACCAGGTTGCGCTTTACCGTGCGTTCGTCGCGATGAAGCCGGGGCTCTCCCGTTTCTTCGTGGGCGACATGCGGCAGTCCATCTACCGCTTCCGGGATGGCGATCCGCACGGCTGGGCCGGACTGGTCGCGGATACGCCGGAGGCGCGTCGAGGTACTCTGGATGTCAACTTCCGATCCAGTGAGCGGCTGATCCAGTTTCAGCGGGGGGTGATCGGTGCGCTCCTCGCCGCCGGAGAGCTGGGCCTGGATGGCACGGAGACCGTGACTCATTTCAAGAAGAATGCCGGCGGAGATCGAGTCGGCGAGATCGCCACCGAGCCCGTGCTCATCGCCAACGTCCTCGATGGGGAGGTGGTGACCTCCGCGATCGCGCTGTTTGCCCGGCGCCTTGGCGGGGCCTGGCAAACGCTCCCCGAACGAGACCCTGAGCATGTGCTCGGGGCTGGCGTCTCCGCCACGGACTCTGCTGCGGTGCTCACTCGGAGTTGGAAGACGGCAGCGCTTGCCGCTGCCGAGCTCCAGAAACATGGGATCGCGGCGCGAGTCACCGGAGACCGAACCCTGCTTTCCCGGCGTATGGCCACGGATCTGCGCATAGTCCTCCGCGCGCTGCTCGACACCACCGACGAGATCGCTTGGATGGGAATGCTCAAGCATCCGTCTATCGGTGTCAGCGACGGTGGCCTGGCACGCGTTCGCCCCTTCGGCCGCCTGTTCGTGCCTGGTGCGAAGAAGGTGGTCCCGGATCCAGCCTGGCAGGGCGCGTTGGACGCGGCGGATTTGGCCCGCCTCGCGGACGCCGTTCCAGTGCTAGCGCGCGCTCGCGGTCGCTTGGGGCGGGAGCCCACGGCCGGGATCCTCGATGAAGTGACCGCGACTCTCGGCTGGCGCCCGCTTGCGGCCGTGGGTCCGGAAGGCGTGTCCGCCGAGGTTGAGCTTGATCTCCTATTGGATGTTGTTCGCGCTGCGGAGGCGGAGCAAGTGGATCCGGACGCGGTCGTGGACGCGCTGACACCGGGAGAAAACGGTGACGCCGACCTCCCGCGCCTGCGCTTCGAGAGCGCAGGCCCGGTGGTGGAGGTCACGACGCTATTTTCGGCGAAGGGACTGGAGTTCGATCATGTGTGCCTGCTGCAGGTCGGCATCGGGGGCAGCGACGGCAAGGCGTACAACGGGAAGGACATCAGCACCTGCCGGGCCGGTGGGCAAGCGTGGTTGACGGTGCAGCTCGATCCTTCGGGAGCGTTGGCCCCCGTCGCCGATCCTGTGACCGTCTTTGCCTGGGGGATGGCGAATGCCGAGGCGCGTCATGAGTCCTTGAGGCTGTTCTACGTCGGCGTCACGCGCGCGGTGGCGACGCTCACCCTCGGGGTCGAGGCCGGAACCAAAGACGGTCAGAGCCTGCTCTCCGCCATTCGGAAGGCGATGGGTCTCGACGCGCCGCCGAGCGACGAGGGCGCGCCGCAGGCTGGATCGGACGCCGATCTGCGTGTCTCGCGGGTGTTCGTGGCGGATGGCGACGTCGTGGCCCCGGAGCTCACACCTCCCCCTCCGCGGGCCAGCTTGCGTCCGCGCTCGCAGGCTGGGGCGTTGGTTCCCCTGTGGAAAACCTCCCCAGGGAGCGAGCTTCACAGCCCATCCTCGTGGGCAGACTCTCGCGAGGTCGCGGCCCGCGATGCGCTCATCGAACGTTATCGAGAGTCCGTGGCCATCAGCAAGGGCGCGTCGCCAACGTCGCCGCTGATCTGGCCTGCCGGTGCGACCACGGATCCGCGAACCCGCGGAGACGTCGTTCACGGGTGGCTTGAATGGTGGAAGTTCAAGGGAGCTCCCGAGCCGGCGGCTGCCGTGGAGTACCTGCGTCGGAAGTGGGCGTGCGACGATGCGTTGCTTGCGGCAGGGCTGTGTGAGGTCGGCGCCAATCTACTTCGCTCGCTCCCGGAGTTCGACGCGATGCAGCGCGAGGCGAAAGCGCTGCGCTTCGAGGCACCGATCCTCGCGAACGTGGGTGGCGACGCGATCGTTGGCCGGGCCGATCTGCTCATCGATCACCAAGATGGCTCCGTTACGGTCATCGACTTCAAGGCGGGAACGCGGTTCGCCACCGAGGAGGCGAGCACCGGAGCGGATGATGAGAAAGAGGCCGAGGAAACGGTGAAGGACGTGAAGGCGAAGGTGCCGGGGCTCAGCAAGTACGCCTGGCAGCTTGAGGCGTACCGCGTGGCGCTCACCGCGGCAGGCCGAACGGTTCGCGAGGTGGGGCTGTTGTACGTGATGGGGCCGAGCTGGGCGCGGTGGGGCAAGTTGGAGTGAGCGCCGATCGGCCATGACGCGGAGGTGCCCCGAGGCGCGGCGCAGCCGAGTGGCGGCTGCAGGCGCTCGTCGTTGGAGTCGATGACTGGGATGGCGTAGCAGTCGTCGTCGCGCCGCTCCCGACAGTCTACGCTCGCTGGCGCTGGTATTGGAATGCGAGGCGTTCCTCGACGTAGGCGCGTGTCTCGTCGTCGAGAACCGTGAGGAAGGTTCCCTTCATGCCACGCGTGAGGAGAACGCGGTAGACGTTCAGCAGCATTTGCACCGCGTCGCTCCCTTTGGAGTTGCGGATTTCCTTTTTGAACGCACCATCCTTGTTCTTGTCGGGCTGGAATACCCACTTCCCGTTGCGCCGGACGAGATCCTCGCCCCAGATCACCCCGACGTAGTCGAACTCGAAGCCCTGTACGGAGTAGATGCTCCCGACCTGCCCGCGCTTTGATTCGTCCGTGGCCCAGAGGTAGTACTGGTTCAACTCCGGGGCCAGGCCTTGGCCAGTTTTCTCGATCCACGGCGCGCTCCACCCGCCGAAGCGTGCATCGATGAGGTCGTGCGGCTGCTCGCCGGTGAGCGGATCAGGCTTGGACCACTTCCAGCAGTAGCCAGCAACGATCCGGCATCGCCTCCCCGCGGAGGTTTCCATGGACAATCGATCGGACATTTCCTTCGGCGTCGCGGCCAGCCGAAGTGTGTACTCCCGATCTTGCCGCCAGGCGAGGTCGTTTCCGGGCCTGAGATCGAACAGGCCCTCTACCCAGCGTAGGTAGCTGTCAGATCCTGCGCAACGGAACTGCTCGTCAAGTTCGAAGCGCTCCACCTCTATGCCCATCGCCTTCGCGTGGTCTTCGATCAACTGCGAGCGCCCGATCTCCCCGGCGCGAACCGACTGGTTGTCGTCGAGGAAAAAGGCGGACACCTTCGATGCGGAGATCACCTCACGCACCATCGGGGCGTCTGTCAACCACTTCACCATTCCGTTGGGATATTTGATCCGGCGATGTTCCCATAGTCGATGCGCCTCGTCCGCGACCATGAGGTCGATCTCGCCGGGGTGGGCGACACCGGCGCGCGCGACTTCGACGAAGGTGGTGAAGATGTCTGCGACCGGCATGTCCTTCTTCTTACGTTTTCCGAAAGAGCTCTCGAGGAGCGATCCGGCCTGTTTGAGCGTGCGCCCGCGTAGCACTGTCTGAAAGGCCTTGCTTCCGGTCGCGTGAACGACGACCCAGTGCTGCCGGGCCGCCTCGGCAAGGAGCTGAATCGCCAGGACGCTTTTACCAGTGCCAGGACCGCCCCGAACGATGATGACGCGCGGCACCCCACTATGCTTCGCGACTTGAACCGCGTGTCGAATCGCCCAGTAGACCGTGAGTTGAGTGTCGAGCAGGTTCCATTCGTGCTGGTGCGTTATCGTTTGCACCACCAAGTCGAGGAGCTTGTGAGATGGGGCGGTGGGCGCGGTCTCGACCCGGTCCGCCACGTCTGCGGAGGGCCCGGGGAGAAGGCGGGAGCGCAAGTACGCCGCGAGCTTCGGGGCATCATCCTTACCGAATATCGGGTAGGCATCCAGTAGCGGGTAGTCGGGTGCGCTTCGTAGCAGGTCGAGCGACGGGCCGGGCTCCATGTTGTGCAGCCACGCTACGCCTTCGAGCTGCACCTGATCGGGGGAGTCCGCGTGGAAGGCGGTGTGGAAGTGCCGCATGTGCGTGACGTAGCCGCGCAGCTGAGCCCCCGGGTGCGGTCGCGCGTGGTCCCCTCCCTTGCCGGAAACGACGACATGCTCGGGGTAGGGGCCGCGCCGTGCCCATCCCCACTGCTTCAACTCGATCAACACCGCAGTCGCTTCGCCGAATGCGTTGCGGCCGGTGAGCAGTGCGTCGCACCGCTGCGGGCCTATCGGCATCGCTAGTTCGATGAAGATTTCGCTTGCGGTCAGTTCCGGGGTATCGAGCACGGTCGCCAGCGCGGAAAGGCTGTTGCGCCAAGATGTGATCTCAGCCGCGCCCGCCTCAGAGTGGGCTGTAGCGGCAGCCTTCTCCAGCTCCGCGTGGAGCACATCCAAGCGGGCATCGTCTACGAAGCGGCGGACGGGGGCGCGGTAGAAGGAGCGGGGCATCGGAGCCTCAAGGTCGCGACAGCGTATCCCCCCCGCCACGCGCAATGGCGACCAGTCGAGATCCGGCCCCCAATTCCACAAGTCACCCCCCATCCGCCGGCGATCTCGTCAAATGCACCACGCCCGCTTTGACCGCGCCACTCCCCTCCTTCTCCCTCTCTTCCCCACTCCCGCCCCGCAAAACCGACCCCGTCTTATAAGGCACCCTCCCCGAAGGTACCAACCCCGACGCTCGCGAAACATGCACGTCCTGATCATCAAAGAAAATATGCGGCCGGAACGCGGCCAGAACCTGGTCTTTGGCGAGGCCGCCCAAAAAGAACGCCTCATCCACATACACGCCCCACGCGCGGAACGTAGTAATCACCCGCGCCTCCGCGGGAGCGTTGCGCGCCGTGACCACCGCGATCCGAATTGGCGAGTACTCGACGCCCTGCGGTAGTGTCTCCTTCAGTCGCGCCAACTTGACCAGAAACCGCGCAAACGGCCCCTCGGGCAGCGGCACATCCCGCGCCTCGTCTTCGGAGGCGTGGAAAGCGCCCAATCCGCCAGACTTGTAGACGATTTCGGCGTCCTCCGAAAACAGCACCGCGTCCCCATCGAAGGCGAAGCGCACTTGGTGTTCGGCGGGTTGGTAGCCTTCGGGCGGCGGGGACAATACGGCGGCCGCGCACACGGCGGAGTCCACCACGGTTTGCACGTCGCCGACGCTGTTGGACAGGAACAAGTCCACGCCAAAAGCGCGGGCGTACGCGGAGAGCGGCTCGCCGCCCGTGAACACGTAGCGCGAAATCGCGAGCCCGCGCTCCCGCACCGCGCGCATCACCCGCACCCCGGTTTCAGGGCTGTTGCGCGACATGATCACCACTTCGACCAGCGCCGGCGCCCCCTTGGGTCCGTGCACGTTGAGCGAAAGCAGCGCGGCCACGAGCGCGAAGCCGGTGCCCGTCGCCAGCGGAGCGCCTTCCAACGCCAACATATGCTCGCGATAGGCGCGGATTCCCTGCGACTGAAACACCGCGTCGGCCTCGCGAAGGTCGAAGAGCGCGCTCGCGGATATGCCGATGACGAGGGTGTGCGTGAGGTCGAGGGCCATGCGGGTCCGGTTGCGACAGTTTAGCGCTCCGAGGGACGAGAGCAAGCGGGGGGCGACGCCGTAGGCCCGGTCCCGAGTTCAACGTGGGAAGGACGGCGTCGCGGCGCGATCGATCCCGGCGTCGCCGTGCCGGCTTCGGTCGCGCGGGGTCCCATCGCGCCGAGTGTCCGCTCCGCGAAGTCGAGTCGGGCTGCCTGGCCGCGGGGGGAAGTCGAGTCGGTCTGTTTGCCGCGACGGGCGGTCGGGCGCCGCGGTGGCCGCGAAAAAGGCAGCTTGGTCCGTGCGCCGGGCGCGTTCCCGATGGCGGCACTCCCCGAAGGCAGCCCCGCGACGGCGCCTCGACCCCGTTCAGGCGTTCAAACGGTCAAACAGCCCGACTCGACTTGGGGCGCCGGCCAACGCGGTCGACTCGACTCCCGCGGCGCCCTTTCTGGCGGGCGCGGCGCCCTCGCGTCACCCGCCGCGCCCTCGCGCCGGCCAACGCGGTCGACTCGACTCCCGCGGCGCCCTCCCTGGCCGGCACCGCGCCCTCGCGCCGGCCAACGCGGTCGACTCGACTCCGGCGGCCGGGATCTCGCGCGGTGGGCGCCCGCGCGTCGGCCAACGCGAACGACTCGACCCCGCCGCCGCCCCCACCGCGCCTACGCCCCATTGTCGCGACAGCCGTGCCGGTGGCGCCGCGATGGCCCCCAATCCCCGCCTGAGGAAGACGAATGGGCCGCGGCCATCGCCCGAAAGGGGCCTGGCTGCCGCCGCGCCCTCGCCCCGGGGCTTCCCTCGGCTCTGCGACCTCTCCGGCCAACCGGCGCGGGTGTTGCGCCCCCCACCCTACCGCAAATAAATCTCCATCACATTGATCCCCTCGTACCCGCCCCCATTCTCGTTGGGCAGCGCCGCGCCGCTTGGGCACACATCGGAGGCGAGTTGGCCGTAGAGATCGGCGTTCGAGTCGGTGTAGCTCGCCATGGGGTGCGCCTCGTCGGACCAGTAGTCGCTCTTGAAGGAGGGGCAGGTGGTGCAGCACGTGCTGTAGAACCAAGGCACGCCGTCGTAATCGTTGACACAGGCTGTGGAGGGGCCCGAGTCGGTGGTCGAGAGTTCGTCTACGTTGGTGAGCGAGACGGTGCCGGCGAGGGAGGTGAACGAGGCTGTGCTGCTGCTCACTGTGAGCGTGCCGCCGCTCGCGGTGTAATAGAGCGGATCACAGTCGGCGAGCGAGGTGCTGTCGCGATTTGCGTGCATCGCCAACATTTCTCCCCCCGCGCCCACGGTGCTCCAGTTGGCCCCGGCGAGGCGGAAGGCCTGAGCGGGCGCGGCGCTGCCGACGTCCGCGGTGTACCAGTCGCCGTAGCCGGTGAGCAGGAGCGAGGTTTCGGTCCAGTCCCACACGGTACGCTGGATCAGCGTCCAGCCGCCGCCGTCGGTGGATTGATCGCACCACACCTCCACATCGGTGAGCGCGCCACCGCTGCCATCGACGTCGATGGTGTACAGGCCATCGGTGGTGTAGCCGTCGGCGAGCGCGTCGGCGCAGGAGGTGCAGAGCTCTGGATCGGCACCGTCGCAGTCCAGGTCGAGGCCCCCGCACACTTCGAGAGCGCCCGGGTTCACGGCCGAGTCTGTGTCGTCACAGTCCGTGTCGTCGCTGACATAGTCGGCGGGCGCATCGCAAGCGGTCGTGGTTGATGTGGCGTCGCCGTAGCCGTCGGAGTCGTTGTCGGCGTACCAGGTTGAGAGGTCGGCGGCGTCGGTGTCGACGGTGCCGTTGCAGTCGTCATCGAGGCCATTACACACCTCGGTCGCCGCGGGGTTCACGGCGGGGTTGGCGTCGTCACAGTCGGAGGCGTCGGTGATGTAGCCGGCGGGTGCGTCGCAAGCGGTCGTGCTGCTGGTAGGATCGCCGTAGCCGTCGGAGTCGGAGTCGGCGTACCAAGTCGAGCGGTCGGAGGCATCCGTGTCTACGGTGCCATCGCAGTCGTCATCGAGCCCATTACACAGCTCGGAGGCGGCGGGATTTACGGCGGGGTCGGTGTCGTCGCAGTCGGTGTTGTCGTCGACATAGCCGGGGGGCGCATCGCAAGCGGTGGTGCTTGACGCGGCGTCGCCGTAGCCGTCGGTGTCGGCGTCGGCGTACCAGGGGAGCGTGTCGAGCGCGCCCTCGTCGATCGTGCCCTCGCAGTCGTCGTCCGCGCCGTTGCACAGCTCGACTGCGCCCGGATTCACGGTCGGGTCCGCGTCGTCGCAGTCGGTCCCATCCGTGATGGCGCCGGGGGGCAGCTCGCAAGCGGTCACGCCCGTCGTCGCGTCGCCGTACCCGTCGCCGTCGGCGTCGTCGTAGCCGGTGAGGAGCAAATCCTCGTCCACGGCGCCGTCGCAATCGTCGTCGATTTCGTTGCACACTTCGGTGACGGACGGGTTCACGGCCAGGAGGGTGTCGTCGCAATCGGTGCCGTCGGCGACCTGAAAGTCATCGAGTACGCACACCGTGACCGCCGTGGCCGGATCGCCATAGCCGTCGTGGTCGGCGTCGGTGAACGCTTCAAAAAGGGTGGTGAGATCGAGCGAGTCGTCGTCGCTGTCCACGAGCCCGTCGCAGTCGTCGTCGAGGTCGTTGCACACCTCGAGGCCGGCCGGGCTCACGCTCGCGAGGGTGTCGTCGCAGTCGGTGCTGTCGGCGAGGTATCCGTCTGGCTGCTCGCACGCGACGGTGGACGACGCGAGGTCGCCGAAGCCATCGGCATCGGCATCGGCGTACCACCGGGGCGGCGTCTCACACGGGGTCCCGGCGCTGTCCTCACCGCCCGCGGTGTCCTTGTTCAACTTCACGCCGCCCACGGGGCAGCCGGTTGCGAGGATCAGGGCTAGCGCGGTGACGGGACGCATTGGGGCTCCGGTGAGTCGACATCATCGCACGATCGCGGGGCCCGCTGCGCCTACTCCTCGCCCTCCCCCCGCCGCTGCAGCAGCGAGATCAACGACGACGTGTCCCACCGACCGCCGCCCATCGCGGAGATCTCGGCGTAGCGCTCCTCGATCTCCTCCGTGATGGGGAGCTGGGCCCCGATGGAGTCGGCGGTTTCGGTGGCGATGAACAGGTCTTTGCGCATCCAGTCCACCGCGAAGCCGAAGTCGAATTGGCCCTCGACCATGGTGCGCCAGCGATTTTCCATCTGCCAGGACTGGGCGGCGCCCTTGCTGATCGCGGCGATGACCTTCTCCGGGTCGAGGCCGGCGCGCACGGCGAAGTCGAGCCCCTCGCTGAGGCCGGCGAGCACCCCGGCGATGCAGATCTGGTTCACCATCTTGCAGAGCTGCCCGCTGCCGACCGGGCCTTGGTGGGCGACGGTTTTGGCGTATGCGGCGAAGAGCTCGCGGGCACGGGAGACGTCGGTGTCGGCGCCTCCACACATGACGCTGAGCTGGCCGCGCTCTGCGCCGGCCTGACCGCCGGAGACCGGTGCGTCCACAAAGCCGACCTCACCCGCCAAAGCGGCAGCGCCGATCTCGCGGGCGAGGTCGGCGGAGGCGGTGGTGTGGTCGACAAGCAGGGCGCCCATGGACATGCCGGCGAGCGCCCCCTCGTGGCCGAGGACAACCGATCGAACGTCGTCGTCGTTGCCGACGCACACGAAGACGGCGTCGGCACCCGCGGCGGCCTCGCGTGGGGTGTTCGCTGCGTTCCCCCCGTGTTTGGCCACCCAGGCCCGCGCCTTCGAAGCCGTGCGGTTGTAGACGGTGACCCGATGGCCCGCCCGTGCGAGGTGACCCGCCATCGGGGAACCCATCACTCCGAGACCGATGAAGGCGACGTGCATGCGTCATCGTATCGCCGGGCGGCGACGCACGTTAGACCGGCGGCATGATCTTCTCCTTGCTCCTCGCCTGCGCCCACTCGGTCGACATCACCCTCACGGGCGCGCGCATCGCGCCGCAGATGGCGAGCAACACACCCTGGGATGGGCCCGAGAAGCTCAACCCCGAGGCGAAGGGGCTCTTGGACAGCGTGCTCTCCAGCGTGGACTCCAGTGGAAAACTGGCGGAGATGGTGGGTGGAGCCGCGACGGAGATCGCCCGGCCCGACGTGGCCGCGACCTTGGAGTTCCGCTCGGACGCCGAAGCCGCACCGTACTCGGTGCAGGTCCCCGAGGTGCCCAACAACCTGGAACCAACCTGGGGCCCGGGCCTGCTCACCATCAAAAACGCGGCGATCACCGGGAAATCTACGCTGAGCATCATCCTCGTGGACAAGGACATGTCGAGCGACGACCCGATCGGAAAGGTGGTGCTCACGACCTCGCAGATTTGCAAGGCCGAGGCGATGGATGGCGCGATGACGGTGAACGTGGCCGACCAGACGAGCGGCCAGATCGAGTCGGTGAGCGTGCTCGTCGTGCGGTCGGGGAAGTAAGGGCGCGGCCGACGCGGGTCCGGGGGGCGCGGAGCCTCCCGTTTCTTGATAGCGCCTCCAACGCGGAGGTTTCATGCGCACGTTCTCCCTGTTCCCGTTTCTGCTCAACGGGTGCATCGACATCGGCTTCGAGGCCAAGGACACGTCGGGGAACGGCCACAACCTCGAAGGGGACTCCGACACGGACACGGACTCCGATTCGGACACGGACGCCGATTCGGACACGGACTCGGACACCGATGAGGTAACGGCGGAGGGGGTGGTCGTTTCACCAGACTCGCTCTCCCTGCTGACCACGCGCTCCCCGGGCGCGCTCACCGCCACGGCGGAATGGTCGGACGGATCGGAGACGGACGTGACGGCAGAGTGCGCCTGGACCGTGGACAATGTGGATGTGGCGTTTGTGACGCCCGATGGCGCCGTCCATGGGATCGGCCCGGGCGAGGCGGTCGCGACGTGCACGTGGAACGCCTTCGATGACACGAGTGACCTGAGCGTGGGTCCGGTGGGTCCAGCCCGCGCGGGAGACGTGGTGATCAACGAGCTGCTCGCGGACCCGGCCGTCGGTGCGGATCCGAACAACGACGGGACGTCGGACGCGACCGAGGACGAGTTCGTCGAGCTCGTGAATGCCGCGGGCTACACGGTGGACCTGGAGGGGGTGACGCTGTGGGACACCCAGCAGTCGATCGCCCGCCACACCTTCGGGGCGAACAGCACGTTGAAGCCCGGGGAAGCGGTGGTGATCTTCGGGGGCGGCGAGCCGAACCTCAAGGAAGATCGTTGCAACGCCTTCCCCGCCTACAACGAGGATAACAGCCTCAAATACGGCCTCGCGCTGAACAACGACGGCGACACCCTGACCGTACGCGACGTGGATGGCGACGACATCGGGTCGGTGACCTACGACGGCAGCATCGAAGACGCCTCGGTGGTACTGAACCCCGAGATCGACGGCGCCAGCTACACCCACCACGCCTACGTTACGGGTTCGATGGGCCCTTCGAGTCCGTGTACGCTCGCGACGAGCGAAGCGTTCCCGACCGTTTCGGACCGCCTGGCACCGTAACGCGGGAGGTCGCCGCCGCGAATCGGCCGGCACGGGGGCGGCCGATTACGGGGCGGTTCCATCCAGGATCAACGGCGTATCGCTGCCGCCCATCACGATCACCTTGGCGTTGGCCGAGGTGGCGAGCTCGCGCATCACCTTGATCTGCTCGTAGCGCAGCAGGCGATCGTTCAGGCTCTCGGTGAGGATGCGCTGCGAGTCGGCGATCCCCTGCGCTTCCACGCGCTTGCGCTCGGCCTCCTGGCGCTCCTTGTCGAGCACGAACACCATCTTCTGCGACTCCTGCTCGGCCTGGATCTTGCCCTCGATGGTGCCCTTCACGGAGTCGGGCAGCGAGATGTTGCGGATCAACAGGCCTTCCAGCGTGATGTGCCGCGAGGCCAGCTCCGCGGTGATGCTCTCTGCGATTCGCGCCTGGAACTCCTCGCGCTTCTCGGTGTAGAGCTGCACCGCCTGGTAGTACACGGTTGCGTCTCGGATGCGGGAGCGCGCGATGGGCCGCACGACCACGTCCTCGTAGTCGGGGCCGATCTCGGAGAGGAGCACCGGCGCTTCACTCGCGACGACGTGGTAGAGCACGGACACGTCGATCACCACCTCTAAACCATCGGAAGTCAGCGCGCGGATCGCGTCGTCACCCACGACGGCGCCTTCGCCGTGAACGGCGCTCATGGTGTAGTTGCGCGTGCGGGCGTCGAACCGGACGACGGTCGCGAGGGGGTTGATGATGTGGAGACCGGGGTTGAGAACCTCGGGGTTCACCGAGCCGAACAGCTTGACCACGCCGATCTGCCCCGCTTCGACCTGCGCGAGCGTCGAGAGCCCGATCCCGCCGACGATCAGCAGCGGCCCGCCAATGCCCAGAATTCGCGCGAGGGGGGCCAGCCGGGGATCGCCCGCGCGCAAGCCGGCGGCGACGAGGAGGAGGAGCACGCCGAGAACGAGGAGGATCATGGGGTCAAGCTAATCACGGGCGCGGGTTGTGGGCTAGAATGTGGTCCTGTTGCGCTCAACCCTCCTCACCACCCTGCTTTTGGGCTGCGCCCCCGACCCCGAACCCGGGTGTATCAATGGGCTTGACCTGAATGCCGACGGAGTTTGCGACCGGGAGAGCGCCGACTGGACCGCCGCGGCGACGGTGCCGGAGGGAAGCGACCGGCACAACATCTACGACCTCTCCGAGGAGGACCTGGCGGAGACGACGGCGATCGGCCTGCGGCAGGCCGGTGCATGGCCGGTGAACATCTCGGGCGTGATGCTGCCCGCCGAGTCGTTCGCGACGTTGTTCGAGGTAGACACGCAGGATCCCGAACGTGAGAGCTTCCAGACGTTGGCGCGAAACGCGCTTGGTTTCGGGACCCTCGACGAGATGGCGCGGTGGTTGGGCCTGGCGGCGTACCCCGATGACGGCAGCGTGCCGATCCCAGAGGGGGTCGGCGCGGGGGACCCGATGGGGATGGGCACGATTGACACCGAGTGGGGGCCGGCCTTCAGCGTTTCTTGCCACGCGTGCCACACGACGGAGCTGTTCGGGCACGTGGTGGTGGGGTTGACCAACCGCCGCACCCGCGCAAACGAGTTCTTCCATCTCGCGAGCCAGTTCTTTCCGATCTTCCCCGCTTCGATGTACCAGGAGCTGACCGGTGCCACCGAGGCGGAGCTGGTGTTGTTCCAGCGGGCACAGACCAACCTGCCCGCCGTGGGCGGCCGCGTGCCGATGGCGCGCGGTCTGGACACCTCCCTCGGGCAGGTGGGCCTGAGCCTCGCCCGCCGGGAGGATGACGCGTGGGCGACACGAAATCCGGCGTGGGAGGCCGACCCCCGGGAGAGCTTGTTTGACGATTACGTGGCCGACAGCAAGCCCGCGGTGTGGTGGACATTGCGGTACAAGACCCGGTGGCTCAGCGACGGGAGCGTCGTCTCCGGCAACCCCATCTTCACCAATTTCTTGTGGAACGAGCTGGGTCGGGGCACGGATCTGCACGACCTCGAGGGCTGGTTGGGTGAGAACGGCGCCGCCGTAGACGCATTGACGGTGGCCGTGTTCAACACGCCCGCGCCGCACTGGTGGGAGATCCTGCCCGACTACCCGATCGACGTGGAGGCGGCGAAGCGCGGAGAGGTGGTGTTTGAGGCCAACTGTTCGGGCTGCCACGGTCACTACACCAAAGGCTGGTCCGAGGGGTTGACGGACGAGGCCGCGCTCGGGACGGTAGCCGTATCCTATGCGGCGACGACCCAGGCGGTGGGCGTGGGGACCGACCCTCAGCGCGCGGCCGGCATGGCCGACTTCGCAGACGCCTTGAACGACCTGGTGATCTCGCAGTCGGCGGGCACGGTGGTCACCGTACAAGAAGGCTACGTGCCGCCACCATTGGACGCGATCTGGGCCCGTTTCCCCTATTTGCACAATGGCAGTGTCCCGAGCTTGTGCGCGTTGTTGTCACCCGCAGCAGAACGGCCTGCAAGCTTCGTTGTCGGCCCCCCGAACGACGCCACGACCGATTTTGACGCCGCGTGTGTCGGATTACCCGAAACTCCACCGGCGGCCTGGCTGGACGACCCGGACAACGTGGTCGACACGACCATCCCCGGCCTAGGAAACCAGGGCCACGAAGTGATCGTGGACGAGGCCGATCGGGCCGACCTCATCGAGCTCCTCAAGACGCTCTGAGCGGCGGAGCGCTACGGCTTCGGGGGCGCGGCGGGCACGTCGCCCGGGGGCACGGGGGCCTTGTCCCCGGGGGCACCGCCAGGGGCGGCCTTGCCGTCGGTGGCGATCGGCGGGTCCTTCGGTGCGCCGGGGCCGCCGGTGGACGGAGGCACGGCGGCACCGCCCGCTTCCATCGTCGGCGCGGGCGGAGCCTGGCCGGCCCAGGGCAGCTTGGATTCGATGCCGGTGGTGCCCGTGGCGTCGATGGACAGGGTGATGTCCTTGCCTTCGATCTTGCTCACTTCGGTGAACGCGATCGCATCGCCGGGGCTCGGCCCGTCCCCCGCCTTGTCCACGTTCACGATGACGTACATCGGCTTGCTCATCGAGGCGGGCGCCTTCACGCTGAACGTGCCATCCGTCGTTTGTGCGATCTCGACCACCAGCGGGCTCATGACGCCGCCCTGATCGCTCACCGTAACGAAGTCGATCTGAGCCTTCTTCGCGCCCTTCAGCGTGCCCGAGATCGTGATCGACTTGCCGTCGGTGATCATCGAGGCGAAGCCAGGAATGACGGTGTTCGCGGGGGCCGGCGGGGACCCCGGCTCCGCGAGGCCGGCCGAGGGCGCCGCCGGGATGCCGCCGCCCGCCGCAGCGTCTCCACCCATGCCTTCGCCCCCCTCTCCGGGGGTGGTCGGTGCCGCGTTTGGCGGGGGCGCCGCTTGCATGCCGGACACGGCATCTTCAGGGGTTTCCGGGCAACCGGCGAGCGTAGAGAGCAACAGGGGGAGAACGAAGGTCATGGAGCGATCCTAAGGTTGCGGTGAGGGGCCTGTCAACTCAGCCGCGGCGGGGGCATCGGGCCGATAACGAACACCCCCCAAAGCATGGCAGCCCTTCCGCATCACCGCCCTCGCAGCCCCTCGAAGGTGGTGGTGCTCGGCGCTGGGCCGGCCGGGCTGGCGGCGGCCCACGCCCTGGTGGCCCGAGGGGGGGGGGTGGACGTGCTGGAGGCCAGCGGTGCGGTCGGCGGCATCTCGCGTACAATCGAGAAAGACGGCTATTATTTTGACCTCGGCGGGCACCGGTTCTTCACCCGATTCGACGAGGTGCAGGCGCTGTGGGAGTCCGTTTTGGGCGATGACCTCCTGGTGCGCCCGCGGCTCTCCAGGATCTTCTACAACGGACGCTTCTTCGACTACCCGCTACGCGCGACGAACGCGCTTCGGAACCTCGGGCTCGTGGAGTCCGCCCGCTGCGTTGCCTCGTTCGGGCGCGCTCGGCTGCGGCCGCGGGGCGCGGAGCGCAATTTCGAGGAGTGGGTGTCCAACCGGTTCGGCGACCGTTTGTTCGATATCTTCTTCCGGTCGTACACCGAGAAGGTGTGGGGCATCCCGACCACGGAGATCGGGCCGGAGTGGGCTTCCCAGCGCATCAAGAACCTGGATCTGGGCGCGGCGATCCTCTCGGCTTTGCCGGCGCGGCTGCGCCCCCGACGGGCCGTGGTGCCTTCGCTGATCGAGACCTTTCATTACCCGAAAACCGGCCCCGGCCTGATGTACGAGCGTATGCGCGCCCAGGTGGAGGCGCGCGGGGGCGGCGTACATCTGCGCGCCCCGGTCGTGCGCGTGGAGCGAACCGGCTTTCGGGTGGACAGGGTCGTCACCGCAGACCGTGAGGGGGTCGAGACGACGTGGGCGGCCGACGAGGTTTTGTCTTCGGTTCCGCTGACCCTCCTGGTGCAGATGCTGTCCCCCGCGGCCCCCGACGCGGTGCTCCATGCCGCCAGACAGCTCACGTTCCGCAACCTGCTGTCGGTGAACCTGATCGTCGATCACCCGGACTTGTTCCCGGACAACTGGATCTACGTGCACGCGCCTGAACTGAAGGTGGGGCGGATCCAGAACTTCAAGAACTGGTCGGCGGCGATGGTGCCAGATGCGAGCAAGACCTCCCTCGGTCTGGAGTATTTTTGCTCGGACGACGAGGAGCTGTGGCGAATGGACGACGCCGCGCTCGTGGCGCTGGGGACGGCGGAGCTGCGCAGCACCGGGCTGCTCCGTGGCGCCGAGGTGATCGGCGGCAGCGTGGCGCGCGCGCCGAAGGCGTACCCGGTGTACAAGCGTGGCTACCAGGCGCACCTCGACGTGCTGGTGGACTACGTGCGGCGCTTCGAGAACCTCCAGGCCATGGGGCGCTATGGCATGTTCAAGTACAACAATGCGGACCACTCCATCCTCACTGCCATCCTCGCCGTGGAGAACCTGTACGGAGCGGACCACGACCTGTGGCGGGTGAACACGGACACCGAGTATCACGAGATTCGCAGCGATCGAAAGGGGGCCACGGCGTGACGCGCCTCCCTGCTGCGGTCCGGGTGGTCGCGACCGTGGCGTTGACGGCGCTCGCCGGGTGGAGCACGTGGGGGCACTGGCGGCACAGTGCGGACGACGCGCCGGACGCTGCGGTGGACGCGGTGCCGCTTTACCTCCAAGGCGTCGCCTTGCGCGAAGGCTCTGACCCGACCGACGCCGCCACCCTCGCAGGCATCAAGGCCCGCCCAGAGAGCGGGGCGCTGCGCGCGGACGTGGTGTCCACGCTCTACCCGCCCTCGATGGCCCCCCCGATGGCGCTGCTTGTTGGCTCCGGATGGGAGGTGTTCCTCGCCAGATGGCGCGGCATCGTGCTCGCCGGGTTCATCCTTGGGAGCGCCGCGGCGGGCTGGGGTGGCGCCAGAGGTCGCAACGCCCCGGTCGCGGCGGCGTCAGGCGCGGTGATCGCGCTCACGCTGTTCCCGCTCACCGCGCACGCGCTTGAGTTGGGTCAGGCGAACCTGCTGATCGTGGGGCTGCTGGGCGTGGCCACATGGGCGGCGGCACGCGACCGCGCGGCAACGGCGGCCGGCGCGGCGGCGATCGGAGTGGCCGTGAAGTTGGTCCCCGGGATCGCGCTCTGGCCACTCCTGGCCGCGCGTCGGTGGCGGGCGTTGGCCGCGTCGGTTGGGGTCGGCACCGTGGTGCTGGCGATCACGCTTACAAGCATCCCGGCCGCGCGAGTGGTGGCCAACGTTCTGGAGACCATCCGTTTCCAGCAGGGTGTGACGCCAGCGTGGCTCACCCTGTTCCCGGGGCCGATCCTGCCCTTTCTCGGGGTATTCCGCTTCTCACCCCTCGGATTCATCACGCTCGTCATCACCGGACTGTGCGCGCACACGACGCGGGGTCGCGAGCAGGCCCCCGGCGTGCTGGCCGCGGGCATGGCGCTGTTGCTGGCCTGGCTGGGTACGGCCGCGAGCGCGGTGGGCGTGTTCTACGGGCTGCTGCTGCTCCCCGCGCTGATCCGGCTCGCGGTCTGGCCGCTCGGGGAGCGGGCGCCGCGTTGGTCGTGGGCGTTCTCGGCGCTCGCGCTGTTGCCGATGTTGGCGGTCACGGCCGACGATGGCGTCGTCCTCGCTTCGTTCCAGATGTTCCTCGTCGGGCTCGGCGTGTGGGCGGCGAGCGCCACGAAGCTGCTCCATCAGGCCTGGCCAACGATCGGTCGACGCGAGCGGTTGGCGATGCTCGCCGCGGTGGTGGCGGCCGTCGGGTTCTCGGCGACGATGGTGGCCAGCGCGCCGGCTTTTCCGGAGGGGACCCCGGGGATCGGGGGCGTGCCGGCGGGCCCTCCTGGGGAGCGGATGCCGTCGTCCGGGGAGGGGGGCGCGCGGGGTGAGCCGCAGCCGCCGGCCGGCCTCCCCGGCGAGGGAGGCACGCCTGGCGCACCGCCGCCCATCGCGGATCGGCCGACAACGCCGACGAACGAGCCTGTGCCCGTGCTTCACCTCGATCCTGCGCTCGACCCCGACGCCGACCGCCCCGCCGGCCCGCCCCAGGGCCCGCCCGATCAGGGTGGGATTCCGGGTGCGCCGCCGCCGAAGCCTCAGTAGCCCGGGAGCACGTATACTTTTCCGGCGCTCGTCCGGGTGGAGGTGGTGTCGAAGCCTGGGGCCGAGGCGGCGAGGTCGAGCGTGCCGTCCGCATCGAGGTCGAGGACGCCGCCGATGCTGGTGCCCAGCGCGTCGCCCGACACCTCCGCGCTCCAGCTCGCGAGCTGGCTGTCGGGGAGGGTAACGCTGCCCGTGACATCGCCGGATGCGAGGTAAACGAGACCACCGAGGCCGGAAGTTGGCGCGCCCAGGAGCAGATCGGCCTGGCCGTCGCCATCGACATCGCCGGGGAGGTTCACCGCGGTACCGAGGGCGCCATCGCCGTAGATGACGGCGTCCACACTGGCGATGGTGTAGGTGCCTGTCCAGGTGCCGCCGTATTGCACGAGCACGGCCCCGCTACCTGAGGAAGCGCCGTCGTAGCCCGGCATGCCGAGCACGAGATCGTCGACACCATCGGCATCGAGATCACCCGCACCGACGCTCAGGGGGCCCTGGCCGAGCGCATCGCTCGCGACGGTGCCCGTGAAGTTCGCCGTGTCGTAGTCCCGCAGATTATCGTCGTCCGCGGAGAGGAAGGCGCTGCCGGTGACGAAGTAGCAGATACCGATCGAGGATGTGGAGCCGCTGTCGTACCCGGGGGCGCACGCCACGAGATCGTCGGTGCCGTCGCCATCGAAGTCGCCGGCGGCGAGGGCGGTACCGAGCCCGTCGGAGTTCGTGGCGCCGCGGGGGTGGGTGGTAGCGTCGCCGAGGTCGAGATCGCTGTTCGTATACCCGTCCGTGTACACGTAGCCATAGACCCGGCCGCGGCGGTCGCTCACGCCCGGAGCGCCGGCCGCGAGGTCCATGTCCCCGTCGGCGTCGAAGTCGCCCGCCGCGAGGGAATAGCCGAGGTAGCCATCCTCCGAGTCGCCTTCGATGCGCCCTTCTTTGATGGAGTTGACGTTCTGGGTGCCGGTGTACGCGGCCGACGAGGAGTACAAGTCGAAGACGTAGACGCAGCCGCCGTCATCGTCCCCACGGTTGGAGAGGTAGGCGCCGCTCGCCATCTCGCCGTTGCCATCCCCGTCGACGTCATCGAGGAACACCATGGACTGCCCGAACGCATCGCTCGAGGCCTCGCCGCCCACGATCAGGCTGGCGGCCGTGTAGCTCACGCCCAGGCCGCTCACCGCGTTGTCGTGGAACGCGAGCGCGCCGGCGTTGCTGGCGCGGGAATCATCGGCGATCGCGGCGATGACGAGCTCCGTTTCGCCGTCGCCGTTGAGGTCGTCGAGCGTCCAAACGCCGGTGGAGCCGATGCCGTGGCTGGCCGACGTGCCGATGACGGTCCACCCGGTTTCGTCGGCCGCGACCATGTCATCCTGAATGCCGTCGCAGTTGTCGTCCGTGAGGTTGTAGGCCACTTCCGTTGCGCCCGGGTTCACGGATGCGTCGGTGTCATCGCAGTCGGTGTCGTCTGCGACGTACCCGGCGGGCTGCTCGCAGCTCAACTCGGAGACGGCCGCGTTGCCGTAGGTGTCGCTGTCCGCGTCCTGGTACCAGGTGAGCGCATCCACCGCGTTGTCATCCACCAGCCGGTTGCAGTCGTCATCGACGCCATTGCAGATCTCGGCTTCGGCGGGGTTTACGGCCGCGTTTGCATCGTCGCAGTCGGTGTCGTCAGCGACGTAGCCGGCGGGCGCTTCGCAGCCGGTCGCGGTGGCGCCGACGTCGCCATACCCGTCGCCGTCCACATCGGCGTACCAGGTGAGCGGGTCGGAGGGGTTGTCGTCGATGACGCCGTTACAATCGTCGTCTACACCGTTGCAGAGCTCCGTGCCGGCGGGGTTCACGAGCGCGTCGGTGTCGTCGCAATCCGTGCTGTCGGCCACGACGCCGGGGGCCTCGGAGCAGGAGAGGGTGGTCGTGGCGGGGTCGCCGTAGGTGTCGCCGTCCGCGTCGACGTACCAGAGCGTCGCATCGGTGGCATTGTCGTCCACCACGCCGTTGCAGTCGTCGTCGATGCCGTTGCACACCTCGGTGCCGGCGGGGCTCACCGTCGCGTCGGTGTCGTCGCAGTCGGAGAAATCCGCGAGATAGCCAGCGGGCTGTTCACAAGCGGTCGTCGTCGAGCCCGGGTCGCCATACCCGTCGCTGTCGGCGTCCGCGTACCAGGTGAGCGGATCGGTGGGGTTGTCGTCGATGACGCCGTTGCAGTCCTCGTCGAGGCCGTTGCACAGCTCGAGTCCGGCCGGGTTGATGAGCGAGTCCGCGTCGTCGCAGTCGGTGTCGTCCGCGAGGTAGCCGACCGGTTGATCGCACGCGAGGGTGCTGTTCGTGGAGTCGCCATACCCGTCGCCGTCCGCGTCGGCGTACCAGGTCGCCGGGTCCACGGCGTTGTCGTCTACCGCGCCGTTGCAGTCGTCGTCGATGCCGTTGCAAAGCTCGGTTCCAAGGGGGTTGACCGCCGCATCGGCGTCGTCACAGTCGGTGTCGTCCGCGAGGTAGCCGGCGGGCTGCTCACAGGAGAGCGTCGTGTTGAGCGCATCCCCGTAGCCATCGCCATCGAGGTCGGCGTACCAGACAAGAGCGTCCACGGCGTTGTCGTCCACGGTGCCGTTGCAGTCGTCGTCGATGCCGTTGCAAAGCTCGGCTTCGCCGGGATTGACGAGCGCATCAGCGTCGTTGCAATCGCTGGCCTCCGGCAGGTACCCCGCCGGCTGTTCGCACGCGAGCACGCCATTGTCGGCGTCGCCGTAGCCGTCGCCGTCCAGGTCCGCGTACCAGGCATCGCCGTCCACCGGATCCTCGTCGATCGTGCCGTCACAGTCTTCGTCCAACCCATCACAATGCTCGTCCGCCCCGGGGTGGAACGCCGGGTTGGTATCGTCACAGTCCGAGTGCTCCACCCACCCATCGCCGTCCCCATCCACGCCGGCCGCGCCAGCGAGGGTGACGAGGACATCGGGCTCGTCCGGGTCGTTGGTGATGAAGTGCAGCTCACCCGCTACGTTTGCGTCAGTCGTAGGCGCAAATGTCACGGTGACGACGAGCACGCCGGCGGGGTCCAGCGTCACCGCCGTGGCGTCCACGGTGAAGGCGGGATCGGTGTTCACGAGCGATACGGTTCCATCCAGCCAGGCGTCGCCCACGTTCTCGACGGTCACGGGCACGGTCAGCACCTCGCCGGCGAGGCGAACCCCAAAGTTCACGTCCAGCGGCGTCACGCTGATATCGGGCGCGGTAACCGCAGTATCCGACGTGTCCGCCGAGTCACTGGTGTCGGCTGTATCGGTTGTATCGGACGTATCGCTGGTGTCGGCGGTGTCCGTGGGGTCGTACCCGATTGCGGTGTCCTTCACGGTGTCGACGACGACGACGCGATCGCAGGCGACAAGGGGCAGCAGGAGCACGGCACAGAGGAGCCAACTGGAGCGCATGGGGAGTCCGGATGTAGGGAGTACGATTGGAGGTGTGGTTCAGCGACCGCCACGGGCGGTGTCGCCCTGTTCGTCGTCATCGTCGTCGGATGTATCGGATGTATCAACGGCCGAGTCGCCGCTGTCAACCGCCGTGTCTGTCGATGTATCTGCGGCTGTGTCTGCCGCGGTATCGGCGGATGTATCAACGGTATCCGTGGATGTATCAATGGATGTGTCGGCGGATGTATCAACGGATGTATCGGTGGATGTATCGGGGGCGGTGTCCATCCCGGTGTTCGTCGAGGTATCTCCCGTGTCGCGGCCGAGGTCGACCGCGGTGTCGTCTCCGTCGGAGCCGGTGGGCCCCTCCCCCGGGAACTCCACGAGCAACGGCGTACACGAGAGCAACACGACTGCGGGCATCCAACGCATCAACGTTGAGCTCCGCCAACGCGCACCAGGCGCTCCACCACCGCATCCTGCTGCTCCGCAGGAACGCCGCGTTGGAGAGCCAGGATCAGCGCGGCGCGGGCCTCCGCTCGATCCGTTGGTGCCGCACAGTCGGCAAGCAGGACCAACTCGGCTGGACTCGCGCCCTCTGCATCGCGCAAGCGCCGAAGGTGTCGGAGCGCCGCTTCGCATCCTTCCGCGCGCAGCCCTTCGCGCGCGGCGAGGTGCTCCAGGTCGGCTTGACGCGTTCCGGCGCCGGCGTCGAGCGCCGCGGCGGCGACACCGTACGCCTCCTCGTGGCGATCGAGCGCGGCGAGCGACTGCGCCCGCATGAGCGTGAGCTCGGCGGCCAAGGCGGCGTCTGGATGGGCGCCGAGGCCGAGCTCGGCAGCCTCGAGCACCGCGTCATCCCCCACGGCGCGCTGCCGCAACGCCTGTGCTCGCCCGAGGAGCCCCGCGGCGGAAGCCGGCGCACACTCCGCCGACTCCCCAGCTTTCAGCACCCTGGCCGCTCCGCCCTCACACACGACCGCCACCTGACCGTGGGCGACGCTCACGCGGGTTCCCCGTGCATCGCGGACCACGTCGAACCCCGTTCCGATCACGCGAACCTCAGCCTCTGCCGTGTGCACGGAGAGCTGCACGCCCTGGTTCGGCTCCACCTCGACCGAGAGCGCGCCGTGCACCCACTCGATGCGGGGCGCCTGCTCTGAGCCGCCCAGCCGGCCATCCCCGGCGAAGCGCAGCGCGACGTGCGGCGTGGCATCCAGCCTAACGAGGGCGGTGTCGCTCAGCGTCGTATCCAGGGGGCTGTTCTCCGACGGCCAGGCGCCGCCCATGGCGGCCGCCCCCACGAAGGTAACGAGGATCGCGGCGGCCATCGCCGCCGTGGCGGCCACCCAGCGGGTTCGTGCTGGCGCGCCGTACGCCAGCCTGGCGCGCACGCGCTCTGCGGCCCCGGCGTCGGCGCCGAGGCGGTTCGCCAACAACGACCGCGACTCCGACTCAACGTCGCCTGGCAGCGGGAGGCGCTCGCGCACCGCGCCGACCTGCGCGGCCGAAGCCTCGGTGCTTCGTGCAAAAGCTCGGAGTGCAGCCTTCATGATCCCCCCTCGACCACTTCAAGATGCGAGGGTCGGAGCCCGTGCCGGGGGGCGACGCCCAGAAACACCTCGCGGGCCCGGCGCGTTCGGCTGCGAACGGTGCCGAGCGGGAGCTGCAGGAGCTCCGCGATCTCGGTTTCGGTGCGCTCTTCCACGTCTGCAAGCACGAGGATCTCACGATGCGAGTCTGACAGATCCTCCAGAGCGAGCTGCACGCGGCGCGAGGTTTGGTTGGACTCCGCAAGGCGCCCGGGGCTCGCGGCCGGGTCGGGGCGGTCGGCGATCTCGACGCCCGGCACCCAGCGGCGGAACCAGGCGCGGCGGCGGTGCTGAGCCAATACACGGCGAGTAACGCCGTATAACCATGACGGAAAGCGCTCGGGGGCATCGAACAGGGGCAGGCGGGTGATCAACACGATCATCACATCGTGCGCCGCATCGTCGGCATCCACCCGCGGGCCGCCCAGGCGCGCGCACCACTGAACGACGGTGTGGAGCACCCGTTCGGCCAGCCGCTGCCGCGCAAGCGCATCGCCCTGACGCGCGGCCACCAGCTCGTTCATGTCGGGCGCGGAGAAGCTCACGGCGTCATGGTGCCTGAATCGGGGGCGGACTATCGCCCAAATCGCGACGCAGGCTGAACGAGAGCCCGAGGCGGACCGCAAGGGGTTCGAGCCGGGAGGATTCGCTCCCGACGCGCAGCTCGGTGGGGCGCAGATCGAGCCGTGCGTCTGCCCACGGGCTCACCCCAACCGGGGCGCGGAGGGGGAGATCCAGCGCCAATCGGGCCCCGATCGTCGGAGTCCAACCTTGCGCGACTTCGGTTGTGCCTTCGGAGAAGCCCCGGAGCCCGGCGCCCGCGTGCAGCGTCGCGACCGGGTGGGCGCGCCCAGGGAGGGAAAGGCCGAATCCGAGGTCCAGGTCCGTCTGCGCGATTGAGCGGTTCCCCGAGAGCGCGAGGAGGGGCGTGGCGGGAGAAAGGTCAGCGGAGAGGCCGAGATCGAGGCGACGCAGCAGGCGGACGCCGATGGCCGCCTCGATCGACCCGCTTGCGGTGGTGCCCGGGCGAACGGCGAGCGCGCCGCCGGCGGTGAGCCACCCTGCGGTGGGCGCCGGAGGGGTGGCGCCGCGTGGTGGCCTGGGTGGGCGGGCGGGTTTCGGGGGTGGGACCACCGCAACTGGGGCCGAAGGCGGCGCCGCTACTGGAGTTTTGGCTGCTGGAACCTCAGGCATCGCCGGCGCGGGTAGCACCGCGGGCGTGGGCGTCGTCGCCGGGGCCGTCGACGTCGACGTCGTGAGCCTTGGCATTTGTCGTCGTGGGGGCACGGGTGGTTCTGGGGTTGGCGCGGCCGCATCCACCACGAAGGTCGGCGGTGAGAGATCCCCCCAGCCTGCGCCGACGTCGGAGGAAGTAAGAAGGCTTTTGGCGAGCCAGACCACGCCCTCGCGGTCCGCTTCGCTCCGCGGGGCGCGAACGGTGGCCTCGCGCCATCGGCCGTCGGCGCCCCTGGCCCGTATCAGCCATTGTCCGCCGAGATCCGAGAGGATGATGGTCTGCGCTCGTCCGGCGGGCGCGGCGACGAGGCCGCCCAGGGCCAGCGCGTGCTCCCAGCGTGCGGCCGACTCACCGGTCGGCAGCGTGACCGGGACGCCGGAAGCCGCCGCCGCGGGGCTGAGCGCGAAGCCGAGGAGCAGGGCCACGAGGGCAGGCACTCGGTTCGGGGCGGCGGGCACGGCGTCATCGTAGCCGAATAGAAACGTCCGCGTCACGGCACCCCAGCGGGCACTCCGGACCGCCCATGCTCTCGAGCCTGCTGTTCCTGCTCGCCGCGTGTGAGCCCACCACCATCGCCTCCGACGCCAAGGACTCCGGGGTAGCCTCGGGTTCGGACCTGGTGGATCTCGACGGCGATGGCTATCTTGAACAGGTTGACTGCAACGACGCCGACGCGGCCGTGAACCCCGGCGCTGACGACGTTCCGGACGACGGGGTGGACCAGGATTGCGACGGCCTCGACGCGACGGCCACCACGGACGATGCCGACGGAGACGGGTACCCGGACGCCGTGGACTGCGACGACGTAAACCCGGCGGTGAACCCCGGGGCGGCCGACTCGCCGGACGACGGGGTGGACCAGGATTGCGACGGGGTGGACGCCACAACGTCAACCGACGACGGCGACGGCTTCCCGGCCACCGTGGATTGTGACGATACCGATCCCCTTGTGTACCCGGGCGCGCCGGACGCCTCAGGCGACGGCGTGGACCAGGACTGCGACGGAGTCGACAACCCGCCGAGCGCCGACGCCGACGGCGACGGGCATGCCAACGAGACCTATGGCGGGGACGACTGCGATGACGCGAACCCGAACGTATTTGGCGGCGCCGACGAGAGCCGCGGGGACGACGTGGACAGCGACTGTGACGGCGCGGATTTTGGTGTCGACGCGCTCCTGGCCGGGGACCTCGTGATCACCGAGATCATGTACGATCCGGACGCAGTTGGCGATTCGGAGGGTGAGTGGTTCGAGGTGTACAACGCGACGGGACACATCGTGAACCTGGAGGGCCTCGTGGGGGCGGACGATGCGGCGTACGACGCGGCGGACATCTTCACGGTCTCCTCGGTGTTGCTCGCGCCCGTCGGCGATCGGTTGGTGTTCGGAATCACCTCGGACACCGCGATCAACGGTGGGATCACCGCCGATTACGACTATGCGGGCGGCGGCGTGAGCCTGAACAACTCGGGTGACGACCTCTACCTCGGCGTGCCGAGCGGGCGAAGCTACCTCACGATCGACGCGGTGGTCTACGACGAGGCCGCGGGCTGGCCGCTCGCCAAGGGGTTGAGCATCGAGCTGAAGGACAGCGCGGCAACGTCGACGGCCAACGACTCGGCCTCCAACTGGTGCGAGGCGACCAGCCGCGCCGGATCCACGACAGACAAGGGATCCCCCGGCGCCGTCAGCTCGGGGTGCTGACCGCCGCCCCGTGAACAATCAGCAGGGAAGCCCCCAGCTCCGTGAGCAGCCGCGGCGCGCGCAGGTCGAACACGTACATCGGCAGGTCCCACTCGGCGCCGACACCGACGACGACCAGGTCGTAGCCGCGCGAGGCCGCCAGCAGCGCTTCGACGCGGCCTGCGTCCCGTCGGCCATCGAGAACGGCGAGCTCGACGCCGGGGCTGGACGCAATGCGCTCGGCGACGCGCCGAGCGGCCTCGTCGTGCACGCTCCCTAGCGCCAGGAGCACCCGGCGAACCTGACGCAAGCCGTTGTCCCGGAACATGCAGACATCGGTCTTCGCGCGGGAGGCGATGGTCAACAGCGGCCCGCCGAGCCGAGCCTCGCCCACGAGGGGGCGATGGATGCCGAGGAGGATGGCCCCGGCTTGCTTGAGGGCGGCGAGGTGCACGATGTCGCCGGTGCGGTCGGACGAGGTGAGCGCCAGCGGCTCCAGCGTGCCGCCGGCCTCCGCGGCGGCGCGGGCCAGGGTTTGCGAGGGATCCTCCTGCTCGTCTGGCGGCGCGTCGCCGACGGGGAACAAGCTGGGATCATCGTCGACCGAGATGAGCCGGAGCGCCCAGCCCCGCGCCGGCCCCGCTCCCATCATCGCCGCCGAGATCCGGCCGAGCCCCGCGGCGCTGTCGGGGTGAGAAATGCACACGAGCAGGCCGAACACGCTGGTCGTGGACTCCACCGCCGCACGCTCCGCCAGGAGGCGCCGTGGCGGGTAGAGCAGGCGCACAACCGGCGACGTGATGAAGGTGGTCGCGACGGCCATCAATACGAGCATCGCGAACAGCGTAGGTGTGAGCACCCCAAGCTCCAGGCCGATCGCCAGGATCACCAGCTCCATCAGGCCGCGAGTGTTCATCAGAACCCCAAGGGCGGCGCTCTCCCGCAGCGAGAGGCCACCGAGCCGCCCGGGGATCGCGGCTCCTGCGAGCTTGCCTACGATCGCGACGCCGCTCACCGCGCCGCACCAGCCCCAGAGCTCCGGCGAGTCGAGGAGCCCGATCTCCGTTTTCAGGCCGGTGAACGCGAAGAACAGTGGAAGCAGCAGCACGATTACGACGTCATTGAGCCGCGCCGGCAGCGCGTGGATGGCTGGCCCCTTCCGGGGCACCGCCGCGCCGAAGAGGAAGGCGCCGAACAGCGCGTGAATCCCGATCAATTCGGCGGTGAGCGCGCTGCCGAGCAGAAAGAGGAAGATGACGGCAACGGCGGTGTGCGAGAGGTCGTCCACGGTGCCGAAGCGAGCCTGAACCCGCGCCAGGAACGGGCGGACCACGCCGAGCATCACGGCAACGAAGCCGAGCGCGAGCGCTGTGGTGGTGATCGCGTCGAGCAGACCGTGCGCGCCCACTGCGGCGATGACGAATGCGAGCAGGCACCACGCGGCCACATCATTGATCGCGGCGCAGGTGAGGGCCAGGGCGCCGAGCGGCGTGTCCAACATGCCGCGCTCGCGGAGGATCCTCGCCAGCACGGGGAAGGCCGTGACACACATCGAGGCCCCGATGAACAACGCGAACGGCCAGAGGCCCACCCCTTCGGGCGCAAAGTCGGCCCAGAGCGCGTAGCCGAGGCCGAGCCCCATCAAGAAGGGGAGCGCGATGCTGGACAAGCTCACGGCCGATGCGAGGCGGCCTCGCTTGCGAACCACCTCCAGATCCAGCTCCAGGCCCACGAGAAACATGAAGAGCACGAGGCCGAGTTGGCTCACGCCTCCCAAGGCGGCCATGCCCGAGGCCGGGAATAGCGCGGCGGAGGCATCGGGAAAGAGACGACCGGCGAGCGAAGGGCCCAGCGCGATCCCCGCCACGATCTCCGCGACCACCAGCGGCTGGCCCAGGTACCGGAACGCGATGCCGAACGCCCGGGAGACCAGCAGGATGCAACCGATTTGGGCGAGCAACAGGGCAATGGGGTGGGCGAAGGTCATGCGGTCACTCGGGTTGGCCGTCCGCCAGGGCGCCGTCGAGCTCGTCGCGCCACGCCAGCATGTCCTCGCGGAGCTCGTCGGGCACCGTGGCCAGGGCGGCCTCAACCGCCTCGCGCACCCGCTGGTACTGCTCGTGCGAAGCGTCGTTCTTGGCGAGCACCAGGGCCGCCGCGTCCATCACCGGCATCGGGTCCCCGCTGGAGACCGTCGCCTCAAGCAGGCGGGTGATGACCGCATCCGCCTGGCCCTGCGACCAGTCGATGTCGTCGAGGAGCTCGCTGAGCTGGAGCTCCAGCTCCTCCTCCATCCGCAGGTCGGCTTGAAGCCGGCGGAGCACATCGCCGAGAGAGGCCCGCGTTTCGGGCTGGAGCTCCAGTTCGGGAAAATCACCCGCGACCGCGGCTTCAGCGAGCTTCAGAAAGCGAGCGAGCAGCTCGGCGCCCGCGAGGCGGCGAGGCGCGGACTCTGGCTCCAGCAACCCCCACGCGGTGAGGAGCTGCTGCACCGCCTCCTCGGGGTCTTCGCCCCACAACGCATCCTCCGCGCGGTCGAGCTGGTCGGCAAGCTGCTCGTCCGAGGCGCACTCCAGGTACCACTCGCTCCAAAGCCTGGTGGCGGCCTGGCCGCAGAAGTCGCGGTCGTGCACGCCATGCCGCTCCGAAAGCAGGGGGAACCACTCGATCTCGGCCAGGCTGCGGGCCGATGTGTATGGGGCGGCGGCCTCCCTGAAGCGGGCCTCGTCCGTAACGATGCCGCGCTCGGCGAGCGCCGCCACGAGGGCGGGGACATCCATCGCCCGTAGCCTGGAGGGGAGCCAGAGGTCGGCCGCCTCGTGCCTCCCGTGCTTCTTCGCGAGGTGCTCCGCCAGCCCTCCCGCCGAGTGAACGCTGATCCCCATGCGCGCGGCGAGGCCTTCGATGCCCTCGCGCGCGGGGCGCCACGCCTCGTGCGGCGCCAGCGGCTCGGCCGCGGCGCGACCCCGGAGGGCGACGGCTTTGCGACGCTTCACCTCCTTCTGGTGCTTCTTCGCTGCGCGCTTCGCGGATTTTCCGTTGTTCTTCTTGGCCATGCGTGCTCCGCGTTGGGCGTCGGCTAACCCAGGGGGAGGCCAGGCGACATCGGTGCCCTCAAAGCCACCCGTCGTGCCCGTACCCGCGCTCACGACCGCGGATGGGACCTTGCGCCTTGGGCCTGGTGAGCGTTGTCGGACGGGCCGCGCCGGGGTCGAGTCGTCGTCGTTGGCCGTCGTACCGAGTCGAGCCGTGCTGTCTGGCCGATGGACGCCAACGGACGCGCGGCCGGCGTCAGGCGGTTCCTTCGCCAGACGACAGAACCGTCAATTGTCGCGGTGAGGCGGTGGCTTTGCCGGCGCGACGGGGACTTGGGGTGGTGCCGCGGCTGAACAGGTCGGCTCGACTTTTGGGCGCGGCCATGTGGGTGGACTCGACTCGGTTGCCACGCCCACGAGGTGAGCGTGCGGCTCGACGGCGCCCCCATGGTGACCGTGGCCATGCCGCCGTAGTGGGCGATGCCCGCGCGGCCGGCGCCGCGATGGGCAGCGGGGATCTCTGGTGAAGGGACTTGGATTCGCCCATCGCCCATGGCCGGGCTCGATCTGGGGCGACACCCGTTCACCAGGCCGCGACCCCCGCCTTCTCAGCGATCGTCGCGGCTTTCTATGAAATGGCAGGGTGTAATGGACAGAGTTCGAACTCTGCTGAACGCGCCATCCTCGGAGTTGAGGGCGAGGGTGGCGGGGATTTCCTTGCTGGCGGTGAGCGGCTCGGTCAGCCAGCGCTGAGCCTCGTCAGGCGTTGCAAACGTTCCCGGAGTCGTCGCCGTCGACCAGCGATGTCGCCGCCCCGGGGGAGGTGTCCGTCGGCTGCGCTCATCAACTCGCGATCTGCGTACAGGGCGCGGAACCAGCCGACCGTGAACGCTCTCACGCCCTCCTCAGCACCACCGACGGCGGACTCGAGGGAAGCACAGCCGTCTAGAAGTGCCACCAGGTCCTCGAAGTCGTTGCTCGCCAGAGGATGGGCGGCGCCCCGATCGCGAAACGCCTCGATCTTGCAGGCGATGAGGTACTCCACCGCAGGAGTCGCGACCACAGTGGTGCCGCTCAGGATGTGCTGCTGGGTATGTGCGGCCGCAGCTTCAAACCAAGTCGCCGAATGGCCCTGCGCCTCGGACCGAGCGCCGAGGAGGTCCACCAGATGCCCACGGGGACTGCGGTAGCGACAGATCGGGCCCTCGCGGTCAGGCGACCATCCGCGGTGTCGCAACTCCTGCTCCAACGCGAACCACGTCATCGGTGTTACGACGGAGGGGGCGATGCAATCGACGTCTTTCGTTGGGCGAAGCTGGTCGCGACCGAGCTCGTCCAGGAACAGTCCGATCGTGGCGCCACCGATGAACACGGGCCCCGGCCTGAGCCACGAGAGCTCAACGGCCACCTCAGCGAGGATCGCTTCGGCTGCGTTCATGATGTCTCCACCAACCGGTCGTGCAGCAGCCGCGCGGCGAGGGTTCGCTCGCGCGCCCGCCCGACACGTAAGGCATCGACGAGCGCCAGCAGCTCGTGAAGCCGTGGATTCGCTCGCGCGGCCCGCGGCGCGGAGGGGTGGAGCGGCGCCAAGGCTGTGCCCATGTGGCCGCCCTCCTCGTCGGGCCAGACGGTGGCGCTGTTCGCCAGGATCATCGAGGCGAGTGGAGGAGCGGAGTGGGCGGTCGGGAGGCCTCGCGTCGGTTGACCCAACCGGGGAGGGATCAGGAACCGGGCCGCGTGCACCAGGAGACCTTCCGCTCCGGCGATGTCCACCCGGCGTTCCGTCCGGTTCCACAGGTCAGCGTTTGCGAGCCTCTGGAGCGAGCGGGTGAGGGCCGGCTGGGCCAGCCCAATCTGGGCGGCGAAGGCGGCCTGCGTCCAATCAGCTCCGCGTGGGAGCGCGAGCAGGGCGACGAGTACGTAGAGATCAGCGGGCTTCAGCATGGATTTCAGATTGCAGATTCTGAAATATGCAACACGCCGCCGATCGTCAAGCTCTGCAGGGGGGTAAGATGGACTCGAACCACCACTCCGTCGGTTCGGGACGCCGCCTCAACGCGAGCCACCAAGAAGCCGAAAGCCGCGACCCCCGCCTTCTCAGCGATCGTCGCGGCTTTCTATGAAATGGCAGGGGCACATGGACTCGAACCAAGGACCTGCGGATTTGGAATCCGCTGCTCTACCAACTGAGCTATACCCCTAAGGCGCGAAGCTTCTAATCGCCGAAGGCGAAGGCGGCAACCGCTGCGGAGGCGCCGCGATGCGAAGCGAAGCCCGTTGGCCCCGCGATCGGGCCTACCGCATCGCCCAGATCCTCCAGCTACCCCGCCGGGAGTAGCCCCATCGCGATGAGCACGCCGACCACGAGGGCGAGCCCGATCCGCCACCCCGCGAACACCTCCATGCCGTGCGATTGCAGCCAGCCGACGAGCCACTTCACGGCCACCGCGGCGCTCACCCCAGCCGAGACGAAGCCGACGGCCAGCGGGGCGAACCCAAAGGCATCCACCATCTCTTTCCCGTGCTTCAACCCCGAGTAGCCGGTGGCGGCACCGAGAGTCATCAGGCCGAGCAGGAAGCTGAACTCCACGGCGGCGGGCATCGCGACACCGAGCAGAACGGCGCCGAGGATCGTGGCGAGACTTCGTGAGGTTCCAGGCCACAAGGCGAGGCACTGGCACAGCCCGATCAGCGCCGCCGTGCGGAGATCGATCTGCTCCAAGGAGCGGGTGCCGGTGCGGCCGCGGGTGAGCAGGATCACCACCCCGCCGACCGCCCAGGCGACGACCACGGGCACGAGGCCGAACAGCAGCTCGTCGATCCGGTCGTCGAGCAAAAAGCCGATGATCGCGGCGGGGAAGAAGGCGACGACAAGATTGATCAGCAGCGCCCGACCCGCGGCGTCGCGACCGACAAGGCCGTTGAGGATCTGCAGGATTCGCGAGGAATATAGGCCCAGAACAGCGACGATGGCGCCGGCCTGAATGCAGATCGTGTAAGCATCGGCCGCTTCGCTCCGCTCGATCCCCAGCGCGCGCTCGGCGAGGAGCAGGTGGCCCGTGGAAGAGACGGGCAGAAACTCGGTAATCCCCTCGACGATGCCGAGGATCAGCGCTTGCAAGAGGGTCATGGGGCAGGCTTGGCCAACGATCGAAGGTAGGCGACGGTGTTGCTGAGCTGAACGTCGGTCAACTGGGTGAAGGCGCTCATCGGAGTGCCAGGTTTGCCGCTGCGAATCGAGGCGGCCACGTCGGTATCGGTGCGGGTGCTCCACCACGTGGCCTGCGTGAAGTCGGCCGGCTTCACCTTCAGCGCCATGGCAGCGGGCCCCTTGCCATCGCCAGCGATGCCGTGACAGGCGGTGCAGTTGGCCTCGAACACGGCCTTTCCAGCCGCAGGATCAGCCGCGAGGGCCAGGGAGAGCAGCAGGATCATGGGCAGAAGGTATCCGATCTGGGCGGTTCGCGCGGCCCGGTCCCCTCGGTCAGGCCCCCACGCAGCGAACCGCGCTCCCGTCGCGACGTTTGACACGGGGCCCGGAGGGGGTGAACCTCCGGGGATGCTCTTGTGGCTCCTTGCCTGCGACTCCGCTCCGGTCCACCCCGACACCGGCCCGGCCGAGGCAGGGGAGGATACGGCGGCGACGCTTCCCGGCGATACAAGCGGAGATTCTGGCGGCGAGGACACCGGCGACTCGGGCGGTTCAGACGATCCCTTCGGCTGTTCGTCGATCTACGATCAAGGCAAGCTCCCCGCCTTCGACCTGCAGATCGAGGCGATGGAGTGGCTGCGCCTGGAGTCCGACTTCGCGGCCGGGCGCAAGGACTACCACGAGGCGGAGCTTCGCTACGAGGACGAAGCGCTGCCGGTCATGGTGCGCCTCAAGGGGAATCCCAGCTTTTCGTGGTTCGGCGAGAAGCTGCAGTTCGTGATCTCGTTCAACGAGGTGGATCCCGACGCGCGCTTTCACGGCCTCCGAAAGATCGCCTTGGACGCCAGTTGGTACGACTCTACCGTGCTGCGGGATCGGCTCTCCTGGGCGATCATGCGAGACCGTGGCGAGCTCCCGGCCGCGTGCGCGAACAACGCCACGTTGAGCGTGAACGGCGAGTTCTATGGAGTGTACGGCAACATCGAGTACTTCGACCACGAGTACCTGGAACGCGCGTTCGGCAAGGAGTCGGCCGGGGGTACGCTCTGGAAGTACGGGTCCGAGCCCAAGGCCAACGAAGAGGCGGCGGACTACGACAAGCTGAACACGTTCTGGTCCACGACGAACGTCGCGACGTTGGAAACGCTTGGGGACGTGGAAGAATGGACGCGCGCCTGGGCGGCCGAGAGCGTGCTGGGGGACGACGACGGGTACGTGTGCTGCGCGCACAACTTCTACCTCTACGACCACCCGACCGATGGAATCCTGTTCCTTCCTTGGGACTTCGACGACACCCTCGACATCGCGCCCTTCGATAGTGATCCGGAGTCCGGCTACGGACACGGCCTGTTCCAGCAGTCCATCTACCTGGCCGTGCTTCGGGATCCAGCGTGGCACGAAGTGTACGTGAACGAGATCGAGGCGATGAACGCTGCGATGGACCCGGATGTTCGGCTGGCCGAGCTGGACCTGTGGGACGCACAGATCGCCGAGGCGGTGGCCGCAGACACGCTGCGAACCTGGGGCGACGAGGAGCGCGCACAGACGATGGATCGCTTGCGGGCATGGCTGCCGGCGCGGCACGCCGCCGTGAACGCCTGGGTGGCCTGCGAACGCGGGAATCCCCCCGACGCAGACGGTGACGGCCTGGACGCCTGCGATGATCGGGACGATGGAACCCCGGTTTCCGCCGAGACGTGCAACGGCTTCGACGACGACAACAACGGCAAGATCGACGACACCGAGGCTTGCGACGTGTGCGCTCGACACGACCTCGACGGGCGCCACTTCGAGTATTGCTCGTGGCCCCGCACCGCCTCCGAAGCGGAGGTTCATTGCGAGGAGCGCGGCGGCGAGCTCGCCTCCCTCGACGACACCGAGAGCTACTACATGACGTTCTTCTGGGCGTGGCCCGATACCCAGGCGTGGTGGCTGGCGGGGCAGAACGGGGGCAACTGCCTCGCGTGGGATGAAGCTAGCTTCAACTTCGCGTATGTGTCGTGCGTAGAGGAGCACCCTTCGATCTGCGCCGTGCCGTAGCCGCGGCGCCCAGCCCGGTGCTCAGTTCTCTTTGTCCCCGTCTTCGTCCTTGTCGTCCTTGTCTTTTTGGGCCTCGGTGCGCCCCTGGAGCGCATCCTGCAGGTAGATGAGGATCCGGCGCGCATCGTGCTTGTCGATGTCTTCTTTATAGGCCGGCATCCGACCCTTTCCGTCCTGGATCACCTTCACCAACGCATCGAACTGCGCTTGGGAGACCTTGCTCTCCAACGTCGGAACGCCATCCGGCAGCGCGGTGGCGGCGGGACCATCGCCCTTGCCCTCTTCACCGTGGCACTGCCAGCAGCTCTGGAGCCACAGCTCCCGGCCACGCTCCCGGTCTGGGGGGCGTTTGCTCGGCACCGCGTACTTCTTCGGGGTCTTCGCCGTCGACTTCGCGGTCGGGGCAGCCGCGCTCGCGACGGGCATCGCGACCGCCGCCAGACCCGTGGCCAGGCACAGGGCGAAGGCGGCGCGGGCGGTGAAGCGGGCGGTCATCGTGGCGGCCTAACGCGGTGCTTCGAGCACGGCCTTGAGCTTCGCGAGGTCTGCGGCGTTGGCGCGCCGCATCATCATCGCCATGAACGGGGCGACCAAGGCCGAGAAGCCTGTAGGCTCGCCTCGGTTTCGCAGGGTCATCCGGGTGCCCGCACCCTCCTCGGCCCAGGTGTAGGTCGTCTCCATCGGGAACGGCCCCTCCGTGGTGGACATCACCAGGCGCTCACCTGGAACCAGCTCGCGAATCTCGTAGGTGTACGCGAGGCGGCGACCGAGGAAATGCGCGACGAACGCGATGCGCGACCCGACGGCCAGCGGCGCGGGGGTTTGCCACTCCACCGACTTGATGTTCACGTACCACTCGGGTGCGCGGGAGGGATCCCCGGCGAACGCCGCGACCTCGGCGGCCGGGCGGTTGATCAGGAGCTCGGTCAGCACATCGACGGGCATTCGGTGGGGTAACCCACGGGGGGGGCCAACTGCGGGCCGACCACATGCCTGAGCGCGAGAGCCCGGATAGAAGCTGCGGATGAAGCCGCCCCGACTGCGGATGGCACGCCAAGATTCGTGGGCTGCGGTGGGGCGGCTCGCCGAGCCGACTGAGCTCGCTCGGCCGGGGGCGTCCGGTGCCTCGATGCAGGACGCAGATCCCGCCGTTGGGTTGCGCAAGTTGGGCGCGCGATGACCGCCTCCACCCTGTTCTGGCAGCTCGCAGCTGAGCTGCAGGCGGAGAACCCGGCCGTGGTGGAGGGGACGATCATGAAGGTCCGCTGCCTTCGGGTTGGCACGGAGTTCGTCGCATTGGTTGACTACAAAGACGCGTGGACGAGTTGATCGCCGAGGGTGTGGGGCGACCGTTTGGTCCGGCGGGCAAGGTGTTTCGCGAGTGGGTCTCCTTGCCGGTGGAGGATCGGGCGCGATGGCTGGCCGCGCTGCGGGAGGGGGTCGCCCACGCGTCGCGTGAGGCCGGGCGCTGACGCCGGAGCCTGAAGGTCCCGGGTGGACCCCTGCGTCGCAGTGCCCGAAGGGGGCACCGTGGGTCAGATCGGCTTGATCGCGGAAACCCAGGAAGGCGGCGTCCTTTTTCCGTAGCGTGCTCGGTACTCCGCCGGCGCCAGGCCGGTGGTGCGGACAAAGATCCTGCGGAACGCCGAAACATCGGCGTACTGGAAGCGCGCCGCGACGGCAGAGACGCGCTCGTCTGTGGTCTCGAGCACCCGGCGGGCCGCCTCGATCCGCGCCTGTTGGATGTAGGAGAGCGGGCTGGCTCCGGTGGCGCTCTGGAAACGCCGCGTGAACGTGCGTGCGCTCATACCGGCAACTCGCGCGAGGGCCGGAATCGTGAGATCGCCGTCGAGGCCGGCCTCAATTCGCTGCTGGATCGCGAGGATCTGCTGGTCTCCGTGGTTCTTCTGGGCGTGGAGGCCCGCGTACGCGCTCTGGGGCGACTTGTTCACGTCCACCAGGAACATCCTGGAGGCGGCTCGCCCAACGTCGCGGCCCAACAGCCGCTCCACGAGCAGGAGCGTGAGGTTGAGGAAGGAGGTAGCCCCGCCCGAGGTGATTACCCGCCCGGTGTCCACCAGCACGGCCTCGGGGGCGAGGCGAACCTCGGGATACAAGGCTGCAAACAGGGGTTGAAAGGCCCAGTGCGTCGTGGCGACGCGCCCGCGGAGAACGCCGGCCGCACCCAGGATGAACGCCCCCGTGCACACCGAGGCGACGTCGCCGCCCCCTTCGTACACCTTGCGAACCAGCGCAATCGCCGCGGCGTTGGCGCCGAGGTTTGTCACGATGTCGGGGTCGATGGCGGGCACGATGAGGAGATCGAGATCGGGCGCCTCGCCGATCGTGGCGTCACACCGCAGCTCGATCCCGCCGTTGCAATTCACGGTGGTCGAGGGGCCGCCGGAGATCAGCAACACGTCAATTCGGCGCTCACCGGGGCCAAGGAGCTGCGACTTGCGCAGCAGGTCCACCACGCCGATGGGCACGATCGGCGGGCCTTCCGCGAGGGCGAGCACGCCAACCCGGTAGACGTGGACTTCAGGATCGGGCGTTGCGGTCATCGGCACCTCCGACGGCGTGTCCTATCCGGGAGCAGTGGTGTGGCTCCGCGTCCGGCGGCGCCTGACCCGCGCCGTTACCGCGCGGGCGGACGCGCGAGGAAGTACGCGAACGCCGCGCCGAACACGACGTGGACACCGACGTCGCCGTAAACCGACTCGTTCGCGAGGCCGGAGCTCAACGCAAAGGCGTTGACCCCGAGCGCGGCGAGATGGGTGGCGAGGTTTCCCGCCATCACCGGGCGCAGCGCGAGGCCATCGCCGGCCCCAAGGGCGGAAAAGTTCAGAATTGCAAAGCCGAACAGTAGCGTTCCCTGTGCACGACCCACCAGCGCCTGACCCGCGTCGAGCGTCAACCCCTGGCCCGCGAAGAAGGCCTGCGGGTTGAGCATGAGCACGAGCGACAGCCCGAGCGCGAGCAGGCCCGAGAGCACCAGAAGAACTTGAATTTTCCGCATGTGAGCTCCGACGAACACTCAGCTAACGAGGTGGTCTGGGGCCCGACAGGTGGCGAATCGGACAATCTTGGTGGGTGAATCGGCCAGGGCCCGGGTGTCGGCGCCACTCGCCCAGCGAAACGGATGCCGCACCAACGAGAAGCTCCGGCCCTCACGGATCGTTGCGGCCACATCGCGTGGTGTTCGCGGGAAACGAGGCCCTCGGCTTCGACGCGATCGACCGGAGCACCAACGCGATCTCACCCGAGTGGACGATCGACGGCGCCGTGCGGTGGGGCGCCTCGGGCGCGCCGCGGGTGCTCGCCGTCGCCACCGACCGAGAGGTGGGCTGGTGGTACGGGCGACCCGATCCCGCGGCCCCGCGTCCGCCTGCGACCAGCCCGATCCCCTATTACAACGCCGCTGTCATGGGCCGCTTCGGCGGCGAAGCGCCCGTCGATCTCGCGTGGACCAGCGGGGGCAAGGCGTACGGTGTGCCTGGAACCGCCGCTGCAACCTGCGCGGACGCCGACGGAGATGGCGCGAGCGCACCCGAGGACGGCAACGACGCACACATCCGCGTTCGGCCCTTCGCGCCGGAGGAATTGAACGGGATCGACGACCATGGCGACGGCGCGGTCGACGAATCCACCGCCGCAGCGCCCGCGCTGCTGGTGGAGGTGGCCGGCGAGCGCAACGACGCGCTTACACAGGTGGGCCTGGTCGCCTGGTGGGCCTGGTCGGCCTACGGAGGCACCTACGCCCTGTACAGCACCGCCGCGGCGGAGCGGCTGCTGGTCGGCACCCTCGTTTCTGGAAACTCCACGGAGGTCCCGGTGGACGGCGCCGTGGCCCACCTCGCGGTCGCGGGCGACCTCGACGCCGACGGCCACGCTGATCTCCTGGCGCGTGGAGGCCACTACGATGCGTCGCTCGACTGGGCGTTCGTGCAGCGCATGGCGAGGGTAGCCGGTGATTCCCTCGCGGCCGAGTCCATCGACGGTCTGGGCAGCCCCGCGCCGGTTGGCCCGGTCGACCTCAACCGCGATGGCTACGACGATCTCCTCGTCGCCGAGGGGGCGGGCGACTTCTGGCTCGGCCCGCTCTCCGATGCCACGGCGGTGACGGCGGCCGGCGCGAGCGGCCAGTTCACCGGCCTACCCGAGCACGTCGAGGCTGGGGACCTCGATGGCGACGGCGCAAGCGATCTCATGGGAACGGGGGCGACCGGCCTGGCCGTTGCTTTCGGCCCGTGGAAGGCGGCGAACTGGGACTTTATGGCCGAGGCCGAGGTGAACGTGGGCGATCGCCCGGCGGCGGCGCTCGCCTGGAACGCCGACTGGCTGTTCATGGCGACCTCGAGTGACGACTGGCAGCCACCGCCCATGAGGGCACGCGCGGCGGCTGGGCCGGCGGGATCGCAATCCGGCTCGCAGAGATGGTTTCCAGCCTCGATTGAGCCGAAGCACGGACGGCCGTGGTCCGCGTCATGCTCTGCGCCGGCGACCGGGAGCTTGCTCGCGACGCCAGACCCGTTCGTCCACGTTCGCTTGAACTCGCCATACCGGGCGTTCACGCGACCGATGTGAACCGACCGTACCGCCGCGTCGCGCTCGCACAGCCGCGCTCGAGCCCAAAAATCAAGAACCCTCCAGTGTTTTCACTGGAGGGTCCAAGATGGCAGGGTGTACTGGAAACAGTTCTAACTTGCTGCTTCGTCCCGGGGCGCGAGGTGAGGGTTCAAATGAGTCAGTACAAGCTCGTCATCTCGAAGGCCGCTCCCGCGGATACGCTGGGTCGCTGAAGTTCGGGGTCGACAGTACCCGCGGGGGCGGATGGGGCAACGGGTGTTCAGGTCGTTGACCGATGGCCGCTCTTCAAACCTGTGATACAATGTATACGTTGTATAGGAGTCATCATGTCGCGCGTCGCCCATATTCGCCTTGATGCCCCATCGGAGGCGATCCTCGACCGGTTGACCCGGGAGACCGGTCGCTCGCCCTCTGAACTGGTGCGCGAAGGGCTCCGTCTCGTGGCTGCGGCAACCCCGTCGGCGGGCACGCCCGAAGTCGTGGGACTCGGCGCGTTTGAGTCGGGAAAGCCCGACCTCGGGTCGAACAAGGCACACCTTCGAGGGTTCGGGCAGTGAGCCAGTCGGTCCTTCTCGACACGGGCGTGATCGTCGCGCTGCTCGACCGCAGCGAGCGGCGCCACGCGGATTGCGCGCGTGCGATTCAGGGGCTCGGCGCGACATTGATCACCTGCGAGGCAGTGTTGGCGGAAGCCTGCTACCTGCTACGCGGCGTGCAGGGCGCCTCGGCGGCCGTGCTCGCGAATGTAGGGAAAGGCACCTTTCAGATTCCCTTTCACCTGGCATCTGAGGCGGGTGATGTGGCGACGCTGATGGAGCGCTACGCCGATGTGCCGATGGACCTTGCGGATGCCAGCCTCGTCCGGCTTGCCGAGCTCGTCGACACGCCCCGAATTCTCACTCTGGACGCGGATTTTCGAACGTACCGCTGGCAGCGGCGCCGGGTCTTCGACCTGCTCGTAGAGCCCGGAACCTGAGGCACCGGCGAACGGTCGCGGGCGGACGGGAGACTGGAACTCAGAAGCCCGCCTGCGGAGCACGAAAACGCGAAACGCCCGCTTCCGCACTGGGCGAAAACGGGCGTTTGCTTGAATGGCGGAGCGGACGGGACTCGAACCCGCGGCCTCCAGCGTGACAGGCTGGCGTTATAACCGACTTAACTACCGCTCCAAGGGGCACGATCGGGGAGGGTGGGCGGAACAGGGCTCGAACCTGCGACCCGGAGCTTGTAAAGCTCCTGCTCTTCCGACTGAGCTATCCGCCCGGGGTTCCCCGCGGGCGCCGCTCATGTAGTGCGGCGGCCGGAGCGTGTCAAGGTCGACACGCCCTACGCCGTGGGCAAGGGGGCCTCGGCAGGTTCTTCGTCGTCTTCCGCTGGGGCGGGGGCCGGTCCGTCGGCAGGTGCTTCGTTCGCCGCCTCAACGGGGCCTCGAAAAATATCGGTGGCCGCTGCCGCCAGGGCCTGAACCAGCACCTCGTCCATCGTCTCCACCGGGACGATGGTGATGGCCTCGCGCACCGCCTTCGGGACGTCCCGCAGATCGCGTACATTGTCCTTCGGGATGAGCACCCGGGTTACGCCGGCCGCCATCGCCGCGAGTAACTTCTCTTTCAAGCCGCCGATCGGGCGCACCTGTCCCCGCAGCGTGATCTCCCCGGTCATCGCCACGTCCCGACGCACGGGGATGCCGCACACCGCGGAAACGACCGCTGTCGCCAGCGTGATCCCCGCGCTCGGGCCGTCTACCCCCCAGAGCTCAGGAACGTGTACGTGCAGGTCGATGCTCGCCCAGAAGTCGGGCTTGAGCCCCAGCTCCGCGCTGTGGATGCGCATGTAGGTGACGGCCGCCTGAGCGCTTTCGCGGAAAACCGCGCCGAGCTGCCCCGTGAGCTGCGTTTTCCCCACACCCCGCACGACGGCGGCCTCGATGGGCACCATCACGCCGCCAACCGCAGACCAGGCCAGCCCGTTCACGAAGCCGACGAGATCCTTCTCGCCGATGTGGCCGGCGCGGTGCCGGGGGACACCGAGCAGCTTCTCGACGCGGCGCGGGCCGATGTGCAGGTGGGTTTCGCGCCCGCGCTTCACCACCTGAATCGCCGCCTTTCGACAGATCGACGACAGCTCTCGCTCAAGGTTGCGCACCCCCGCCTCGCGCGTGTACTCGCGCACCACCCGCACCAGCGCGTCGTCCCCGAAGTCGAGCTGCTCAGCGGTGAGGCCGTTGGCGGCGATCTGCTTCGGCACCAGGTAGCGCTTCGCGATCGCCAGCTTCTCGGCCTCGGTGTAGCCGGCGATCCGCACGATCTCCAGGCGGTCCTGGAGGGGGCCGGGGATCCCGCGCAGGTCGTTGGCCGTGCAGATGAACATCACCTTCGAGAGATCGTAGTCAAGATCGAGGTAATGGTCGTTGAAGGTGTTGTTCTGCTCGGGGTCGAGGACTTCGAGGAGCGCCGAGCTTGGGTCGCCCCGAAAGTCGGAGCTCAGCTTGTCGATCTCATCCAGCAAGAACACGGGGTTGCTGCTCCCGGCTTTGCGAATGCCCTGCAGGATACGACCGGGGAGGGCGCCGATGTAGGTGCGGCGATGGCCGCGAACCTCGGCTTCGTCGCGAACGCCGCCGAGCGCCACGCGAACGAACTTCCGGTTGGTTGCGCGCGCGATGCTCTTCGCGAGTGAGGTCTTGCCGACGCCCGGGGGCCCGACGAGGCACAGGATGGGCCCGTTCAGCTTGCCGGTGAGCACCACCACCGCGAGGTATTCAAGGATTCGGGACTTCACTTTCCCGAGCCCGAAGTGATCGTCGTCGAGGACCTTTCGCGCGGCTCCGACGTCGATCTCGTCGGTGGTGGTGGAGCCCCACGGCAGCGCGAGCACCACATCGAGGTAGTTGCGGATCACGGCCGCTTCCGCGCTCATCGGGCTCATCATCTTGAGCTTCCGAAGCTCTCGCTCCACCCGATCCTTCGCCTCGTCGGTGAGCGCGATCTCGGCGACACGGGCCTCCAGCTCCTGGATCTCGGTGCGAAACTCGTCTTTCTCGCCGAGCTCCTTCTGGATCGCCTGCATCTGCTCGTTGAGGTAGTACTCCTTCTGGGAGCGCTCCATCTGCTTCTTCACGCGCGTCTTGATCTTCTTCTCAACCTGGAGAATGTCGATCTCGGCCTGCATGATCTTCAGCATCGCGTCGAGCCGTTCGTGGGCCGAGGCGGTCTCCAGCAACGTCTGCCGCTGCTCGGTCTTGAGCACCAGGTGCCGGACAAGCGTGTCTGAAAGCCGCGCAGGATCGTCGATTCCCTGGGACTGAAGCACCGCATCCGGCGCCGCGGCCTTGTTCAGCTTCACGTACTCCTCGAACGCCTCTCGCACCTGGCGGACCAGCGCCGTGAGCTCCGGGGTGCTCTGCGTCGGGTCGGAAAGCTCCTCCACCTCCACCACAAAGTGTTCCTGCTCCCCCACGAACTTCACGATTCGGCCACGCCGGAGCCCCTCCACGAGCACCTTCACCGTGGCGTCGGGCAGGCGCATCACCTGGATCACGGTCGCGATGGTGCCGACGGTGTGCACCTCCTCGGGCGCCGGGTCGCGCGTGGTGGCATCGCGCTGCGTCACGAGGAAGATCTCCTTCTCCCCTCGCATCGCATCGTTCAACGCCGCGATCGAGCGCTCGCGACCCACGATGAACGACACCGGCGCGAAGGGGAACACCACGAGCTCCCGCAGCGGCAGCAGCGGCAGTTGTCGACCTTTTTCGCCGCCGCTTCGGTCCCGGAAGAACATCGACGCTCCTAAACCGCCTCGTTCTCATACACGAGGATCGGCTCCTTCGTACGCGCCACGACCTCATCGTCCACCACGCATTCGCGCACGCCGCTTTTTCCCGGGAGCTCGTACATCACGTCGAGCATCAGGTCTTCGACGATGGCCCGCAGCCCGCGCGCGCCACACTTCCGCTTGATCGCCTCTTTTGCGATGGCGGAGAGCGCGGTGTCGGTGAACCGGAGGTGCACCCCCTCCATGTCGAACAGCTTCTGGTACTGCTTGACCAGGGCGTTTTTGGGCCGCGTGAGGATGTCCACCAGCATGGCCTCGTCGAGGTCTTCCAGCGTGGCCACGACGGGGAGGCGCCCGATGAATTCGGGGATCATGCCGAACCGAAGCAGGTCTTCCGTTTCGAGCTGCGCGAGGAGCTGCCCGGTGGAGAGCGTCTTGCGGTCGCGCACCGAGGAGCCGAAGCCCATGCCGGTCTTGTTGATGCGCTGCTCCACGATCTTCTCGAGCCCGACGAAGGCGCCGCCGCAGATGAACAGGATGTTCTGGGTGTCGATCTGCAGGAATTCCTGCTGAGGGTGCTTGCGGCCGCCCTTCGGCGGCACGTTCGCCACGGTGCCTTCAATGATCTTGAGCAGCGCCTGCTGCACGCCTTCCCCGCTCACATCTCGCGTGATGCTGGGGTTCTCGCCTTTGCGGGCGATCTTGTCGATCTCGTCGATGTAGATGATGCCCTTGATCGTGCGCTCTACGTTGTACTCGGCGGCCTGGAACAGGCTGAGCACCACGTTCTCCACGTCCTCGCCGACGTACCCAGCTTCGGTGAGCGACGTCGCGTCGCAGATCGTGAACGGCACGTTGAGCTTCTTGGCGAGCGTCTGCGCGAGCAGCGTCTTGCCGGTGCCGGTTGGGCCGATGAGCAGGATGTTGCTCTTCTGAAGCTCCACATCGTCGCGCGTGGAGCGCGCGTCGATCCGCTTGTAGTGATTGTGCACGGCGACGGAGAGCACTTTTTTGGCGCGGGACTGCCCCACCACGTAGTCGTCGAGGTGGCGGGCGATCTCCAACGGGCGGGGCACGAGGGCCCTGGACGCCTGGAAGTCCTCCCGTTCGTACTCCTCGGTGATGATGTCGTTGCACAGCTCAACGCATTCATCACAGATATACACGCTCGGACCTGCAATTAGCTTGCGCACATCCCGCTGCGACTTGCCGCAGAAGGAGCAGGTGAGATCTTTGTCGCGGGTCTTGCGGTGCATATGGCCAAGTAACGATGTCGGAACAATCCCGTCAGGGCTGAAGCACGAACACCGTGACACCCGTCCCGTCCGCGAAGTGGCGTTCTTCGGCGAGGTGGTCCTTGAACGGCAAGCGGGCGTACGCGAGCCCCTCCACGCCGTAGGCCTCCTCATCGAGCACCACGAACCTCAGGCCCATGTCTACGAGCGCGTTGGCGATGGCGACGCGCTGCTGCGGCTCCTGGGTGGCCGAGGGGGCGATGGGCATGCCCATGGTCTGCGGCGTGCAGAGGTCGTTGAGGTCCTGAACGAATCGGGTGACCCGCTCGGACTGGGCGTGGCGGGCGATCATCGTGAACAGTCCCGTCGGCGCGTTCATGACCTTCCTCCCGATCGCGACCTGGAGAAAGGGAAGGTCGGAGGAGCGAATCGACTCGTCGAGGCTCGCGTAGATCGGCAGCTCGAAGCGCTCGTGTTTGCGGCTCGCCCCGCGCACGGCGGGAAGGAGCAGCGCTGCCCCCTCGCCGCCATGTTCCGCGATGAACGTGGCGAAGGCCGGTGCGGGCGGGTCGATGCTGGGGAAGCCCTCGCGATATCCGGTGGTCCACAGCGTGATTGCCACCGCGCCGAGCGCCACCGGCACGCCGACGGCGGCGCGCATCCACTCTTTCGGCAGGCGGGAGAGTCCGATGCCCGCGGCCGTCCAGAAGCAAAGCGCCGCCGGGACCAGCCATCGGCGCGGGAACCGGATCGCGGTCGGCGCGAGATGATCGTTCAGCCAGATCAGGGCGGCACCAATCGGTTTTCCAACACCGGGCCACCAGCGCGCCAGCACCGCGCCGTTCTCTGCGTACGCGCCCAGGGCGAGCCCGATGCACAGCAGGCCAAACAGGAGCCATGGCCAGGTGCGTGCTGGGCGAAAGAAAGCGAGGATCGTGGCGGCGACTAAGGTGAGCGCGGGGATGAAGGCGGGCGTGTAGGTGTGATCCCAAGGCTTGGTGATCTTGTGCATGTCCCACTGCCACCACACCGAGAGCTTGGCGGCGTTGTCCCATCGGTTGTCGAGGGGACCGGCGAGCGGAAGCATGTAGTACAGTCCGGCGACCAGGGCGGCGCCGGCCAACGCCGTTGCGCCGAAGCGCAACCGCCCACGCCAGGTGCACCGCCACAACGCGAAAGGGACCAGGGGGATTGCAAAGATCGCATGGTACGGGCTGTCCAACGCGACGATCGTGGCAAACACGCCCGCGATGATCGGCCACCGCCGCAACGGGCTGCGGCTCGTGATCCAGAGCGAACACAACAGGGCGGGTAACGCCCAGAAGGCGACGTGCTCCGGGGTGCCGTCGGTGAGCGCCAGCAGCACGGAGGGCTGAACGACCATCGCCACGCCCGCCATCAGCCCGGCGGAGGGGCTCTTGCTCACCTCCTCCACCCACCATGCGGTCGCCACACCGCTCAGCACGAGGAGCGACAACATCCAAAGGTTGTACCCTGTCCATGCGCCAAAGATCAGGTGGAGCGGCGCGCCGAGGAGCGTGGAGAAGAATGGCAAGATGACGAGCTTTTCGCCGGCGGGGAAGCCCACGCGATCGGTCCAGAACGGCAGCGGCAGCCCGCGGGTTTGATGGTCAAAACCCCAGACCGCTCGGTACACGTCGGTGCCGGATGCGCCGAGGAGGCCCCCGTGGAACAGCGGGGCGTGCAGCCACACGACCAGGAGCACGAGGAGGAGGGCGGTGAGCGGGAGGCGCACAGCGGCGGATTATTCCACAGCGCCGCTTCCCAGGAGCGGGGCGATGCCCAGCGACCGGGCGGCACCGCGGCCCCTCAGGCGGTTCAGCGCGGTTCGCACGACCGCATAGAACGAAAAGAACCTGGCGATCTGCGCGAGCTCGCGCTGCGTGGGGGGAAGCGCACCGCAGATGAGCTTGTCGTCGGCCGCCCCGTCGTCGATGAAGCGCACGCGCATCCAAGCGGTCGTCGCCACGGTTGTGCCATCGGCCAGCCGGGGGCCGAGGATGAGCGCGTCCGCCGGGTCCCCGTCCTCTGCGATCTCCCCGGGGATGCAGCCATAATTGAAAGGGCACGGCACGGGCGAGAGGTATTCGACCCCAAGGCCGGCCTCCCGCTTCACGAAGCTGCCTTTCGGCACCTCGACCAGCACCTCGACCGCGCGCATGGTGCTTGACTAGCCCACTTTGCCCCCGCCGCGCTACACTGCCGCGCGGAGACCGAACATGCGAACCCTTCAGACCCTGGCGCTCGTGCTGCCCTTCGTGGCCGCGGGTTGTGAGCAGGAAGCCGGCTTTCAGGACGCCAAGAACAGCACCACGGAGCTGACGAAGGGCGCGATGACGGTGAGCACGGAGCGGGTGATCATCGACAACATCGATGTGCAGAACACCAAGTCCGCAACGTTCACGGTCAACTCGGTCGGCGAGGACAACCTCTCGATCTACGACGCCCAGATCGTCGCGAACCCCGATGGTGTGCTGCTGTTCGAGGAGCGCGAAGAGATCGACATTCCGACGGGTGAGAGCCAGGAATGGGCCGTGGCGGCCACGCTTCCGACCGCGGGGATGTGGGAGGGCGCGATCCGCATCGAGTCCAACGATCCCACCTCGCCGACGCTGTTCATCACCGTTTGTGCGGTCACCAAGGATTACGCGGAGCCGTGCCCCACGGAAGCGCCCGACACGGGGGACACCGGCGGGAGCGACACGGGTGAGGACACCGGCGCCGATACGGGCGACACGGGCGATACCGGGGTTTAGCCGATTCCGGGCACCCTTTACGCGCATCCCGGCGGTTCGCCCGCTGCGGTTCTGACGTTCCTGGACCAGGCTGGGTTGGGCCTCGCTCGGGCTCGCGTCGCCGCGCGCTTGGGCAACCCGGGGCCCTTTCAACTGCGCGCGGAGCTGGGGGCCGCCCTCGCGGCTGGAAACGGCGCCGTGTTCCCTGCCCAGTCCGGCGCAACGATCACCCCCGAAGAGGCGGACGCCGCGCTGGTTCGGGCGGCGACCCTAGCGAATCAGGCGGACCCGGGCCTGGCCGGGATCTTCGCCGGTCGCCCCCCGGGGTCCGCGGTGCGCGCGGTTCCGGTCGATGATCCGCGCTTCGCCTTCCTCCGCTTCCCCCGAGCGGAGCCGCCGCCCCCGGCGGCGTGGGGGGCGCTCGAGAGCTGGTCAACCGCCGATCTCGGCGACGTCCCCGCCGCCACGGTGCGGGTGGCGTTGGAGGTACCGGGCGGGGTGGCCCTCGGCTCCGACTATGGGCTGACGTTGTGGCGAAACGGACGGTTCACGCCGTTCCCCTGGCCCGCGGGCTGTCGACGCGAAGCACGCCGCGTGGAGGCGATGGCGCTGGAGCGGGGCGCCCTGTGGGTCGCGACAAGTCAGGCGCTCGTGCGCTGGGACTTCCGAAGCGACCCCACGGTGCGAAAACACGGCCCCGATAGCGAAGAAGGGTGGGACGAGCTGCGGTGCATGCTCTCCACTCCTTCGGGGCTCCTCCGCGGTTACCGTACCGGGCTCGTCGGGGCAGAGGGTCAGGCAGACACGGCCTTGGCCGAGACGTTTGCGCTCGCGGAGGCGCCCGGCGGCGTGGTGTACGCGGGCACCGGGGGTGGCGAGCTGTGGGTGGTGGGCGAACCTGGCGCGGTACGATCGATGTCTCCCCGCCCGCACCAGCCGGTGCGCCACCTCGCGTTCGCGGACGGCCTGTTGCACGTGGCCGCGGCGGGAGCTCATCATCGCTTCGACGGTGCTTCGTGGACGAGCGCGGAACCTGAGCCGACGGCCTTCGCGGTGGATCGCCGCGGTCGCCTCTGGTTGTTGGCGGAAGGTCGATTGTTTTCGTGGACCCGGACTGGTGCGGTGCCGGTTCCGGTGGCGCTGGAGCGCCCCTGGTCCCTCTGCGCGGTTGGGGAGCGATTGTGGATCGGCGGCCGAGAACGGGTGTGGGCCCTCACGATCCACGCCTGACGATCCGATCTCTCCGTTCAGGGAGAGGGAATCATGCTCTTGTTCGCTTCGCTGGCCCAGGCCGGCGTGTGGAATGTGTGCGCGGCAACGGAAGCCACCGCGTCGGTGAACGCCGGCTGGACCATCGTGGAGGCACGCGACTCCGACTCGGACACCGACACCGACAAGGGCGTGTTCAACGCGTCCAGTTCGGTGGTGCGTCGCTTCCAGCCGAGCCGCGAAGAAGACTTCTGCGCTGCGACGGACGGCCTCGGCGGCACGACCCGCCGCTGGACCACCGAGATGATCTCCGTGGATCTCGTGCCCGGCCAACGCTCTTGCCCCACGACCATCTGGGGTGATGCCTACGGAGACACGGGGAGCCGTGCGAGCGTGGACCCCTACAAGATCGTCGCGGCCGCCACGGGACACGCAGTCACCACGGCGGAGGCCGGCAATACCGGCGCCATCAGCGTGGACGGCGGCGGTGGCGCCGGTTTCGTGGCCGAATGGGTGTGGCAAGTCCCGGGGGCGCTCGCGGCCGTGGATGGGGTGATCGAGGTCGACGACTCTTCGGCGTACAACGGCGCGACCCTCGACATCCCGGGGTGGGCGCAGGTCGATGCCTACGACGGCGTGGTGGATGCCTGGGTGCGCCGTGGCAGCGAGTGGGTGCACGTCACCGGTCCGGCGCCGATGGACATCGAATTCGGCGCCACCGTCGGTTCGCGTGGAAGTGTTTGCGCGATGGGCAAGGCCACGTCAGGCTCCCAGGCTCAACCTGGCGAAGCAAGCGCCGGAGGCTCAGGGATCCGCTTCACGATGGACAGCAGTCGTGTCGCCACGCCTGCCGACGCGATGCCGACCGACGGGCCGGAGTTCGAGGCTTGCGGCTGCTGAGCGGGGGGTGAGATAAAGCTGGGCGATGCTCGGTTCCATGTCCCTTTGCCAGAGGGGCGGCGCCGAGCATCGCGGGTGTGACCCCACATGTCCCACATCGACCGTATCTATGGCCCCTACCTCGTAGTGAAGCCATGGCCACGTTCCCTCCTCGTCCGAAAAGCCTTCGTAAGCGGCCCCGGATCCGCGCCAACCCCCTGCTCGCCGGCCACTTCCGGGCGCTCGGCCGGGAGTACGCGCAGAACTGGACGCTGGGGGTGGGGGCCGACTCCCCGCAGACGTTCGCCGTCTTCGGCAACCAGCTCGCTTCGCTGGTTCTCGACTTCGCTCGTCAGGCGGATCCGCGCATCCCGCTCTCGTGCACCTCGGAGGTGCGCATTCAGCGGGCGTGCCGGAAGTTTTTCCGCGACAACCCGGAGCCGGTATGCCCGGGGGAGCCGGAAGAGCCGGCCCGGTCGAACCTCGGCCTGATCGGGGATCTTCTCGGTCTCGACGCCGTGGAGCGCTCTGTGCTGCAATTCATGGCCACCCTGGCGGAGGACTCCGGCTTCAACAAGTTCGTCGCCCACGCAGGCGAGTTCGCGATGGCGCAGGCGCACACCCTCGTGGCGATGTGCACCCAGCAGCCGGAAAGCGATGTGCGTCGCGTGCTCTCCCCGAGCGGTCGGTTGATCAGCAGCGGGCTGGTCAGCTTGCAGGAGCGCGCGTGCTCCCTCGATGATCGCTTCAGCTTCAAGCAGGGAATGGGCGACCTGCTCACATTGCCGGCGCTCACCGCCGATGTGTTCACCCGTCACTTCCTGCCGGAGGCCAAAACGACCGACCTGACGGTGGCAGACTTCGCGCACATGCAGGCCGAGGTTTCGACGCTCCGGTCCATCCTGGCGGCCGCCGTGCGGCGGCGTCAGCGGGGAGTGAACGTGCTGCTGGTGGGGCCGACGGGAACCGGCAAGTCGGCGCTTGCCTCGCTGATCGCCCAGGAGCTCGGCGTGCGCCTTCACACGGCCGGCATCGCCGACTCGGATGGCGACGCAGCTTCGCCGCGGGAACGTCTCAGCTCCTTGCTGTTGGGCCAGCGGCTGTTCGGCGGCGGCGATGGGATCCTGCTTTTCGACGAGTTTGAAGACCTGTTCCAGCGGAGCTTCGCCTCGATGTTCGGAGGCGCGGGGGCGAGCACGGCCGTGATGTCGAAGCTGTGGTTCAATTTGTTGTTGGAGGACAACCCCGCGCCGACGGTCTGGATCTCGAACTCCGTGCAGGGGGTCGATCCGGCCTTCCTCCGTCGCTTCGCGTTCGTGGTCGAGTTCCGGGTCGCGGGGCCGACGGAGCGGGCCAGGGTGCTGTCGCGACACCTCGCTGACGCCGAGGTGACGGCCGAGGACGTCGCGCTGCTCGCGCGGCGGTACGAGAGCAGCCCCGCGCAGATCGCCACGGCGGTGATGGCGGCTGGCCTGATCACCGAGAGCGGGCGCCCCGACCGGGAAGCGTTGGAGCGCGTGCTCGGGCCGCTGAACAAGCTCGTTCACGGCGAGAAATCGACCTCGCGCGAAGACTTCGACCCAGCCCCGTTTCGGCTCGATGGGGTGCGCGCCAAGGCCGACCTCCCCGCGATCGCGGAGCGATTGTCCACCTGGAAGGAGGGAAATGGCGTCGGCGTGTCGTTGTGCCTCTACGGCCCGCCGGGCACGGGTAAGACGGAGTTCGCCCGCTTCCTCGCGTACCGGGCCGGCCGCCCCCTCGTGTACCGACGCGGCTCCGACCTGCTCAGCATGTGGGTGGGCGGCACGGAAAAGGCGATCGCGGCGGCGTTTCGGGAGGCCCAGTCCGAGGGGGCGGTGCTGGTGTTCGACGAAGTGGACACATTCCTGCGCAACCGGGAAAACGCGCGCGCAAGCTGGGAAGTGACCCAGGTCAACGAGTTCCTCCAGCAGCTTGAAGCCTTCCGCGGAATGGTGGTGTGCACCACGAACCTCCTGCACGAGCTCGATCCGGCCGCGCTCCGCCGCTTCGTGTTCAAGGTCGAGTTCGCTTACGCGGGCCCGGTAGAGGCGAGGGTGCTGTTCGACACGTTGCTCTCCGGCTGCCTCAGTGCTTCGCTATCGGCGGCGGATGAAGGGCATCTCACGCGCGAGCTGACCCGGATGCGGAGCCTTGCACCGGGCGACTTCGCGGCGGTGTCCCGCCGTGTTCGCGCCATGGGCGGTCGAGCCAGCCTGGGTGAGCTGCTAGCGGAGCTTGCCGACGAGGTGAGCGTGAAGCGCGCGCCGAAGGGGGCGGCGGGGTTCGCGTAGGCGCGTGGCCTCAGCTCCCTGGCACCTCCGGAAACCGCACGCGGTTCACCAGCCGCCAGGCCACCTGCCCGAGCAGGAAGGCCGCCACCGCGCCGAGCCCGAGCCCGCCGCCGAGCTTCCAGCCCCAGCTCTCGACGAACAGCAGGATCGCCACCGACGCCGCGAGGATCGCGCTGCCCGACATCGCAGAAAAGCACATTCCCCACCAGCTCTCGATGGTGAAGGTGGCGCCGCACTTGATGCACTCGTGTTCGTATTCGGTGCCCGTCGGAAGGCCGTTGTGGGTGTGCGCCGTGATGCGCGCCGCCGGGGCGGACCACCCGCACTGGGCGCACACGCGGGGCTTCGGCCCCGACCGAAAGCGCCGCTCTGGTGGTTTCGCGCCGGGAACGGGCGGATTCCAGTCGTCCTGCTTCCACCGCCACCACGCTAGCCCGATGAGCGGCAGGCCCATGCACGTGGGGATGAGCAGCACGCCGGCGACCGCCAGCCCTGCCAGCCGCGGCCAAGGGCGCAGCACGAAGTCCGCGCCGCAGTCCTGGCAGCGCCACTCGTCGGTGGAGTAGCCAGACTGGGCGCCCCAGGTGGAGTGTTGCCACGCCGTTTCCAGCAGCGCGGCCGGTTTTCCGCAGGCCTTGCACCGGCGTACGACCTCAGTCTCGCCCAAACAACCCGCCCAGCCGGATCTCGGCCTGCTCGAACGGGAGGGCGCGGAGCACGCCCTCTACCGCTTCAACCTCCACGATCACGTAGCCGTCGAGCGACCAGCGGAGGATCGTCACCTCCTCACGCGCGGGGTCGACGATCCAGTAGTAGCCGACCTTGGCCGCATGGTAGGCGCGACGCTTCACCTGCAGGTCGTGCTGGGCGTTGCCCGGCGATAGCACCTCGCACACCCAATCGGGAACGTGCCGGATCGGGAAGCCCACGGGGCGCTCTGGGACGCCGTCTCGTTTCCACCCCGCGAGGTCAGGGCGGTATACCTCACGGATCGTGAGCTGGATCGTGGGCTCCACGTAGATCCACCACCCGCCGCCGCGCCCCTCGCCCCCGGAGCCGCGGTGGTAGCTGCCCCGGACGGCCGTCAAAACCCCCGCCTGCGCGCCGGCGTGCTCCCCGGTGGTCTCCATCCCGCACAGCACGCCGTCGACGACCTCCAGCCTGGCGTCTTCACCGCGGAGCAGGAGCTCCTCTAGGGGGGTGGCTTGCCGGGCGGCGGAAGACATGCGGGCATTGTATCTTAAGCGATGCTCCTCTTGGTCGCCTCGGCGCTGGCCGCCCCCGCGCTCCGCCTGCCTCAAGGCGCCCACCCCGTGCGAGAAGCGGTCGATCTCCGCCTCGATCCGGCCGCCGATACCTTCACCGGCGTCGTGGACCTGGTGGTGCACCTCGACGCTGCGGCCCGACAACTTCGCCTCAACGGCAAAGAGCTGAAGGTCGGCGACGCCTCGGTGTCGCAGGGCGGCCGTAGCTGGCCCGCGTCAAATCGCGTGGTGGACGCGGAAACCCTGGCATTTACATGGCCAAAGGCGCTCTCCGGCGAGGTGACGCTTCATGTCGAGTACGCGGGCAAGGTCACCGCCCTCGACACCCAGGGCGTGTTCCGGCAGCGCGAAGGGGACGCCGACTACCTCCTGAGCCAGTTCGAGCCGCTCGACGCCCGCCGGGCTTTTCCCTGCTTCGACGACCCGCAATTCAAGGTGCCCTGGCAGCTCACGGTGCACGTGCCGGAAGGGAACGGCGCGTGGTCGAACACCTCCATGGAGACGACGGGGCAAGATCCCGACGGTTGGCAGTGGTCGCGCTTCCACGAAACGAGGCCCCTTCCCAGCTACCTCATCGCCTTTGCCGCGGGGCCTTTCGTGAGCGTGGAGGCGGGAAATGCCGGTGCGAAGCACGTGCCGGTGCGCCTCGTGGTCCCGCCCGGGGAGGTCGCACACGTCGCCTGGGCCCTCGAACAAACGGCGCCGATCCTGGAGGCGCTCGAAGCGTGGTTCGGCGAGCCCTATCCGTACGACAAGCTCGACATCGTCGCGATCCCGCAGACGGTCGGCTTTGGGGCGATGGAAAACGCCGGAATGGTGACGGTGAACCTCGGCACCATGGCCTGGAACCCGGTGGACGACGAGGTGGGGCGCCGTCGCGACTACGTGGAGACCATGGCCCACGAATTGGCGCACCAATGGTTCGGCGACCTCGTGACGCCGATGTGGTGGGACGACCTGTGGCTCAACGAGTCGTTCGCCAGTTGGATGGAGACGAAGATCACCGAGCGATTGTTTCCCGAGTGGCGGGTGGACGTGGCCCGCGTGAACGGGCGCGCCAGCGCGATGGATGTGGACGGCCTGACCACCTCCCGGCGCATCCACGAGCCGATCGTGGTGGTTGACGACATCGAAACGGCGTTCGACGGCATCACCTACGCGAAGGGGGAGGCCGTATTGACCATGTTCGAGGCGTACATGGGGCCGGATGCCTTCCGTGCCGGCGTGCGCGCCTACCTCGCCGCGCATCGCGACGGCTCCGCGACATCGGGCGACCTTGTCGCCGCCCTCGCCGGCGCGCTTCCCGCTGCCGACGACGCCGCGCGCGCGGAGCTCGCAGCCTCGTTCCGGAGCTTCATCGACCAGCCGGGCGTACCGATCGTCTCCGCCGCGATCGACTGCTCCGGCGCGCCGTCCGTCCGCCTCACCCAGGAGCGCTTCCTCCCCGCCGCACCCCCCGACGGGACGCGCTGGACGATGCCGGTCTGCTTCACGGTCGGAGGTGGCGGCCCGACGGAGTGGTACTGCGCGATGCTCGCCGAGCCGACCGCGCTCGTTCCGCTCGCGCGCACCCCGGTCTGCCCCAAGACGGTGACCCTGAACTGGGACTCACGCGGCTATTACCGCGTGGCGTGGGCCGAGCCTGAGCTGCGCGCCGTGCTTCAACGCTCCGATCTCCCGCTCGATGCGCGCGTCGCCGTCGTCCACGACGCCGCAGCGCTGGTCGCCGCAGGCCGCCTCCCGCCGACCGCGCTTCTCGATGAGATCGAGCCCATGCTGCGCGACGCACCGCCGGCGCTGATTCGGGCGACGGTGGGCGTGGTGGCCGGACTGGCCGACCACCTGGTCCCCCAGGCGCTACGGCCCAACTACCGAAGGTACATCCTTCGGGTGTACGGTCCCCTCGCACGGGAGCTGGGCCTCGCTGCGCCCGCCGGCGAGGATCCGGAGCGCCGCCGGCTCCGCGCGCCGCTGATCGGCCTCGTGGGCACCTACGGCGGGGATCCCGCGCTGCTGGAGGCGGCCCGGCCGCTTGCGGAGCAGTGGCTCATCGACCGCTCAGGGCTCGATCCCGAGCTGGTGGTGCCCGTGCTCTCGCTCGCTGCCCGCAATGGAAACGCCGCGTTGTACACCCGCGTTCTCGAAGCGGCGCTCGTCGAGCGTGACCGTGGCCGCCGCGAAGAGCTGCTCGCCATCCTCGGCGCCTTCCAGGATCCCGCGCAGCTCGCCTCGTCTCTGGAGCTCGTTCGCTCCGGCCAGGTCGACGTCCGCGACGCCTTGGGCCTCGTGTTCACCCCCCTCTCCATGCCCGCCACCCGCGCCGCCCAGTGGTCGCTCCTGACGAACGACCTCGACGCTTTCGCGCGGCTTGTCCCCATCTATGCAAGGGGCTACCTACCGTATATGGGGTCCGTCTGGTGCGATGCGGGGCGGCGCGCCGAGGTTGAATCGCTCTTCGGCCGACGCGCCAAACGCTGGATCGGCGGCCCGCACGCCCTCGCCCAAACGCTCGAGACCATCGACGTGTGCATCGCGTCGACGGCGTCGCAGCGGCCGGGCGTGACCGCGTGGTTGGAGCGGCAGTGATCGCACCGCGATAGACGAAGCAGGCCAGAGGTTGAAATGGGTCTTCGGGATCTCGCAAAACGCGCCATTCGCCGCGCCGTAAGCGGCGGCGCTGCGCCCTCCTCGCCGCCGCCGCCGCCGCCGCGCACGGAAACGCCGGCGCCGCGCGAACCGGACACGCATCCCTCCGTGGTATCGGCGCCGCCCCCGCCAGACAGGGAGACCGATCGCGCCGATAAACCCTGGTTTATGCAGAACGAAGAGGACCTTGAGGGCTGGGACGAGACCAACCCCGGCGCCGAGCCCGGCAAGAAGAACCTGAGGCCGTGATAGCTGGCGGGGCATGTACGCCTCCGTCGCCAACGTTCCGCCGCCCGTAAACGAACCCGTCCGTAGCTATGCCCCCGGTACGCCGGAACGTCGGTCCATCGAGGTCGAGCTGGCGCGCCAGGCCAACACCGTGGTGGAGATCCCCTGCGTGATCGGCGGGAAGCGGGTGTTTACGGGGCGAATTCGCGAGGTGCGGATGCCCTGCGATCACGGCCACGTGCTCGCGCGGGTGCACATGGGCGGCGCCGCAGAGGTCGAGGCGGCTGCGCTGGCGAGCGAAGCCGCGCGTCACGACTGGGCAAACCTGCCCTGGGAGGCGCGGGCAGCCGTGTTCCTGCGCGCCGCGGATCAGCTCACCGGCCCCTGGCGCGACCGCGTGAACGTGGCGACCATGCTCGGCCAGGGCAAGACCATCCACCAGGCGGAGATCGACGCGGCCTGCGAGCTGATCGACTTCTGGCGGTTCAACGTTGCCTACTACCGCCAGATGCTCGCCGAGCAGCCGCCGGCGCACACCCCCGGCACGTGGAACCGCACCGACCTGCGCCCGCTCGACGGCTTCGTGTTCGCCGTCGCTCCCTTCAACTTCACCAGCATCGCCCTCAACCTTTGGACGGCCCCTGCACTCGTCGGCAACACCACCATCTGGAAGTCGGCCACTACGTCGGCGCTCTCCTGCTGGTACCTCTACGAGATGATCGAACGCTGCGGCCTCCCGCCGGGCGTCGTGAACCTCGTACACGGCGATGGTCCCGACGTCGGCCCGCGTGTCCTCGCGCGTCCGGAGCTGGGCGGCATCCATTTCACGGGCAGCACCCCCGTGTTCCAGTCCATGTGGCGCGACATCGGTGCGAACATCGCCAACTATCGCTGCTACCCGCGCATCGTCGGCGAGACGGGCGGCAAGGACTTCATCGTCGCCCATCGGAGCGCAAACGCGCGGGAGCTGGCGGTCGCGATCGTTCGCGGCGCGTTCGAGTACCAGGGGCAGAAGTGCTCGGCGGCGAGCCGCGTGTACGTACCGCGGTCGCTCTGGCCGGGGGTGCGCGAAGAATGTGCGGCGATGGCGGCGGAGATGAAGCAGGGGGATGTGCGGGACCTTTCGAACTTCGTCGCGGCGGTGATCGACGAGCGTGGCTTCCGGAAGCACGCGTCGTGGCTCGAGCGCCTGCGCGGCGAGTCCGCGACCGAGATCGTCACGGGCGGCCACGCCGATGGCTCGAAGGGGTGGTTCGTGCAACCGACGCTCGCCCGCGTGGAGGATCCCCGCCACGAGCTCATGTCCACGGAGCTGTTTGGCCCGATCATCGGCGCGTATGTCTACGAGGATGCCGACTGGGAGGCGACGCTTGAGCTGGTGGACACGACCTCGCCGTACGCGCTGACGGGCGCGGTGTTCGCCGACGATCGCTTCGCGGTGGAGCGTGCGTTGTCGAAGCTGCGGCACGCCGCCGGCAACGTGTACATCAACGACAAGCCGACGGGCGCGGTCGTCGGTCAGCAACCCTTCGGCGGCGGTCGCGCGAGCGGCACCAACGACAAGGCCGGCGCGCCCGGGAACCTCTCGCGCTGGATTTCACCGCGATCCATCAAAGAAACGTTCTCGCCGCCGACCGACTGGCGCTACCCGTTCCTGGGGCCGAAGTAGGGGAGGGCATCGATCCCCGGCACCGTCCGGGGGGAGGCGTCGCGCAGCGACGGAGGGGGGGCCGGGGTTAGATCAGCTCGTAACGCAGCACCATCTCCTGGCCGCGGCGGGTAACTCGAACTTCGAAGTGCTCTTCCCTGCGGAGGCGGAGGTAGGCGCCGATCGCGCCGATCACGTCGTGCACCTCCACGCCGTTCACGTCGCGCACGATATCCCCGGTGCGCAGCCCACCCTCCCGCAGCAGGCTGCACTTCGAAAGACCAACGCGGAAGCCGCGCAATTTCCCGTCCGCCTCCTTGTTCGCGCGCACCGACCCGAGCTTCATCAGCGCCTTGATGTGGCCCGCGTAGTACTCCACGACATCGCGCTCGACCTGCCAGCTCAGCGGGGCCACCTCGGCGATGCCGTCGTCCGGGTTCACGACGCAGGCTTCGTGCTTCTTCCCCTTGCCCGTGGGCTTCCGGCCGGCGCCGCGCACCATGCCCTTCCCTTGCTTGTGGGGGTTCGGCGCGACTTCAGGCACCGCCTCCGGCTCGGTGGGGGCGTCCGCCACCTCGGCGTCGTCGTCGGCGCTCGCGACGGCCGCCGTAGCCTGCGCCTCGGCCTCGGGCTGCGGGGTGTCCACCACCTGGGGCGCTTCCGGCGTCGGCGGCAGGGGCTCCGGGGGCTTGGGCGCAACGGGCGTGACGGGCGCTACCGGCGAAGCGACCTCCGCCGCCTGCACGACGTTGGCGGGCACGGGTTCGTCCGTGACAATGCCGATAGAAACAAGCTTCACGGTCGCCGGGCCAAAGTCGAGGTCGGTGCCTTCCGCTACGAGCTCCGCGGGCCCGTCGGCCTCACCGCCGAGATCCGCTTCGCCGGCGCCGCTGCCCACATCGGGCAGGGCGGCGGCGCCGAGCAGCAGGCCAAACACCCCTGCGTGTACGACGAGGCTGCCGAAGAGGGACAAAAAGCGGCGCGGCATGGACATCGAAGCCATGAGTGTAGAACGTGAGGGCGCGGGGCGCTATTCGTTCGGGGGGCGGGATCGATGGACGAGGAGCGGCGACAACGGCGAATCGGGGCGGTGGTGCTGGGGATCGCCGCGATGCTGACGCTCGGGGCGGCCGCGTGGCGTCACAACCTGCTGTGGCTGGTGCACCCGCCTTCGGACTGGGTGCGGGTGCTCGACGTCTCGCACCATCAGGGGCCGATCGATTGGGCCGCGGTGAGGCGGGATGGCGTCGGCGGCGCTTGGATCAAGGCGAGCGAAGGCGGGGATGTGCGGGATGCGCGCTTCGATGAAAACCGGAAGGGTGCCGAGGCGGCGGGGCTCCGTTGGGGCGCCTACCACTTCTTCACGTTCTGCCGGCCAGCCGAGGATCAAGCCGCCAACTTCCTGGCGGCGCTGGCGGGTGATGCGGGGACGCTCCCGTCCGCGGTGGACGTGGAGACGGGCGGCAACTGCGCGGCGGTGCCTTCCCCCGGCCCCCTGAAAACGGCGCTGACCACGTTCATGGTTGAGATCGAGGAACGGCTCGGTCGGCCGCTTTTGGTGTATGTGATCCCGGAGCAGGTCCCCCTCTTGTTTGAGGATGACGGCCCTCCATCTGGACATCTGTGGGTACGAGGCTTGTTTTCGCGGCCTAGCATCGCCTTCGGAGCCCTCGAGGTGTGGCAGTTCCACTCCCGGGGGTGGGTAGCCGGAGTGAAGGGGCCGGTGGACCTCAACGCGGTGCCGCCGTTGACGTGGGCCGGGTGGGGGGAGGTCAACGCGGCCGCCGAAAGCGCCCCTTGACCCGGCGAAGTATGTGGATTAGCATAAAAGTATGCGGACCACGGTAGACGTCGACGACGATTTGTTTGAGCGCGCCGCCCGGAAGCTGCCCCGCGGAACATCCAAAAAGGTGGTGTTCAACGAGGCGCTACGCGCGTTCGTGGGTGAGCCGAGCGCGGCGGTTCCGGTGTTCGGCGCGCTCGCTCACATCCCCGTCCGGATTCACGCCGACTTCGACGACCCGGTCCCGGGCTTCGACCTGTGATGTTGCTGCTCGACACGTGCGCGTACCTGATCGCGACGCACCAGCCTGAGCTGCTTCCGGCCAAGGCCCGGCGGGCGATCCTGTCGGCACGAGTTCGGTACTGGAGCCCTGTGGGCACCTGGGAGATCGCGGTCAAGTCGGCGCTGGGCCGCGTTGACTTCCCGGGAGAGGCGTTCGGATCGCTGGACGTTGGCCTCGCCGCCCTCTGCGTCACGCACCTGCCCATGACCCACGCCCATGCAGCCCGGGTTCACGAGCTGCCGCCCCTCCACAAAGACCCTTTCGACCGGCTGTTGATCGCGCAGGCGCTAGCCGATGGGCTGACGATCGTGACGGCGGACGAGGTGATTCCGCGCTACCCGGGCGTTACGACGATCTGGGGGTAGTGCGAGTCCTTCGGGCGGATACGTCGTTCCGGGGAAAAGCGGCGATGTGGCCACCTCGCCGTCGTAACCTGATCACGCCGGGATGCGCTGCCGCGCGCCCTTGGCCCGGGAGATCTGGCCTTGCGCATCGCCCAGAGCCCGCTCACCCCCCAAAAACCTCCCGCTGAACGCGGTCAATGTCGGTACGAGCCTCCTTGGCGATCCCGCCGACGGTCGGATCGTCCCTCACGACGTCGTCGAGATCGATGTGGCGGTCGAGGGCGGCGCGGATCGTGCCGTCGTTGAGCCCGAGGCGCAGCTCGCCCGCGCGGACGAGCTGATATTCGGCGAAGGTCCAGAGGGTTCCCCGCTGGAGCACGGGCGGGAGGGCGTCGGAGTAGAGGCCGGCGTCGATGACCACGTCGATACTCGGAACGCTCTTGACCAGCGTTCGAGCGGCATCATTCGCGTTCCAGGCGAGCAGAACGACGATTTCGACGCGGGTCGCGAGCTCGGCGATGGTGGTGGCGGCCGAGGTAGCCGGTGCGATGGGCCAAGCCGAAGTGTCGGCCATCGTGGCGGCTTCTCCCGTGATGCCGGTGATGCCGATCGTGTGGCCGCCTCGCTCCACGATCACCCACCGCGCCAAGCCCGGCCCGGTCACGTTGGCGCTGACAAAGGGGAGGGTGCCGTCGGGCGGCGAGGCCGCGAAGCCCGCGACGTCGTGAGCGCTCACGTTGATGGCGTCGAAGCGCGCCGCCGTGAGTCCCCGGTACATCCAGTTGTTTTTGACGGCGGCGTCGGCAATGGGCTGGCCGGCGTAGTCCACGCCATCGGTGAGAACGTAGCCGGCGTTCACGCGGAGGCTCGGGGCGGGAACGGCGGCTTCGGCCGCGGTGGCGTAGCTCGCAAACCGGGCGAGGGAGCCGCGGGGGCGATGGGGGCAGCCGCAGGTTTCGAGCGAACCGTGGGACTCGGAACCGTAGAAAATCACCAGTTCGGCCGGCGATTTTGGGAGGCGGGTGGCGAAGGGCTCGGTGGTGAACAACTCGCGGGCCACCCCGGATTCCGGGAGGGTGGTCGCGGTGCGCTGGGGCCCTGGCGCCGGCGTGGGACGCAACTCTGGGTCGTGCGGCACGCAGGCGAGGGTGGCGAGGGCGAGGAGGGTCACTCTTTCCTCGTAGTCCGGCGTCGGGTAGGTGACATTGCCTGCCCTGACCTTGCCAGCCGTGCGCCGCTTCCTGCCCCTGTTGTTCGTGGTCCTCGGGCTCTTCGGGCACGTGTTCATGCAGGCGCGCCCGGCGTGGAAGAAGGTGAGCACCGGCGGCGGCGGTCGCGACTTCGCCAGCTACTACTACGCGGCGGAAGTCGCGTTGGACGGCGGTGATCCCTACGACACGGAGGCGATGACCGCCAAGGCGGTGGCCGAGCGCACTCGCAAGTCGGTGCACCCGTTCTTCTACCCACCGCCGTTCTTGTTCGCTGTGGCCTGGGTGGGGCCGGTGTCCCTGCAAACGGCATATGAAACCTGGTTCTTCGTCAATGAGTTGCTGTTGATCGGTAGCCTCGCGCTCGGGGTATGGGCGTACGGGGTGCCGCTGTGGGCGGCGGCGTTGTTGTTGTGGACGTGGTCGCCGATCCCCGACAACGCGTGGATGGGGCAGGCGAATTTGTTGGCGTTGGTGCCGGCGCTGGCAGGGCTCGCGATCGCGGAGAAGCGGCCGGTCGCGGGAGGCGTGCTGGTGGGCGTGGCGGCCATGCTCAAGATGTCGCCGGCGTTGTTCCTGGGGTGGTGGCTGATTCGTCGCAACTGGCGGGCGGTCGCGGCGGCGTGCGGAGCCGCGGTAGCGTTGAGCGGGGCGGCGTTGTCGATGGTCGGGTGGCGCGCGACGCTGCGCTTCTACACCGAGGTGCTCCCCGGCTTCTCCAAGGGCGACTACCACGGGTTGAAGGTGCCGATCTCGCTGGAAGCGAACCATTCGATCCCCGACCTGTACAACCGGCTGTTTCCCGACCCGGGGCCCTTTTTGTCGGCGACGGCGCAGCACGCTTCGACGGCGACGATCCTACTTTTATTGGCGTTGTGCGCGTGGCGCGCGCGCACGGCGACGCGGCCGGCGGCGATGCTCGGGGCACTGACCGTGCTCATGGTCGCGACGCCGGTCTACACGTACGAGCACCACCTCGTGTTCCTGGTGATCGCGATGGGAACGGCGGCGGGGGCGGTCGGCGAGGTGGGGGCCGCTCGCTGGGCGCGCGGGGAGCGGGCGAGCGTCGTTGGGTTGTGGATTCTGCTGGTGGGAGCGTGGTTCTTTCTGGCCTGGCCGCTGACGTGGCTCCGCGAGGTGCAAGCGGCGCTGCCGGAGGTGCTGCGTCCGCTTTGTCGCGAGAGCAAGACCGTGGCGGAGGCGGCGTTGTTTGGGTGGTTGTTGGGGTTGGGGGGGCGCCAGCGGGAGCCGGGGGGTGGGTAAGCCCAGGGGGTTTTGGGCGATGTGGTGGGCCTGGTGGCGGGGGCGAGGGGCTTCGCGCCACATCGCGGCGCCGATGGGGGTGCCGACCCGGAGTCGAGTCCCCCTCGCTGGCCGGGACGCACAGTCGAGCCGGGCTGTTCAGCCGTTTGGGGCGGCGTGGCTGCGGCGACGGCCGCCGCGGGCAGTCGAATGCCCTGTTGCGCCGCAAGGTCGAACCAACAAACGCCGACTTTCTCGCGGTCCAGCGGGGGGCAGCGCTCCCCGCGGTCAAACATCCTGGCTCGAGTCCGGCAGGCGGCCATGCGGGTGCACTCGACTCTTCGGCGCGCCCCGGGGGGGAGGCGCCCGACCTCCGCCACGCCCTCCCCGAACCCCGCCGCGATGTGCAGCGAGCGACTTCTGACCAAGGAAACAGGGAACCGCACATCGCCCGCCCTTCCCACCGCCGAAATGTGATCGTCCACCCCTAAACATTCGCCAGCCCTGACCGATGCGCCCCCTGATGGCCACCGGCACCGCAAACGCTCGCGTCTCCTCCGCAAAGCCGAACTCGGGTTTGGGCCTCCTCCGCGACAACGCCGACGCCGTGCTCGCGCTCGGCGTCTTCGGCGTCGTCGCCATCATGATGGTGCCGCTGCCGCCGCTGGTCCTCGACCTGCTGCTCGCTGGCAGTATCACCGTTTCGCTGCTGATTTTCCTGGTCGCCATCTACACCAGGCGCCCGGTGGACTTCTCGGTCTTTCCGACCGTGCTGCTCGTCACAACGCTGTTCCGCCTCTCCCTGGGCGTCGCGAGCACCCGCCTCATCCTGACCCACGGCGCGGAGGGCCCCGGCGCTGCGGGCCACGTGATCGAGGCAGTGGGTAACTTCATCGTCGGCGGCAACTACGTCGTCGGGTTCATTGTTTTCTCCATCCTCGTTGTCATCAACTTCATGGTGGTGACCAAGGGCGCGGGGCGCGTGGCCGAGGTGGCGGCGCGGTTCACCCTCGATGCGATGCCCGGTAAGCAGATGGCGATCGACGCCGAGCTGAATGCGGGCATGATCGACGAGAAGACGGCCAAGCGCCGCCGGGCGGAAGTTGCGAAGGAGGCGGACTTCTACGGCGCCATGGACGGCGCCAGCAAGTTCATCAAGGGCGATGCCATCGCCGCGATCCTCATCACCGTGATCAACATCCTCGGCGGCATCATCATCGGCGTGGTGATGAACGGCCTGGACCTCAGCACGGCCCTCGCGAATTACACGATCCTCACCATCGGCGATGGGCTCGCCAGCCAGTTCCCCGCCCTCATCACCAGCGCGGCGGCCGGCATGCTGGTCACCCGGGTGAACGACGTCGAGGACAACACCCTCGATAGCCAGATCAGCACGCAGGTCCTTGGGAATCCGCGTGTGTTGGCGATCCTCGCCGTGCTCGCCGGCATGTTCGTCTTCGTCCCCGGCCTCCGCCTCGTGTTCTTCGTCATCTCGGTGGGGCTGGGGCTTTTGGCCTGGAACCTGCGGAACATGCCCGTCGCCACGGATGCCGCGCCAGACGATGAAGCGGCCAAGGCCCCGAGCGAGGCGCCCATCGAGGATCTGCTCAAGGTGGAGCCGATCTCGGTGGAGCTGGGCTTGGACCTGGTCTACCTCGGCGACGAGAAGCGCGGCGGCCAGCTCGTGGAGCGCGTGCAGCGCATCCGTCGCCAGCTCGCCCAGGACCTCGGCGTGGTCATCCCGACCGTGCGCTTGCGCGACAACGTCAAGCTTGGCGCCGGGCAGTACCGGGTGCTGCTTCGCGGGGAGGTGGTCGCGACCGGGAGCGTGGTCGCCCGCCAGAACCTCGCCCTCGACCCGGGCGGCGTAACCGGCGCGCTCAAGGGTGTAGAAGGCCAGGACCCAGTGTTCGGCATGAAGGGTGTGTGGGTGGGCGACAACCAGCGCCTCCGCGCCCAGCAGCTCGGCTACACCGTCGTGGACGTGCCCACGGTGCTCACGACGCACCTCGATGACCTTCTCAAGCGTTATGCCCACGAGCTGTTCGGTCGGCAGAACCTCGCGGAAGCGCTGGAGCGCGTCACCCAGGCGAACCCGAAGCTGGTGGAGGAGCTCACCCCCGACCCGCTCCCGCGCGCGGTGGTGCTCCGCATCTTCCGCAACCTCATCGCCGAGGGCATCGGGGTGCGCGACACGCAGGGCATCCTCGAGGCGCTCTCCGAGTTTGCCCCTCGCACTCGGGACCCCGACGTTCTCACCGAGTTCGTACGGCAGCGCCTCAACCGCGCCGTCACCGCACGCTTCGTGGGCGACGACAACGTCCTCCGGTACATCGGCCTCGGTCACGACGCAGAAGACGCGGTGAGCAAGGGCCTGCAGGGCGGCGACGGCGGCTCGATGTCCCTGGTGCTCGACCCCGACACGACCCGCCGCTTGATCCAGGGGATCCGCGCCGCCACGGAGTCTTTCGCCGGCCCTGGCGAGGCGGTGCTGCTGGTGCCGCCGCTCGCTCGCGGCCCGATGCGTCGCCTGCTGGAGCGCGCGCTGCCCCGGGTTCCGGTGCTCTCCCCTGGGGAGGTTGTTCCCGGCACCGGCATCGAGCGCGTGGCCGAGATCACGATCGGCAAGCCAACCCTCAAGAACGGACGGGAGTGACCGATGGTTGACCTACACCACCCACGCCAGGAAGGAACCACCGTGATCCCACGGGCGTACAGCACCCCGCGTGAGCGGACCATCGACGGCATGACCAAGGAGGATGCCTGTCGACACTTCCAGAAGAAGATCCTTGCGATCTCTCGGAAGGTCTGGACGCACGTGCGGGACGACGCAGGCATCACCGAGGAGGACCTGGTCAGCTTCGGCGTGCTCGGGCTCCTTGAAGCGTTCGAGCGCTACCAGGATGGGAAGGGCATCGACTTTTCTACCTTCGCCGAGTACCGAATCCGCGGCGCGATGCTCGACACGCTCCGCACGATGGACACGTTCACGCGTCGCCGTCGCGACACGGCGCGGAACCTGAAGGCCGCAGAGGGGAAGGCGCGCGAGACTCACGGTCGCGAGCCCTCGCCTGGAGAGGTGGCGGCGGCGATGGGCAGCAGCCTCGAAGACTACTGGATCGCCTTGGATGTCGCGACGCCGGTTTCCCTCGTGCCGCTCGACGACGCGGTGGATGGCGACGGCTTCATCCGCGCCGCGTTCAACGGGGACGCGGAGAGCGACGCCCCGATGCGGATTCAGGAGGAGGAGCTGCGGATCGCGTTGCGGCGCGCCATCCAGGCGCTTCCCGAGCGGGAGCGTCAGGTGGTCCTGCTCTACTACGGTCGCGACATGAACCTCGCCGAGATCGGGGAAGTGTTCGCGGTATCGCCCTCGCGCATCTGCCAGGTGCTCTCGGTTTCCCGCGGCAAACTCCAGGCGGCGCTGCTGCAACGGATGGCGTCATGAGGGACATCTACATCGCGCTCAGCGGCGCCACCGCGGCCTGGGACCACCTCTCCGCCGTGTCGAACAACCTCGCGAACGCCCAGACCCAGGGCTACCGTGAAACCCGCGTGGCCTTCGAGCTCGCGGGCCCTCCGGGCAGCATGGGCTCGCAGTACGCGGCCACCGGCAAGACCTCGTACTCCACCGAAGACGGCGCCTTGCAGATGGATAACGACCCGAACCACATTGCGCTGCGTGGCGATGGCTTCTTCGCCCTCGACGACGGCACCTTCACCCGGGATGGCAGCTTCCGGCTCGACAACGAGGGCCAACTGGTGACCTCGGATGGCGCGGCGGTGCTCGCCGACGGCGGGGCCATCCAGGTTGCGGCGGGCGAGTCGTTCACGGTCGCCTCCGACGGTACGGTCACCGGATCGAAGAGCGGCGAGCTGGGCCGCATCTCGGTGGTGTCGCTCGGCGGCGCACGGCCTCTCGGCGGCAACCGCTGGAGCGGAACGCCGGGCGAAACCAAGGAAGGAACGACCTTTGTGCAGGGCGCGGTCGAGGGCAGCAACGCCGACACGATGCGCGGCATGATCGAGATGATGGAGGCCTCGCGGTACTTCGAGGCCGAACAGAAAGCAATCCAGGCGAGCGACGAGATCCGCGCTCGACTCAACCGAATCGGAGGTAGCTGATGCGTGCTCTCTCAACGGCCGCCAGCGGCATGCGGGCCTACCAGACCAAGATCGACAACATCGCGAACAACCTCGCGAACGCCAACACCACGGGCTTCAAGAAGGTGCGCGAGCACTTCGAGGACCTGATGTACCAGGATCTCGGCAGTCGCGGGGGCGGCCAGGGGGCCTCGACGACGAACTCGATGCAGGTTGGAAGCGGCGTTCGACTCGCGTCGTTGACCCGGGATGCATCGGCGGGCGACGCGCAGGTGACCAACAACCAGACCGACATGATGGTGGCCGGAGCCGGGTACTTCGTCGTGGAGACTCCGGATGGGGAGCAGCTCTACACTCGCGATGGGTCGTTCGTACCGGACGCGGAGGGCAACCTGGTGAACGCGGCAGGCTACCGGCTCGCACCCGGCATTCAACTTCCGGAAGGCACGAGCAGCTTGGCCGTGGCGTCGGATGGCTCCGTGACGGCCACGGTAGAAACGAGCGGCGGCACCGAGGACACGCAGCTTGGACAGATCGAACTGGCCCGGTTCCGCAACCCCTCCGGCCTGGAGGCGATGGGGCGGAACATGTTCCGCGCGACGACCGCGAGCGGCGAAGCGGAGACGGGTGCGCCGGGCGAGGACGGGATGGGGCCGATCGTGCAGGGTTCGTTGGAAGGCAGCAACGTAGACGTAGCCGAGGAGCTGGTCGGCATGATCACGGCGCAGCGCAGCTACGAGCTCTCCTCGAAGGTCATCCAGGCGGCGGACGAGATGATGTCCACCGCGGTCAACCTGAGGCGTTGATGAACGGAGTGCGGCCAACCTCCGTGATCCTGTACGCGTGCAGCGCGCTCGGCATCGCCTTTGCCGTGCCCGCCTACGCGGCCACGCCCGCCGAGGCGATCGTGGCCGCGGTGGCCGCGCGCGCAGAGAAATCGCCGGCGGACGTCGAGATCTCGGGGCTCACCTTGCCCGCGGACATCCCGGCGGATGCGGCATTCGAGGTGACCCTTCCCAGCTACGCGATTCACACCGGCTCGTTGGCCGTGAAGCTCAGCGTGGGGGGCGCCTCGTGGTCGCTGCGCCCACAGGTCGGCTTCTGGGCGCAGCTCCCCGTGGCCGTTGGGGAAACGAAGCCGGGCGAGGCGCTGGTGCTCCGCATCGAGCGTCGGCGCGAAGCGGAGCTTCACGGGGCAGAATCCATCGACCCCTCGCTGACGTGGCGTGCGACCGGCACGCTGCACGCCGGGCAGGTCGTCACCGCGGGACGGGCGGAGCGGGTTCCGGACATCGAGATCGGTCGCGACGTTACGGTGGTGGTACGGCGCGGCGCCATCGAGCTGCGGGCGCCCGGCCGCCTCCTCGCGGATGGACTCTACGGCGCGCCGGTGGCGGTGCTGAACCTGGCCACCAAGGCCCAACAACATGGCACGCTGCAGGCAGACGGCACCGTGCTCCTCGGAGGTGGCTGATGATCCCATTCTTCTTCGCGATCGGTTGTGCGATGGGGCCGATGGGCGCCAACGCGGCCGTACCGGCGCCCCCGATCCCCGAGCCGATGCCGGTCCCTGTCGCGATGGTGCAGCCTGCCCCGGGCTCCCTGTGGTCGCCGACCGGCGGGCTGGTCGGGAACACGCGGGCGGTGGATTCGCTGGTCACCGTGAACATCGATGAGGCGACGATGACGTCGCTCGGCGCGAACACCGACACGAGCCGCGACACCTCGTCGGAGTTCGGGATCGACGCCCTGGTCGGGGTGGACACGTCGATCCTCGGGGCGAACTCCAACATCGGGAGCAAGCTGAAGCTGGGGGGAAGCTCGGGGTCGTCCACGGCGGGGGCGGGGAGCACCAGCCGCACCAGCGCGTTGCAAACGGTCGTCACCTGCCAGGTGATCGGCGTGATGCCGAACGGCAACCTGCAGCTTCGCGGAATCAAGCAGATCACGGTGAACAACGAAACGCAGTGGGCGACCGTGACCGGGATCGCCAGCCCGCGGGACATCCAGCTCGACAACAGCATCGACTCTTCGCGGCTCGCCGACGGCAAGTTTGAGGTCACGGGCCAGGGTGCGCTCGCCAACCAGCAGGGCCAGGGCTGGCTCACCTCGATCGGCAACGTCATCTGGCCGTTCTGACGTTAGCCTGAGGGGTATGCGAATCGTCTTCGTGGTTGGGTTGTGGGGATGTGCCCATCCGTATGACACCCCCGGCGTCCACACCGGCGGCGGGCTCGACGACGTCGAAGACTCGGCGGACACAGCCTTGGATTCGGGCGACACGGGGGGCGACGGTGCGCCGGACGCGCTGGCCTTCGCGGCCGAAGTAGACGAAGACGAGCTGCTCACGACGATCACCGATCTCGCGGACTTCGGTACGCGGTACACGTTCACGGACGGCGACGATCTCGCGGCGGAGTACCTGGTGGATCGCTTCGCCGAGCTGGGGCTCGTGGCGGAGTTGGACGCCTTCGACGTGAGCGGCGAGCCCTGCAACAACGTCATCGCCATCGTCCCCGGCACCGTCACGCCCGACGTCGTGTACGTGTTCTCCGCGCACTACGACAGCACCTCCAACCAGGCCGAGACGCTCGCGCCGGGCGCGGACGACAATGCCTCGGGAGTGGCCGCGGTGCTGGAGGCCGCGCGAATCCTGTCGGTTCACCCCCTCGCTTCGTCCGCATGGTTCGTGCTCACCGCTGCGGAGGAGCAGGGCTCGCTCGGCTCTGCCCACCTCGTGGAGCGGATGATGGACGAGGGGATCGATGCGCGGGGCGTCATCGCCCCCGACATGATGGCCTACTGGCCGCTCGGGGATGCCGACGCGTTCGACATCCTCGGGGACGAGGCGAGCCAGCCGCTCGTGGAGGACATGGCCGCGGTGGCCGACGCGCTCGGTGTCGCCAACAAAACCTGGATTCAGCACGACTATTGTTACGGCGACGACCACACGAACTACCAGGACGCGGGCTTCCCCGCGATCTCGCCGATGGACTGCGTGGAGGCGCACAACGTTCGCAACTCCGGCGAGGACACCCCGCACTACCACCGCACCACCGACGCCGTGGACACCTTGCACCTCGGCTTTACGGCGGAGGTCGCGCGGGTGACGACCGCGACGTTTGCGGGGTGGGTGGGGGCCGCACCTTGACTCGCGCCCAAGACTAAACTAACTTGACTTGGTCATGGAGCCGGCGTGCGCACCGTCAACGTTCACGAAGCGAAAACGCACCTTTCGCGTCTCCTTGAGCAGGTTGCGGGCGGCGAGTCCTTCGTGATCGCGAAGGCCGGCCATCCGATCGCGTGCCTGTCCCCGTTGGCAGAGGGCGGCGAGCAACGCGGCATTCTCGGCTGCATGCGCGGCGAGGTGAGCGTCCCCGACGACTTCGACACCATGGGCGCTGCGGAGCTCGCCATGTTGTTCGGTAGCCCGCCGTGAAGGCGCTTCTGGACACGCACATCCTGCTCTGGGCGGCCGAAGATTCCGATCGCTTGCCGCCCGCGGCCCGCGCCCTCGTGGCCGACCCGCTGAACGAGCTGTGGTTCAGCGCGGCGAGCATTTGGGAGGTGCAGGTCAAAACGGCGCTCGGCAGGCCAGATTTTCAGGTCGATGCGTTGCAACTGCGCAGGCGCCTGCTGGCGGGGGGCGCCCGCGAGCTCCCCATCAACGGCGGGCACGCCGCCGACCTCGTTCACCTGCCGCCAATCCACAAGGACCCCTTCGATCGCATGCTCGTGGCGCAGGCCCGAGGTGAGGGGCTCACGCTCGTGACTCACGATGAGGCAGTTGCGGCGTATGGCCGCGGAATCTTGCGGGTGTGAGCGCGGAGGCGGCCCCTGCCTAGTTCGCCGCCTTCTTCGACCGCTTCAGGTTCCGGATCGCCACGAACTCCCGCTCGGCGATCTTCAGGTGGTCGAGCACGATCGTGAGGTTCTTGTCCGCCGGGGTGCCGATCGCGCCCCGCTCCCGGATCACCTCGTCGATGGCGCGGGCAACCTCGTGCAGGCCCTCGCAGATATCGGCGAGCGGCGCGAGATCGCGCCCCTCACGCGGCTTCCCGGCGTACTCGTTGCGGTATCGCGCGATCCAGGTGTTCGCCTCGTCGCCGAGCCCGGCCACGAGCTGCGGGGTGGCGGTGTTGGTATACGCCGCCTTGATCTTGGCGAGCTCGTCGCCGTGGTGGCGAATGCGCTCGGCCACCTTTGCGATGTTGTCGGTGTTCGCCTGGATGGTGAGCCCGGCCGCGCGGGCCGCTTCCATCTCCGCGCGAATGGCTTCGAGCGTTCCGGCGATCCGACGCAAGAGCGCAGGCCGGCGAGAGACACGGGGGCGCCCCTCAAAGTGGAGGCGGTACAAGGCGAACTGCCGGTTGGCGCAGGCCGCGAGCACCGAGCCGAGATCGGCGGGGGCACTCCGCTTGCGCGCAGCGGCGATCTCCACGGCTTCGGCCGCGTACAATTTGAGGTTCGCCTCCATCTGCACGATCTGCGCGGCGAGCCGCGCCTCGTTCAGCTTCGCCGAGAGCGCGCCGGCTTCAGCCGCCCAGCGCGCCTGATCCGCGTGAAGCTCGGCCAGCAGGCCGAGATCGCGGGTGGGGCGGGGCTGGCCGCCGAACTCGCGGCCGTAGCGGAGGAACGACGCCTCGCTCCACTCCGCGAGGCGCCAGGCGGTGATCGCCTCGGGGCCGCCGGCCTGGATGGTGCCGATCGCCTCACGCTCGTCGCGGTAGAGCTTGAGGCGCTCCTCCGTTTGCGCGCGAAGCGCCGCGGAGGTGCCGAGGCTGCCGAGGAGCTGGTTTGTTTCGGAGATGATCGCATCGAGCGCGGCCAGGTCGCGGGTGGCGCGGCTGCGGCCCACAAAACCGCGGCGGTAGCGGTCGTGCAGGGCGTCGGCTTGAGCGGGCAGGGTGAGGTCGGCCACGGGTTTCTCGGGAAAAGGGGCGCCGAAGCTACCCGTTGATGAACAGCATCTCGCGGTACTTGGGCAGCGACCAGCGGTGGTCGGCGACGAGCTTCTCCGAAGCGTCCGCCGCGCCGCGGAGCGCGGCGATCGCGGGCACAACGGCGCGGCAGAGGTACCCAGCCACGTCGGCCGCGCTCCCTTCGGGAACGCCGGCGAGCGCCTCGTCCAGCGCGCCGCGGGCGGCCAGGATGTCGCTTCCCGCCTTGTCGACCGCCGCCTTCCGGCTGTGGGCGAGCGTGCCCGGCACGCCGTTTACCGCCTCCGTTTCTGCGAGCACCGAGGGAATCACTTGGGTATCCACGAGCTCCTTGAGCACGTCGGCCTCGATGTCCACCTTCTTGTTGTAGAGCTCCAACCGCACTTCATAGCGGCTGTGCAGCTCCTCGGGGCTGAGCACGTGCGTGCGCTCGAACAGGCCCTGCGCTGCCGCCGTGTGCAGGAAAGCCAGCGCATCGGGGGTGTTGCGGGCGTGCGGGAGGCCGCGGCGCTCCGCCTCTTCCACCCACTCGGCCGAGTACCCGTTCCCGTCGAAGCGCACGGGGCTCGACTCGGTGAGCGCCTTGCGGATGGCGGCGAGCACATCGTCGCCGCCCTCGATCCACTTCACGATCTGGTCGATCCCGTCGGTAACCGCCGCGTTGAGGCATGCGGACGGGAAGCTGATCGAGGCCGAAGAACCCACCGCGCGGAACTCAAACTTGTTGCCGGTGAAGGCGAACGGCGAGGTGCGGTTGCGGTCGGTGTTGTCCTTCGCGATCGCGGGGAGGCGAGCCACGCCGAGCTGGATCATGGCCTGCCCGAGCGGGAGGTTGGCCACCGCGCCGCTCACGATGCCATCGACGATCTTGGTGAGGAATTCTCCGAGGAACACCGAGATGATCGCGGGGGGCGCCTCGTTCGCGCCGAGCCGGAAATCGTTGCCGTGGCTCGCGATCGAGGCGCGAAGCACCGCCGCGTGGCGATACACCCCGAGCAGCGTGCCCGCCATGCACGCGAGGAAACGCACGTTCTCGGCTGGGTTGTGCCCCGGATCGAGCAGGTTTTCGCCACTGGGCGTCTGCATCGACCAGTTCACGTGTTTGCCGGAGCCGTTCACGCCCGCAAAGGGCTTCTCGTGCAGGAGCATGGTGAGCCCGTGGCGGTCGGCCACCTTGCGCAGCGTCTGCATCACGAGCTGGTTGTGATCGGCCGCGACGTTCGCCTCGGTGAACACCGGCGCAAGCTCGAACTGGCCAGGAGCGACCTCGTTATGCCGCGTCTTGGCCCATACGCCGAGCGCGTACAACTCAAACTCGACCTCTTCCATGAAGGCGAGCACGCGGGGCGGGATCGAGCCGAAGTAGTGATCTTCGAGGCTCTGGCCCTTGGGGGCTGAAGCGCCGAGGACCGTGCGGCCCGCAACCTGGAGGTCGGGGCGGAGCGCGCCGTACGCCTTGTCGATCACGAAGTATTCCTGCTCCGGGCCGATGGTCGCGGTGACGCGCGCCACCGGCGACCCCAGGAGCCCGCAGAGCTTGCTGGCGCTCCTCGAAAGCGACTCCATCGAGCGCAGGAGCGGCGCCTTCTCGTCGAGCGACTCCCCGTGATAACCGAGGAATGCGCTCGGGATGACGAGGGTGCGCCCGGAGGGACCATCCATGAGGAACATGGGCGATGTCGGGTCCCAGGCGGTGTACCCGCGCGCTTCAAACGTGGACCGCATACCGCCCGAGGGGAAGCTCGACGCATCCGGCTCGCTCTGGAGCAGCATGCCGCCGGTGAACTTCTCGACCGGGCGGCCGGCGCCATCGAACCACAGGAAACTATCGTGCTTCTCGGCCGTGCTTCCCGTCATCGGGTGGAACCAGTGACAGAAGTGAGAGGCGCCGTTTTCGAGGGCCCACTCTTTCACCGCGTGCGCGATCGCATCGGCCACGGGGCGGTCGAGGTGCGCGCCTTTCTCCACGGTTTCCGACCACCGCGCGAAGATCTCCGGCGGGAGCCGCTGCTTCATGCGGTCGACGTGGAACACGCGCGACCCGAAGTACTGGGAAACGCGCAGCGGGCGCCCTTCTGCATCCACCTGGCGGGGCAGCGTGCGCAGCGGGCGCGAGGTTGCGGTCTGAACGGCTACACGACGGGCATTGGCCTCGGACATGACGAAAACCCCGGGCTGAGTTTCGCGCGCTGGCTAACCGCGCGGCCCCCCCGCCGCACGCCCAAAAGGGTAGGGTATCGAATGGTGTTGTTGGTCGGGCTTCTGGCGTGTGAAACCGAGCCGGCCGACAGCGGGCCGGCGGCGGAGGAAGCGCACTACTGGGATGGCCTGGAGGTGCCGCTCGATCCGTTCCGGCTGATGTTGGAGGTGCAGGTTGACACGTCGCCGGCGGCGCACCTCGCCTCAATTTCCACGGTTCCCCTGCTGGCGGCCTGGCCGCAACGCGAGGGCGGGGCGGCGCTCCTGGACGCGCGGTATCGGCTGGCCGACGACTTCTCGTGCCTCGATGCGGCGCCGTTCGTGGACGTGCTCGACGGCGCGGATCGACACGGGCGGTGCGCGGAGGGACTTGTTGAGCTGGATCGTACGCATCTCGCGAACCGAGAAACGATACTGGCGGTGGTGGATGAGCCCGCGATGTCGCGACTTAGCGTGCTGCTGGAGGGGGGCCGCGTGCGCAGCGCCAACACCGACTTGTTGACCGGGAACCCGTTCGATTGGCTGCGGCTCTGCGAAGACGAGGTGCTTCTCGCGAGCGACGGCGTGCCCGCCACGCTGCTCGTCGCGGATGGAGCGGGGGGCTGGTTCGGGGTGGCCGGGAGCTGGCTCGTGCGCTGGGACGGCGCCGGGGCCGTCGTCTCCGAGCTGCCGCTCCCGGAGGCGAGCGCCGCGCTTGTGGCGTCGGGCGGCCGCGCGTGGGCCTCCTCGCGGACCGGCCTCGTGCGGGATGACGGGATCTTCGCCGACCTTGTCGGCGTACGCGGGATGGTATCGGACGGCGGAGGGGGAGTTTTCGCGGTCGTGCAGGACGCGGCTCTCGCCGTCGGCGCCGATGGCGCGCTGGGCGACCCCGTCCCGGTGACCGGCGCGACCGGACCCATCGCCAGGGATGAGCGATCCGGACGGCTTTATGTGGCGGTGGACGAAGGCATCGCGGTAGTGAGCGGGGGTGCTGAGATCGACCGGTACGCCGTGGAGGGGGTGATCGACGTGGCGGTGAACGGATCGAGCGAGATCTCGGTGCTCGATGCGTCGGGGGCCGTGCACGTATTTGTCGATGAAACTTCGCTTTCAGGCCCGACCCCGCTCCGCGCGTGGGTCGCCACGTTCATCGAGAACCCCCGGCAGGTCGCCACGATCGTGGATTGCTCGGGCACCGACGAGGGCATGGTTGAACGCCTCGATCGCGCGATCGCGAACCGCTCGTGGCTGGACGACGTCCCCGCCTCGGTGGCGCTCGCGGTGTCGCCGGCCTCAGCCGCCCACGCCAAGCGGTGCAAGGTCACGGACGAGCTCGTCGAGGTCACGACGGGGGGCCGGGTTACTCCCGGGGTTCTCTTCCACGATCCGCCGGATTGTAGTGATCAACGTTGCCTGGATGCGGGGGTGGCGGCGGATCTGAAGCTCATCACCGAGCTGGGCATCGCCCCGCAGTGGATGTCCGGCGCGGCGGGATGGGACGCGGGCGGCGACTGGGTATTGGCGTTGGCGGCGCTGGACATGCCTGCCGTGCACGCCTTCGTCGGCCTCACCGCGCTCCCGACGATCGGCTACGACGATCCTCGCGCCAAGGACGCCCTCCCGTGGGCCGGCGAGGCCGAAGTGGCCCCCTGGCGGGCCCGAGACGCGACCACCGCCGGCGTCGACGACCCCGAAGGCGTGCTCGCGCTGCTCCCGGGTAGCACAATGTCGGTGTTCAACCTGGCGGGTTGCCCGGGGCTGCTTCAGGCAGAGTGCCGACTGCTCGCGCTCGGCGGCGGGGACGCGGTTGCGGAGGACGACCTCGCGGTGGCCGATCTCCTCCTGCATCGGGCCGCCGCCCACCGCAGCGAAAGCGGTGGCGACACCTGGTATTTCCACTTGCCGGCCATCGAGGAGTTCGACTACACCGACGGGTGCAGCCACGACGGCGACCGATGGACGGGCGAGGGGTGCGAGGCGGGCCTGCTCCAGGGCTGGCTGGTGGACGTGCAGGAGCGGCTGGTGATGGCGGAGGTGGTGGCTTGGTCGGCGCCCTGAGGTCACCCGCGTGACGAGAAGATGTCCTTCTCCGCGGTTTCTCCTGGCGTCACCGCGACTCCTCGCTCGTTGACCGCGAGCCGCCAGAGCAGGTTGTGGGCCGCCGTCAGCGCGGACTCCCCCTCTGCCCCCGCGCGCGCAGTGAGTTCGGTGGCCGTTCCCGGCCCTTCGGCGAGGGCCGCCAACAGCTTGGGCTTCAGGGTGAGCACGGCCGCCGCCGCCTTTTTACCGGCTTCCACCCCCGGTTGGTGGTAGGCGTTCACGTTCACGAGCTCGGCGAAGAGGCCGACAGCGCGTTCGTAGAGGGCGATCACCGCCCCGAGCCGGTAGGCGTCCAGCGTGTGCAGCGTGAGCGTGATCGATGGGTGCCCGGCCTCGCGGAGCGCGCGCCGAGTCCCCAGGTACAACCCCTGGAGTGTGTCTCCCGCGTCGATCCCGGGCTCCACATCGCAAGCGCCGTACCAGCCGTCGTCGAGCACCTGGATGAAGGTGACGAAGTGGTCGTCGGGGCCATCGCGGAGCTGCTGCACGTAGGCGTGCTGGTCCGTGGAACCCTTGTTGCCATACACGGTGAGGCCGACGTGCACCTCCTTCCCGTCGCGATCCAGCCGTTTCCCTACCGACTCCATCACGAGCTGCTGCAGGTACTTCGAGAGCAAGACGAGACGGTCTCGGTAGGGCAACATCACCATCGCGCGGGTGTTGCGCCCCCCGCCGGAGAGCGCGTACCACGCCCAGGCGAGGCGAGCGGCTGGGTTTGCTTCGGCGTCTGGAATGCGGGTGAGCGCGTCCAAGGCCGCCGCGCCCTCAAGCAGCCCGTCCACGTCGATCCCCTGGAGGAAAGCGGGGAGCAGGCCGACGGCCGACGTCACGCTGGTGCGACCGCCGATCCAGTCCCACATCGGCACGCGTGCGCGCCAGTCGGCGGCGTCGTTCCAGAGCTGGCTGCCTTCCCCCGTGATGGCGATCGCTTGGGGCGCGAAGGGGAGCTCCGCCCGTTCAAAGGCGGCCTTCGTCTCGATAAGCGCGTTTCGGGTCTCCGGTGTGCCCCCGCTCTTCGAGATGCAGAGCACGAGCGTTTCACGCAGGTCCAAGGAGCCTAATGTGCGAGCCATCCCGTCCGGATCCGTGTTGTCGAGGAACCGGATCGCCATGCGGTCGTCGGGCTCGCCCAGCGCGTCGGCCACGAGCTGCGGGCCCAGCGCCGATCCGCCGATACCAAGTACCAGGACCGTTCGCAGCGCCCCTTCCCGATGAATCGCCGCGGCCAGTTCGCGACAGACTTCGCGAATCCGCACGATCTCTTCGCCGTAGCCCTCCGGGGCGATCCCGGGGGTTCGCAGCCAGTAATGCCCCACTTGCCGTCCCTCGTCTGCGTTTGCCACCGCCCCCGCTTCGAGCCGCGCCATTTCGGCGAATGCCGCCGAAAAATCTCCCGGCGCCCGGTGCGGTGCATCTCCAAAATCGAGCCACATCCCCACGTCGAGGTGGCGCCACGGATTCGTCGGCATGGTCCCTCCGCGGCGGAGCGTAGCTCACGCGCAGGTTAGCGGTCGGCGATGGTCACCCTCCTCCTCACCTTCCTCGCCTGCTCCTCGTCCGCCGCGCCGCTCGCGGGGATGGATACCACCCACCCCAGCAACACGGGCGGTATCTCAGAGCAGATCTCCCCTTCGGGCGTGCATTACTTCATCTTGCGGGCTGGTGCGGGAGCCTCGCCGCAACCAGGCCAGACGGTCGGGGTGCACTACACGGGCTGGCTCGAAAACGGCACCAAGTTCGACTCCTCGGTCGACCGCGGCACGCTGTTCACGTTCGCGGTGGGCGTGGGCAAGGTGATCAAGGGCTGGGATGAGTCGGTGTTGGCGATGAAGGTGGGGGAGAAGCGGCAGATTCACGTACCGCCCAGCCTCGCGTACGGAGATCGCGGCGCAGGCGGGGTGATTCCGCCCGGGGCCACGCTCACGTTCGACGTGGAGCTCGTAGAGCTTCGATAGATTCTTGGGGCGGAGGCCTCAGGCCGGAGGGCTGATACTCGAGGCGCCGAGGGCGATCGGGTAGCTCGCGGCGCTTCGCGGCCTCGCGCCGAGCCCGTGGAGGGCTGCAACGGATCGCGGCGGGATCACGCGTTTTCGCGTTCCTCCCCGCTTCGCACGGGAGAGTTATCGCGCGTCCGGCCGTTTCGGACCTAAAGCCTGAGGTCTAAAGCCTAAAGCCTCGCCCCCTACTTCTTCGCCTCGTCCTTCTTCTTCTTGTCTTCCTTCTCTTCCTTGAGGCCCATCTTCGCGCGGTATTCCTTGCGGTACGCGTCGACGTCTACGACCTCAACGGTCATGCCGAGCTTGTCGAACTGCGGCTTGATGACGCTGAGCGGACCCACGGCAGTGATGACCTCGTGGCCCACGCACCGGTCGAGCAGCGGCGGGAAGTCCTTCTGCTGCACATTGCCAATCCGGTCGGCGACCTTGTCGAAGTACTCCATGCCCCAGCCGCGGTTGTTCACGTTGACGAGGCGACTGTACATCGCCGCGGTGCTCACCTGTCCCAACACGTAGGCCTGGGCGTTGTTGAACTTCTGCGTGGCGACGATGCGGTCGTCGAGCTTGCCGGCGATCGCCTTCTCGCCCTGCTCGATGAACACCTTCACGGCGAAGGCCGTGGAGTCGTTCTGTACGGAAACTCCTTGGCCGAAGATGCCGACACCACCCGGCTGGTAGTCGACGTACGGGTACGCGCCGTAGGAGGCGCCGGTCTGCTCACGCAGCGCGAGCCAAAGGCCGTCGCTCACGACGTCCGCCATCACCTGCACGGACCACTCGTTCTCCGGGGTGATGGGCGCGAGCTGGCACTGGTAGCTCACCTGGGTTTGCGTCACGTTGTCCTTGTTGAACAGCAGGATCTGGCGGGCCGGCGGCGGCGGCGGCGGCGCGTACTCGCGCTTCGGCGGCGTCCAGCCCGCAGGCTCCTTGCCCCAGCCGCCCCACCCGCCGAAGTAGGTCTTGGCCGCGTCACGTGCTTCGTCCACCTCGATGTTCCCCACCACGTACATCGTCGCGTTCTTGGGGCGGAGGATGGTGGCAAGGAACGTCTGTGCTTGGGAAACGCCCATCTTGTCGATGGTGTCCCAATCCTTGTGGGTGAGGAACTCCCCGTACGGGTGGCCGGGGAAGAGCCGCTGGGACTGGAGTCGGCTGGCCGTTTCGTCGGGCTTCTTCATCCACTTCAGGATGTCGCCTTTGTTTGCCTTCACCCAGTCGATTCGCCCGTCGGTGTCCGCGATCAAGTCGTCCATCCGGTACCGAATGGAGTACGAAGCATCGCGCACGTTACCGGCCGAGGCGGCGACGCGGAAGTTGCCCCCGAGACCGCCGAACGCGCGGGTTTCGTAGCCGGCGATCGAGAGTGGATCCACGACGCCGAAGTGCGGCGTGTCCCACATGGAGGAGCCGAAGATCGACGCAAGCTGCGGCATCCCCGCGCTGTCCGGACCGCCATTGAACGTGAGGCCAACCTGCACCAGCGGCCCGTTCGTGTGTGGCATGATCACCAGCTTCATGCCGTTCGCCATCGTTTCCTGGACGATCTTCTTGGTGTCTGGCACCACGATCGTCTCCTTGATCTGCTGCGGACCGACCTCTTCCGGCTTGAACAGCGTCAGCACCGCCTGGTCGCGGCTCTGGCCGCGGTAGGCGCTGTCGCTGCCGTCGATGGTGAGATCTCCATCTTCAATCGGCTTGATCGCCACGGCCACGGCGCGGTCCCGCTTGAAGTACTTGCCCGCGAAGTCGCGAACCTGGTCGATGGTTACCTTGCCGTTCCACTCGATCTGCCGGCTGTAGTACATCGGATCGCCGGTGAAGTGCACGAAGTCGGAGATGGCCGCCGAACGGCCCCCGAAAAGATCCGTGACTTCGTCGACCGACTGGAACGTCCGCGCCATGCTCGCTTGCGTCGAGTAATTGAAGAAATACTTCTGAAACGAGGCGTAGTTGTCGCCGCGGTCGTACAGCGTGTACACGCCGTTGAGGGCCCGCTCCACCATCCGGGCCGGGTCTTCATCGCCGATGTCCACCCAGCAGATGCCTGTGGAGCCGTAGCGGCCCGCGTCGAGGAAGCAGCCGATGTCGGTGTTCTCCTCGGCGGAGCTGCCTTCCTTCTGGTATTCCCAGTCCGGGTAGAGCTCGCGGCGGATGGCGCTGGAGAGCTGCGACACCGCGGCGCTCGCGACGGCGTCCTGCGAGGTGTACGCAGTGGGGAGGGGCCAACCGATGACGATCGCCGCCTTCTCCACCGCCACGCTGTAGGTCTGAAGGTTGGTGACCTCGCCCTTCACCTCGATCGGCTGGCTGGGCGTCGGCGGCTCCTTCGGGGCGCCGCTGATCCGGATCTTTGGCGCCACAAGCTGGAAATTCTTGCCCGTGGGATCGTCCGGCGCCGCGAGCTGATCGATCGGGAAGGCGTCGTTGAGGTAGTCGGCGGCCTTGGCCATGTCGAAGTCGCCCGCGACGACGAGGGTGGCTTCGGAGGGGTTGTAGTAGTCGTTTACGTACTTCTGGATGTCGGCCAACGTGATCGCGTTGAGCGAATCGTGCGTGCCGATGGTGAGGTGATGGTAGGGGTGCCCGACCGGCCACAGCTTGTCGAACAAGAAGCCAAGCGCCGCGGCCCCGCCATTCTCGTAGTTCAGCCGAAGCTCGTTCCGCACAACCTCGCGCTCAACCAGCACGTTTTCGTTGGTGACCTTTCGAACCGCCTCGTCCAGTCGGAGTGATTCCAAGCGCAGGAGGGTGGGCAGGAGCGGTGAGCGGGCCACCGTGAGGTAGTTCGTTCGATCGGCCGCCGTCGTGGCGTTGAATTGGGCGCCGATCTGCTTGATCAGGTCCATGATCTTTGGCGCGTCCGTACCGTCGGCCGCGGGCTGTACCGACCGGAACCAGAGGTGCTCAATGAGGTGCGCGATGCCCTCGCGGCCCTCGGGATCGTCCTGGCTGCCATGGTCGATCATCATCGTCAGCGAAACGACCGGCTGGCTGTGATCCTCTTGGAAGAGAATGCGCATTCCGCTTGGGAACGCGAAGTCGTTCAGGCCGATCTCCACGTTCTTGAGCCGCACCTGCATTGGCGCTTTGGGGGGCGCATCCGCGACGGCTTCAGTGGCGAGCGCGGCACCGCCGACGAGGAGGGCGGCGGCGAGGACGGGACGGACGAAGCGCATGACAGAACCTCACAGTCAGGGACCGCGCATCCTATCGCGAGCCGGCGGGGCCTGCGATAAAGTCTTTGTGTGCGTCGGGTCCTGCTGGTGAGCGCGAGCGTCTTGGCGGTGGCCGTCGCCGGGTTTGTCGCGTGGCGCGCGGCTCGCGAGCCCGCACCGCCGCCGGTCGTTTCTCTGGATGAGCGCCCGTACGAACAGACGAGCGACAAGGAACGAGAGGACTGGATGCGGAAGCTGGGCTACGTCGACTGACCGTTCGGCACGATGGGCTCCCTTCCGTTCTCCTTCCTCGTCGCCGCGTGCCTCGCCATGCTGTTGGGCCTGAGGTTCGGCCTGGAGCGAGCGCTCCCGCAGCTCGGAGAAAGGGATGTGTCGGCCAGCGCTTCGGAGAGCGGTCCGGGGATGCAGGTGCCACCAAAGCCCGAGGGTCTCGGCGCGGCGCCGGGCGAAGGCAGCGGCGACGCCACGGCGTTGACCCCCGCCATGTGTGATGCGATGGCGAGCGAGCTGCGGGACACGTGTATGCAGGCGCTCTCCCGCCAGATCGCCCTGGCGGATCCAGACGAGGCGATTCGACAATGCGGTCGGATAATCGACGAGGATCTCGCGTTCGAGTGCCGGGCGGACGTAGCGGAGACCATCGCGATCGTCCACCGGAAGGAGGCCGAGGCGATCTGCGTGAGCATCGTGAGCGTAAAATGGCGCGGGCAATGCCACTTCGGCGTGGGCCTGGCGCTGGCGGAGACCGACCCGGAGTATGCCATCGCCCGCTGCGAGCATGCGGAGGCGTTTCGAACCTTTTGTCGTCACGACGTAGTCGGGGAGATGTCGTTGGTAAACCTGCCGGCAGCCGTGGCGATTTGTGCCCGCGAGGAAGGCGACACGCTCACCCGAAAGACGTGCTGGCACGGGATGGGGAAGTATATCGCTCGTCGCGACATTGCCGAGGCCGGCGCGTCGTGTCGGCAGGCCACCGCCGCGTGGCAAGGGCTGTGTTTCCACGGAGTCGGGTGGGGCGCGGCGGAGCGCGATGTGGGTGCGGCCTTGGTCGGCTGTGCGGCCTTCGGAGAGTACGCCGACAATTGCCGCCACGGCGTGGCCAACCAGTTGAAGCGCACGGATCCCGAGCGCGAACAGGCTATCTGCGAGTCGCTCCAGAACTCCGAGGCCAGGGCCAAGTGCCTGGCGTTCGTTACCCAGTAAGGTCCACGATGATTCGCTACCTGCTCGACGCCTTCTCCGGCCCCGCAGCCGTGTTCATGTACGCGCTCCTGGGGATCCTCGCGTTCGCGATCGCCGTGTTCGTGGAGCGCACCCTCACGCTGATCCGCTGCCGGGTCGATGCGGGTGGTGTCTTGGCGCGAGTCAAGCAGGGCCTCGACTCGGGTTCGCCGCCGGCTCTTGGCGACACGCCGTTGGAATCGGTGGTCGCCGCCGGCCTTGCCGAGGCGGATCCGGAGCTGGGGTGGGATGCGATGCAGGCGGCGGCGGTGGACGCTGAGCAGCGCGTTCGTCGGCGCATTCCCTATCTCGCGGCCGTGGCCTCGATCGCGACGATGGTGGGGTTGTTCGGCACAGTATATGGGCTCATTCAGGCGTTCGGTGCGCTGGGGGATGTCGCCGCGGCCGAGCGCGCGGCGCGGCTCTCGGAGGGGAGCAGCACGGCGATGGCGAGCACGGCGTTCGGCCTGTTCGTCGCGATCCCCGCTCTGGCCGCCCACTCGGCCCTGGATGGTCAGGCCCGCAGCTTGTTGGCCGCGATCGAGGCAACGGCCGGGCGCATCCACGTGCTGCGCCGCTCCCGGGCGCGCTGAGCGGCGATGCGCCTGTTTCGCGAGAGTCCGACGGAGGAAGCCGATGTTCGGCCTACCTTACTGGGCGTCGTCACGCTGTTGTTCCTCCTGCTCTTCTTCTTGATGTCCACCTCCTCGGGGCAACGCCTGGGCGTCGTGGATCTTCGGCTCGCAGCCCCGGGAGAAGCCCCGCCGTTGCCGCACAGCGGGCTCGTGAAGTCGGTGCGCATCGCCCTGGAGCCCGACCGTGTTGTCGTGGAGTTTGATGTCGCGACCACCGACGTCTCCGCAGCCGCGACGACAACGGAGCTGCGCCGCATCGAGGTGCCGGCCAGGAACGCGGAGCTGGATGTCGGCGCGCTCGTGGCGGCGATGGAGGTGGTGCACGCTATCGACATCGCCCAGTTGGAAGCTGAGGTTCACCCCGGGCCGGAGGTGACGACCGCGACGTTGCTTGCCGCCCTGGACGCGGTTCGGGGCACAGCGGCCGCTCCGCGCTTCCCGAAGGTGAGCCTCCGATGAAGCGAAGGCGGCTGCTACGCCCGTCGGACGCCGGGGCGAGCCCGGGCCTCGACGTTGGCGCGCTCGCTCCGATGGTCGATATGATGACCTTGTTGCTGGTGTTTCTGCTGCGAACCTACTCGACCGAACTCGCCCCGGCTCCCCCGAGCGGCACCTTCGCGCTCGCGGCCACGAGCTCGGAGGACGCCCGGGCGGGCGGCATTGAAATCCTGGTGTCGAACGAGGCGATCTACGTGGATGGGCTGCGGATTGCGGCGTGGGAGTTCGTGGAGGGGGAGGGGGTGATCGATCCGCTCTACGAGCGCCTGCTTCAGGCCCGGCCGAAACGTCGCGCGGAGGTTCACGCCGACGCTTCTGTGCCTTGGAGGCGACTTTCGCGCGTGCTGGGCACCGCCCAGGCCGCGGGCGTGGAGCAGCTCGCGGTCGTGGGTGCGTATGGCGGCGCGATGTAGGGAATGTAGGTTCCACGTGGAACCCTCGCGGCGCCGCCGGCCAGGTCCGGTGCCGACGCTGCCGATGCGCGTACGCGAGCCGAACGGATCGGGTTAGCAAATGCCGATGAACGTTCTCTTCCTGGCGCCAAACTACCCCCCGGAGATGCAGGACTTCACGCGAGGTCTCGCCGAAGTCGGGGCCCGCGTGTACGGCATCGGCGACTCGCCGATCGGCGGTTTGGTACCGAAGGTGCAGCGCTCGCTCGCGGGGTACCGGCAAGGCCGGCTGCATGATCGCGAAGATACACTGCGGGCGGCCGCCAGCTTCAACGTCAAGTTCGACCGGATCGAGTGCCTGTGGGAGCCGTTCGTCGAGCTTGCTGCCGATCTGCGAGAAGTCTTCGGTGTGCCCGGCATGTCGCTCGACACCGCGACGGGATTTCGGGACAAGGAGCTGATGAAACAGCGGGTGGAGGCGGCGGGGCTCCGCGTGCCGCACCATGCCCGAGCCAACACGGCCGACGAAGTGCGGGCGGCGGCGGCCCGGATCGGCTTCCCCATCATCGTAAAGCCCATCGCCGGCGCCGGTAGCGCCGACACGTTCCGTTGTGACGATGCGGCATCGCTCGAGGCTGCCCTCCAAAAGACGCAGCACGTCAAGGAGGTCAGCGTCGAAGAGTTCGTCGATGGCGACGAATTCACGTTTGATACCGTCTGTATCGACGGAGTGCCGGCGTTCACCAACGTCGCCTGGTACCGGCCGCGGCCGCTGATCGCGCGCACCAACGAGTGGATCAGCCCGCAGGTGGTGGTGCTCAGAAACCCGGAGCAGGCAGAGCTTGCGGGTGGCGTAAAGCTCGGGTTGTCCGTGCTCAAGGCGCTACAGATGGGCTCGGGCTTCACGCACATGGAGTGGTACCGCAAAGCGAACGGCGAGGTGGTGTTCGGCGAGATCGGCGCCCGCTCCGCGGGTGGACACCTCGTAGACCAGATGAACTACGCCAACGACATCGACCTGTTTCGGGAATGGGCGCGGGCCGTGGTGTGGAAGTCGTTCGAGGCACGGGTGATCCGGCGCTTCAACGTGGCAATTGTCTTCAAGCGTGCGCAGGGGCAGGGCCGCATCACGCGCATCGAAGGGCTTGATCGGTTCATGATGCGCTGCGGTCGCCACGTCGCAACGGAGCAGTTGCTTCGGCCCGGCACGCGGCGTCGTGACTGGAAACAAACGCTGGTCAGCGACGGCTTCGTGGTGATCCGCCACCCCGATCTCGCCTCCACCCTGGAGATGGCCGACGACTTCGCGACGAACGTGCAGATGTTCGCCGAGTAGCGGCGGGGTTCGGTTCGTGAACCGAGCCTCAGTCCCCGCGCTCCATCTTCTTCACGGCCATCTGCACGTATTTGCGGATGTTCGGGATCTCCGGGTCCAGCGAATAGGCGCGCTGCAGATCCTGGAAGGCCTGGCGGTAGTTCTTCCGGTAGTAGTGGCTGATTCCGCGCCGGCACCGCGCCATGGCGTGGCTCCCGTCCAGCTCCACCGCTTGATCGTAGAACTCGATGGCGCGCCGGTACTCCTTTCGAGCAAAGTACAGGTCACCCATCGCGACGTGCGCATCCGGACGATCCGGATGCAGATCTTCGGCTCGTTGGAAGTCGCTCATTGCCGAGCTGTAATCCCCGAGCTCGAGGTAGCAGCGCCCCCGCCCGATGTAGGCGTCGCTGCGATCGTGGCGCAGGTCGAGCACGTCGGTGAACGCCTGGATGGACTTGTGCAGATCGCCTTTGCCGGCGGCCACCACAGCGTCTTCCATGAGCTGGGCGATCCGGCCGTCGTCCCCCGCAGGCTGGATGTTGGGGGCGGCTGGGGCCTGGGTAACCGAGGGCGACTCGTCGTCTTCCGTGAGGCGAGGCCCCTCGCCAGGATCGGAGGTTCGCCGGGGCTTCAGCGCGCCCGCGAGTCGGATTCCGCCACCCGGGGCGGCGATGCCGGCACCGAGCAGCGCGTCCTCGTCTTCGTCGCTGGAGGTGGCAAGCTCGTCGTCGCCGGCTGCGGGCCCGGCCGGGCGAACGGCGGTCGGAACGACCGGACGGCTTGCGCCGATCGATACCGCAGCCGCCCCGGACTGCGCGCTGTCGTCGTCGGCCTCGTCTTCCTCGGGGGCAGGCGCGATCGCGGCCACGGCTCGCGGACCCGCGGGCGCAAACGCGTAGATTTCCGCTCCCGCCGGGGCGGCGGCCGCTTCCGCTTGCGCGGCGGCTTCCGCTTGCGCCTCGGCTTCCGCTTGCGCCTCGGCTTCCGCTTGCGCCTCGGCTTCCGCTTGCGCGGCGGCTTCCGCTTGCGCCTCGGCTTCCGCTTGCGCGGCGGCTTCCGCTTGCGCGGCGGCTTCGGCCTGCGCGGCCGCTTCCGCTTGCGCCGCCTCGTCAGCTTCGCCGGCCTCCAGCAGTTCTGGAGCCTCCTCCACGACCAGCTCGTCGAGGAGCTCGGTGGCAGGCTCCTCCACCACCGCGGGGATCTCGCTCACCGGCGTGGACTCGTTTGCGCTGACCTCGATCGGAGGTGCGGCCGGGGGCGGCGCCACCTCCACGACGGCTGGCGGTGCGGGAGCCACCTGCGCCGTCGTAACAGCCGGTTCTGGCGGCGGGGCCGGGGGCTGGCTGCGCCGCTCCGTGGACCGCGGCGGCGCGGCGGCCGCCGCTTCCCGCTGCCGCCCCACCAGCATGTTTCGCTGCAGGCGGCTGGCGATCGGGGCCGGGCGGGCCTCCTCTCCGGGGGAGGCGAGCAGGCTCGCGTCTTGCGGCGTGGCGTCGTCGTCCGTACGCTCCAGCGGGGGGCGGGCAAGGCGGCCACGAAGGACGTTGATACGCCGATCGAGGGTGTCGTGCAGCTCGCCGAGGCGCGTACGCTCGTCGCCGAGGGCGACGCTGACTTGCGTGAGCTGCTGGAAGTCGAGGTGCCGCGCCGCGAGTTGGAGGAGCGCGGACCGCCCCGCACCGAGGGTGCTGAGCAGCCGCTCCGCGGCCTCGAGCGTGCTGGGTTCGGCCATGGGGGACTATTCCTTGGTGCCGAGGCTCAGCGCGGCCATCTGCTGCTTCAATTCTTCCTTGAGCTTCTGCACCTTCGCCACATTGTCCTCAAGCGCCTCCACCTTTCCACGGAGCGCTTCGGTTTCGCGCCGGGTGGACTCCGCTTCGCTCTCCAGGGTGCGCGCCCGCGCGCGGAGCCGTTCGGCCTCCTCGCCGCCGCCGCGCGCCTCCTGCTCCATGCGCGCCACCTCGGCCCGGAGCTTCTCGCGCTCGCCCAGGAGGCCGCCGTGGGAGCTGCGTACTTCATCGGCGCGCGCGCGGAGGGCTGCGGTTTCCCGCTTGAGGTCTCCCGCCTCAGCGGCGAGCGAGTCCTGAAGCTGTTTGTACCGGGAGATCTCCATCTCCGCGGAGACGATCTGGCGCGTCACGCTCTCGGCGCCGCGCATCGCCGATGCCAGCTCGGTGAGTCGCGACTCCAGGATCCCGTTCAGCTCCTTGGTGAGCTCAGCAATACGCGCGGCGTCGTTCGACATGTCGTTCCAGGCTGGTGGCGCACGGTAACGCTCCGGAGCGCCGCACGTCAATCTGCCCGGCGGCGCGCTATTGGAGCGCGTGCGTCCACGCCTCTTGCTCGTCGATTCCGAGGCCGCGTTTCGGCTTCGAGCCATCGGTGCGCTCAGCGATCGTTTCGACGTCACCGTCCCAGGACCGGGAGACGACGTGGTTCGGCTCGCCCGCGCCGTGCGCCCGGATGTGGGGTGCTTGGCGTGCGGGGGGCGGAGTCGGGTGGAGGCCCTCCGCCTCGCCCGGGTGCTGAAGACGGACGTTCGAATCGTGCCTTCGCTCGGGTTCTACACCCGCACCGGAGAGAGCCCCCCCTCCCGTGCGGCGGTGGAGTCGGTGCACGTAGACGGTTTGTTGTCTGGCGCGGAGGATCCGGCGGCGCTCCTGAGCTTTGCGGAGGCGCTGCTTTCGGGCGCGCGCATCATGCCGGAGCCCTGGCCGCCCCAAGCGCCCGGCCCGGTTCGGAGGTTGCTCACGCGCCTCCTGGGCCGCTAGGCCGACCGAACAGGGAGACCTGCCGGTGCGCAGGAGGCTCCGGGGCGGAGCGTGACCTGGGAGGAGAAGCCTTCGTCGGCGGTCGCTCGGAGTATCCGAGCTTCGCCCTCCAGAGCTGGAACAGTGCGCGGGTGGCCTCCCACTCGGCCCCGACCCCCCGGAAGCGGGCGCCGAAGCGGCTCACGTTGAGGGTTCCTCCACGCATTCTCCTGATCTTCGCGAGCACCCCGGCCGCCCGATCAGGGTACGCCGCCTGCAACCGCTCGCGGAACGTCGCCTCCACGGCGCCGGGGAGGCGCACGGGCATCAAGTGCGCCCACTGCGCGCCCGCTTGGTGCGCGTTGCGCAGGATCGCCGGGATGTCGCGGTCGTTGAGACCAGGGATCATCGGCGCGATGTTCACGCCAACGGGCACGCCGGCGCGCGCCAGGGCGGCGATCGCGGCGTATCGACGGGCGGGCGGCGGCGCGCCCGGCTCGATGGCGCGGCACGCCGCGGGATCGTCGAAGGGGATGGAAACCGTAACTTCGCCGCCGGGACCGGCCGCGAGCGCCGCCAGGAGGTCGGCATCCCGCTCCACCAGGGCCGACTTCGTGATGACCGAAACCGGGTTCCCGGCGGCGAGGCAGACCGCCAGGCAGGCTCGCGTGAGCCGGAATTGCAGCTCGATGGGCTGGTAGCAGTCGGTGTTTCCCGAGAAGAGGATGACTTCGGGGCGCCACGAGGGGGCCTGAAGAGCCGCGGCGAGGAGCGCGGGCGCTTCGGTTTTCACCAGCAATTTCCGGTCGAAGTCGGTGCCGCTGCCGAATCCCAGGTGCTCGTGCGAGGAGCGGGCATAACAGTAGGCGCAGGCATGAAAGCAGCCGCGGTATGGGTTCACGCTGTACCGAAAAGGTAGGTCCTCGCTGTCGTTTCTTGAGAGAATAGAACGAGAGTCGTCCACATACACCCGCAGCTCGGCGTCGGGCGGGGGCACCTCCCAGTCCACCCAGCCGGTGTAGGGGGAGGGCGGGTTGGCGATCGTACGCTGCACACTCTGAACATATGTTCAGCTTTGCCATCGCGCAAGCCCGGGTCGAATCCTCCCGGGTCGAATAGAAGCCTTGGATGTTGCGACCGCTCGGTGTTTTGGGTCCGTTGCTCCCCGCGGTCGGCTGGGGCGCGATGCCGCTCTCGGTGCCGCCGCGCCCCACCGAGGTGGAGTCCGGCGCGCTCATCGAGGCCTTTTTGGACCTTGGACTCCGCTTCGTCGATACGGCCGACGTGTACTGCACCGACGACGGCGATCTCGGACACAACGAGCGTCTGATCGCTTCGGCCCTGCGTGAACATCCGCGACGGAGCGAAGTGTTCGTGGCCACCAAGGGTGGGCTTCGGCGGCCAGGAGGGGACTGGGTGGAAGCCGGAAGCCCGCTCGCGCTGCGGCGGGCCTGTGAGGCGAGCTTGCGCGCGCTGGGCGTGGAGCAGTTGGCATTATACCAGCTTCATGCACCCGATCCCGCTGTGCCCTTCGCCGACTCGGTAGGGGAGCTGTTTCGGCTGCGGGAGGCGGGAAAGATCGCGCGGGTCGGCCTGTCGAACGTTTCCGCGGTGCAGCTTGCCGAGGCGTGCGCGCTCGGCCCGGTGGCGTCCGTCCAGAACCGGCTCAATCCGCTGGATCTCTCCGCTGCGGAGGACGGCGTGCTGGCTGCGTGCGAGCGGCTTGGTGTGGCCTTCATCGCGTATTCTCCAGTTGGGGGGCGGGAAGAGCGGGCAGAGGTGCTCGCGAATCCGGTGCTCAACGCCATCGGTGCGCGGCTCGGCGTGGGGCCTGGAACCATCGCCTTGTCCTGGATTCTCACGCTTTCTTCCAACTGTTTCGTGATCCCGGGTGCCAGTCGATTGAGCACCTACCAGGCCAGCGTGGCCGCGATGCACCTTACGTTATCCACTGCCGACGTACACGCGCTCGATACGGAATTTCGCGTTTTTTGGCGTCAGGTGTGAGGGCGCCGCTGGCCCTCGTCCCGCTCGCTGGGGTAGGATGTGCCGGGCCGCTTGAGGGTGGCGTACCCTTTCCGCTCGACCCTCCCCGAGGTCTCCGATGAATCGACCGCTCCGCCGCGTGCTTTGCGTGGACGACGACGCGGACATCCTTGCCGTCGTGTCGCTCGCGTTGCGCACCCTGGGGGGGCTCACGGTGCTCGTTGCCGGATCGGGTGTCGAAGCGTTGTCGATACTGAAGAAAGAGAAGGTGGATCTTGTGTTGTTGGACGTGATGATGCCTGGCATGGACGGGCTCCAAACCCTTGCATCGATCCGGGAAGATCCGCTCACCGCCGGCCTCCCCGTCGTGCTCATGACCGCGCGCGTGCAGCTGTACGAGCAGTCGCGGCCCCCGCCGGGGGTGCACGCGATCATCGCAAAGCCCTTTGATCCTGTATCCCTCGCCAGCCGCCTCCAAGCGATCTGGGACCGTGTCGAGCCCGGGTGACTGGCCTGCGTGCTGATCGTTCCGGCGGCGGGTGGTGGGCCGCCCTCCTTTGGCACGTGCGGAGGCGGCAGGCCGTATGGCGCGAGGCCGCCGCGCTGGAGGCTTCGGCCCGCCGGCCGCGAAGCTGGTTCGTCGCGGGGGTCGATGTGCTCGCCGTGGTCGCGCTGCTCTGGATGCCGCTGCTGGCGTGGCGTCGGGAGGGCGTCGTGTCCGTTCCGGGGAAGCCCTGGTGGATCGTCGAGTCGGACCAGTTCCTCTACGGCCCAGACGCCGCGGCCTGGGCCCAGAATGCGCTGGCGCTGAACCAGGGGCGGCTGGCCGACCTGGATCCGCATCGTCTCCCCACGTGGACGGTGTTCACCGTCGGGACGATGCGAGTGTTCGACATTGACGTCGCGCTCGCAGGGCACCTCGTAAACCGCGTGGAGCACGTGCTGCTCGGTCCGGTGATCTACCTGCTGGGGCGGCTGCTGGGCCTCAAAGGCTTCGCGTTCGCCGCCGCGGCGATTGTGGTCGTCCAGCCCCACTTGTTGGCCTCGGCTTGCCGCTTCGGAGTCGATCCGACGGTCACGCTCATGGTGCCGCTCACGCTGCTGGCGGCCCGAGTGGCAGGCGGGCGCTGGTGGTTTGCCCCAGCGGCCGGCGTGGTGGCCGGGCTCACGATGGTGTCCCACCTCACGGCGCTGGGATTCCCGCTCTGCGGGCTGGTGCTGATGGTCGCGAGCGGTCGAGGCTGGTGGCGGCGGCTGGCGGCAGCGCTCCTGTACTGTGGCGCCGTGTACCTCGTGTTTCGATGGGTGTTCTCGGTATTCCCGATGTTGCCCGAGGCCTTCTTCAAGGACTCGCTCGCGGAGGGCATCACGCCCACAGGGGATGACATCGGGGAGGCGGGCCGCGCCGCAGCGCGAGAATCGGCGCTCAGCCTTCTGCGGACGAACGCCCCGCTGGCGCTCAACGCAGCGCTGCGCTTCATCGCGATGACCTTTGCGCCCGCGGGCTTGCCGTGGGCCCTCAGCGTGGCGCTGATCTGGCTCGGGTTCCTCGGGCCGAACGCGGCGCGGCGAGTCCGCCCGCCTTCCGGGAAGGCCGCTTGGCGCCATCTCTCCCGGCGGGTATTCGGTTCGGTGGCGGAGGGGGTCGCAGTCGCCTCGGCCTGTGCCCCGCTGATCGCGTTCGCAGCGGCGAAGTCGCCTGAACGCTACAGCGACAACCTGCTGCCGGTCGCGGCCTTGTTGATGGCTCGCGGGGGGGCCACGCTCGCGGCGGCCGCTGTGCACGCGCTCTCGTTCCTGCGCCCGCTGTTCTCATTCCGCTGGCGGATCGAGGCCGGGATCGCAGCGATCCTGGCGGTGTGCTGGTCCGCGGGAGAGTGGCGAGAGCCGCACCAGCGCTCGGCCGTTTTGGCGCCCGCGTTCGAGAAGAACGCGCTCGCGGTGGGTCAAGCGTTGGCAGATCACTTTCCGGCCGGCATCGGAGCTGCGAGCTGCCTGCGAGAGGCGCTGCCCTACGCGGGGCTGCTCTACTGCCCGAACACGGTCTGCCCGTTCTCCGACAACGAACCTGGGTACCGGCGCTGCGTGGAGATCATCCGGAAGGAGTGCCCCGGAACGGGCGCCATCCCGCTGATCGTCACCGACGACTTGACCCTCGAACAGTGTCCGGTGAACCGGGTTCATTTTGATGCCTGGGTGGAAACGCGCCTCGTGCCCGTGGCCTCAGCGGGGGGGAGTCGCATCTACGCGCTCCCGCGCACGGGCGAACTCTGAGCGGATAGAACGGGCGGATGTCATTGACCGCTGTTGTCCTGGCCGCCGGGCTGGGAACCCGAATGCGCTCGCCGATCGCCAAGGTGCTTCATCCGCTGCTGGGGCGGCCGATGGCGGGGTGGATCGTCGCGGCCCTCCAGGAATTGGGCGCGGATGTCGTCGTCGTGGTGCACCACCATGAGGGGGAGGTGCGGGCCGGGCTGGCGCCTTGGATGCCTCGTTTTGTACGGCAGGAGGCTCCGCGGGGAACTGGGGACGCCGTGGCGGCCGCGCTGTCGGAGCTTCCCGAGCACGGGCCTGTCGTCGTGACCGCAGGAGACACGCCGCTGCTTACGGCGGCGAGCGTGCGGCGCCTGCTCGCCGCCCACCGCGGCAACGCCACCGTTGCGGCGTTTGAGGCGCGGGATCCGCACGGATACGGCCGGATGGTGCCGGGCGTGGGCATCGTGGAGGAAGCCGCGTGCACGGAGTCGCAGCGGCGCATCCGCCTCGTCAACAGCGGCCTCTACGTCTTCGAAGCCCAGTATCTGCGCTCCCGCCTCCCGCTGCTGCAGCCCCACGCCCCGAAAGGGGAGCTGTGGTTGACGGACCTCGTCGACGCGGACTCCCACGTCGTGGCAGACTTCGTGGAAGAGGAGTTCCTCGGCGTAAACGACAAGGGGGCCTTGGCGGAGGGTCGCGACGTGCTCCGGCGGCGTGTCAACCGTGCGCACGGCGCGGCCGGCGTGGAATTCGCGGGGCTCAACGATGCTTCGGTGGACGTTTCGGTCACGATGCTGCCCGGCGCCTCCGTGGGCTTCGGAGCCGTGATCACCGGCAAGAGCACCATTGGAGGGGATGTCGGTCCGGGCTGCGTGGTGCACGACTCGGTGATCCATCCCGGGGCGCGGATCCTGGCGGGATCGGTGAGCGACGGGGCGGAGGTGTTCGCCGGTGCGATCGTTGGCCCGATGGCGCGGCTCCGGCCCGGCGCGGTCATCCGGCCGGGTGCGCACATCGGCAACTTCGTCGAAGTCAAAAACGCTGTGGTGCACGAGGGCGCGAAGGCGAACCATCTCGCGTACCTGGGCGACGCGGATGTCGGCGCGGGCGCGAACATCGGCGCCGGCACGATCTTCTGCAACTATGACGGTGTTCGGAAACATCGCACGGTCATCGGGGCCGGCGCGTTCATCGGCAGCAATAGTGCGCTTGTCGCCCCGATCGCGGTCGGTGCGGGTGCCATCGTCGGAGCGGGGAGCACGATCACCCAGGATGTGCCCGACGATGCGATCGCCGTGGAGCGGGCGTTGACCAAGCTCACGCCCAACAGCGCGGATCGCCTGCGTCGGCACTATCGCAAGGCGGCGGATCGGGGTTAGCCCGAAGGGGATGGGGACGGATGCGCTCACGCAGGGGCTCAACGCCGAGCAGGCGCGGGCTGTGGTTACGCTCGATGGGCCGCTGCTGATCCTTGCGGGGGCGGGCTCCGGGAAAACACGGGTTTTGACGAGGCGGATCGCGAAGCTACTGGAGCGCGGCACGGTGGGGGGCGGCGCGTTCGCACCGTGGCTGCGCCCCTGGAACGTACTGGCCGTCACCTTCACCAACAAGGCGGCCGAGGAGATGCGACGCCGGGTAGAGGAGCTGGTCGGCGAGTCGGCGCGGCAGGTGTGGGTGTCGACCTTCCACTCCACCTGCGTTCGGGTGCTCCGTCAGGACATCGAGCCGCTCGGCTGGCGTCGCGACTTCGTGATCTACGACGACGATGATCAGCTCCGCGTCATCAAGGCGGTTTTGGAGGAGCTGAAGATCAACGTGAAGGAGCTGGCGCCGAACGCGGTGCGAGGCCGGATCGACCGGTTCAAGAACGGGATCTCGGCCGGGGAGGTGCTGCCGCGCGCCGATCCCTTCCCCAGGATCCTGGAGCTCTACGAAGCGCGGCTCAAGAAGGCCAACGCGCTCGACTTCAACGATCTCATCAACAAGGTCGTGCAATTGTGGACGGAGCAGCCGGCGATCCTCGCGCGCTGGCAGGAGCGCTGGAAGTACGTGATGGTCGACGAGTACCAGGACACCAACCCGGCCCAGTACTCGTTTCTAAAGTTGCTAACTGCGGAATCAAGAAATCTTGCGGTTGTGGGGGACGACGACCAGTCCATCTACCGCTTCCGCGGCGCCGACCTGCGGAACATCCTGGAGTTCGAGTCGGATTTTCCGGGCGCCGCGGTCATCAAGTTGGAGCAGAACTACCGAAGCAAGGGGAATATTCTCAAGGCCGCTGCGGGGGTTGTGCGGAACAACAAGGCGCGGAAGGACAAGACGCTGCGCACGGACGCGGAAGACGGCGAGCCGGTGCAGCTGGTATTGGCCGACGACGAAACGGCCGAGGCGGATGACGTCGTGAACCGCATGATCCGGATGCGTCGCCCGTGGAGCGAGTATGCGGTGATCTACCGCACGAACGCCCAGAGCCGGCAGGTCGAGCAGGCGCTCACCCGAAACCGCATCCCCTACACGCTCGTCGGCGGCCGCAAGTTCTACGATCGCATGGAGATCAAGGATATCCTTGCATACCTGCGCCTCGTGAACAATCGAGATGACGACGTGGCGCTGCTCCGGATCGTGAACGTGCCAACCCGAGGCCTCGGGGACAAGGCGATCGCGGGGCTGAAGCTCGAGGCCACGACGCACGGGATCAGCCTGCGGGCTGCGGCGCGCACCCTCGGCGGCACTGCCGGTCGCGCCGGCACGGGATTCGCAACCTTCACCCTCTTGATGGACCGCCTTGAGCGGGCGGCTGAGCTCCAACCGTTGCCGGAACTGGTGCAGTACGTTGCCGAAGAGTCCGGCTACCTCGCCATGCTTTTGGCGGATGAGGACGAGGAGGCGAAAAGCCGGGTCGAGAACGTGAACGAACTGGTAAAGAGCGCGGCGGCAGCGCTGGACGAGCCCGACGACGACGGCAACCTCGTCGGCCCGGGGCCGATGGCGCTGCGACACTTCCTGGATCGCGCCACGCTCTCTGGGCAGTCGGACGAGCTGCCCGGGGAAGGCAACGGCTCCGTCACCCTGCTCACCGCCCACCTTGCCAAGGGCCTCGAGTTCCCGGTGGTCTTCGTGATCGGACTCGTCGAGAAGTGTTTTCCGCACGCGCGTGCCGAGCTTGAGGAGGACATCGAGGAGGAGCGTCGCCTGGCGTACGTGGCCTTCACGCGCGCCCGGGAGCGGCTGTTCGTTACCGCCCCCCGCCGCCGGCGCAGCCTCGATGGCTGGTTCGACGACACGGTGCTATCCAGGTTCATCGCAGAGATTCCGGAGGCGGCGCTGGCAGGCTTCGACCGCGATCACGGCAACATGCCGCGGGCGCGCCCGGGCTTCGGCGCAGGATCCTTGGGCGGCTTCGGCGCGGGCGCCGCCAGGGGTACGCCCGCGTTGCCACCGAGCCGGGGGAGCGCGCCGTTCTCGCCCTCGCGCTTCTCGCCGAACGCCGCGCCGAAGCCCGTCGTAGCGCCGGCCCGCGCGAATGTACGGCCGCCCGGCCTCCGCACGATGGTGCCCGACAACCTTGATCGTTTCACGGTTGGCGCGGAAGTGCTGCACCCGATGCTCGGCACGGGTACGATTCAGCAGCGAGATGGAACTCCCGCGAACCCACGTCTTACAATACACTTCGCGTCTGGCGGGCCTCGAACCGTGTACGCGGTCACAGCAAGCCTCGAACTGGTCATCCGCCCTTAGGAGCACCCCGACTTGATCGTCTCATGCGAGTCGTGCAAATCCCGCTACAAGCTGGACGATAGCAAGATCACTGGCCGTGGGGCCAAGATCACGTGCCCCAAGTGCAAACACGTATTCGTCGTGCTCGCGCCGCCCTCCCCGCTCACGGAGGCGCCGCGCCCCGCGATGCTGCCGGCCGCGGCGGGAGACAACGAGTGGGAGGACGATGAGCCGACCCGCGTCGGGCGGGAGGCGGCGGCGGAGGCCGCGGCGGCGGTCGCCGCGTCCAGGCCGGAGCCACCGGTGCCGGGCGGGCACGAGGTCGTGCGGCCGCGCGCGAGCTCCGCAGCGGCCGCCCCGGCCGGGCCAACCAAGGAGGAGATCGCCGCCCGCGCTGCCACGCTCGACTTCCGAAAGGTCGGGGTCAGCGCGTGGAAAGTGAAGGTGCGCATCGGGCTGGTGTACGACTTTTCCGACATCAAGACGCTGCGGAAGTACATTCAGGACGGCCGCGTCACCCCGGCCGACGTGATCAGTCACGACGGCAAGACCTGGAAGCCGCTCGGCGAAGTTCCCGACCTGGATGGGTTCTTCGTGGAATCCTACGACCGGCTCGCGATCGAGTTCGCGGCGAAGCCGGCACAACCGAAGGATCCCCAACCTTCCCCGGCAGACCTTGGGAATGTCGCGGCCGCGCTCGCGGCTGCGGCAGCCGCGGAGGTGGACGACGCAGGGAATGGCCGCACACCTACCGGGCCCGTGTACAACGATCCGTTCGAGGCCATGAAGCAGCGGCAGCGGGACCGCGCGCCGGTCCGGAAGCCAGCCGAGAAAGCGAAGGAGTCCGGGGGCGTGAACGGCTCCCTGATCGGTGGCCTGGCGGCGGTCGTCGTGCTCGGAATCGGAGCGTGGTGGTACTTCACCCACCAGGCACCGGTGGTGGCGCCGCCCAAGGTCCCGGACGTCGTCGCGGTGCCCGACAAGGTGCCGGATGAGAAGCCGGTTTTTCGACCGGTCGAGGCGCCCGTCGAAGCCCCCAAGGTCGACGACTGCGAGTTCATGATCCAGGGGAAGTGCGCGGTCGCCGTGGGCCCGGGGGGCTCCGGCAAGCCCCCACCCCCGGGGCCGGGTGTTGGTGGCACGCAGTCCCCGGTGAAGGCGCCGCCGCCCGGCATGGAAACCAAGGTGACGGACGACGAGTCGATCGGCGACGACGCGATGAAGAGCGGCGATTACGGCACCGCGGTGATCGCGTACCAGAAGGCGGTCGAGGCGGGAAAGGCTTCAGCCAAGGTGAAGCTCGGCGAGGCACAGTTCCGGTCGGGTGACGACGCGGGGGGCACCGCCACCCTCACCGCGGCCGCGAAGTCCAGCCCGAAGGCCTACAAGGTCCTGGGGCAACTCAAGGAAGGGGCGGGGGATGCCGCGGGCGCCAAGCTGGCCTATGCGGAGTATCTCAAGTCCAATCCGAAGGACTCGGCGACGATCAAGGCCAAGCTCGAATCGCTGGGAGGGTAGCCTGGAGATTACCTGCCCGCGGTGCCGCACCCACCATCACGTCGATGCGCCATCCAGCACCCGCACTCGGGCTCGCCCGCTCCGATTCCGCTGTTCGGAGTGCGGAAATACGTTCCCCGTGCAGGGCGAGGCCAGCGGTGCACTTCCCCCCGCCTTGTTGCCGATCGAGCCGCCCTCTCGCACCGTGCCCGAGGCGCGCTCTGTCCTGGCGGGAGAGCCGGTCGAGATGCTCCGCGTGGGAGGGGACGTGTACAGCGTCCCCGATCTCGCCACGCTGCAGCGATGGATCCTGGAGGGGCGCGTGTCCCTCGCGGACAAGGTTTCGCTGCACGGCATGCGGTGGACGCCGGTGGCCGATCGCCCGGACCTGGCAATCTTTTTCACGGCAGCCCAGGCGATGTCCGCGCCGCGCGCCTCGCCGACGATCTCCCCGCTGCCCTCGCCGATCCCGGCGCAGCCGGGCGGCTTGCCGATGGCCGACGACGAGGAGATCTACGTTCAAGAGTTGGCTTCCGTGGAGCCGGGTGTCCTGCAAGCCCCAGCCGCAAGCCTTGGTTCCGCCGCGGACGACGCGCCCGAACCCGTGCCAGATGTCCCCACGCCCCCCGCGTTCGTCATGTCGAACCCGTCGATCGCGCTCGCGGAATTCGAGCGGGACGACGAACGCACCGTGGCCGATGCCGGCGCGGTGGGCCCGCTTGACGAGCTGCCCGCGGAAATGCTCGTTCCGCCGCGGCACGTGAGGGCGACCGACGATCCCGAAACGCTGCTGGAGCTGCCGATGCGGCCGGCCTTCCAGATGGAGGCGCGCTCGTTGGGCTTCCAGATGGGCCCCGATCCGGACACCCAGGAGGCCCTGATCGAGGAAACGCAGCAAATCGATGTCGCGGCGCCTCCGCCGCAGCCTCTGGTGCCGCCGCCGCCTCCGCCCCGGGCGGACTTGGCGGACGACTTCATGCTCACCGGGATCCTCCCTTCCGCTTCCCCGACCCTCACCCCGCCGCCCATCGATTTCGGGCGCGGTCGTACGCCGGTCACCGTTGCGCCGCGTTCGCCGCCCTCCGCGCTGGACGACGAGCCGGACTACGATACCCCGCCGCGCCGAGGCTGGGGGCCTGAGTGGTTCATCGGTGGCGCGCTGGGGCTCGCGGCGTTGTTGGCGGTTGGGAGCTGGTTGTTCAGCGGCGAGGAGCCCGCCGTAGCGGAGGGTGGTGCGGTTACGGAGGTCGCGGCGCCCGCGGACGCGCCCGCGCCCCCAGCCGTGCCCGAAGGCCCGCCCGCCGAGGCGGCGCCGATCGAACCTGCGCAGCTCGAAGCGGAGATCGCAGCCGAGCAGGCTGGCGCCCAAGGCGGGATCGATGCCCAGGTCAAGGCCGACATGGCGCGAGCCCAGGCCGCGGCGAGGGCGGAGGCCGAGGCTGCGGCGAAGGAAACGGCCGAGAAGGCTGCGGTCTTGAAAGCCAAGGCGCAGGCGGAGGACGCCGCCAGGAAGAAAGCAGAGGCGATGGCGAAGCCCGCGGCAGCGCCGAAGCCTGAGGCCGCGCCCAAACCGGCGGCGGGCGGCGGGAGCGCGAAGTCGTTGGCCGACCAGGGCTGGAAGGCGATGGACAAGGGCGACACCGAGGGCGCCCACGGGCTCTTCGCGCGGGCGCTCCAGAAGGATCCGAGCTCGGCCTGGGCGCTCTACGGGCGAGGGTACGCCAACGAAAAGTTGGGCGACAAGGTGAGCGCCAAGGCGGATTACTGCATGGCCACCGCGAACGCCGGGAGCGACACGGAGCTCACCCGCGAGCTGGCCGGGGGCCTGCGGCGCGTGGGCGGCGGGTGCTGACCCTCCCGGTCGGGCGCTCGTTGCGTTAAGCGGGCGGAGAGGTCGACATGTCCAACGAGAAGAACGCTTCCGAAGAAGAGTACTTTGTCCGTATAGAACGTGAAGAGCGCGCGCGGGCGGCTGCAGAGGCCGAGAAGGCGAAGGGCGAGGCCGCGCGGGCGGAGCTCAAGGCGCTGCATCACCAGCGCTGTGGGAAGTGCGGCGGTGAGCTGAAGCCGCAGGACTTCCGTGGGGTGGAGATCGACATTTGTGAGAGCTGCGGCTCCGTTCTTCTCGATCCGGGGGAGCTGGAGCAGCTGGCCGGGAAGGATGCGTCGGGCGCCCTCGCCGGGCTGGCCTCGTTGTTCCGCTTCAAGCGCTGATCTACAGGCCGAGCGTGCAGGTGAGGTAGGTGTCGAGCAGCACGAGGTCGGCCTCGTACACGCCGCCACCGATGGGCATGGTGGCGTCGTCAAGCACGCGTGCGCGAACACGCTCGGCTTGGCGCACCACGTCGGCTTCGGTGTCGAAGTCCACGCCCTCCGGGGCCTCGTAACGGTGCTGGGTGTTGTTCACCGAGTGGCACGAAGTGCAGTAGGTGGTGACGAAGCCGTGTGCGAAGCCGTCCCAACTCACGGAGGGAGCCTCAGCGCAATAGGCGGCATTGGAGTCGAGCTCTTCGCCGGCGCATGCGAGCCAGAGGGTGAGCAGGATCATGCGAGCAGCGCCGTGATCGGTGCGTCCTCGCCGGGGTCTACGTCGCCGAGGGCCAGGAGCGAAGCGCCGAAGTTGCGGGCGTGGATGCCGGTCCCGCTGTCGGACACTTCGCCCGTGGCGTAGTCGGCGTTGTCGCCGTAGCCGCTGTCGTCGAAGCCGCCGATCACCTGGCCCCCCCTCACGCCGGCGCCAAACACCATGGCGCTGGTGTACGTCCAATGGTCGCGCCCGTTCCCGCCGTTGAGCTGCGGCGTTCGGCCCATCTCGGAGAAGAGCACGATTACCGTCTCATCTGCGAGGCTCCCACCGTCCACCGCGGTGCGGGAGTCCAGATCGGCGATGCCGAGGGCGAGCAGGTCGAACAGCTCCTCAAAGTGCAAGCCTTGCCGGTCGTTGTTGGAGTGTGTGTCCCACCCCTCCGAGCACCAGCCTTTGTACTCAATGAGGGCGGTTCGCGCGAGCCCAAGCTGAAACACGTCGAACACCGTGGCCATGTGGTAGGCCATCTGGTAACAACCCTGGGTGTACGTGCCGATATCGAGGGTGCCGAGGTAGGCGTTCAGCGATTCGGCGTCATCCAGCGCCCCGGCCGCGGCGGTGGCGATCGCGCTGTCGGGAGCGGCGGCGCCCATCCGTGCGCGGACGTACTGATCAACGAGCGCCGTGCGGGCATCGGACGGCACGGCATAGGGGCGGTCCGTCTGCGCGAGCGCCTTTCCGCTCAGCAGGTTGGTGAGCTGCCCGTCCTGGCCCACGCGCACGACGCGGCTGGAATACTTCGCAGTGAACGCCGTGCCACTGAGCACGAAGTAGGGAAGCAGATAGCGGGAAGTGGCTTCGCCGGCGAGGATTGCGCCCCAGTCGTCGGTTTGCCCCTCTGCGCTTCCGGTCATCATGATGCGCCTGCACCGCTCATGGGTGATGCTGGGCACCTCGATGCCGTTCACGATCGCCGTTCGCGACGCGTAGCTCTCGAAGAAGGAGCGCACGTGGGGGCGCGCTTCGTTGTCCACGAACGTGATCCCGCCCACTTCAGCGGCCACGCTGTCGGGCTCCATGTCCACCACGCTTGAGCCGAAGCCGGGTTGGAAGCAATAGGTGGTGTCCCAGCCGCCGGCACAATGAACGAAGAGGAACCTGCGGTTGTTTCCGGCGACGGCGTCGGCCACGCCGAAGCGGGGGATCATCAATCCGGCGGCACCGAGCCCGAGAGCGGCGCGGCGAGTGAGCTCGGGGGGCTTCGCGCGGGGCATCCTAGTAGCTCACATAGGAGGGATCGCGGAGCATCGCCTCGACGACGCCCTCCCACGCGCTCTCGGCACCTTCGATCGCATAGACGGCCGACCACAATGCGCCGGTTTCGGCGACCCAGGCATCGTCGGCGCGCACCGCGAAGAGGCGCCAGTGGAGGTGGCGGAGCTGGTCGTCGAAGGCCTCCTCACCGGGGCGGGCTTCGGCGCTCACCGTGAGCACTCCCGGTGCTTCCGCGCCGAGATCCCGATCGATCAGCACCTCGGCAGCGGCCTCGGCGAAGCGCTTGTTCACCAGCTCCCACGTGAGGCCGGGTGTGGCCTGGGCGCTGGTCACGCTGTAGCCGTCTACGCCGCCGGCCAGCACGCGGTAGCCGTAGACGTCGTTCTCGAGCGCGTCGTAGTTGAGCTGGCGCCAGTCGAGCCCGGTGAGCTCGTTGAGGAGGAGGCGCTGTTGGTTCGGCGTGAGCAGCCGCTCGGTGACCTCGCGCTCCCGCGTGGCCTCCGTTGCGTCCTTCGTGAGGCCGCCCGCTCGGTATTGGTCGGTCTCCAACACGTTCAGGATGAGCCGCTGGGGCGTGGTGCCCTGCGCTTCGAAGTCCACCCACAGCGCGTCGATGGTTTCGTAGTCGGTGAGGTCCGAGGGACGATGCCAGTATTGTTCCGCGAAGCTCTGGGCGGCGCAGTGGTCGAAGCGCGGGTCGTTGCTGATGTACCAGCCCATGTCCACCAGGCCGCCCGTTTGGGTGCCGTACCACCCCGGTTCGGTGTCGAGCAGCGCGGGCCCGAGGCGCTCGCGCTCCGGATGGTAGTTCTGCATTTCCCATGGATTATACTGGATGGTCCACCAGAAGCCAAACATGCTTGCGGCGATGGGATCGACGGTGGCGTGGCAGGTGACGCAGCCGGGCTCGGATTTAATGGCCTCTTCGGGGTCGAGCGTGTTGTTCCGCTTGAATTCCACGGGCCGACCGAGGATGTCGGTGCACAGGAGCAGCCGCGAGATCGCCGCTACCCGTCCGCGGCTCTTGTTCGAGATGTTCGTGACGTAGCGCCAGTAGAAACCGTTGGTGGCCAGCACGCCGGCGGCGGGGCGACCGTCCGTGTATCTGGCCTCCTGCCAGCCCGTTTTTCCTTCCGGGTAGTCGACCGGCCAGATCGTCGCGAGCAGGTCGTTGCTCATCGTGTAGTCGGCGGTGACCACCTCGCTCCATGGCCGATCCTGGGCGACCACGTGTGAGATCAGCCGCAGCGGCTCCTCGCCGACGGAGTGCGAAAAGCGGTCCGCTTCGAACTCCTCAAGCCCGTAGTCGTTGTACCAAACCTCGTACTGGTCGAGGACGGTGTGCCAGCGCTCGGCTAGCATCGATACGAGGCGATCCTCGGACGTCTCGCTGTTGAGGTACTCGGCTGCAAACTCGCGAAGGCGCTCGGGGTCGGCTTCTACGGCGTCGAGGTCGGCCTCGCTAGGTAAGGTGCCCCGAAGGTCGATGGAGATGCGACGGAGCAGCCGCGGCGCGGGCAGGGCGACCAGCTCCACCGGCGCGGCGACCGCGGCCTCCTCGGCGGTATCGCACGCGGAGAGGAAGAGGGCAAGCGCGGCGATCACGGGGGCGCCTGCTGTTCGCCCATCAAGGCGATCACCTCGTCGAACGAGGATTCGAACGCTGGAGTGACCTCGGCGCAGGCGCGGCCGAGGCTCTGGGTGTTGTCGAACACCACCTCGCCGCAGCTATCGCACGTCGTTTCGTCGTAGGTGAGATCGTACCAGTAGCCAGCCTCGTCGCGAACGCCGAGCGTGCCGCCCGGGAGGCCGGGACAGCCCACGTTCATCGTGAAGTCTTCCATCCCAACAGACTGTTCGCCAACGGTGAAGCCGCCGTTGCCGAGGAGCGTGAAGCTGCCATCTGCGGCGATTTCCCCGGAGAGGTAAGAGCCGGTGCTCGCCCCGGCCTGCATCCACAGGCTCTCGGCCAGCGGGTAGCCATATGTGCCGAGGATCTCAGCCTCGTAGGTACCCCCGGCCTCCGGCGTGCCGCTCAGCTCGAGGAGAATTGCCCCGCCGAAGTAGAACTTGTTGCCTTCGGCGTCCATCATCGCGCCATCTGTCTTCATCTCCTGGCGGTAGAGGTCCAAGTTGCCGTCACGGTCTTCGTCCATCCAGTTCGCCTGGGCGCTCCCGACGCCCTGGTACCAGTACCCCGACGCCGCCGTGCACCCGTCTGGCGGGAAAACCTCCAGCGCGCCGTGATCCCACTGCCCACCCGGGCACTCGTCGTCGCCATGGGCCATCAGCTCCCGCCAGGTGGCCACCGTAGGCGGCGGCAGGGGGATACCGAAGCGGACGGCCTCTCGGAGCGCTGAGGCCGCTTCCTCCGCCGTGTATGCCGCCTCCGGATGACGCGGCTCCGACATCTCAGTGCTGCCCGTCGGGCCAGAGTCCTCTACGCCATCGGCGGTGCAGGCGAGGGCAAGGGCCAGGGTGAACATCGGGCGCGAGTATAGCTGCGAACCGCCCGGGGTGCGGCGACTCCGATGTCCGGCGTGCGGGCCGCTCCCGCTCAGTAGAGCGCGGCTTCTTCGGTAACCGCGAGGATCTCCTCAAACGTCGTCTCGCCGCGCGCCATTTTTTTGATCGCGTACTCGCGCAGCGTGAGCATCCCGTCGTTGAGCGCTTCCCGCTTGATGTCCTGCGACGAGGCCCGCGATTGGATGAGCGTTCGCACACGCGGCGTGATCGGAAGCACCTCGAAAACGCCGGTTCGTCCCCGATAGCCGGTGCCGCGACACCGCACGCAGCCGCGGCCCCGCTTCACCCGGAGCTGGCGACCCTCCGCCCCGCGGATGTTGAGCGCGTCGATCTGCTCGTTGGTGAGCGCCTCATCTGCGGCGCAGCCCACGCAGATCTTGCGCACCAAGCGCTGCGCAACGACACCGGTGAGCACGCCGGACACCAGGAACGGGAACACGCCGAGATCGAGCAGTCGCGACACGGCGCTCGCCGCGTCGTTGGTATGGACCGTGCTGAGCACCAGGTGGCCGGTGAGCGCGGCTTGTACGGCGTTCTCCGCCGTGTCCGGGTCGCGGATCTCGCCGACCATCACGACGTCCGGATCTTGCCGCAGCACGTTCTTCAGCGCCGTACCAAAGGTGAAGCCGATCTTCGGCTGCATCGCCATCTGGTTGAACTGCTCCTGCACCATCTCGATGGGATCTTCGAGGGTGCAGATGTTCACGCGTGGCGACGCGATGTGGTTGAGCGTGGAGTACAGCGTGGTCGTCTTCCCGCTGCCCGTGGGGCCCGTGATGAGCACCATCCCGTTCGGCCGGCGGATCATGTTCTCGTAGAGCGTGAGCTCCCGCGGAAAAAAACCAAGGTCTGTGAGGGACTGTTTGAGCACCGCCGGGTCGAAGACGCGGATCACCACCTTCTCGCCGAAGGCTGTGGGCACGGTGCTCACGCGGAGCTCCACTTCGTCCTTCCCGATCTCCGTCTTGAAGCGGCCATCTTGCGGGCGCCGTTTCTCTGCGATGTCGAGCCGGGCGAGCAGCTTGATGCGAGAGACGACGGCCGGATGTACCGTTCGCGGCATGCGATGGACGACGTGCAGCACGCCATCGATCCGCATTCGCACGAGCGCATCCTCGCGTTTCGGCTCGATGTGGATGTCGCTCGCGCGCTGGTCGTAGGCGTAGTTCAGCAGGTACCACACCGCCTGCACGACCGGCTGGTCGTTCGCCTCCAGCTCGTTCATCCCCGAAACGCGGTAGAGCGCCTCCAGGTTCGCGATGTCCGGCAGGTTGTTCGCCAGCTCGGCCTCGGCCGCCCGCATGGAGCGCCGGAAGCCGTGGAACTCGGTGATCACCCGCATGATCTCCGACTTCGGGGCCATCACCGGGCGGATCGGCTTCCCCTTGAACTCAGCGAGCTGCTGCAGGAGGACGGTGTTCCACGGGTCAGTGAGCGCCACCGTCATCAACTGCGGCTTGTCCTCCACCGCAACGACGAGGTTCTTCTCGGCGAACGGACCGCCGAACGCATCCACGACCAGGCGAAAATCGAGCTTGAGCGGGTCGATCCGGATGAACCCATGACCAAGATGCCGGGCAACAACCTCGGTGATCGTCTCCTCATCCAGGAGCACGTCCGGCGCGTCGAGCCGCTTGAACCGGAACGAGGCGATCAGCTCCAGCTCGCTCACGGAGTAGCTCACGCGCTGGCGACCCAGGAGGCGGCGAAGCTCCGCTCGTCGGTCCAAAAGTAAGTGTCTCGCCTGCTCTTTTCCGCGATTGAGCACGTCCTGCTTCTGGCCCGCGTGCAACAGGCGGTCGACGACGAGCATGTCGAGGATCTGGGCGAGCGTCGGAGCCGGCATTCGCGTAGGGTATCGCGTTGGAACCCGCGCCGACTTCGTGCGTGTACACCCCCATGCCCGCCTTGCGTCTCGCCCTCCCCGAACCCGAGCGCCTCGTCGCCGACCACGGTGGCCTCGTGTGGGCGTTGTGCCGCCGCCTCGATCCGGAGCCGGAGGATGCGTGGCAAGAAGCCTGGGAGAAGCTGCTTCGGGCGCTGCCCCGCTTCGATCCGGGTGGCACGGCCTCGGTGCGCACCTGGCTGATGACCGTTGTGCACCGCCACCTGGTGGACCGTCACCGACGCCGAACTGTGCGGGGCGACGTTCTCGAAGCTGACGACGTTGTCGACCCAGGGCCGGGCGCCTCCGCCCGGCTGGGCACCGCCCAGGACTCCGCCGCTTTGGAGCGGGCGTTGGCGCTGCTGCCCGAGCCGTGGCGCCGGGTCGTGGTGCTCCACCATCTCCACGAGGTGCCGCTTGAGCGGATCGCCGCCGAAGAAGGCCTACCCGTCGGCACCGTAAAATCCCGCCTTCACCGAGGCCGCGCTGCGCTTTTGGAGGCGCTGACATGAACGACGACGTGAACCTCTCCCGCTTGCTGGACGGCGATCTCACACCGCCCGAGGCCGCCGCGCTGCGCGCCCGCCTGGCCGCCGACCCGGCGCTCGCCGCGCGCTTTGCGGCCCTGCAAAGGACCGTTTCGGCGTTGCAGGGGCTGGAACGGGAGCTCGTCCCACCGGGGATCCCGCGTGCGCTGCAGGCGGCCAAACCCCCGGTCCGGCGTCACGTGCCGTTGCTGACTTACGTAGGTTTGCCGATGATGTTGGCGGCCGGACTGCTCTTCGCCCTGCGCTCCCCCCCGGCGCGCACGGTGCTGCTGAGCGGCGAAACGGTCGTAGACGGGCAGGTGGAGCTGATCGCGGGTGGCTTGCCGGTCACCATCGACGGCCGCGTGCGCGTGATCGTGGAACCTCCGGCGGCGGGTGTGCGTGAGAGTGGGGCGGAGATCATCAGCATGGATCGTTCGCATCTACTCGCGGCCCTTGGCGGGGCCGTCATCACCGTGACCGTTTACGAAGGGACAGCGACGTGGACCCCGAGCGCAGAAGCCCCGGCGCGGGTCGTTGCGGTCGGGGAAAGCCAGAGCGTGCAGGTTCCGGGGGGACCGGCCGGGGGGGGAGCGGGCTCCGGGGCGACGTCCGCGCCGCGCCCGGCCTCGCTCCCCGAAGCGCTCGCTCGCATCGACACGCTGGAGCGCCAACTGGCGGGCGCGCGCCTGCAGGCGGGGATCAACGCCGGGATCGTGCAAACCCACGAGGGCGTGGCCCAGCCGTGGCCTAAGGACGTGCCGGCGCCGTTTCGGCCGGAAGCGTTCCGTCGCCACCTCGATGCGGCGTTGGAGGCGAGCCCCGGCGCCTCCGTCGTGGAGGTAGACTGCGACGAATTCCCCTGCATCGCCGTGCTGACAACCTCGGCGCCGGGCGCCGACTGGGTGAGCGGCCTTGAGGCGGTGCACGAGCGGATGAACGCCGACGGCACCTTCGGCGACGTAGGCGTGATGGGCCTCGCGGCGGCCACCGACGACGGCGAAGACGCTCGCCGTTACTACGCTTTCGCCATGGCCCCGGGGCCGGTTTCTGAAGAGGGGCGGGCGCGAACGGGCTTCCGCGGGAAGGCGCTGGTGGACGAGCTCACCCACGAGGGCCAGGAGGATCGGGAGGCCCTCGAAGTGATGGGCTACCTGTCCCCGACTGGTGAAGAGTGAAGCGGCTCGGCATTGCGGGGCTGGTCGGGGCGCTTTTCCTCGGCGGCGCGGCTTGGTTTGCCAGCCGCTTGGCGGCGCCGACACCGGAAGAACAGGCGTCCGCTCGGGCTGAGCATGCGCGGAGGCAGGTGGAGGCGCTGGAGAAGCTGGGGTATCTGAGTGCGGGGAGGACGGAGGAGCCGGAGCGGGCCCCGGTCCCCGAGCGCTGACTCCGCGCACCGCCTCCGTGCTAGTTGAACTTGAGGTTCTCGCAGTAGCTGTCGGCGTAGTCCCTGAAGGCGAGGCTGCCCCCAGTGCCGGTGCCGGTGACAGACCGCACCGCGCCGTCGGCGTCGCCGTAGGTGATGGACAACAACTGCTCTGAGGCCGACTCGACCTTGCCGTCGACCGAGGTCCGGCCCACCCGCTCGATCCGGGTCTGATTGGTGAGGTTGCTGTCCGCTCGCGGCGTTCGCCCGCCGAGATACTTCCGCAGATGCGAAGGTCGCACCCCGCGAACGCCGCCGGTGACTGGTACGTTGAGGATGAGTGCTGCCTCACCTGCGCCGTCCCCGTCACCATCGCGCCGACCCTGTTTCGCTGGGTCCGCTCCGCCGGTGTGGATGGCACCGACACCGAGAGCTGCGTGGTCGCCCGGCAGCCAAACACGGAGGCCGAGGTCGATCAGATGGTCGAAGTAGCCTACTTCGCCGAGGTCGAGTGTGTTCGCTACAAAGGGATGGCGGAGAGGGTCAGAGCCAAGCTGCGCAACCGGGCCTCGCACGCGATGGACATCCCGGATCCGGATTGATCCGGCGCGGACGGATGCGGGAGCGCGCCCCGCCTCCGCACCTCCTTTGCGCACCCCGCTCCGCGCTGAGCCGTCGCAGCAAGCCCCCGCGGGATTCTCGGTGTTTGTCTGCCGTCTTCGCCGTCCGCCGAGCGTTGTGCAGTGCGCTGCTGGGGCGGGTGACGGTGCAGGCCGGCGCCGCCGAGTGGCGCTGCGCCGCGAGCGCGGCGACGGACTGCGCCGGCAGGACCCAACATCACTCTTGCTCCCGCTGTTCCTCCGGATCTACGCCCGGCCGACCCGAGAATCCCGCGCCCCACGGCGCCGCGTCTTGCACGGCGATCTCACCACCACCGCCGAGTCACTCCCCCGGGTTCAACGCACAGAACTGCTCGATCAACTTCCGGGACTCCTCGTCCAGCGTCTTCGGCACCGTGATCCGCACCTCGGCGTACACGTCGCCCGCCGCGCCCGTGGCGTCCGCCTTGCCTTTCCCCTTGAGTCGGAAGCGGCTTCCGGAGGACGTCCCCGCAGGAATCGAGACGCGCACCCGCCCCTGGGGTGTGTCCAGCTCGACGCGGCCACCGAGGATCGCCTCGGTGAACGGCACGTCCACGACGATCACATCCTCCGCCCGACTCGGCTCCGAACGCGGCATCTTCATGCGAGGCGCGGCGCCGACGACGTGGATGGTCGCGACGAGGTCGCCGTAGGGCCCGCCGCCTGCCCCCGCGTGCCCGTGTTTCGGCACACGAAGCTCGTCTCCTTCGCGGACGTCCGGCGGTACCCGCAGCTCGTGAAGCTCCTTGATGGAGAGCAGCGAAGCCCCGTCGTCTGCGCGGACGTTGCGGTCATATTCGACGGTTACGAGGCCGCCGATCCCGAGCAGCGCGCTCGAGAGGTTGACGTTCACCCGTACGTCCTCGCCTGCTTCGGGGTCGGGCCGACGGTGGCCAGCGTGCGGGGGCGGCGGCGCGGGTCGGCCTCCCCCTTTGGTGGACCAGCCGGAGTCGTTGAAGCCGAACCCGCGTTTGGGTGCGCCGGGTGCTGGCTCCGAGGGGGCGCCGCCGCCCTCGCCCGCGCCGGGCCAACTGTCGCGAGCGGCCGCCTCCTTGAAGTCTCGGAGGGGATCCCACTGCTTGGCGTTCGTGCGCGGGCGAGCGCCGGGGCCGGCTCCCGCGGCGGCCGCCTTTGCGGCACCCTTCTTGCCAAACCCAAGGTCAACCCCGCCAAAGTCGTTGAAGATGTCCTCAAGATCGATGTCGTTGCCGGCCGCCGCCGTAGCCTTGTTGCCGTACCCGCCTCCCGCCGGGCTCCCCGCGTGCTTCCAGTGACTTCCGTAGAACGGGCTGCTGGAGGAACGACGCTCGTTGCGGCGGTCGTAGGCCGCGCGCTTGGCGGGATCGGCCAGCGCCTCGTAGGCTTCGCGGATGGCTTTGAATTTCTCAGCGGCTGCCGGGTCTGCGCCCGCCCGATCGGGATGCACCTCATGCGCGAGCTTCCGAAAGGCCGCCTTGATGTCCGCGTCGGACGCCTCCTTGGTGAGGCCGAGGACGGAGTAGTAGTCGCCGCTGCCGGCCATGCCTCGTCTCCCAGCGCGCATCATAGCGCACCGCGGGCGGCGACTTCTCCGTCAAGGTGTGCGGATGCACGCCGATCCACGTTGACGGGGCGATCAAACGACGCTTAGAGTGTCCGTGCACGCGCCAAGATCGAGGAGCCGATGGCCAAGTATTCAAGCCCCGCGGGGCTCTCCTGCAGCTTCTGCCACAAACCCCAGCGGGACGTGGAGAAGATCGTAGCCGGTCCGAACGTGTACATCTGCAACGAGTGCATCCGGCTGTGCCTGGACATCATCCGCGAGAACAAGAGCAGCGCGGGAATCAGCTTTGGTACGGGAAAGATTCCGTCGCCCTCGCGCATCAAAAGTTTCCTCGATCAGTACGTGATCGGCCAGGACAGTGCCAAGAGAAAACTGGCGGTGGCCGTGTATAATCACTACAAACGGCTGGAGGCGAACTCCACGAAGGGCACCAAGGCCGGCGACGAGGTGGAGGTCCAGAAGTCCAACGTGTTGTTGCTTGGGCCCACCGGCACCGGGAAGACGCTGCTGGCGCAAACGATGGCGCGCCTCCTGGACGTTCCGTTTGTGGTCGCGGATGCGACGACTCTCACCGAGGCCGGCTACGTCGGCGAGGATGTGGAGAACATCATCCTCAACCTGTTCCACGCATCGGGGAACAGCGTCGAGAAAACCCAGCGTGGGATTGTATATATCGATGAGGTTGACAAGCTCGCCCGAAAGAGCTTCTCCAGCGCGGTGAGCCGCGATGTGAGCGGGGAGGGCGTACAGCAGGCGTTGTTGAAGCTCTTGGAAGGCAGCAACTGCAACATCCAAATCAAGGGAAACAAGCGGCTTCCGAACCAGGAGTTCCTGCAGATCGACACCACCAACATCCTGTTCATCTGCGGCGGCGCCTTTGAAGGCATCGAACGGGTGATCCAGGACCGGATGGGGCGCAAGACGGTGGGCTTCGGGCACGACCGCGGCGAGGTCGGCGAGAAGACTGAGGCGCTGATGAAGCACGTCCAAACCGAGGATCTGGAGCGTTTCGGGCTCATTCCCGAGTTCATCGGTCGGGTTCCGGTCGTGGCGTGCATGAACGCGCTCTCGGTGGACGACATGGTTCACGTGCTCACGGAGCCGCGCAACAGCCTCGTGAAGCAGTACCAGAAGCTCTTCAAGTTCGAGAAGGTGAAGCTGACGTTCACGCCGGAGGCCCTCCGGGCCATCGCGGAGCGGGCCACCACGCGCAAGGCCGGGGCCCGCGGGCTCCGCACGATCATCGAGTCCGTGATGCTCGAGATCATGTTCGAGCTCCCGAGCCAGGACAACATCAAGGAAGTCGAGATCACGGAAGATGTGGTGACCAAGGGGGCCTCGCCCCGGATCGAGCCGATCCGGGAGCCGGCGGCGCCGGGGGCGTAGTGGAGCCGGGCCTGCTCGTCGCGAGTCCGCAAATGCGCGATCCGAATTTCGAGCGAGCGGTGGTGCTTTTGGTGCAGCACACCACTCAGGGCGCGCTGGGCCTCGTCGTGAACCGGGAGGCCTCGGTGCGTGTGGGCGACGTGGTGACCCACCTCGACCTGCCGGGCACGGCGGCGAAGTTGCAGCGGCCGGCGCTGTGGGGAGGTCCCGTGGAGCGAGGCGCAGGCTTCGTGTTGTACAAGGGGCTCTCGCCGGAGGGATGGGCGGCGGGAAACGTGGCCGTGTCCCCCAGCAAGGAGAGGTTGGCGGCGCTGATCGGCGCCGGCGCGGACTTCCACCTGTGCCTCGGCTACGCGGGCTGGGGCCCCGGGCAGCTCGACCGGGAGCTTGAGGAAGGGAGCTGGGTATACGTGGATGCCGTGGCGGAGCTGATCTTCGATACCTCCGTCGGAGATCGCTACGATCAGGCGCTGGCCCGGCTCGGCGTGCCCGCCGAGATGTTGTGGATGAACCCGATCAGCGAGTGAGCCGATGGTGGTTTCTACGGCGTTCTTGAAGCACGTTTCAAAGGTCCTGGCCGTCGGGCTCTCGGCGTACTTCGCGCTCTGGGCCTGTGCGCCCGCGGCGAGCATGCGCCCGCCCACGCTCGACCTCGACGCGCCACACGAGATCGGCCTCGCGGGGGTGGCGACGACCAACAACGGGGCGACCTTCGCTCCCGATGCGCAGCTTTGGTACGAGCAGCGGGTCGGCAAGAAGTTCTCGGTTGGCGGCACCCTCTTCGGCGGTGCCACCGGGCTCGTCGGCGTGGGCGCGCTCGGTCGCTGGCACGCCGTGGAGCTGGACCGCTTCCGGCTCGGGGTGGATTTTGAAGGCGGATTTCTCTACGCCGCCGTCGGCGTGCCGATGGCCTACCGGCTCCTGGGCGATTGGTGGCTGTACACCAGTCCCAGCGCCGGACTGCGGATGAATGGGCTCGCAAGGCTGCCTGTCGGCACCCAGTTCGGGATCGGCGAGCACGTCCGCATCAGCGTCGAGGGCGGCGTGGACTTCTTCAATTCCACCCTCGCTCCCGGCTCCAGCGATGTGGCCTTCGTAGGCGGTTTGGCCGCGGCGGTGCGCTGGTAGCCACACCTACGTGCGTCGGCCCTTCTCGAGGCGGAAGCGGATCCAGCTCTTCAGCGCCGCGGGGCCCCAACGCCAGAGGGCCACGCCCAACAGCGCGGCGTTGCTCGCAGAGAGGAAGATCCATCGCAGGGGCGGGAATGCGGTGCTGCCGACGAAGGCCAGCCCGTAGGTGGCGGCTGCGAGGGCCACCCAAGGCTCCAGCATGATCGCGAAGCAGACGGCGATCACCGCGGCGATCAGGGGGAACAATGTGACGATCTGCACGTTGGTGAGGCCGAGCTGGTCTGCGCCCGCGAGCATCAGGAGCTGAACCACCGGGGTGGCGGCGGTGATCTGGATCACGGCGCGGTTGAGCATCGAGCGGCTCAGGGAGTCGCGGGCCCAGAACCACATCCCAAGGATCACGGCCAGGAGTCCGAGGGTGCCGAGCGCCACCCTGGATGTCGGAGCATCGCGATCGAAGAGGTGCGTGGCGAGCGGCACGAGCGTGAGCACGAGGCCGATGACGATGCTCACGAACATGCGGGTGCGGAGGCCCGCCGCCTCGTCGTGATCGGCGATGAGCTGGGCAGCGCGGGCGCTGCGGGTGGCCTCGATGGAGAGCGCCTTGGAAACCTGCTCGGCGAGCGCGGGCTCGGGCCGCTTCAGCTCCTGAAGGAGGTCGGCCGCCGCTCGGGCATCCCCTCGCGCGAGGTCCCAACGGATGCGCGCGGTTCGGGCCGCATCGAGGCCGGCGAGCGCGGCCGCATGCTCGGGTGCGCGGGCGAGCGCCTGCTCGTAGGCCAGTCGGCAGGTCGCGAAAAGCGCGGGCACTTGTGTGGCCGTTGCGTCGCCCGCGCGTTCGCGTAGGCTCAGCAGCGCGGCCCCCCCGGCCTCGACCAACGCGTCGGCGTCGCGTTCTTCGAGGTAACTCTGTACGAAGCGGCGGAAGCTCTCCGCCGATTCGGGCCGGGCCGCTGGGTCGAGGGCGAGGGCCTGCATACAGAGGCGCACCAGGCGGGTGGGGGCTTGCGTCGGGACCACGGGAGGCTCGGCGGCCGCCGCGTCGATCACCTGCTGGGGTTCGTCGCCCGGGTGCGGCGGCGTGTTGGTGAGCACCGCGTAGAGCAGCCCGCCGAGCAGGTACACGTCCGTCGCGATGCCGAGGGCTGGGCCGTCGGCGCGCGCCATCTCGGGGGCCATGTAATGCGGCGTTCCTGCGAGGCTGTTCTGCTCTGCCGCGAGCGGCAGACGGTGGGCGGCGCGCTCATCGAGCGCCACGGCGATCCCCCAGTCGAGCACGTAGGTTTCCCCACCCGCGCCGATCATCACGTTGTCGGGCTTCAGATCGCGGTGGAGCACGCCTCGCCCGTGGGCATGGTGCGTCGTTGCGGCCACCGACATCAAGACCCGCAGGTGCCAGGCCAGCACATCGCGCACGCCGAAGCTGCGTTCAACCTGCTCAGGCTGGTTGATCAGCTCCGTCCACGTCCACCCCTCGATGCGACGCATCACGATGTGCGGGCAGCCCTCGTCGTCGGTCACGACGTCGTGGACGGGAACGACGCCGGGGTGTTGCAGCGCGCCGGTGACCCAGGCCTCTTGGAGTACGCGGCTGACCGCCGCGGCCGATGATGCGCCGCGAAGTGGAGTTTTGATCGCCACTTCGCGATCCAACGAAGCCTGATGCGCGCGGCGCACGATGGCGGTGCCGCCGGAGCCGAGCGTATCGAAACACGTGTACGCTCCGTTGAGGCGCGCCTGGGCAGGCGGGAGCGCGTTGGTCGGGCCGAACGCACCGCGGATCGTCTCACGCGGGTGGCCGGTGAGGCCGGGAGGGGTGGTCGCCGCGGCCGGTAGGTCCCGGTTCATCGCCGCGCCCTATCGTCGGATGGTATGCTCTGCCCGGATCATGGGCGCCGAAACGCCGAGCCGCGCGAGCCTTGCCAGCTACACGGGTGCTGCCCGTGCGGTGGATAGCGCCGCGATCCTTGGCTTTTTCGCTGCGGCTGGCGCGAACGTGTCGCGCGTGTGGGCGCTTGGCATGGAGGCTCTGGATGGCGCAACGGCCGCGGCGATCTGCCTCGGCTACCTCGCTTCCGACCTCGGGTCGGGCACCGTGCACTGGTTCTTCGACACGTGGCTCTCGGCGCGCACGCCGGTGCTCGGGTCGATGTTTGTGCGCCCCTTCCGCGAGCACCACGTGGATCCGAAGGCGATCACCCGGCACGACTTCGTGGAGACGAACGGCAGCAATTGCCTGGCCACGGCCCCGGTGCTCCTCGGCGCGCTGCTGCTCGACCCGAGCTCAAGCATCGCCGCCCAGTTTGGCGTCGTGTTCCTCGTCGCGCTTGCCCTCGGCGTGTTTGCAACCAATCAGCTCCACAAGTGGGCGCACGCGGACGAGGTGCCGCCCGGGGTCCGCTGGCTTCAGTGCATGGGGTTGGTGCTCCGCCCCGAGCACCACTCGGTGCACCACCGCGCCCCGTTCGCCAGGCACTATTGCATCACCACGGGCTGGATGAATCCGCTGTTGGACGGCCTCGGCTACTTCCGGAGCCTCGAACGGGCGATCTCGGCGCTTACGCGCGCCGTTCCCCGCGCCGAGGATGCCGCGATCACCTAGGCCGGCGCCGCCTCGCTGAATCCCTCGAAAATCAGCGACTCCGGGGGGTAATCCACGCTCACCAGGTACAGCCCCTCGGGTCGCGCCGTCCGCCCGGAGCGCTTCGGGTCGCAGGCCGCGAGCGCAGCGGCCACGTCTTCCGGGGGGCGACGCCGCTCACCAACATCGAGCAGGGTACCGACCATCCGGCGCACCTGGTAGCGCAAGAAGCCGTTGCCATGGAATTCGAGGTGGTGTTCGCCTCCGCCCACGTCGACATGCGCGGCCCGATCGACGGTTCGAACCGGGGATTTGGCCACGCAGCCGGCGCCGCGGAACGTGGTGAAGTCGTGCGTGCCGACGAGGGCGGGCATGGCGGCCTCGATGGCGGACCAGTCGAGCGGGCGGAAGCGATGCAGCGCAAACCCGGTCAGGAAGGGGCTTCGATCTGGGCGATTGTAGACGCGATACCGATAGGTCTTGCCGGTGGCGGTGAAGCGGGCGTGGAACGATTCGGGCATCCGTTCGGCGAGGATGACCGACAGCTCGGGCGGCAGCGCGGTGTTGAGCCCGCGGCGCAGGTGCACAGGGTCGCGCTCGACATCCACCCGGAAGCTCACCACCTGGCCGAGCGCGTGCACGCCCGCGTCGGTACGGCCGCTTCCGTGAATAATCACGCGTTCTTTGTCGAAGTGCTGCGCCAACGCCGCTTCGAGCGTGGATTGCACCGTCACCTGGTTGAGCTGAGTCTGGAACCCCGCGAAGGCGCGACCGTTGTACTCGATCACCAGCCGGTAGGTCGCCACCGGCTCAGTAGTCGAACTTGAGGCCGACGGTCACATCGGTAGACGTGAAGTCGAGCGTGTCGGAGCCCAGGCTGTACGTTTGCCGGTATTCCGCCACGATGTAGGTGTCGTTTACGCTTGCCACCGTCTCCAGGCGACTCGCGGCGCCTTCGTCCAACGCATCAAGGAGCAGGTACAGGCCGGCCCCCCAGTGCCATCCGAGGGTGCCATCCGTCGTGTCCCCCCCGCCGCTCGCGTCGTAGGGCGAGGTCCAGGTTTCGTTCCAGATCCAGTAGTCCACGCCGGCGCGTGCGAAGGGCACTACAGGTTGTTCCTGCCAGATATCCAGGCGAAGCGTGGTGTCGAGCGCCAGCGGCACGACGGTGAGCTTGTCGCTGTCAGCGGACGTTTCCCCTGAGGAGGTCGTCTGCCCGCCTTCATCGCTGTAGAGCCCGAAGCCCAGGTCCACCTCGACAAAGTTGCTGGTCCACCCGATGTCGGTGCGGAGCAGACGGTTGTCGGACTCGCCAAACGCGTCCTTCAGTTCCTCGTTCTCCTGGCTCAGGAACGTTCCATATCGAACCTCGAAATTCCAGCTTCGCGAGGTGAGGTTGTCCTCGTGGGGCTTCGCTTCGGCGATACCCGGCATGGCGACCGCGCCCAGCACCGCGAGGCCCGCGGCGGCGCGTGCCCGGCGGCGAAGCGCGATGACCGCGGCGGCGATGCTACCCATCCAACCTGCGCTCTCCAGCGGGAGCCCGCACCATCCCTCGATGCCGAGGCGCTCGGAAACGGAGTAGGTCTCTTCGGGAGTGGCGGCGAACACGTCGGACATGGGGCTCTCCGAATAGGTGCCGTCGTCCGCATCGATGGCGCGAGCGGCGACGTAGTAGGTCGTTTTGTTGGTCAAACCGCCGATATAGCAGTCGAAGATGCCGTATTCGTCAGGCTCCTCGGTGAGCTCGCCGGGATCCTTGTCCGGGCCCACATACGCAGGGCCGCCCGTTTCGTAGTCATCGCTCGCGAACTCCACGGTCGAGAGGTACACCACGTACGACTGCGCAACATCCAGGTCAAACGCTTCGAAGGTGACGCGGATGGACTCGTCGCCGAAGCTCACGGTGCTCGCGTCGATCGTGGGGGCCGGGGCGGGCTCGTTGACGCTGACGTATTCGCCGTCGCGACCAAAGTCTGTCGACCCGGAGGGGGTGATCTGGACCTCCACGAGGTACTGCACGTCCGCACCCGTGGTGGGGAGGCTGACGGTGGCCGTTGTTTCAACCCCGGCCTCTACGCTACCCGAAGCGCCGTCCACGTTCTCGGGGGTTTGCCCCGCCCCGGCGATCTGGTAGTTTACCTGGTAACTTCCGGCGGTGTCGGAAGTGAAGGTGACGGTGAATTCCTCCTCTGCCGCGACGTCCGTTGCCGAGGTGGCCGTGATCTCCACCCAGGGTCGATCGGTGATGACCCAGGTGCCGGCGGACGTGGCGGCGAACCCATACCCGGTCATGCCCACGAGCTCGGTGGCACCGGCCGCCTCGGCGATCTCGCCCAGCTCGTCGCCGATGGCCGTGCCGCCCGAGTACGTGAAGATGTGCAGCGCGTCGGCCGCGGCCACCCCGATCCATCCGTCGGAAGCGAGGCCGCCGATCCCCGTGGGCGTGCCCACGTCGGGCGAGCTGGGCGCTGTGAGGTCGATGTCGCTCGCGTCCCCGCTGAGGTATGCGGTCGAACCGGTGGATCCGGAGTTGGCGAACCAGGTCGTGGTGCCTCCATCCTCGGTCCAGACGTCTTCGATGGTGAGGTTCCCTTCGTTCTCGGTGCTGCTTGCGGAGGTGCCGGACTCCGTAGAAACGCGGGAGATCTCGGCGTTTCCGTGGGCCACGTACAAGTAGGTGACGACCAGCTCGCCGTCCTCCGTGTCGCCCGCTTGGTACCGTGCGTCCATGTCCACGAAGCCGTCTGCAGAGAGGTCGGCCCCCTCGGAATACTTCAGGACGAAGCTGTTGATATCGTAGCCCGTGGCCACCGGGCCCTGGTCTTCGGTGTCGTAGACCGCATACACGTTGCTGGCATCTGCCGCCAGGCCCAGCGGCGTGCCTTCAAGCGGGTGGACGGCCATGAAAACGGCGCCTTCCCCCTGCTTCAGCGCCCACTGCCCGATCTGGTTGTCGGAGAGGCCGGCGAACAGCATCGGGGCCGCCTCCGAGCCGCCGATCGCCACGCCGCCTACGGCGGTGGCGCCCCCGTCGATCTCCACGTTGATGACGCTCCACGTGCTGGTGTCGAGCACCTGAAGCTCGCCGCCTGTGGTCGTCCATGCGATCCACGCGTCGTTCCCCGCCACCGTGAGGTCGTCCACCGCGGTGCTGCTCTCCGCGAAGGCAGCGGCATGATCGGGTGCCGCCTGCGCGGCTGAAAAGGTGGCGAACATCCAGAACAACGACATCACGCCTCCAACTGCGAGGTGAGCCCGGAACCCACGATCGCCTCGGCCACCGCGACTGGAACGGCCGCGCCGGCCCCCGCGACATTGTCCGCGGCAAGCCAGAGGTGGACGCCTTCGCCCGTCGGGTCGAGACGCACGCCGCCCCAATAGACCGGGGCCCGACCCATCACCTTGCGTGGCCGGAGCGTGCGCACGCGGGCGGCGGTGGCGAGGCCGGGCGCATCGCGCAGCGCGGCCTCCACCGCCTCAACGCTGTCGACGCCGCGGATGTACAATGCCGCGGTCATCCCCGAGAACACGGGCTGCGTGGCGATCTGCACGGCGACGCGGCTCAGGTTCGTGCCCAGGAGCTCGGACACCTCGGCGGCGGTTTGAAGCTCGCGCGCGCTCCACTCACCCGGGTCGGCATCTTCGGGAAGCGTGTCGAACGCGAGGCCCTCCGCGAAGAGGCGGCGGGGGGGATCCTTCAGGTTGAAGGTGGCGACGACCTGCTCCGAGAGCTCCTCCGTGGCGGCGCGGCCGTAGGCGTTCGCCGGGAGGTTGATGAGGCCCGTGACGGTGTGCGCCCCGATCGGGAGCAGAGGGCCGAACACGCTGGCGATGAGCCACGCGGGCGCGGAGGGGGTGCGCGCGCCGCCGGCCCGGGCGAGCTCGAGCTCCGGGATCGGGCGAACCCCGGGAAGGCAGAGCGGCGCGGCGAACACGCCTGCGCATGCGTTGCCGATGTCGATCACCAAGGAGCCGCGGGAAACGAACGACATCACGGTTCGCAGCGCGACGGCGCTTGGAAGCGCGCTGAACACCAGGCTCGGCGCAGCGTCCACCGCTTCGGCGATGGGGCGAACGGTCAGGGTTTTCCCTGCGAACTCCACGCTGGTTTGCCGCATGGCGCGGGAGGCATAGACGGAGACCTCGGCGGTTGCGAGGGTGCTCTCGGCGAGTCGCAACAGCAACGCATCCCCGACGTTGCCCGTGGCGCCGAGGATCGCGATCGTAGGTCCGGTCATATTCCGCGGGGACTAACCCGTTCAGACGCCCCGGTGTGCATCCAGGATGGCCTGGATGCGCTCCTTGCCGCGCAGCTTCATCCGCTTGATCTTGCCGATCTGGCGACGCTCGGCCTCAGAAGGATGCCGAACGCCGCTCAAGCGGCCAAGATCCTTCTCGAATGCCTGGTGTCGTCCCCACAAGTGCCTCAATTCGTCGTGACCGACGGCGAGACTGTGGAGGAGGTCGAGTTCATCACGCTCCATGCACCACTCCAGAGGAGCGCTCACTGTACCAGATTGGGGGGCTGGGCGTCAGGTGCGCGCAGGTAGAACGGTGCCACGGCGCCGGGATCCAGAAGGGGCAACGTGTGGAGCAGTAGCGCTGCGGCGCGAAGGTGGGCGTCGTCCGCCAAGGATAGCAGCTTCGCGTTGACGAGCGCCGCGCCGGCCGCACCGACGCCCTCGCCGACGACGACGACATCCGCGAGGTCGAGAGCGGCCGGAGCGATGTCCGCAGGCTCGCCCAGCGCGCGGGGCGTTTCGCCGGTGGTGTCGAAGGTTTGGGCGTAGAGTCGACCCTTCCTGGCATCGAGCAGCGCGAGAACCCGCGGATGGCCGGGCGCGGCTGCGGCGCGGAGCGCGAGGGTGGGCACGGCGATCACGGGGAGCACTCGCGCAAGGGCGAGGCCGAGCGCGTGCGCGATGCCGACCCGCAAGCCCGTGAACGCGCCTGGCCCGGTGACAACGGCCACGGCGTCGAGTGAGCCCAGCGTCGTGAGCGCGCGGGCAAGCGCCGGGGTGAGCCAGGCGTCGGCGCCGGCCTGGATTCGCTGCGTCTCGGCGAAGACGCAGACCCCCTCCGCGTACGCGGCCACGCCCACGACCCCGGTGGCCGTGTCAATCAGGACTACGCGCATTTCGGGGGCGCTGCCGCCACGGCCGGCGCATCGTCGTCGCGACCGACGATCTTCTGGACGTCCCACACGCTTACCACGAGCAGCAAGGAGACCAGGAACAACAAGCCGACCTGCTGCAGGCGCTCCCGCACACGCCAGGGGAGGGGCCGGCCTCGTAGCCACTCGGCTGCGTAGGTGACGATCTGACCACCATCGAGCACGGGGATGGGCAAGAGGTTGATCACGCCGAGGCTCAGGCTGAGCTGGGCGAAGACGCGCGCGGCCACGAACACACCCTGTTCGGCCGCTTTTCGGGCGGTGTTGAAGATCTCGATCGGGCCGCCGAGGTTCTTGCTTACCGGGGCATCGCCCGTGATGATGAGCCCGATCTGCTGCACCATGAACGTGCCGATGTACCAGGTTTCCTGGCCAGCGCGCTTGGCCGCGGTCAGCAGGCCGTAGGGCCGGGGCACGTCGAGCGGCGCGAGGAAGTCGCCGCCCGGGCCGAAGCCGATGCGGGGAACGTAGGTGTACCGCCCGTAACTGTCGGTGTCCTGCACGACATCCGGCTGCATGGACAGGGTCAGCACTTCGCCAGCGCGTCGCACCTTGAAGTCGATGGGGCGGGCCTTGCCCTCCTCTGTCGGCTTCCCGTCCACCGTCGCGCCCACCGCCTTGAGCACGTCGAGGAAGGTGTAGATGTCCCGCTCGCCGACCCGGAGCAGGCGATCCCCCTCCTTCAACCCGAAACACTGGGCCGCGGAAGCGCGGCCGTCGGGCAGGCCCCGGATGTGGCCGATGCTGACCGTGGCGCTGGCCAGGCCCCAGGTGGCCCAGGTTTCGTCGTCTGCCGGGAAGCGCTCGGGCGCCCAGGTGGGGTCGGGCTGGAGGTTCACGGTGAACGTTGCGCCCGCCAGGTTGCGGGCCTCCACGGCGGCGCCCATTTTCCCGTGGAGCTGCCTCGAAACATCGCCCCACGTGCGCACGTCCACGCCATCGACCTTCAGAATCACGTCACCCTGCGCCATGCCAGCGCGCCAAGCCGGTGAGGCGGGATCGTCGATGATGACCGTGGTGTCCGCTGCGCTATCCCCGAGCCCGAGGGTGGACGCGAAGGTGCCGAGCTCCGCGCCCGCCTCCGCGGTGAGCGTGAGCGGGAGATCCACGCCGTTGCGCCGCACGACGATCGGGAGAACCTCACCTTCAAAGGTATACAACGCCTCATACACGTCTACCCAGGTGAGGGTGTCGGTGTCGCCCACCCTCACGATGGAGTCCCCGATCTCCACGCCCGCCTTCTCCGCCGCCGTGTCGTGCTCGACCCGCCCCACTTCGGCTCGGGGCTGCGGCTCACCCGCCACGAACAACGCCGTGAACACGAATAGCGGCAGGACCAGGTTCGTGACCGGCCCGGCCGCGACGATGAGCAGGCGTTGCCAGGCCGGCTTGTGGATGAAGGAGCCCTTCGCGTCGATCCAGTCGTCGTCGTCCTGCCCCGAGTCCGCGAACGGGTCAGCGCCGACCCAGCGCACATACCCGCCGATCGGGAGCATCGAAACCCGGTAGTCGGTGCCGCCGATCTTCACGCCGAACAGCCGCTTGCCCACGCCGATGCTGAACACCTTCACCGACACGCCGAACAAGCGAGCGACCACGAAATGCCCGCCTTCGTGCAGTAATACCAGCGTGCCCACCAGCAGCACCATCATCGCGAGGGGCTGGAGGCCGCTGCTGAGCGACATCCCGAATGGGATGAGCATGCCGAAGCTCACGAGGTCCTCACTTGCAGCCACAGCCAGAGGATGGGCGCGGTGAACATCAACGAGTCCACCCGGTCGAGGATCCCGCCGTGCCCGGGCATGATCCAGCCAGAGTCCTTCACGTCCCAGGCTCGCTTGATGAGGGACTCCGCGAGATCGCCGACGATGCCGGCAACGTCCAACGCCATCGTGAGCAAGATGCACTCCACCACGCCGAACGGCAGGTGACCGACCTTTGCAAACGCAAAGCCGCCGACCGCGGAGAGCAGCAGCCCCCCGATGGCGCCTTCCACGGTCTTTTTCGGTGAGATGCGTTCAAAAAGCTTCGTTTTGCCGAAGGCACGCCCGGCGAAGAACGCGCCCGTGTCCCCCAGCCAGGTGGCCGCGAGCAGGTAGAGGATCATGTAGATGCCGTCGTCTCGCCCGCGCAGCGGAACCAGCGGCGCCATCAAAAGGGGGGCATACACCAGGCCAACCACGGAGCGCAGCGCTTGGGTACCGGCCCGGCGCACGTCGCGCTCAAGGAACATCGGAACCAGGAGGCCGGCCATGACGGCAACGCCGACGGCGGCGACGCGCGTCGGCTCCGGGCCGTTGAGCACGGCCAGATGCAGGAGGAGCCCGGCTGGAATCAGGAAGACTCGTGAGCGAAGGCGGGTGCTCGGATCATCCCGGGTCATCATGATCGCCCACTCGTCCATCGCAACCGCGACGACGAAGGCGATCAGCGCCCCGACCAGCCAGCCGCCCTTGTAGAGGATGGGCAACACGATGGCGAGCCCGGTGAGCCCGGAAATGATGCGTGGCCCCACCTACGATCCCGCCCGAACCTGCACACCCGTCGCGCCAAACCGGCGCTCGCGGCGTCCGAAGGCCTCGAAGGCCTCGATGAGCTGCGGCTTGCGGAAGTCGGGCCAGAGGGTTTCTGTGACGTAGATCTCGGCATACGCGAGCTGCCACAACATGAAATTGCTGATCCGCAGCTCACCGCTGGTGCGGATGAGGAGGTCGGGGTCCGGCAGGCCCGCCGTCTGGAGCTCCGCAGCGAACGCGGCTTCGTCGATCTGGTCGGGGCGAAGGCGCCCCGAGGCTGCTTTTTTGGCGAGGGCCTTGGCCGCCTCCACGATCTCCTGCCGGGAGCCATAGGAGAGGGCCAGCGTGAGCACCATCTGCTTGTTGTCGCGACTCGCGTGCATCAGCTCCTTGAGCGCCGCGCGCACCGCCAGCGGCAACCTGTCGAGCTGCCCCACCGCGTTGAGACGAATGCCATTGTCGAGAATCTCCCTACGCTCCTGCGTGAGGTAGCGAGCGAGCAGGCCCATGAGCGCGCCCACCTCGTCTTCCGGGCGCTTCCAGTTCTCGGTGGAGAAGCTGTAGAGCGTGAGCGCCTTGCAGCCGAGCTCGCGGCACGCCTGCGTGATGTCCCGCACGCTCTCCGCGCCTTCTTCATGCCCGCGAACGCGCGGCCACCCACGCGACTCGGCCCATCGGCCATTGCCGTCCATGATGATCGCGACGTGGGTGGGAACCTTCATGGGGCTCGACTAGATGTCGAGGATCTCCTTCTCCTTCTTGGCGCCCATCTCGTCCACCAGCTTCACGTGCGCGTCGGTGGACTCCTGTAGCTTCTCCAGCAGCTTCTTGAGCTGATCCTCGGTGAGGTCCCCCTCGTCTTCCGCTTCTTCCAACAAGGCTTTGTAGTCGCGCCGCACGCCGCGCACGCGCACCTTTGCCTCCTCCACGTGCTGCTTCACCACCTTCACGAGCTGTTGCCGCCGCTCGCCGGTGAGGGCCGGGATGGGGATGCGGATGATGACGCCATCGCTCTGGGGATTGAACCCCATGCCGGCCACGGCGATCGCCCGTTCGATGTCCTTGATCGTGCCCTTGTCCCACGGGTTGATGATCAAGAGGCGCGCATCCGGCGCCGAGATGCCGCCCAGCTCCTTGAGCGCCATCGTGCTGCCGTACGAAGCCACCTCAACCTGCACGTGCTCGATGAGCGCAGGCGTGGCCCGACCCGTTCGAACGCCAACCAGCTCGCGCTTGAGCTGGTCCATGCTCTTTGCCATGTCGGCGTTGGCTTCCTTGATGTAGTCGTCGCTCATGGGGTGACTCCCGCCGCCTTGGGCGTGGTGATGAGGGTGCCCACGCTCTCGCCGAGCACCACGCGCTTGATGTTCCCGGGAACGCTAAGATCGAACACGATCATCGGCGTGTCGTTCTCCATCGCCAACGCGATGGCTGTGGCGTCGGCCACCTTCAGTCCGCGCTTGAACGCGTCCATCGGGGCGATCTGCTCGAAGCGGATCGCGTCCGCGAACTTCTTCGGGTCCTTGTCGTACACGCCATCCACCTTGGTGGCCTTGAGGATCACCTGGGCGCCGACCTCGGCTGCGCGGAGCGCCGCAGCGGAGTCCGTGGAGAAGTAGGGGTTTCCCGTGCCGGCTGCGAAGATCACCACCCGACCCTTGGCGAGGTGGGCGATCGCCCGGCGACGGATGTACGGTTCGCACACCTGCTCGATGCGCAGCGCGCTCATCACCCGCGTGTAGCAGCCGCGGCGCTCCAGGGAGTCCTGCATGGCGAGGGCGTTGATCACCGTTGCCAGCATGCCCATGTAGTCGGCGCTCTCGCGCTCCATCCCCTTTTCGCTGCCGGAAACGCCGCGGAAGATGTTGCCGCCGCCGATCACCAGCCCGAACTGAACCCCGAGCGCTTTCGCCTCGATGATCTCGTCGGCGAGGCGGCCCAGCATGACCGGGTCGAGTCCAAAGTCTTTGTCCCCCGCGAGCATCTCGCCGGAGACCTTGAGGAGCACACGCGTATACACAGGTTTGGGAGGCACGGCCGCGGCTTATCGCGGGCGTGCCCTCCGGGCATGGGGAACTAAGCGATGCCGGAGGCCTTCGCGACCTCGGCCGCAAAGTCGTCCGCGCGCTTGGCGAGGCCTTCGCCCATCACGAACCGCGAGAAACGCCGGACCTGCAGGTTCTCGCCGATGGTGGAGGCGGTCTCCTTCACGACCTGATCGACCGTCTTGGTGTCGTCCTTGAACCACTTCTGGTCGAGCAGGCACACCTCCTCGTACCACTTGCTCATGCGGCCAAGCACGATCTTCTCGGCGATCGCCAAGGGCTTCCCCTCCGACATCGTCTTTTCGACCTGGATGGTCTTCTCGCGCTCGAAGGCTGCCGCCGGCACCTCTTCACGCCGAACGTACTCGGGCTGCGAGGCCGCGATGTGCATCGCGATGTCGCGGGCGAGCTGCTTGAACCCATCGGTCAACGCCACGAAGTCGGTCTCGCAGTTCAGCTCCACCAGCACGCCGATCTTGCCGCCGGCGTGGATGTAGCAGTCCACTAGACCCTCGGCGGCCGCGCGGCCAGCTTTCTTCGTGGCCGAGGCGATGCCCTTGGCGCGGAGCCAGTCGATCGCCTTCTGCACGTCGTCGCCCGCTTCGTCCAGCGCCTTCTTGCAGTCGAGCATGCCTGCGCCGGTGCGCTCCCGCAGCTCTTTGACTTGTCCCATGGTTGCCATGTTGTGCTCCAATGCGGGAGGGCCTGCGCCCGCCCGGTACGTGAATCGGTAGAAGAAGGAACGATTCCCGCCCAGGCTGGCCCGAGCGGGGTCGACGCGAGCTAGGCCTCGGGGGGCGCCTCGACGGGGGCCGTGCCGCGACGCACGATCTCCAGTCCGCCATCGGCCTCGCCGTCGGTGAAGCGCGCCGCCACCGCCGCATCGCTGCGACCGGCGTTCACGCCCGCCGCCGCCGCATCCGCCACCGCCGCCGTGAACAGGCGGATGGACTTGATCGCGTCGTCGTTGCCGGGGATCACGTAGGCGATGCCGTCGGGATCGCAGTTGGTATCGCAGAGCGCCACGACCGGGATGCCGAGCTTGTTCGCCTCGTCGACCGCGATGTGCTCCTTCTTGGGGTCGATGACGAAGATCGCGCCCGGGAGGCTCTTGAGATCCTTGATCCCGCCGAGCGACTTCTCCATCTTCTCGATCTGCCGGTTCATCGTGAGCACTTCCTTCTTCGTGAACCCGTCGAACCGGCCGTCGGTGCGCGACTTGATCAGGAAGTTCAGCCGGTCGATGCTCTTCTTTACGGTTTCCCAGTTGGTGAGCGTGCCGCCGAGCCAGCGCTCGTTGACGTAGAACATGTTGGAGCGGCGCGCCTCTTCGGCGATGATGTCGCGGGCCGCGCGCTTGGTGCCAACGAACAACACCGTCTGGCCGCGCGCAGCGAGGGACTGGATGAAGCGGCTGGCTTCAACGAGGCGCGTCGCCGTCTGCTGGATGTCGATGATGTGGACCCCGTTCTTCTGGCCGTAGATGTACGGCTTCATGCGGGGGTGCCAGCGGCGGGTTTGGTGGCCGAAGTGAACGCCAGCGTCGAGCAGGTCGCGAAGAGAGACAGACATGGTGCTTCCTTGAGTTCGTGGTTGAGCGACCGCTGGCGACCCCACCCGACCGACCGAAATTGGGCGGCACCACGGGGCGGGACGTTCATCCAGCGTGAGTGTCTGCCGGGGAACGAGTCCCCCGGAAGCCGCCCGCGGTTAGCTCACTCCGGCGATCTCCGCAAGCCGGGGTCGGGGCGATCAGCTTGTGCTGCGGGTGCCCGTCATCCGAACGAACTCGGTGACGATCCCCCGTAGGCGTTCCAACTGCTCGTAGGCGCGCTCGAGGCGGGTGCTCACCTTCGCGTCGAGGTTCGGCTGCATCAACGCCAGTTCGATGTTCCCCATCGCCGCCATGAGCGGCTGGCTGAGGTCGTGTGCGGCTTGCCCGGCCACCGCCACGACGGCTGCCCGCTTTTCGCTGGCGACCACCTGCGTGGCGGCTTCATCGAGGCGGCGAGAAAGGTCAGATACCTCCCGTACATCCTCAAATACGCCCATCGTGCCGATGATGAGCCCGTCTCCGCCGACGTGCACCCGGGCGTGGATTCGCGCTGGAATCACCTCGCCGGAGCGGGTGCGAATCATCACGTCTACCGGGCGCTCCGTCTGGCCCCCCGCATCTCTCGCGGCCCGCAGCACGCGGCGCGCATCCTCGGGACGGTGGTACACGTCGGAGACGTGGAGCAGACTGCGAAGCTCCAAAAGCGGGTAACCGAGCAGCGCACATGCGGCCGGGTTGGCGTACACCAAGCGCCCGCGCTTGTCGGCGAACAGCACCGGCTGCGGGAGCAGCTCCAGGAGGGCGTCGAGGGCGAAGGCGGGGTCGCCGAACATGGGTGTAGTATCGCTCAGCGGCGTGCCGAAGACCACGCCGCGAGCGCGGCGCCGATGACCTGGCTCACCGGCAGGTCGTGCTGTGCGGCGATCGCCGCGCATTCCTCGAACTCGGGGGCGGCGTGGAGCACTTGCCCCTCGCGTTCGCCCAGCTTCACGTTCACCTCGCCCCAGGCGGTGCGAACCCGCTCGAAGCGCCGGCTCAGCACCTCGCGAGCGAGCGTTTGCCATCGATAGCCCAGCGTGCTCCCATGGCGGAGGAGCGCCTCGCCGACCGCGACGCGGTGGGAGGGGGGCGCGAGGGCGGTGACGAGAAGGGCAGGGCGACCCTTCTTCATCAGCACGGGAGTGACGTACGCATCCAGGGCGCCGGCGCGGAGGAGCGCCTCGATCAGGGGGGGCACGGCCTCGGGATGAAGACTGTCCACCTCGGCGCGAAGCTCGGCGACGACCGAGGGTGCACCTGCGTTCCCCTCGCCGATCAGCACGCGGACGACATTGGGGTGACTCGCGGGATCCCACGTGCCGGCCCCGACCCCGGTTTGCAGCACGGTCATCGCGGGAATCGGCCCGGAGGTTGCGAGCGCGCCGACGAGCGCGGCTCCCGTCGGCGTGACGGTTTCTCCCTGGATGTTTCGCCCCTCGACGGCCAGGCCGCGGAGGCACTCCAGGGTTGCCGGGGCCGGAAGCGGGATCCAACCGTGCTCGCCGAGCGTGTGGCCGGTGCCAAGCGGGATCGTGCCCACGACGAGCGTGTCGATGCCGAGGCACTCCAGCGCCGCGCACGCGGCCACCATGTCCACGATGGAGTCGACCGCGCCGACCTCGTGGAAGGTCACCGCCTCGGCGGGCATGCCATGTACGCGCCCCTCCGCGTCGGCGAGACGGGAGAAGGCGGCGATCACCCTGGAACGTACGCGCTCGGCGAGCGGGGCGGCTTCGAGCAGCGTGCGGATGTCGGCCCACCGGCGGCTCCGGGCGCGCCAAGCGGGGGCGTGCGGCGGCGCCGTGCCGTCGTGAGCCACAGAAGGTTCGTGGGCGGGCGGGTGGCGATGCTCGTGGCCGTGGCCATGCTCGTGAACGTGCTCGTGGCCGTGCTCGTGATCATGGCTGGGATCATGAGGAGTGGCGCCGGATTCTCCGGCCAACTCCACGACGAATCGCGTGGCGTGGAACGGGCCGCGCCACACCTTCTCGGTCCGCGCCGTCCAGCCCTCCATCCCCAGCGTCGCGACCGCCGCCAGCACGTCCGCCTCTGGCGCGCCGGCGTCGATCAGCGCGGCGACGAGCATGTCTCCCGCCAGTCCCCCGACGGGATCGATCCATGCCGTCTTCATCGTGGCACGTTCGGGTGGACCGTGTGGTTGATCCGGGAGGCGGCGTAGGCGGCGCCGAAGCCGTTGTCGATGTTCACCACTGCGATGCCCGGCGCGCAACTGTTGAGCATGGCCAACAACGCGGCGATGCCGCCGAGCCCCGTGCCGTAGCCCACGCTGGTTGGCACAGCGACGATGGGCAAGCCGACCAGACCGCCCACCACCGAAGGCAGCGCGCCATCCATCCCGGCCACCACCACGATCACGGAGCAAGCACGCAATTCGTCCGTTCGCCCCAGCACGCGATGCAGCCCCGCAACGCCGACATCCACGATTTTCAGCACCTCGTTGCCAAGGAGCCGCGCGACGATCGCCACTTCGGCGGCGACGAACTCGTCGCTGGTTCCCGCGCTTACGACACCGATGAGCCCGCGAGGGGCGGGGGGCGCGCCGAGGTGCAGTACGCGGGCCACGGGATTGTACTCGGGCGCCGGCGTGAGAGACGATTGGAGGAAGGCGGCTTTCTCCCCGTCCACCCGGGTTGCGAACGCGAAGCCGCTGTGGCCGTGGATCGCCGTCAGCGCATCGCAGATATGCGCCGCGCTCTTGCCTTCCCCGTAGACCACCTCGGGGTGGCCCATCCGGGCGTGCCGGTCGAGGTCGAGTGTGCTGTGGGCCCGGTGGCCGTCGTGGTCCATGCCGGGGGCCTATCTCGCGATGCGGCGGGGGCGATCGGGTTGTGCCTGGCGGCTGCCGCCGCCGAGCGAAGGCCGCGAACACGTTGCCTGCGGAGCGCGATGCTGAGCGGCAAGCGTCTGAGGAAGGCGAATAGGCCCGCAGCATCGCCCGGATCATTTGCCTCCCCGCCGACGGCAAGGGTTGGGGAGGCTGCCCACTCGCGTAGCAGGCCCCCACGGCGGACTGGCCGTCGTCCTGAGTTTTTGACTCCGATCATCGTGTGTTTCGCGTGCAGGCTTGCCGAGCCAGGCCCGGCGGGTCTACCCTCTCGGCGTGCCCCCGCCGCCGTCGCGTTCAAGTCTTGCATCCACGGAAGCGATGTCCCAATCCCTGGCCTCGCTCCTCAACGAGATTCGCGCCTGCCGACTCTGCGAGGCTCACCTGCCGCTGGGCCCGCGCCCCGTGCTGCGGGCAGCTTCGTCGGCCCGGATCCTCATCGCGGGGCAGGCGCCCGGAACGCGGGTGCATGCTTCGGGGGTACCCTGGCAGGATCCATCGGGCGACCGTTTGCGGGCGTGGCTCGGCCTCAAGCCCGAGGTGTTCTACGACGAGTCGAACGTCGCCATCGTCCCGATGGGCTTCTGTTACCCGGGTCGTGCGGGAGGGGGCGACGCTCCGCCGCGGCCCGAGTGTGCCCCCGCTTGGCGCCACCGCGTCCTTGCGCACCTGCCCAACATCCGGATGACCGTCGTCATTGGCGCATATGCCCAGGCTTGGCACCTCGCGGAGCGTCGCAAGGCCACCCTCGGTCAGACGGTTGAGGCCTGGAGGCAGTATGCCCCCGAGCACTTCCCCCTTCCCCACCCCAGCCCCCGCAATCAGCGGTGGTTGAATGACCGCCCCTGGTTCGAAGCCGAGGTTGTTCCCACGGTTCAGAGGCGCGTAGAGGAGGTGCTTTCGTCCCCGTGAACGGGGAGCCGGTACGACCGAGAGTCTGCCGCGCTTCGCAGCCTTGGCGGTGCATGTGGGACATGGCCCGCCGCGGAGGTCGAACGTGCTGCGATCCCCGTGGCCGTCGTAGACCATGCGGGGGGCCCATCTCGCGATACGCTGGTGGCGATGTGGTTGTGGCTGGCGGCTTCCGCCCTCGCGGGCGACCTGAGCCTGTACAAAGCGACGCTTCGCCTCGTGGACGACCACTATTTGTGGCCCGAGCGCATCGATCACGCCACGATGTTTCGGGCGGCGGCCGAGCGCCTGGAGGAGCGGGTGGAGCCCGCGATGGTGTCGGCGAACGAGGCGGTGGCGCGAGTCCAGATCGGAGGTAGAAGCTGGTCTGTCGAGTTCAAGGGCGATCTGCCTGCGGCGCTGGCACAGCTTGAGGACAGCGTGTTGGCCTCGGGCGCGGTGCTGGACGAGGACCTCGACCTTCGCGCCGAGCTGCTCAAGGGAGCGCTGTCGAGCCTGGATCGCCACACGGTCGTACTCACCGGGGAGGGGCTCGAGCGCTTCGACGAGCGGCTCAGCGGCACGTTGAGCGGGATCGGCGTCACCCTCCGTGCGTCGGCTGCGGGGCTGGTCGTTGCCGCGGTCTACGCCAGCACCCCCGCGGCGCGGGCGGGGCTGCTGGTAGGGGATCAGGTGCTGCGGGTGGACGGGGTTTCAACCAGCGGAATGACGCCTGCGGACGCGACGTCGCACATCCGGGGGCGCGCGGGCACCACGCTCACGCTCACGGTGGTGCGCGGCGGGAAGACCTTCGAGCTCGAGATCGAGCGGGCGGAGATCACCATCCCGAACGTCACGGGCGAGGCCGGCCCTCGCGGTGTCGGCGTGGTGCGCATCGATCACTTCTCCGAACAAACGGTGCCGAACCTCGAGCGGGTGCTCGCCGACCTGCGTGCGAAAGGGCTGCTCGACGTGGGAATGGTCCTGGATTTGCGGGGAAATACCGGCGGTTCACTGACACAGTCGGCCAAGGCTGCCGACACGTTTCTGGAGGGTGGCCGCATCGTCACCACCTCGGGGCGCGGGGGGGAGCGGGTGCCGGGACTGGTGCACGCCATCGATGCCCGGAGCGGACCGGCGGTGGGGCCGCCGATGGTGGTCCTCGTGGACCACGAAACCGCCTCGGGCGCCGAGATCCTCGCCGGCGCGCTGCTGCAGCTCGATCGGGCTGCGCTCCTCGGCGAAACGACCTTCGGCAAAGGCACCGTTCAAACCCTCTATCAGGTGGCCGAAGGCCTGAAGCTGAAGCTCACTGTCGCCGAGTACACGCTGGCGGAGGATCGTCATGTGAACGAGGTGGGTATCGTGCCGGACATGGCGTTATATCCGGTGAATACGGTGGATGGTCGTTTCTGGTATCCCGACGCTACGCGGCTGCGGCGGCGCCTTGGTCCCACCACGCCGCTCCTGTACTACCCTCAGCTCCCGGAGTCGGCGGGCGATCGCGATGATGCGCTCGATTTGGCAGCCTCGATCCTAACGTCCGGCACGGTGGCCGATCGCGCGAGCGTCCTGGCGGCGGGGGCTTCGTTGCTGCCCTCGTTGTCATCGCTGCAGGCCAGCCGCTTGGAGGAGGCGTTCCGGGGGCAGTCCCTGGACTGGCGGCCCGCCGCGCAGCCTCCGGGCGAGGTGGGCGTGGAGGTCACGATCCCGGCGATCCCCACCGCTCGGGCGGGAGAGCGCACCGAGCTGCGGCTGGTCGTGAACAACCGGGGCGGCGAGCTCGCGCGCGCGGCGATCCGACTCCGGTCGGTGAACCCGGATTTTGACGATGTCGTCGTGCCGGTGGGGCACCTGGCATCGGGAGAAGAGCGTACGGTTTCGTTCGCGCTGGCCCCGAGCGTGGACAGCCCGTCGCGACTGGATCGGGTGGTGGGCGTGCTCGAGTGCGACGGCTGCGGGGCCACCCCGGTGCTGGATACCGTGCTCGGCGTGGAGGGCGTTGCGGCGCCCGCGCTGGAGGTGCTCGCTCAGGTTGCGGACGGGACCGTGCGAATGGAGATCACCAACCGGGGGGGTACGACCCTTACCGGCGTTCGCGCCCATGTCCCCTACCCCGACCTCACCGGGGTGGAGCTGGCAGGCGCGGAGGACCGCGCGCTGGTGCTCGTTCCGGGTGCCAAGGCGGTGGTCACCCAGGCCCTCGCGCTTGCGACCGGATTCAGCTCTTCTACCCTCGGGCTCCGGCTGGAAGTGCGCGCCGATGGGTACCCCGGCCTCGCCCGATGGGAGCTGCCGCTTCCGGTGGCCGGTGGCGCCGTACACCGCGACGCCCCCGCGGTGGAGGTGACGAGCGCACGGCCGCGGCAATCGCCCGGAACGGCGGTCGTGCAGGTGCATGCCTTCGACCCGGACGGGCTCGAGCATGTCGTGGTCTTCGCCGGTTCCGAGCGCGTGGACCGCAAGCGGTGGGACGCGAGCGTGGACTGGCAACAGAAGAAGCTGCTCTATCGGGAGCCGCTCGCGAAGCGTGCGCACCTCTCGGTGGTCGTGCCGGTGCGCGCGGGGAGCAACCGGATCGTCGTGATCGCCGAGGACAAAGACGGCGTACGAACGAGGCGAGAGCTCTACATCTATGGGGAAGGGGAGGCGCCGACAGACGATGGCGTGGCGTTCGTTCCTTGAGCGCGCGGCCCTACCAGTCGTAGATGCCCACCGCGAGCGCCGATTCACTCGACACCGCCACGATCGCGTTGGTGTCGTCGGCCCAAAGTGCGATTCCGGTCGCGACTTCATCAGTGTTTACGGTCACGTAGGCGTAGCCGCTACCATCGCTCCCCTTGGCGAGCCGCACCGAGCCATCGTCGTTCACCCACCCGATCAGGTAGTCGCCATCGGCGAGGAGAATCGCCGAGGCGACTTGCGGCGTGTCGGATGCCTGCCCGACATAGGCCGAGATTCCCATGCCCTCGACGTACACGGCGTGCAGAACCGGCAGCGCCAGGACCTCCCACGGCGAGCTGCCGTCGAGAGATGTGTCGATGTCCACCGGGGTTCGGCCGAGCTCCCTGGACGTTCCGGTGAAGCTGGGCGCGGCGCTGTCCGGATCGAAGCGGAACTCGTAGAGATCACCCGCGTACGCGGAGAGGACGTACGGCTCCGTGTCGACGGCAAACGCGCACGCCGAGCCGTTCGCGCTGCCGTCGGTGACGTTGGTATGTACGTCTGCGCTGGTGCTGCTGTCGATCTCGTCGACACGCGCGTAGGTGAAGGTCGGGGTGTCGCTCCCGCCGTCGCAGCCGATGCCAAACACGCGCCCGGCCGAGTCGACGTATACGTCTACATCCTCGAAGGCGTTCTCCGCGACGCTGGACTGCGCGGTGGCCTGCCCGGCGGCGCCGGAGCCCAGCGGATACGCCTCCATCGCGAGCGAGCGGAAGTTCGTGCCTTCGCGGCCCAGTACGCCATACAGCGTGTCGTCGAACAGCCGCATGGTGTGGGCCGGACCGACCGCGAACGACGGGTTTGTCGCGTTCTTCGCCCACGCGAATTCCTCGATCTGGCTTACGTCGTTCTCGATGCTCCCCACCGTCCAATACACAGCGAAGCCGCTGTCGAACCAGTTGTCGGTCGGGGTGACGACCTGCTCCACGGCGACGGAGAGGAACACCCGGCCCTCCGCCTCGAGGAGCACCGGCGTGTAGGGGTTCTGCCAGGCATATCCGTCGAGCGGCTGCACTTCGATGCTGTCGAGCCCGCCGTCGCAGTCCTCGTCGGAGCTGTCGCCATACACCTCGTGGGCGAAGGGGTGGGTGGCGGGCGCCGTGTCGTCACAATCGCCGCCGGGAAGGTCGCCGGTGCCCTCTACGCCCTCCGTGGCGCGCCCAATGTCCACGGTACGCACGTAGCCGTCTGCATCCTTGTCGTAGTCGTCCTTGCCATCGCACGCGTCGTCGATCCCGTTGTACCAGGTTTCGGCGGCCGAAGGCGAGATGTCCGCATCCGCATCGTCACAGTCCCCGCTCGGCAATCCCCCAGCTTCTTCGTACCACTCATCGGCCACGAAGCCGTCTCCGTCCGCATCGTAGTCGTTGTCCCCGGCGCAGTCGGAGTCGAGCCCGTCGTACGCCGTATCTGGGGCGTCGGGGTTCACGGCGCTGTTGCCGTCGTCGCAATCGCCGCCGGGAAGCATGCCCGAGGTGCCGACGTACGTGGTGGTTTTGCCGATGTTCTCGTTGGCTACGAAGCCATCGCCGTCCTGGTCGAAGTCGTCTCCTCCATCGCAAGCCGAGTCCACCCCGTCGTATCCGACATCCGGCTGCTGCGGTGAAGCCAGCGGCTCCTGATCGTCGCAATCCCCGCCCGGCAGCGTGCCCGAGCCCTTCACCTGCAGGGTCGTGAGTCCAACAAACTCGGACGGCACATAACCGTCGGCGTCCTGGTCATAGTCGTCGTCGCCGCCGCAGTCTTCGTCGATGCCGTCGTACCAGATCTCCGGCTCGGCGGTGGAGCGGGTCGGATCCTCGTCGTCGCAGTCGCGAGACGCGATTACGCCGTCTCCATCATCGTCAACCTGGCCCTTTCGAGCCTCCCGCTGCGCATCGTCGATCCAGGTGCAGCCCGAGAACAGCAGCGTGAAGGCGAGTAGTGGGGAAAGTCGGCGCATCGGCACTCCGCGCCTCACCTTAGCACGCCGCGCCGGGCGTTACGCGAGATGGAGGAGCCATTCCCGATTCCCGGCTTTTGCGCCGGCGATCGGGCTCTCGATGTGCCCGCGAACCTCGAAGCCGAGGCCGCGCGCTGCTTCGCAAACCAGCGTCAGCGCTTCCCGGCGGTCGGCCTCGCCTTGCACTACGCCACCGGGTCCAATCTGCGCCCGCTCCAGCTCGAACTGCGGTTTTACGAGGAGCACGGCCTCGCCGCCGGGCGCGAGGAGCTTCCGGACGGAAGGCAACATCGCGCGGGCGGAAATGAACGAGAGATCCCCGGTAATCAGGGTCACCGGTTCGGGGAAGCTGCTCAGCAGGCGCGCGTTCGTGCGCTCCATCACGACCACCCGGGGGTCTTGACGAAGCGACCACGCAAGCTGGCCGTAGCCGACGTCTACCGCGTACACCCGGGATGCCCCCCGCTGCAGGAGGCAGTCGGTGAAACCGCCTGTTGAGGCCCCCAGATCGGCGCAAACGCGGCCCGCGGGCAGCGCTCCGAAGGCGTCGAGCCCGGCTTCCAGCTTCAAGCCACCTCGGGACACGTAGCGCAACGGCGGCGTGCGGAGCCGGAGCTGCGCCTCCGCCGGCACCTTCGTGCCTGGCTTGTCCACCCCCACGTCGTCCACCAGCACGTTTCCAGCGCGAACCTCAGCTTCCGCCGCCTTCAGGTCCGGAACCACGCCTCGCTGCACCAGCAGCCGGTCGAGGCGCTCCCGCACCTCAGAGCGTCCGATCGACCGCGAAGTGGGCGAGGCCGATGAGCGCCGTCGGGTTGGGGAGCTCCCGTGCGGCGACGATGGCCTCCGCAGCCAGTCGCTGCGCCTCCGCGCGCGTGCGCTCCAGGCCGAGCAGCCGCACGAACGAGGGCGGGCCGTCGTCTCCGGCGTCCTGATCGGCGTCCAGCACATCGTCGGCCACCTGAAAAGCGAGCCCGACGGCGGCGCCGTAGTGGGTGAGCGCGAGGAGCTGGTCGTCGTCCGCACCGGCCGCGAGCCCGCCCATGCGAACGGCGGCGCGGAGCAAGGCGCCCGTCTTGAGCCGGTGGAGGTGGGTAAGCGCCTCCATGTTCGAGGGCTTTCCGTAGATGTCGAGGTACTGCCCCCCCACCATCCCGGCCGCGCCTGCCGCCCGGGCGAGCTCGCGCACCAGCGTCGGCGAGTGCGCCACATGCTCGAACGCGGCTGTGAGGAGCGCATCCCCGACCAGAATCGCGGCCGCTTCACCGTACACCACGTGCACGGTCGGTCGGCCGCGGCGCTCGTCGTCGTTGTCCATGGCCGGCAGATCGTCATGCACCAGGGAGTAGGTGTGGACGAGCTCCAGCGCGATGGCGGCGCCGATCACCTCCTCGACGGAGCCACCCACGGACTCGGCGGCGGCGCAGGCCAGCAAGGGACGGATCCGTTTTCCACCCGTTCGAAGCGGGTAGAGCACCGCTTCCCGGAACGCGGCGTCGGCGTCCGCGCAGACGACGGCCAGCTCGGCCTCGATGCGGGCGAGGTGGGGGGCCGTCCAGCCGCGAAGTTCTGGGTTCATGGCGCAGCGAGCTCCTTCTCTACGGTTTCCAGGTGCTTTCGTACATCGTCGGCCACGGCGTTGTCGGGGAAGCGGGCGTTGATGGCGGCGAGGCTGTCGCGGACCGCGAGGATGGCCGCCGCGCGTGCCGGCCCCTTTTCCATGGCCAGCGCGGCCACGAAGGCCGCGCCCACGCGCTCCCGCTCGGCCGTAGCCCAGGCGTTCACGGCCCGTTTGCGCAGCTCCGCCGCGCCGGCTGGCGCTCCCACGGCCGCGTCGAGGGTGGCGATCGCCGCCAGCGGGTGGCCCTCCGCGAGCTGCCGCGCGGCGACGTCCACGGGCTTCGGCGGCTCGGGCACCGCCTCCTCCACCACCGCGTCGAGCGTCGTCGCCATCTCCATCGGGCTCTCGGCGAACCCGAACGGCTGCGACCGGTCTTCCACCGCCAGCACGCGCTCGGCGTAGCGCACCACGCGCTCTTGAACCTTGGGATCGGCCAACTGAACCCCAACGAGCAGGTCGCGAAGCTCCACGAGTCGGTCGCGACGGTCGACGTCCTCGGTGGTGCCGAGCAGCTTGTCGAGGTGCGCCAACGCAGGGCCGATCGCGGCGATCGGCGGCGCACCTTCCGGGGTGGGGGGCACCGGAACGGGCACCGGCGGCCGGTGGTAGGGCATCACTCCGCAAGCGACGAGCAGCAAGAACAGCACGGGCGCGCGTTATCCCGGCAGCAGCAATCCCGGGTCCTCTGCGGGATCAGCCGGCGGCTCCGAAGGCGCGGGCTCAACCGGGGCCGCGTCGGGATCCACGCCTTCGTCGGGCTCGGGCGGGCCGAATTCGGCGTCGTTCGGCAGCGCCAGCGCGCCAGAGGGCGCGGCTTCCGGGGGGTTGGTTCCGGGGACCGCGAGGGCGCCGAAGGGCGCAAAAATCCGCTCGGGCGGCTCGCCCGCGGTGCGCAGGATCGAGAGCGGCGCCCCGTCAAACCCCAGCCCATCCGCGCTCTCCACGCGTTGCATGCCTTCAGGAATGCCGTATTCCCCCGCTGCGCCGCGGCCGAGCAATCCCTTCGCGGCCATCCACCGCACCGTCCCGATCCAGGCCGGCAGCGCGCCGTTCGCACCCTGGACCCGCAGCGTTCCGCGGCGCATCGAGGTGTTGTCGTCGTAGCCGACGTATGCGGCGACCGTGAACGCATCTCCCCACACGGCCGCTCCGCCCTTGCGCACCGGAGCGAAACCGATGAACGCCGCGTTTCGATAATCGTTGGTGGTGCCCGTCTTTCCAGCGAGAGGCATGCCCTCGAGCCCCTCCACGGAGGCTGCGCGGCGCCCCGTGCCGTGGAGCACCGCGTTGCGGAGCACGTCCCCCACCATCGCGCCCGCCCGGGGATCGACCTGAGGCTCGGGGCTCGTGTTGAGGCGGTACAGCACGTTGCCGCCGGAGTCACGAATCTCCTGGATCAACGCGGTCGGTTCGTCGCTCTCGGGGAGCTCGAACGTGTCGCGCAGGCCCGTAACGGAGCCGGCCACGAAGCCTTCCCCATGGAAACGGTACCGGGCCCCGCGCAGCAGGCCCTGGTACGCCCCCGCCATCTCGAGCAGGGACGTGTCAGCGGCGCCGAGCGGCAACGTGAGGTTTTCGGGCAGCTTCGCGTGCACACCGAGGTCTCGGACCACCTTCGAAAAGGCGCGAACGCCCACGAGCACGCGCCAGTCAGGATGGAGCAGCAGCACCTGAGGATCGTAGGGATCGAGGCTCGCAAGCGCCGCGGCGTGCGGATCGAGCGCCGCTCGGAGCGCCCGGAGGGTGCCGAGGTGGATGCGCCCGTCGATGAGCAGATCGTCCTGGGCCTCGCCGAGGATGGCCTCGCCCGCAGTTTCAGCCGTCGCGACCGCAAGGGCCTCGGGTGGCAAGGGAACGAAGCCGGCCGGGGGTCGGCCGCAGGCGAGCGCTTGAGAGATTGGGTCCCAGGTCAACTGCCTCAAGGGGCCGGTGAGGCAGCTCGCGGCGTGTTCCTCGAGCGATACGAGCGTGTTCTCCAACGCGACGCGGCGGGCCTCGCGCTCCGCGGACGTGGCCGTTCGGGCGAGGCGAGCTTCCTCCGCCGAGGCTGCGTACCCGTACATGAGCGAGCGCGTCGCGAGCGCGTCTTCCGGGTGGCGCGAGAGGCCGAGCGCGGCGACAACCTCGGCCCGGGCGCGCGTGAACGCGAACTCCTCGAAGCGCTCGGGGGACGAGCGGATCACGGCCTCGTCCCGCATGCGCACGGCGAACGCCTCGGGGGGCTCGTCGGCGCGCGGCATGAGATCCACTTCGGCGGCCAGCCGGGTGAGCTGGGCGTCGTCGAGGCGATCGACGAGGTGGTACAGCAACCACACGCTCGCGAGGTTCTCCGAGCGGGTTCCGGTCGCCGAGAGCGAGAGGTAGGCGTCGCTGGTGTGGTCGGCATGGGGGTAGTACCACACCCCGCGGAATGGAAACACGTTACGACGATTGTCGAGAAGATCCGAGGGCAGCCAGCCCAACTCGGAGGCGGTGAGGAACAGGAGTGGCTTCCAGGTGCTGCCAAACTGTCGCGACGCGTCGGTAACGCGATTGAGGTTGCGGTTGTCGTTGCCGCCGACCATCGCGCGAATGAGCCCTTCCTCCAGAACCAGCACGGCACCCTGGAGCCGCGGCCTCAGCTCCAGATCGCAGGCGCTCGCCGCCTCATTCACGCTCGTCAGCACGAAGGCGCCGGCCTTCATCGCGTCAAGCACGGCCGGCGGCTTGCTGTGAATGGCGGTGGCGATTCGCGCCACGCCGGCCTTGTCCACCACGCAGCTTCGGCCGCCGAGATCGAGGGTGATCGCGCCGTCTGCCACCGTCGTCACCCGGCCCGCATGGAACGAGAGGGGGAGCAAGGGTTGGTTGGGCGAGGCCTCCGTCGCCGTGTCGGCGGGGAGGAGCAACGACGCAGGCGTGGGCCGCTCGAGCTCGCCGCCCAGCTCGGTGAGATGGTGCCAGAGGCCGTAGGTCGCGGCCGTTTCGGCGTCCTTGTCCACCGTCGTGATGATCCGGAGGCCTGCGGTGGAGGGGTTGTCGATCCCCGCTTTCTCAAAGAGCTCGATGAACTCCGGCTCCTCGAGGCGATGCTGCACCAGGTCGAGCACCACGCTGCGGTCGTATCGAAAGCTGCCACGGCGAAAGTCCAGGGGGATGGCCTGGATCTCGGCGCGCCTCCCCTCCGAGAGGTACCCAACCTCCACCATGCGCCGCAGCACGTACCCGGTGCGGGTTTCCGCCGCTTTCCGGGCTTCTTCTCGGCGCTCCTCGCTCGCGCCGATGAACGGATTGTAGCGGCTCGGCGCCTTGACGAGGCCCGCGATGAACGCGCACTCCTTGGTCGAGAGCGCCTCGGGCGTCTTGTCGAAGAAGTAGCGAGCTGCGATGCCGATCCCGCGCCCGTTCGCGCTTACGTGGAACTGGTTCGCGTAGAACTCGAGGATGTCCTTCTTCGAGAAGTGGGCTTCGAGCCGAAGCGCGTCTACGAGCTCCACGCCCTTCGAGCGCAACGAGCGATCGGGCCGATAGAACAGGTTTTTGGCGGTTTGCTGGGTGAGCGTGGAGCCCCCGGCCACCACCCCGCCGGCGCGCAGGTTCTGCCACATGGCACGGACCACGTGCTTGGGGTCGATGCCCGGGTGGTCCCAGAAGCTCCCGTCCTCCGCCGCCACGATCGCGTGCACCCAGTCCTCGGGCAGGCGGTCGTAGGGAACGTAGCTGCGGTGCTCCTGGTCGAAGAACACCCCCATGGGCGTTACCCCGTCGCGGTAATACACCGGAGATTCCTGGGCGATGATCGCCAGGATTGCGTCGTGTTCGAACTGGGGGCCGGGGTTCTTTACGACGTACTCATTGTAGCCCCACGCCGCGAAGGCACCGCCGACGAGGGTGGCGAGGAGGCCGACCTGGAAGAGGCGAACCAGGAATTTTTTCATGACGAAGCCTCAAGGAGGAGGGCGAGCGCGCGGCGATAGCTGCGCTCGGGGGGGAAGCACTCGGCCACGGCGCGGCAGCGGGCGCCAAGCTCGGGCGTGAGCCGCGTGAGCGCGGCCGCGTACGCCCCGGCCGAGTCGCAGATCATCCAGGGCTCAGGCAGCACTTCGGCGGCGCCATTGCTCGAGGTCGTGAGGGCGGGGATGCCGCAGGCCATGGCCTCCAGGCACACGTTCGCGAAGGGGTCGTAGCGGGTGGGCAGCAGCAACACGTCCGCCGCTTGCAAGAACCGTTCCGGCTGCGGCTGGCTCCCAAGAAAGCGCACGCGAGGGGGGGCGGCCACCGGCGCGTCGCCGCCCACCACCCAGAGGGCCCAGTCGGCCGGAAGCGCTGCGATGGCGACATCGAGCCCTTTGCGCGCGAAGCCGTTACCCACGAATACTGCGACGTTCCCCGCCGCGCCGAGCTCGCTTCGAACGGCAGCTCGAACCTGCTCATCGGGCCGGAAGCGCGCGAGGTCGACGCCGTTGTACACGACCTCGACGCGCCGGGCTCCGTAATCGTCGCGTAGACCCTCGGCGCCGAGGTTGCTGTTTGCGATGCAGATGCGGGCGCTGCGCACCGCTGAGCGGTCCAGCGCGAGATCGATCCAGTCGGAAGGGGACAACCACCTGCGGAGGGCGTGGCTGCGGCGGAGATAGTCCAGATGCGAGCCGCCCCCCGCCCGGTAGAGGTGGTGCCCGCCGTGCCGCCCCAAGCCCATCACGGCGTCGAAGCTCCGCTTTCCCAGCGCGCGCCGAACCGACCAGGCGAGCGAGAGCGCCTTGGCCGGGCGCCACATCGGGAGGTGCACGAACTCGACGCCGGGTTCTGCTCGTAGATCCTCGCGAACATCGTTGCACAGCACACTCACGGCGTGCCCCTCCGTCACCAGGAAGCGGGCCAGCCCCACGAGGTACCGCTCCGTGCCGCCATTCGTGGTGAAGCGGCGATGAACCAGGGCGATTTTCACGGGTCCCAGTGCCCGCGCGACCACTTCGTGAACGTGTAGGTGGCACCGAGCGCCGCGAACGCCAGCCCCGGCCAACCGTCGCGGAAGCCCCCTTTGAGCAGGTAGCCCCGGATGAAGTGCCAGGGGGGGCGCGCGAGCACGTCGAGCCACGAGCCGCGCCGAGCGTCGAGCGCGGTGTAGCGATCAATGGTGCGAAGATGCTCCTCGAAGCTACGATACGGGTCGTGGTGCAGGATCCCCTGCAACGGCGCGACGGAACCGGCCACCACGAGGTGGTCGTGCGGGTCGATGCCTTCCCACCGGGCGCGATCTTTGCGCGCCAGCCGCACGCGAGGGTCGGGGAACGCGAAGCCGTGGGCCAGATCGTGGCCCAGCCAGCGGGTTTTACGCTTCACCTCGAATCCCTCCGCCGCCGGGGAGGCCACCGCTGCGCGGATCGCGGTCTGCAGTTCGGCTGACACGGCCTCGTCGGCATCGATGGAGAGCACCCACTCCCCGCGGGCCAGCGCCCACGCCCGGTTTTTCTGGGCGACAAAGCCGGGCCAGTCCGTCTGCACCACGCGCGCCCCGGCCGCCTCGGCGCGCGCTACGGTGGCATCCGCGCTGCCCGAGTCGACGACCAGCACCTCGTCGGCGAAGGCGACCGAACGCACGGCCGCTTCGATGCGATCCGCCTCGTCCTTCGCGATGATGACCGCGGAGAGCACGGGCCCGCCTATCGCGCTCGACGCGGACCCGGGCGCGCTACGTTTCGTAGCATGAGCGCCATTGTGGAGAGATTCAGCCCCGACTACGCAGCCGCACGGGACCGGTTCCGGGCGGCCACGAAGCGCTTCGAAGGCGGCGCGTTCGAGGTCGCGCCGGGGCTCACCATCGACTGGGCGTGGTCGGGGCCGGAAAACGCGCCGGCGGTCCTGCTCTATACGAGCGGCCTGCACGGCGTGGAGGGCTTCGGGGGCGGGGCCGCGCAACTGGAGGCGCTGAGCCTCGCCGACACGTCCACGGCCGTGCTGTGGGTGCACGCGCTCAACCCTTTTGGCTGGGCGAACCTGCGAAGGGTGAACGAAGCCAACGTAGACCTGAATCGCAACTTCAACCCGGAGGGCGGCTTCTCCGGCGCCGACCCCGCCTATGCGGCGCTCGACGGGCTCTTGAACCCGCAGAGCCCGCCGGGCGGCTTCGATCCATTCTGGCTCAAGGCCGGGTGGGCCGTGGCCACGCAGGGCTTCGGCGCGCTCAAGAACGCGGTGGTGAGCGGCCAGTATGTGTTTCCGAAGGGTCTGTTCTACGGGGGGGCCGCCCTGCAGCCCGGGCCGGCGTGGGTGTTGCCGTTCCTCCTGGAGCGGCTGCGCGGTCGTGAGCGCGTGGTGCACGTGGACTGGCACAGCGCGCTCGGGCGGTACGGCGGTCGAACCCTGCTGTTGGAGGGCGCCGTGGAGGCGCGAGAGATCCAGAGAGTGAAGGCGGCGTTCGGCGAGGATGTCCGCGCGTGGGATCCCGCGGATCCCCAGGGCTACCTCATCCGCGGCGGGCTGACCGGAGCCCTGCTTCAAGGGCTCCCCGGCGTGCGCTACGACGGCCTCACTATCGAATTCGGCACCCTGTCGAACCTCGCGGTGCTCGCGCGACTGCGGGCGGAGAACCGACTTCATCACTGGGGTCAGCCCGCGCTCAATCACCCGGCGAAGGCCGGGATGCGGGAGGCGTTCGCGCCCCTCGACCCCGCGTGGCAGGAGCGGGTGCTGCTCCACGCGCGCGAAGTTCACGCCGGCTGCCTCCGCTGCCTGGCGTCGTAGCCCCGTGAGGGACTCTCCCGCGTCGGTCCCCTTGCCGATCCCCGCTTCGGGCCTTAGACCGGGGCCCGCCGGCGACGTAGCCAAGTGGTCTAAGGCCCTGGTTTGCAAAACCAATATTCGGCGGTTCGAATCCGCCCGTCGCCTCCATCTTCTCTCGGCGTTGATCCTCGCGTGCAGTGATCCGCCCGACCCCCCTCCCGCCACGGCGGGCCCCTCCACCGCCCGCTGGGTGGAGTGGCGAGCCGACGACGCGCCCGTTTCCCGCCCGATCGCCGTATTCGTCGATGCTCCCGGGGGTCCGGCCGATCGCCTCGCGGCTGACGCGGATGTCACCACCTTCCTTAATGACCGCTTTCATCCGGTCTTTCACCTGAGCGATCCGGGGCAGCCAACCGGCACCGTTCAGCTCCTCACCGCGGATGGCTGCGCCTTCGCGCCGGCGTTTGTGCCACGCTCCGCGGCGGAGTTGATCGGCGCGGCGAACGACGTGATCGTGCGGCCCGAGGCCTCCGGGCGGTCGGCCGAGCGCTTCAGCCGTGGGTGCCCGACGCCGCTTGTGAGCCCGCGGCCCGCATCGGCCGATCGAGCGAGCCCGCCTCCGGGGTCGGCCGGATCAGAATAGACCGCGCCGCCTAGAGGTTCGGATGCTGGCCAAGGCGATGTTGAACTTCGCGCTCCTGGGCGCGGGCTGGGTGCTGTGGCTCTTGGTGATCCTCTCGTTCGTGTGCATCGCGATCGGCGTTGAACGGGTGATCTACCTGATCCTGAACGGCACTCCCCGAGGGCCGTTCGAGGCGGCGGTAGGCGGCTACCTCTCGGGCGGGAGTCGCGCCGATCTGGAGCGGTCGCTCGCCGGCCTGCGCGGCGTGGAGGCCCGGGTGCTCCTTGCAGGCCTGCGCGCTCGGCTCACCGTGGCGGCCCAGCACGCGATGCAGGGCACGCTCCTCTTTGAGCGCCTGCGGATGGAGCGGGGCATGCTCGTCGTGGGCACGGTTGCCTCCACGGCCGCGTTCATCGGTCTTTTCGGTACCGTGCTCGGGATCATTCAGGCCTTCCACGAGCTGAGCCTGGAGTCCGACGACTCGGCGAAGGCCATGATGTCCGGCATCTCCGAGGCGCTGGTTTCTACGGCCGTGGCGCTGATGGTCGCGATCCCCGCGGTCGTGTTGTACAACTTCCTCACCCGCATGGTGAAGTCGAGGATCAACCGCATCGAGAGCCTTGCCGAACTGGTGGTCGCGCGGATGCGCGCCGAGGGGGACTGAGCGGTGGCCGGAACGAAGCTCGGTGGCGACGACGACGGCATGACGGAGATCAACATCGTTCCTCTGGTCGATGTGATCCTCGTGGTGCTGATCATCTTCATGGTCACGACGTCGTACATCGTTTCGCCCTCGATCAAGGTGAACCTGCCGGATGCCGCGACAGGAGATGCAACGGCGCCCTCCTCGCTGGCGATCACCGTCGCCGCGGACCGGAGCCTGCTGTTGGACGGGAAGCTCGTGGAGGAGCCGGCCCTGCGTGCGGCAATCCGGGCGGCGCGCGCAGCCAACAAGGATGTAGTCTGCTTGATCGCTGGTGATCAGGATGCCCGCCATGGCGATGTCACCCACATCATTGATCTGGTGAAGCAAGAAGGCGTGGCGAAGTTCGCGATCAACATCGATCCGGCCGCCATGCCGTCCGCCGCCGCGGGGGCCGTGGCGCCGTGAACGAGCTCCCCGCCGGCCTGTCGCCCGCTGGCTCCCTCTCCCCCTTCGGGCGGGAAACGAGGGGCCGCGGCTGGTTGGTGTTCGTCGGCGTGGGCCTCTCCGTGATGATGCATGCCGCGGCGGGCGCGGCCATCCTCGCGAATCCCGAGAAGGCGGCCAAGGCCGCCCAGTGGGTGGAGATGACGGTGCAGCAAACGCCGCCTCCCCCACCGCCCCCACCTCCCCCTCCGCCCGAACCCGAGAAGGAAAAGCCGAAAGCGAAGCCCGAACCGGTGAAGTTCAAGGACATCCCGCTCGAACCGCCCCCGCCCGCCGCGATGGAAACGACGCCGAAGCCCATCCGACGCCTCACCCAGGGGCTCACGGCCAACTCGTTCGCGCTCGGCTCCGGCACCGGGATCGACGTTCGGGCTGGGAATTCGACGACCGTCGCCGCCACGGGCCCTGGGCTCTCGGTGGAAGACGCTTCGGTGCCGCGGAGCCTGGCCACGGTCACCACGCCTCCCGTCTGCAACCGGCGCCCGATGATGGAGGTGCCGAAGGAGGCGCAGGAAGCCGGCGTGGAAGGGGAGATTCGGGTGTCGTTCGACGTGGCTCCCGATGGCGATGTGGTGCGCGTTCGGGTGCTGCGCGACCTCGGGCATGGCACCGGCGATGCGTGCGCGGCGGCGTGGAAGCAGGTGAAGTGTGTTCCGGGCAAACAAGGCGGCGTAGCGGTGGCCGTCACCGGCGTTCCGCAGGTGTGCACCGTGAGGATCGAACAATGAAGCAGCGGAGCGCTGTCGGCCGATTCGGGTTGAGTTTCGCCGGGTTCCTCTGCCTCGTTCTGCCGAAGGCGGGCCTGGCCGAGGAGCCTGCGCCGCCGCAGGCGCCAGGCGCGGTGGAGGAGCTTCCGCCCCTGGTGAAGGACCCGGCGCTGCTCCAGTTCGTCCAGGCGCCCTACCCGGAGGCGGCGCAGGCGGCGCGAATCGAAGGCACCGTTACGCTCGTGTTGGAGATCGACGCCACGGGCGCCGTGACGCGGGTCGATGTGGCAGTTCCGGCGGGAAATGGCTTTGACGAAGCTGCGGTGGAAGCGGCTAAACAGTTCAAATTCAGCCCAGCAGAGGACGCGTCGGGGCCCGTGCCGGTCGCGGTGGAGTTCGCGTACGGCTTTGTGCTCGACGCGGCCGCCGTCGAAGGGGCCCGCCCGGACGAAGCCGCCGCGGCAGCCGCCAGCGCGGAGGCGCCGATTACGCTGGAAGGCACGGTCGTGGAGATGGGTACGCGTCGACCCGTGGCGGACTTCCTGATCCGGGTGGAGCCGGTCGGCGCGGAGGTTCAGACCGACGCGGAGGGACGCTGGCAGCTCCGCGGATTACCGGCGGGAACCTATACGATCCGCGCGGTGCGGCCGGGCTACGACACCCTCCAGAAGTCGGTGGACATCGTCGAGGGTCAGGCGACAAGCGCACGCCTCTGGGTGCGCAACCAGTCCTACGCCGACCCGGGAATCCTCGGCACCTACCACAAGGACTCAGCCGACGTCACTCGGCGCACGATCTCGATGGATGAAGTTCGGCGCATTCCTGGCACGTTTGGAGATCCCGTGCGGGTCATCCAGTCGCTGCCCGGCGCGGCTCGGGCGCCCCTCGGCAGCGGCGTGCTGATCATTCGCGGCTCCAACCCCGAAGACAGCCGCGTGTATGTGGATGGCATGTACATCCCGTACATCTACCACCTTGGCGGCTTCGAATCGGTGATCAACCCTGATCTCGTGGGGAGCGTGGACTACCTGCCGGGCGGCTATGGGCCGCAGTACGGCCGGAGCACCGGCGGCACGGTCGACGTGGCCACCCGGAACCGGTTTCCGGAGCGCACGGAGCTGCGTTGGTCGACGGACGCGTTGGACTCCGGCGGCGTCGTATTGGGCAGCTTCGGCAAGGAAGATCAGCACGGCTTCGGCGCCGCAGCCCGGCTTTCGTACATCGACGCCATCCTCCCCGCCTTCCTGGCCGACGACGGCTTCACGGTCATTCCCCGCTGGTGGGACTTCCAGACCAAGTACCAGTACCAAGGGGACAAGCCGGACAAGTTCTCGGTCATCGCCTTCGGCTTTCGCGACACCCTGCTCCTGCACACGCCGGACGGCTATGCGCAGGGAACCGACCAGGACACTCAGGGGGACGTCGGCACCGAGTACAACACCTACCGGCTGGGCGTGAACTGGGATCGCTCGCTCGGAAAACACTGGGCGCTCCATGCCTCTCCGAGCTTCGGGTCGGACTACGCCGCGCTCGACATCGGGGACGCTTTCCATCTCATCCAGAGCCGATACACGTTCGAGGTGCGGGCGGATGCGAAGTACACCCTGAACGACCACTTTACGGCCACGGCGGGGATCGACTTCATCGCCGGTTGGGCCGACTTCGTCATCGAGCTCCCGTTCAACCCGGCGACGTTCGCCGAGATCGACCCGATCGCGGATCGTGAGCCCTACGCGCTGGAGGACAACGCCACCGGCTTCGGTCCGGATCCCTGGCTGAACGTGGCGTGGAAGCCGCTCGAGAATCCGGACACCTTGGCGTTGAACGCGGGCGCGCGGTTGATGTACGTCATCATCCCCGGTGAGAATGAGGTTCTCGCCTTCGACCCCCGCTTTTCGTTCCGCGTGCAGGCGCTGCCGGGTACCGTGATCAAGGGATCCACCGGCCTCTACCACCAGCCTCCGCAGCCGTTTCAACAGTACCGCCCGGACGACAAGCCCGTGGAAGTGGGCGCGGAGCAGGCGTGGGCCAGCTCGGTGGGCATCGAGCAGTCCATCGGGCCGGCGATCAGGGTTGAGGTCGAGGGGTTCTACAAGGATCTCACCGATCTGATCGTGGGGAATCGCGACTTCGGAAGTTTGAACGATAGCTACTTCGTAAACGCCGGCGTTGGTCGGGCGTACGGTGTGGAGGTGATCGCCCGCCACGAACCCATCGGCAACCTCTTCGGTTGGGTCAGTTACACGCTCAGCCGGTCGGAACGGCAGGATTATCCGGACGAAGAGTGGTACCCCTTCGACTTCGACCAGACGCACATCCTGAGCGCCGTCGCCAGCTACAGGCTGCCCTACGACCTGAGCGTCGGCGCGAAGGTGCAGTACACCACCGGGAACCCGACGACGCCCTACTCGCTGGGCGTCTATGACGTAGACCAGGACACCTACATGGCGTTCCAGACGGGCGCAGGCAACAGCGAACGACTTCCCGCGTTCTGGGCCGTTTCGGCCAGAATTGACAAGCTGTTCACCTTCAAATCCTGGCAGTTGCTGCTGTACATCGACGTGATCAACGCGCTTCACGGCGAAAACCCGGAGTTTGAACAGTACAATTATGACTATACCGAGAAGACGTACTTCGCGGGCCTCCCGATCATCCCGAGCCCAGGGTTCGAGGTAAAGGTGGAGTTCTAATGCTACTTATGTTGCTATTCGCCGGGTGTGACACCGAGTCGATGTCCCAGAGTTGGCAGATCGACCGTCTCCGCGTGCTGGCCGTGGCGGCCGAGCCGGCCGAGCCGCGCCCGGGGGACGTGGTCACGTTCGATGCCCTCGTGGTGTCGCCCGCCGAGCCGCTGGGCGGAAGTGCGTGGTTCGTCTGCGATGCAGGTTCGTCGACAGATTTTGGTTGCGAGATCGATTCAGGCCTGATCGCCGAGGGCGACATCGGCACGGTCGATGCAGAGGCCCTCGCCGCGGCCGGGTTCATCGGCTTCCTCCCCGGTTTGACGCCGACCTGGGCGGTCCCCGCCGACTACCTGGACGAGCTCGCCGAGGAGGAGAAGCTCGAAGGCACCTTCGCGATGACGTACGTCACGGCGTTCCCCGAGGTCGCGGAGGGGGAGCAGCTCGACGAAGATGCGGTGGAGATCGCGTTCAAAAGGGTGCCGGTGTCACTGGCGGCCACGCCCAACCACAACCCGGTCATCCTCGGATGGCGTGTCGATGGTCTTGACATCGCCCCCGGGGCGTTGGTTGACCTTGATCCAGGTGAACCCTTCACGCTGGAAGTGGTGCTCGCTGACGACGCGGTGGAGACGTACTCGTTCCGGAAGTCCGACGGTGTCGATGAGACTCGGGAGGAGGAGCCGTACTTTTCCTGGTACCTGCAGGAGGGCGAGTTCTCGCAGGCGAATACGCTGTGGCCCTTCACCGAAACCGTGTACTTCGCTCCGGCGGAGCCGGCGCTGCCGGAGCAATCGCTCTGGGTCGTTGTGCGCGATCGACGCGGTGGAATGGCGTGGGCCTCGTTGGCCATCCGCTTCATCTGAGACGCTCCGCTCACGGCTTCGCGGCGGGCGCCTCCACCTTGAACGCGGTCGAGCGGACCAGATCGAGCGTCTTGCAACCGGCCAGGGCAAACGGACGCGCAGGGTCGCACTCCGTGCCCCAGGCCGCCACCGCCCGGTATTCGCCCGGAATCGGCGGCGGCACGGACAGGGTGAGGCTCTCGTTCACCAGCGTGGCTGCGACGGCCGTCGGGCAAGGAACGCGGGGCAGCGCCACCCACAACGCCCCCTCCCTCCGCTCCAACTCGATGGGCGCGCAGCCGTCGAGAAAGCTGGTTCCGGGGGACGAAAAGGTGAACGGCACCGCGTCGGTGCTCAACGCGATCCCCGGGGGCGCCTCAAGGGTGGCCGGTCCCGGTGCGGCGGTGGCGAGCGCGACGCTGGTCAACCACATGACAGACCTCTCGTGCTCCATCCGTAACCGAGCGATCCGTGCTATGGTGCGGCGCCCTCGGATCCCACCGTGGGACTAGTGGCTAGCGGAGAGCTGGAATGAAGCCTGCCGGACGCATCCTCGAACTCATGACGCTCGCGCTGATGGGCGCGTGCCTCCTCGCTCCGGCTTCGGCCGAGGCAAAGGAGGCGAACAACGCCGTGAAGGCACTCGAGGAATTCAACGGAAAGAAGACTCCGCCCGACCCGATCCGCAACCGGTTCTTCCTCAAGGCGAATCGCTTCGAGATCGCGCCGTCGCTGGGGTACGTGCCGAACAATTCCTTTGCGGACTTGTACGTGGGCGGGGCGTACCTCGCCTACCACTTCTCCGAGTCCTTCTCGGTAGAAGCGGCGGTGTTGTACTCGCCGAACACCGGAACGACCGGCGTCAAGAACCTCACGAAAACGTTGCTCGATATTGCCTATCAGGGCGATCCGAACACCAAGTTCCAGCAGCCGATCGATCGGTTGCAGCTCGCCGTTCCGTTCAGCGCTCGATGGGCGCCGGTGTACGGCAAGATCAACCTGGTGGGCGAAGGCGTCGTGAACTTCGACGTGTATGGCACAGGCGGCATCGCGCTCCTGGCCATCTCGAAGGACATCGCGACGGTGAGCGAGGCCTACCGCAGCGGCGAGTCGCCCGACCCGGTGCAGCTCGAAACGCAGCCGCAGGTGGTGTTCAACCCGGCGGTGAACCTCGGCGCAGGGATGAACTTCTTCATCAGCTCCTCGATCGCGCTGAAGCTCGACGCCCGCACGTTGATTTATGTGGGCGAAGAAGCCGACTATATCGTGGGCGACATCGACCCTTCAACGGGCCAGCAGCAGATCCTGGATGACGAGATCCAGACGGTCTTCATCACCACCGGTGGCATCAGCATCTTCGTGCCGAAGATGAAGCCCCGCCTCTTCAACTTCTGAGCGGCAAGGAACCCAGATGCTGAGCATTGCCCTCTCGCTCGCGCTCGCAGCGCCCGCACAAGCCGAAGAACCCGTCTCGAGCGAATTCGCGACGATGTACCCGGAGCTCACCCTCTCGGCCGTCGCGGAAGACGACGAGGAGGAGGACGAAGACTCCGTCAAGTCTGAACGCGACGCCGTGAAGTCCGGCAAGCCCGTCGACAAGAAGGCCGACGAGCCGAAGCGCAAGAAGAAGATCATCAAGACGATCCAGCCGAAGACGTTCATGAAGCTCCACCGCTACGAGGTGGGCCCGTCGATCGGCTTCGTCGCCAACGATCCCTTCCTGAATCGGTACATCCTCGGCGGGGTATTCGACTACCACGCCACCGAGATCTTCGCGATTGAGGCGCAGGTCGCCTACGCGCCGGTACTCGGCCAGGGTGGCTGCTCCGATCCCGACTGGAAGCCGCTCTCTTGCCAGCTTCTTGAGAAGAACAGCGTATCGCCCGACATCTCGCGCCTCACCGCGCACGGTGCGTTGGGCCTGCAGTTCTCGCCGATCTACGGCAAGGTCGCCGCGGGCAACAGCATCGTTGCGTTCGACATCTACGGCACCGTGGGCCTCGGCATCACGGCCACCGAAGACGATTTGGTCGCCCTTCAGGCCGACGACGAACCACCGGATGGCGATGCGCACCGCACTCAGAACCAGGTGCACCCCACCACGGTCATGGGGGGCGGCGCTCGTGTCGCGCTCAGCGAGCTCGTTGCGGTGCGTCTGGAAGTGAAGTCGATGACCTACATTGAAACTGTGAAGTCCACGACGCTCGAGATGAAGAACAACCTCATCGTGCAAACCAACGTGTCCTTCTTCTTCCCGGGGATGAAGTGATGTCAACGCTCCTGCTCCTGGCGTTCGCAACGCCGGCCCACGCGCTGACCTGCGATGAAGTGATGAACATGGTGAACGTGAACGTTCCCGAGGCCATCGTCATCCAAACGCTGGAAGAGTCCGGCGAGTCGTTCACGGCCGACTTCGTGCGCTGCCTCACGAACGAGGGCGCGCCGGATGCGGTCGTGGCCTCGGTGAAGAAGCAGATCGCCAAGAATTCCGCGCCGAAGGAAGAGGAGGCCGCTCCGGAGGCGGAGGAGAAGCCCGTCACCAAGAAAGAGGCGTCGAAGAAGTCGTTCGACGAGGACGAGGAGGTCGGCACCAAGTCGAGCAAGAAGAGCAAGCTGGTCGACAAAGACGACGGCTCCTCCGACGAAGGCAAGGATCCCGAGAAGCTCGACGACGCAGTGCGGCAGTACAAGGCGAAGAAGCCGCTGTCGGCGAGCCTGCTCCTGCACGACCTGCTGAAGGACAACACCTTCCCCGATAAAGAGACGAAGATCCTCTACTACATGGGGATGTCGCTCTACGATCTCGGGATGTTCCACTCGGCGCAGTACTACTTCATTGAGGTGCTCAAGAAGGGCACCGGGAACCCGTACTTCAAGTACGCGTTGCCGAAGCTCGTCGCGATCTACAAGTACACGGGAGACGTGACGGACCTCGAAAAGGTGGTCGCAAAGATCTCGCCGGACGACTATCCCAAGTCGGCACGCAACCAGCTCTACTACCTTCTCGGCGTGCAGCTCTATGAGCAGGACAAACTCTCCGAAGCCAAGAAGATGCTCGGGCAGGTGAGCGAGAAGTCCGACCTCTACACCCGCGCGGCCTACCTCATCGGCGTCATCGACAACAAGCAGGGCAAGCTCAAGTCTGCCGTGCGGTCGTTCAGTGAGGTCGCGAAGTCGAGCGTGGAGGCGCCGACGCTGCAGGAGCTGGAGCAGCTCGATCGCCTTCGGGAGCTCTCGGTCCTCAACATCGCCCGAATCTACTACGGAATCGCGCAGTACGATCAGGCCAAGGAGTACTACTCCCAGGTGCCGCGCGACAGCGTGTACTGGGCCGAGGCGCAGTTCGAGGGCGCTTGGACCGCGTTCATGCTCAGCGACCTGAACTACACGCTGGGGGAGATCCTCACCGTCGATAGTCCCTACTATGCGGACGTGGAGTTCATCCCCGAGGCCACGGTGCTCCGGGCGTTGACCTATTTCAACCTCTGCGAGTACGAAGACGTGAATCGCACCCTGCTCGACTTCGAGCAGACGTACACGCCGATCCACCAAGAGCTGAAGGACGTGCTCAAGACCTACTCCTCGGAAGAGGGGAAGGCGCTCGCCGATCAGGCGTACGAGCGGTACTTCGAGGGCAAGGGCGAAACCGTGCTTCCGAAGCCGTTGTTCACCCGGCTACTGCGGGATCAGCAGCTCTCCGGCCTCGTGAGCCACCTCGCCTTGCTCGACAAGGAAGAGGAGCTGATCAAGTCGCAAAAGTCGCAGTGGAAGGGGGCGGTCGGCGAGGAGCTGATCAAGATCATCGCCGACAGTCGCGAGCGGCTGAAGACTCGAGCGGGCAAGGCGCTGCTCCGCAACATGGTCACGCTGGCCAAGCAACTCGGAGACCTGATCGGGCAAGCCCAGATCATCCGCTTCGAAGTCGTCGACGCCCAGCGCGAGGGCTACATCTACGCCCAGTCCCACATCGACCTGAAAGATACCTCGAAGGGGCAGAACATCGACTTCGCGACTTCGCCGAAGTTCATCTACTGGCCCTTCAACGGGGAGTACTGGAAGGACGAGCTCGGCTGGTATCACTACACCGAACAGGCCAAATGCAAGTAGCGCGGTCCGCCGCGAACCTTGTTTTGTCCTTGACTGTCTGACGCCGACGCACCCTGGAGTCGTCGAACATGCTTCGCCTCAATTCGCTTCGTTCGAGTCTGTTGATTGCCCTCTTTGCCGGGCCCGTTCTGGGCGTGGCGCTCGCGCCAGAGCCCGCGTACGCGCAGGATCGCAGCACCAAGAGTGAGCGCCGCGTGCTGAAGAGCACCGACACCACCTCGCGAGATGCCGCCCAGAAGGAGTTCGAGGAGAAGGCACACGCCGCTCGCCTTGAGTCCATCGAGCGCCTCAAGCAGCTCCTGAAGGACTCGCCCGTGGAAGGCGACACCAAGGCGGAGATGTTGCTCCGCCTCGCCGATCTGTACTTCGAAGAAGGCCGCTTCCTCTACCGCGGCGAGATGGAGGACTACCAGAGCAAGTTCGACACTTGCTTCAACACCCCGAACTGCAAGCCGGATGAGATCGTGCAAGAGCACGGGCCCTCTGCGGCGTGGCAGGAGAAGAGCATCAAGCTCTATCGGCAGATCCTCACGAACTACCCGCAGTTCGCCCGGGCCGACGAGGCCACGTTCTACCTCGGCCAGGCGCTCACCGAGATCGCAAACGCGACCGGCGAGAACAAGCGCCGCGACGAAGCCAACGTCGAGCTCACGCGGCTCGTGAAGACCTACCCCGAGAGCCGGTACATCCCCGATGCCTACCTGCTCATCGGCGAGTACTACTTCGAGAAGAACGAAGCGATGAAGGCGCTGATGGCCTATCAGCGCGCGGCTTCGTATCGCGACTACGAGAAGTACGCATTCGCGAGCTACAAGCTGGCGTGGTGCTGGTACAACGTGGGCGAGTACGGCAAGGCGATCGACACGATGAAGACCGTCGTCGACTACTCCACGAAGATGGCCCAAGCCAGCCCCGGCAGCAAGTCGAACATCCAGCTTCAGGACGAAGCGCTCAAGGATCTCGTTCGCTTCTTCGCCGATGCAGGCGACCTCGACGAAGCGTACGAGTACTTCAACAAGCTCGGCAAGCCCGAGCTCGTGCGCGACATGCTCAAGCGGCTCGCGAGCACCTACTTCGAGCAAGGCAAGTTTGAGCAGGCGATCCAGACCTATCGCCGGTTGATCACCGAGAAGCCGGATGCGCCGCAGGCGCCCGAGTACCAGAACGAGATCATCCAGTGCTTGACCAAGATGGGCAAGAAGGAGGACACGATCTCGGAGATCGACCGCCTCCGCACCCAGTACGGCAAGAACAGCTCGTGGGCGCGGGCCAACGCCAGCAACACCGAGTCGATCAAGACCGCCAGCGAGTTCATCGAGAAGAACCTCCGCACGGTGGCCACGAACTACCAGATTGAAGGCAACAAGCTCACGGGTGAGGCGCAGAAGCGCGTTCGGTCTTTGGCCGAGGGCGCGTACGCCACCTACCTCGATGAGTATCCGGACTCCAAGTACAGCTACGACATGCGCTACGCCTACGGCGAGCTCCTGTACAAGCTCAAGAAGTTCGATGGCGCCTACGACCAGTACATGAAGGTCGTCGCGATGGATCCCAAGGGCCAGCACAGCAAGTTCTGTGCGGAGTCCGCGATCTTCGCGGCCGACGAGTACGTGAAGAAGGAGAGCAAGGCCAGCGGCGGTCCCGCGGGCGGTACGGAGGCGCAGCCGCTCACCGACTGGGAAAAGAAGCTGCTCGCGGCGCTCGACCAGTACGCGAAGGTGTACCCGGACGACGGCGCGAAGGTCCGGGGCATCATCTACAAGTCCGCCTACCTCCTCTACAACAAGAACCAATTCAAGGAAGCGTCCGACCGCTTCCGCGTCGTCATCGGGATGGACCCGGCCTCCAAGGAAGCCGAGCAGGCGGCGAACCTCATCCTCGACAGCTTCACGCTCGTTCAGGATTGGCCGAACCTCAAGGAGGTCAGCAAGGCCTTCTACGACCAGAAGGGGCTCGGCTCCGACTCGTTCAAGACCGAGGTTTACGGCATCTACGAGAACGCAAGCCTGAAGCTCATCGAGGTCGGGTTCAAGAAGTCGCAGGACAAGGCGAAGGGCGCGGCGGATTACTGGGCCTTCTACCAGGAGTTCCCGAAGTCGGCCAACGCGGATCTCGCGTTGAACAACTCGAGCGTGTACTACCATGACCTCGGTCGCACTCGCGACTCCATGAAGGTTCGCCTCGAGCTCATCGAGAAGTTCCCCAAGTCCAAGTACTACAAGGACCAGGTGGCCTCGCTCGGCTTCGACTACGAGTCCGTCGCCGACTTCGGCGCTGCGGCGACCTGGTACGAGAAGCTGTTCACGCTCGACAACACCCACGCCGGCGCGAAGGACGCGATCTTCTCCGCCGCGCTCTTCCGCAGCAGCATGGGCGAGTGGGAGAAGTCGATCGGAGACTACCAGAAGTACCTCGCGACGTACAAGACCGAGCCGAACGTCAACGGCGTGAACCTCGAGATCGCGAAGCTGTACGAAGCGCACGGAAAGTGGGCCGAGGCGAGCACGATCTACTTCGCGGTGTTCAACCCGCCGAAGCCGGCGAAGGGCGTCACTCCGGTGGCGTGGTCCTTCGACGAAACGATGTTCGCCCGCCTGCACTATGGCCTGATGATGGACAAGACAGGCCAGGGCGCCAAGGTCACCCAGCACTGGAAGGACTCGGTGGCGTGGTACGAGAAAGCCAAGGCGGCCGGCAACAGCGGCGAGGTCGCCACGGAGGCCGTGGGCCAGATGATGTTCACGCTCGCCGAGCCTGAGTACGCGGCGTACATGGCGATGAAGATCAACGGCCCCGGTGACAAGAAGCTGCCCAACAAGCAGATCGACAAGCTGTTGAAGGAGCAGCTCGTAGCGAAAGCCAAGGCCACGCAGGCCCTCGAGGCTACCTACAACAAGATCATCGCCACCGGCGCGGGCCGGTGGGGTTTGGCGAGCCTCGTGCGCCTCGGGCACGCGTCTGAAGATCTGGGCGAAACCCTCCTGAAGTCCTACCAGCCGTCGTACCTCACCGAAGATCAGAAAGAGATCTATACGATGGCCCTGGAAGACAAGGCCTACCCTGCCACCCAGAAGGCGGCGGCGTTCTACAGCACCGGCTTGTCCAAGGCCTACGAGCTTTCGATCTACAACGAGGACACGGCGGAGGCAACGCGTCGGCTCGGCGTGCTGGCCCCTGACGAGTTCCCGGGTTTGTTCGAGACCATCCCGGCCCCCCGGTTCACCTCCCCTTCCGCCGCCGCGGCGTCCTTCGAGAAAGAGCCCTAAACCGGCTTCGGAGAGAGACTTCCCATGTTCCGTTTCCTGCTCATCGCGCTCGTGCTCGCCGGTTGTGGCGAGAAGAAGCCCCCGGTCACCGATCCCACCGATCCCGCCAACCTCGACCCCAAAGCGGAGTTCGCCGCGGGCGTGAAGGCGCTCGGAGATGGCGGCGGCAAGGTCGACTATGCTGGCGCGCTCGCGCACTTCGAGGCGGCCACCGTGGCCGACCCAACCTACACGAAAGCCTGGTACAACTGTGGCTTCGCGGCCGAGCGCCTCGGCGATCTGCCCAAGGCGGAGAGCTGCTACCGCAAGGCGATTGAGAACAAGAGCGACTACGCCGCCGCCATCTACAACCTGGGTGGCGTGCTTCAGAACGCGGGCCGGGCGGCCGACTCGGTGCCTATCTTCCGGGCCTACCTCGATGCGCACCCGGATGACCTGGAGGCGCGCAACAACCTGGTTGATGCGCTGAGCGCGGCCAAGATGTACGACGAGGCGATCGTCGAAGCTCAGGAAGTGCTGGCTCGCGACCCCAAGAACGTCGGCGCGTACCGCAACCTCTCGCGCGTGTACTACGCGAAGGGCGACTACTCGATGAGCACGCTGGCCTCCGAAAAGGCGCGTACGCTCAACGATGCCGACCCCGGCATCTACAACAACATGGGCGTTACCTTTCTGGCGCAGAAGAACGAGCCGGCCGCCATCGGCCAGTTCAACACCGCGCTCAAGGTGGATCCGGCGAACCTTGAGGCCAACCTGAACCTCGGGTACGTCGCGCTCAACTCGGGCGACTACCCGCTCGCGCTCAAGTGCTTCGAGCCGATCGCCAAGGACAACCCGGCGAACGTCGACATCCAGATGGGGTACGCCATCGCGCTGCGGGGCAACAAGCAGTACGAGGATGCGGAGAAGATCTACGACGCCCTCCTCAAGCAGGATCCCCAGAACCGCACCCTCGCGATCAACGCGGTGATGCTCCACGAGCACTACACCAAGAAGTTCCAGAAGGCCGCCGGGATCCTCGACGAGCACATCAAGATCATGACCGGCAAGTACTCGCCGGACGACGAGATCTTCAAGCTGAAGGACGAGATCCGGGTGCTTGAGAAGAAGGACGCCGACGCGAAGGCCGAAGCAGCCCGCAAGAAGAAGGAAGAAGAGGAGCGCATCGCGCGAGACAAGAAGCGCCTCGAAGAGATGGCCGCGGACATCAAGAAGATGGAAGAGGACATCGCCAAGTACACCGACTGCCTCATGACCACGCGCCCGGACGTGATGGACATGGTGCCGATGGTAATCGAGCAGGCGAAGCCGGTCATCGCGGAGAACGATGTGGGCATGGTCGGCGACATGAAGACCTTCGTGGACGACGCGAAGACCCAGCTCGCGGATGCAGTGACCGCCTGCTCAGCCGCCGCGCCGGCACCCGAGGCTCCGGCCCCCACTCCGGCTCCCGAGTCCCCGGCCGCGCCGGCCCCGGCGCCCGCTCCGGTGCCCGGCTAGAAAGATCCGAATCACGCACAATTGACGGGAACCCAACGCTCCCCCCCTTGTCCAACGCGCCCCCGTCGGGAACAATCGCGCTTCACGGAGATCACCATGGTCAGGTCCTTCAGCCGCTCACTGCTCTTCGGAGCCATCGCGCTCGCCGCCGCCGCTCCGGCGTTCGCGCAGGATGAGGAAGGCGACCGCAAGGTCACCTACAAGACCAAGACCGAGATCGACTTCGAAGGGCTCGACGTGAGCGGCGAGCTGGTGAAGCCCAGCAGCGCGCTCGTGCTCGACCGCAAGAAGGCGCAGTTCAACCCGCTGATCAAGCTTCGTACGGACTTCAACGCGGAAATGGAACAGTCGGTAGACGAAGTCAAGTAGCTCTCCGACCCGGACCCGAGGACGCACCATGGCTGGCAGCAGCGCACTTTCGCTTTCTTTCGATATCTACAACGGCGATCAGCTCGTTCGCCGCGAGGAGCTCCGCGCGGAGAGCGTGACCATCGGCAAGGGGCCGGCGGCGATGCTTCGCGTTGAGGATCCGGCGCTGCAGGATCTGCAGGCGGTGCTCAACGTGAACGAGGATGGCTCCGTGCAGCTCCTCGACCTCGTGGGGGACTCAAGCACGCAGGTGAACGGCGAGCCGGTCAGCAACGTTGTGCTCCGCAGTGGGGATGCGATCACGATCGGGAACATCCGCATCACGGTGCAGATCCCCGACGATGCCGCGCAGGTCTCCCTCGAGAAGCCCTCCGCGAACCGGGCAAACCCCGAGGATGCGGGCGATCAGAACACGAGCCCCGGCGAGTCGCTCGCCACCGGCGAAGACGACGACGACGCCCCCGTAGAGGACGTGATGGCGTTCGTGATGCGCGCCAGCGCCTCCGCGAACGACGCCGCGGCCGACCGCACGCGCGGCAAGGTGCTTGAGGTTGCCCAGGTGTTCGGCGACTCCGTGGTGGACGTGCGGCACTTCCGCAACGTTCCCGTCACGCTCGGCTCGGGTATCAAGAGCGCCGGTCTGTTCGGATCGCAGTGGGAATCGGCGTTCTTCGTGCCCACCGACCTGCTGCCCAACTCCAACTTCCAGCTCTTCCAGGGTGGCGGTGGAAAGTGGGTCGCTCGGGTGAGCGAGAAGTGGGCCGGCTTCGTGGATGTTGGTGAATCTCGGCGCACCTTCGCCGACATGCTCGCGGATGGCACGGCCAAGAAGGGCAGCGATGGGCTGTTCACGGTCGACATCGGAGAGGACACGCGCCTGGTTGTGGACCTCGGCTCGATCATCTTCGTGGCGCACCTGGTGTACCCGGGCAAGCTCGCCGCGAAGAGCTCGAGCCAGATCGACTGGCCGATCGTCGGCATCGTCGCGTTCATGGGCTTCGTTACGGCCGCGTTGATGTTCATGTACATGTTCGCGCCGCCGCCGCCGGACAACTCGAACAACGGCCTCGACGACCACATGGTGGAGCTCCTCCTCGACAAGCAAAAAGAGGAGAAGGACAACAAGAAGGAAGACAAGAACCCCGACGCCGGCGAGGGCGCCAAGGCCAAGAAAGAAGAGGGCAAGGTCGGGAAGAAAGACGCCAAGATGGACAAGGCGAAGGGCGAGAAGGTTCAGATGCAGAAGCAGCAACTGGACAAGGAGATCGCGGAGAACGCGGGCGTGCTCGCCTCGCTCCGTGATGACTCCGCGCTCGACCAGGCGCTCGGCGCAACCGGCCTCAACGCCGACACGATGAGCGGCATCGGCGGTCTCATCGGCGCCAAGGGCACGCAGATCGGCTCTGGCGGCCTTGGCGGTCGCGGCTCAGGCCTCGGCGGCGGCGGCACGGCCGATGGCCTGGGTGGCCTCGGCACCAAGGGCCGGGGGAGCGGCGCCTCGGGCTATGGCTCGGGCGGCGGCAACTTCGGCAGCAAGGGCGAAGGCGGCATCGGCTCTATCGGCGGCGACCCGATCATCCTCGGCGCGCTCGACAAGTCGTTGATCGACGCGGTGATCAAGCGCAACATGAACCAGATCCGGTACTGCTACCAGCGCGAGCTCACCAAGAACCCGGCGTTGGGCGGCAAGATCACGGTGAAGTTCGTCATCGCCAAGGATGGCACCGTGTCCTCGGCCACGACCAAGGCCACCACCATGGGCAGCCCAGCGGTGGAGTCCTGCATCAACGGTCGCTTCATGCGGTTCCAGTTCCCGGAGCCCAAGGGCGGTGGCATCGTCATCGTCAGCTACCCGTTCATCTTCTCGCCGGGTTAGTCCCGCTGCTCGTTGAGGTCGCCTGATGATTGTCTCTCCGCTGTTCGCCCTCACGCTCTCCCCCGCGCTCGCGGAAGAGCCCGTTTCCCTCGCGGCACGCCCGGTGTTTGTCGGAGCCGTGGCCGAGGACGATGAGGACGATGCAGACGCCGAGGAGGAAGACGACGGCTCGACCAAGAAGAAGAAGTCGTCGAAGGGCGACGATGAGCGGCGGATCCGTGAGATCGTGCGCGGCTTCTACGCCAAGGCGAACGTCGGCGCCGCAGCCTACCTGTTGAACTTCGGGGACAAGGGCTCCGGAAACGCGGTGGGGGCCGGCACGCTGGTCGGCTTCTCCTTCGGGCAGGACTTTGTCGATACCGAGAAGCAGTCGATGGCCTGGGAGCTCACGCTCAACCAGGGCATCCACAACGGCCTCGCGCTGGATCCGCAAACCTCGCCGAACCAGACCGAGGTCGGCTGCGACTTCGCAGCGGGCGCGGCCGGCGGCTACCCCTGCACGGAAGGCGACCTTCGCACCTACGCGGTGCAGGCCACCTACGAATTCTCGGCGTACCCGATTCGCCGCATCGGAATCGGCTTCCGGGCCGGTGGCGGAGCGCTGTACAGCCCGCTCTTGATCGATTCGACCAGCTACTCCGAGGTCGTGATCCCCGCGATGGGCGGCGATCCGCAGATCCACAACAGCATCCATCCGTTCGGCGTCGCCGGCATCACGATGGAGTACTACACCAAGCTGTCGCACTTCTCGATCGGGATCGACGCGGATGCGTTCTACGCGGTGGGCTGGGATCTCGGGTTCAACGGGTCGGCCGCGTTGAAGTACACGTTCTGATCCTGCCCCCGGGCGTGTGATTCGTTCGTCGGTTGCGGTATACTGCGCTCATGCTCGTCCTGGTCCTCGTCGCGTGCATTGGACTTCAGGCAGTGCCCGGCGGCGCCGACGGGGGGCCGACCTCCATCGGTGGCGTTGCCGTGAGCGCGTCGGCCATCGACTTCGGTGCGGTGCAGGTCGGGGACTTCGCGGAGGAGCTGCTGGTCCTCACCAACGACGGGAAGACCGGCGCGCACGTGGTGGCGGAGGTTACCGGCACGGGCTTCTCGGCCGACCTCACGGGGTTTGACCTGGTGCGGGCGGGCGAGGAGGTGATCACGGTCACGTTCGAACCCGACGGGGAAGGGGCCTTCGCGGGCGATCTCTCGTTGGCCGTCGGCGAGGAGACCATCTCCGTGCCCCTCTCAGGCAGCGGCGAGGTGGGCGGCGGGGACACCGACACAGGCGGCAGCGGCAGCGGTGGCGAGCTCACGACGGACCAGCCTTCGCTCGCCTTTGGGAACCTGGATTTGTACGCATCTTCGATGATGCAGGTCACGGTGTCCAACACGGGCACGGGGCCGCTCACGATCGACTCGGCCACGACGACGGACAGCGCGTTCACCCTCGGCGGCAACCTCACGCCGCCGCGCACGCTCGATCCGGGGGATGAGCGCGTGGTGGAGGTAACCTTCACGCCGACGGCCGAGAAAACCTACTCGGCGAACCTGGAATTGGTGTCGGACGATGCGAACGCAGCCAAGACGAAAATCGCGCTCAGCGGCAAGGGTGAGAACCTGTGCGACATCTGCTCGCCGCTCATCACCGTGGATACCGGCAGCTCCAGCGACTACGCGATCGATGACTTCTTCTCGATCTCGTCGCTCCATACTGAGGATGCCCGCACCGTTACGGTGGGCAACGATGGCGACCAGGACCTGGACATCAGCGACATCGTCGTGAACAACGACTACATCGCCACGGCCGGCACCTTCAAGTTGAGCGGCTCGCACGGGGCATCGACGGTCGCGCCCGGCCGCACCATCACCTTCACGATCACCTTCTCGGCGAACGACTCGTGTATCGAGGCGCCGCTCCGGGAATTGGACACGAACCTCGTGCATATCTACAGCAACGATCCCGTCGAGTCGGACTATGTGATCGAGCTCTCGGGGATCGGCCTGTAGGCCGGGTAGCTTGCGCGCGGGAGGGCGGCGAGCTAACCGCGTGGGCCGCCGCATCTCGCGTCGGCACAACCCGTACGACGGCCCCGTAGGCTGTCCAATGCGAGGCATCCAATGGCGAATGAGAAGCTCGGAATTGTCGGCAAGAAGCTCGGCATGACCCAATTGTTCGACGCGAGCGGCGCGGTCCGCGGCGTCACGGTGATCGAAGTCACCGCGAACACCATCCTGCAGATCAAGACCACCGCCGGGAAGGACGGGTACAACGCCGTTCAGGTGGGTTGGGGCGAGCGCAAGGAGTCGCGCGTCACCAAGGCCGAGCGCGGCCACTTCGCGAAGGCGGGCGCACCCCTGGCCACCGTCGTGCGCGAGTTCCGCGTGGATGCGGCCACCGCCGCTGGCCTCGAAGTGGGCAAGCAGCTCACGATCAGCGACTTCTTCAAGGAAGGCCAGCGGATCGACGTGCAGGGCGTGAGCAAGGGCCGCGGCTTCGCGGGCGTCATGAAGCGGCACAACTTCTCCGGCTTCCACGCCAGCCACGGCGTGCATGAGTACTACCGGCACGGCGGCTCGATCGGCACCCGGCTCACCCCCGGTATGACCATGTCCGGCATGAAAATGCCTGGCCACATGGGCGATGCCAAGCTCACCGTTCAGAACGCGAAGATCGAGAAGATCGACGTGGAACGGAACTTGATCTACCTGCGCGGCGGCGTTCCCGGCGGCGACAACGCGGTGCTGGCGCTGCGCCCGGCCGTGAAGGCCTAGTCGGCACCGCCTCGGCGGCGTGGCGGCGGCGGCTTTGGCCGCCGTCGTTCGTTTTGGAGGGGCGCGGCGCGAGATTGGCAGTAGACGATCGCGGCGTGGTCGTGTAGGGAGGGCCGATGAAAACGCTTCGCCTGTTCGCTCTCCCATTGGCCGCCGCGCTCCTCGCCTGCACCGGGATCTTTCCGGAGGGGGAGGGCGATACCGCAGTCGCGGATACTGGCTCCGATGGACCGGACGCTGGCGTGCATCAAACGTCGAGCTGTGCCGACTATCTCGCGTGCATCGAGGTGGCGGACGAGCAGGAATACAAGAAGGTGAAGGACGAATATGGCGAGGATGGTTCGTGCTGGGACAGCACGAAGTCCAAGATGCAGGACTGCGACGCCGAGTGTGAGGACGCGCTCGCCGCGCTGATCGAGGACGAAGGCGCCGACGTTTGCGAAGGCACGGGCGACACGGGCGGCGACACCGGCTCCACCAACGACTGCTCGCTGGACGCGGGCTACTGGCTGTTCAACTTCAACTTCGAGGAGGACACCTGCGGCTTTGCAGAAGCGGGCGAGTCCTGGTACGCGAACGTGCTGTGCGACAACGGCGACATGTCCATCGAGTTCGACAACCTCACCGTGCCCCTGGAGTGCACGGGTTCAAGCAGCCGTTATTCGTGCCTCTACGAAGAAGGCGGCAACGTGCTCGCGGTGGAGGGCGACGTGCAGAACAGCGGTGAAGCGAGCGATGGCACGCTGGAGCTCGACGCGAACGGGGACTGCTACACCTTCGGCCAGTACGCGGGCGAGAAGCAGTAGCCTCGGCGCTCGCCGCACTTCGCGGCGCCGCGATGCTCCCGAGCCGTGCCTGAGGAAGGCAGGCGGGCCGCGAGCATCGCCCATAGGCGATGCTCGATTCAGGAAAGCGGCAGCCGGCGAAGGTTTTCGGCGACGGTGAAGCTGGCGCCGGTGGCGGCTCGCACCTGCTCCACCGTGAGGTCCTCCGCGATCTCCGTGAGCATGAGCCCACCCTCGAAGGTGAAGACGCCGTAGTCGGTGATCAGCAGATGTACGCAGGCGAGGCCGGTGATCGGCAAGGTGCACGCGGGCAGCAGCTTGGACTCGCCCTTGGCCGTGTGCTCCATGGTCACGACGACACGGCGGGCGCCGGAGACCAGATCCATCGCGCCGCCCATGCCCTTGATCATCTTGCCAGGGATCATCCAGTTCGCGAGGTCGCCCTTCGCGCTCACCTGCATCGCGCCGAGGATGGTGAGGTGGATGTGGCCGCCGCGGATCATCCCGAAGCTCTCCGCGCTGGAGAAGAAGCTCGAACCTGGCAAAGCGGTGACGGTCTGCTTCCCGGCGTTGATGAGGTCGGGGTCCACATCCGCTTCGAGGGGGAAGGGGCCCATGCCGCAGAGGCCGTTCTCGCTGTGGAGCACGATATCCATGCCATCGGGGATGAAGTTGGCCACCAAGGTGGGGATTCCGATGCCGAGGTTCACGTAGTAGCCGTCGCGCAGCTCCTCGGCGGCGCGCTTCACGATGCCATCACGGGTAAGCGGCATGGTTCAAACCTCCCGGGTGGTGCGGCGCTCGATGCGCTTCTGGTAGCCTGGTCCTCGAAGAATCCGCTGCACGAAGATGCCGGGGGTGTGCACGGCGTCGGGATCGATGTCGCCCGGCTCAACCAGCTCCTCCACCTCGGCGATCGTGACGCGCGCCGCGCTGGCCATCATCGGGTTGAAGTTCCGCGCGGTCTTGTTGTAGATGAGGTTTCCCTGCTTGTCGCCGCGCCACGCCTTCACCAGCGAGAAGTCGGCGAACAAGGCGCGCTCCATGACGTACATGCGCCCGTCGAACTCCCGGGTTTCTTTGCCCTCCGCAACCAGGGTGCCGTACCCGGTGGGCGTGAAGAAGGCGGGGATGCCCGCGCCACCCGCCCGGATCCGCTCGGCGAGGGTGCCCTGCGGACACAGCTCCACCTCGAGCTCGCCGGAGAGATATTGCCGCTCGAACTCCTTGTTCTCGCCGACGTAGCTGGAGATCATCTTCCGGATCTGGCGGGTTTGGAGGAGCGGCCCCAGGCCCCAGTCGTCTACGCCGCAGTTGTTGGAGATGACCGTAAGATCCCGCGTGCCCTGGTCGCGCAAGGCGAGGATCAGGTTCTCGGGGATGCCGCAGAGGCCGAAGCCGCCCGCCATGATCGTGGCGCCGTTCGGGATGTCGGCGATGGCCGCGGCTGCGGAGTCGTAGACCTTGTTCATGGTTCTTCCTACTCCATCCGGTAGTTCGGCGCTTCCTTGGTAATGATGACGTCGTGCACATGGCTCTCGCGAAGGCCCGCAGCCGTCATGCGTACAAATCGGGCTTTCTCCTTCATCTCCGGGATGCTCGCGCAGCCGGTGTACCCCATGCTGGCGCGGAGCCCGCCGATGAGCTGCTGGATGGTGTCCGCGATGGGGCCTTTGTACGGCACGCGACCCACGATGCCCTCGGGCACCAGCTTCCGGGTTTCGGCCTCGGGATCTCCGGCGTCGTCCTGAAAGTACCGGTCGGAGCTGCCCGCCTTCATGGCCTCGACACTGCCCATGCCGCGGTAGCTCTTGTAGGAGCGCCCCTGGTACAACATGGCTTCGCCGGGCGCTTCGTCCGTGCCCGCGAATAGCGAACCGGCCATCACCACGTCGGCGCCGGCGGCGATGGCCTTCGCCACATCCCCTGAGAATTTGATGCCGCCATCGGCGATGATAGGCACGCCATGTTTGGCCGCCGCCCGGGCACATTCCGCGATCGCGGTGAGCTGCGGAACGCCCACTCCGGCGACGACACGGGTGGTGCAGATGGAGCCGGGACCGATCCCGACCTTCACCGCATCCGCCCCCGCCGCGATGCACGCCTCGGTGGCATCGAACGTTGCGACGTTCCCGACGATGATTTGGAGCTTTGGCCAGGTTGAACGGACCGCACGCGCCGCCTTGAGCACGCCTTCGCTGTGACCGTGTGCGGTATCGATCACGATGACATCGACGCCGGCTTCCACCAGGGCGTTGATGCGCTCGTCGCGATCCCCGCCGACTCCCACCGCAGCGCCGCAACGGAGCCGCCCGCGCGCATCCCGCACTGCGAACGGATGGCGGCTCGTCGCTTCCACGTCCTTGAAGGTGATGAGCCCCCGCAGCCGCCCGGACTCATCGACAACGAGCAACTTCTCAACGCGATGTTCCTGCATCAGGTCGCGCGCCGCTTCGAGGTCGGTGCCGGGGGAACATGTGATGAGGCCTTCGGCCGTCATCGTGTTGCGCACCGGTTGATCCAGGTTCCGCTCATAGCGGAGGTCGCGATTGGTGAGGATGCCAACCACGCGATCGCCCTCGATGATCGGAAGGCCGTTTACCCCGTTCTCCCTCATCAACGCCCGCGCCACCCGGAGCGGAACATCCGGCCCGAGGGTGATGGGATCCTCGATCACGCCGGTCATCGCCTTCTTGACCTTCCGAACCTCCGCCGCTTGCGCCGCCGGGCTCATGTTCTTGTGCAGGATGCCCATTCCGCCCAGGCGAGCCATGCCGATCGCCATCTCGGCCTGGGTGACGGTATCCATCGCCGCGCTGAGGATCGGAACGTTCAACCTAAGCTCTCGGGTGAGGCTGGTGGTGACGTTTGCCTCGCGCGGGAGGATGGTGGAGTGCCCGGGAAGCAGGAGCACATCGTCGAACGTGAGGGCGAGCGGAGCGTCTGCGAGCAGCATGGCGGCGTCTATCTCGGGGTTGGGGAAGCGGGGAGGGGTCCACCGGACCGCCCAAACCGCTGATTTGGACTTTTGCGAGTTCCACTTTTCGGGTAGAAGGGGCCACGCATCCGCGTGGAGCCTCGTTGTCTCTCCCCTCTCGCACCCCTTCCGCCGACGAGGTGATTGCCGCCGCGGCGGCGGCTCATGCGCCGCTCGAGGTGCTTGCGGCCACTCCGGTGCCGGCGCAGATCACTGCGTTGAGCGGAGAGTATTTTCGAATTGTGGCGCTCGCGCCCGCGGGTCCTGACGCGCTGGTGGATGCACCGGTGATTCGCGTTGTCGTGCATGTGGACGGCCGAGCTTGGGAATTCGAGAGCTCGTTGGACCACGATGAGCGGGGCTGCCGCCTACGCCTGCCGGCGCGCTTCCGGGCTCATCAGCGGCGCACGAGCTCGAGAATCGCGCCGCAAGCCGGCGCCGCGGTGTTGTTCGGGGTGGGCGAGAGCGTGTTGCGGCGGCCAGTGATCGACTTCGCGGCGGGCGGGCTCGGCGTCGAATTCACGGGGTCGGCCGACGAACCTCGCGCGGGCACGGCGCTGACCGAGCTCCGGTTCTCGCTCCCGGTCGGCGCGCCCATCACGGCGGCCGGCGTCGTACGGCACGTCCGTCCACGCGCCAGCGACGGCGCTCTGGTAGCGGGGATCGACCTCATCGGCCTGTCGGAGTCGGATGCGAGGCGCCTTGATGCGTGGGTGCGGGGAAACACGCGCACGCGCAAACGTACGGCGGCAAACCGGGCTGCGGACTTTTTTTCCAACACCAAGGCGTCGTTTGCGGGAGCGGAAGGGGGCCCCAGAACTCGCGCGGTGGTGGAGCTCTCGTTGGACGGGCTCATCGTCGGGCTCCTCGCAGTGGATCGGGATCTCACCAAAGGCACGCGCCTCTCGGGGCTTGAGCTTTGGCACGACGGGCAGCGGCTCTTGCGGACATCGGGCGAGGTCGTGGACGTTGTGGCTCATCGCAGCCGTCCGCTTCAAGCGCGGGTTCAATGGGATGCTCCCCCGGCCGACGAGCTGGCGCGGGTGGGTCGCTTGCTCCGGCGCCTCTCGGGGTGATCGGATCGGCTCAAGCCTGGTTGCGGCCGGCCGACCCCTCAGGGTGATGCCCGCACCTTCCGCCACCGATCCCGCCCTCGCCGCCGTAACTCGACCCGGAACGTCGGTTCGGCTGTACCTCGCCGACGGATCGTCGGCGTTCTCCAGCCATATCCTCTCGTCGGAGGGCGATCGGCTCACGCTCGCGCCGGTGCGGCCGGCCCATGGGAACCTCGTGCTGGAGCGGCTCCTCGGCGCCGTTCGTATCGAGGCGATGATCGGGGGGGTACCTCACGTGTCGGAAAGCCGGGTGCGCTCGGTGACCGCTGGCGGGTTGGTGCTCGACCTCCCGACCCGCGCGGAGCGGGTGCAGCGCCGGCGCTTCTTCCGCGTGCCGCCCTGCGCGCCGCTCCACCTCCACCTCGACGTGCGCGGGCTCACCCGGGTGCGGCAGGTGCTCGATGTGAGCGCAGGTGGCTGCGCGGTGCGGCCGACACCGGGCGACGCCGACCTTGCGGTGGGCGACCGGATTCCAGTGGTTTCCCTTCCGCTCTCGGCGGGGCAGGTGTTCCTCGCCAGCGCCGTTGTGCGACGGGCCGAGCCGCGGGAGTGGGGCGGGGGCGAGGGCGAGGTGCTCGGTTTGGAGTTCGTGGATGTGGCGCCGCGAGAGCGGCAGCGGCTCACCGTTTGGGTGACCGAGCAGGAGCGACTCGCGTTGCGGGGGGCGGCCCAGGTGAGCGGCCGCATCGTTCCCGACGTGATCGTACTCGTGCACGACTCCGAAAAGAACATCCGGTTGAAGCCGGGCTCGGGGCTCACCGCGAAGGGCGTGCGCGTGGCGGTGAACGGCGACGAAGCCGACCTTCGCGCGGGTGCGCGCCTGGGGTTGATCGAGCTTCGGGTCGGCGGGCAGCTCGTCCTGCGCGGGCCGGCGGTGGTGGAGCGCGTCGAAGCCGCCCGCGTGGGGCTCGTGGCGACGCTTTCGTTCGCCGGGGTGAGCCTGGATGGGCGAGCGAGGCTGGCGGAGGTTTTGCGGGGGTAGGAAGGGGGCTACGGGCTACGCGCATGCGGCGCGGGGGTTCGGGCTTCGGGGGAGCGCGCTTGGCGCTTCGCACTCCCGGCCTGTCCCTCGCCGAACGGTCCTGCAGGGCTCGGCTCATACGGACCGAGGTTGTCTCGGAGTGGTCCTCCCCCCGGCTCCTGCCGGGGGAAGGTGGCCGTAGGCCGGAAGGGGGCGGCCGAGAATTCCGCCCTCCGTGCCTTCGGGGCACCCCCACCCGCACTTCGCGGACCCAGGCGTGGCCCGGGGGGGAGGAGAATCTGGCAGCGTTCGTGTTCGCCGTCGCGGCAAGGCGCCGCGTGTTGCACGGCGATCGCCCTACCGAATCACCCCCCCCATCGTAACCCGGTTGCGGCCGCTGTTTTTGCTCTCGTACAGCGCCTTGTCGGCGACCTCGGCCAGCAGGGTAATCAGGCGTTCAATGTCCACCTTGGCGCCCGAGCCGACGAAGGTTGAAACCCCGAAGGAAGCCGTGACACGAAGCGGGCCGGAGTTGGTGCTCACACTGCCGCGGGCGATGGCTTCGCGGATCCGCTCCGCGGCCGCGTAGGCGCCCGCCGCATCGGTGTTCGGTAGCACGACCGCCAGCTCTTCACCGCCCAGCCGTGCCTTGATGTCGGCGTCGTGGCAGGCGCCGATCAAGGACTGCGACGCCATGCGCAGCACCGCATCGCCGGTGGCGTGGCCGTAGGTGTCGTTGACCGATTTGAACCAGTCGAGATCCACCATCACGACGGAGACGGCCTTTCCCTCCGCCGAAGCCCGACTGAGAACGTCGCGGAACAGGCTGTCGTAGTGCCGGCGGTTGCAGAGGCCGGTGAGGGGATCGAAGTAGGCCAGCCGCGCGAGCGCCGCGTTCGCTTCGCCGAGCTGCGCCATCAGCGCCTCTTTTTCGGCGAGCGTGGCTTCGAGGCGCCGGGTGAGATCCTCGTAGCTGGTGTTCATCTGCACCAGCGTGCGGTTGGCTTCGGCCAGCACGGTGGCGAAGCTCGGCTGGCGAGAAACCCGCATCCCGAGGGCGGTGGCGGCGGCTTCCACTTCCGGGGCGATCCCGGCGAGCAGGCGGTCCGCGTCGGCGTCGGCGATTCCGAACTGCTCCGTGATGGCGGCGCGGGCGGCTGCGAGCGCCTCGGCGCTGCGAGCGCTCAGGAGCACGCCGACAAGATCCGCGGTGAAGGCAAGCTTCGCGAGGTCGCGAGCATCGGCGGGCACGCGCGGATCGCTCGGTGCGTGGTGCCAGGCCATGGACTCCACGAGCAGCGTGGGCAGCCCCCAGCGCTCGCCGAGCATCCGCGCCAGGGCATCGTGGGTGACGCCGAAGTGGCTCAGTTCGTCCTCTTTGCGCGCGGCCGGCAACATCTCGCGCCAGCGGCCCCACTGCGAGAAGTCCTTTCGGCTGGCGCGCAGCATCGCCAACATGCCGAAGTCTTGCAGGAGGCCGAGCGTGAACGCCTCCTCGGGGGCAACGACCCCCGTAGCGCGGGCCAGGGTGCGTGCGGCGACGCCACGGCGGAGACAGTCCTCCCAGAACACCTCAAGATCCTGGGCGCGGAACCCCGAGTTTCGCAGCGAGTCGCGAACGGCGAAGCAGATGGCGAGGTTGCGCAGGGCGCGGACGCCGAGCACGGTCACAGCGCGGGCAGCGGCCGTGATCGGGGCCTTCGGGCCGTAGAATGGAGAGTTGACCGTTCTCAGAAGTTCGGCGGTGAAGGCCGGATCTGACGAGATCGCGGCGCCGAGCTTCTCCGACGTGACATCCGGGTCGGAGGCCAGCCGTACCACCCGAGCGACGGCGGCTGGGGGCGACGGGAGGTCCGCAGGATTCACCGAGAAGTGGGTTGAGCTCTCCTGCATGGGTTCTCCTGGCCGCCCCACCCCAAACGGATCGGTGGCGGCCGACTTGAGCGCCGCCGGCGCAACGGATGTGGCCAAATGACGCAACACCGAACCCCCTGTTTGACATCGCGCCCAAGACCGCGTAGAACCGCGCCCCAAACCTCTGGAGCGCCCATGATCACCCTCCTCCTCCTCGACCTCGGCTGCGCCAAGCCCGCCGGCACCTATCAAGTCGCCACCGCGCCGGTCGAGCCTGTGGCGTCCGAAACGGTCGGCACGTTGAAGTCCGAAGCGGAGGCCGCCTGGGCCAACCGCGGCGACAAGGCGCAGCTCCAGGTCGCGCTGGCGAAGTATGAGGCGTTGTACGCTACGAACCCCACGGATCGGGACGTTGCGATGCACCTCCTGCGCGGCTGGTACTTCCTCGGGGACGGGCACGAGACCGAGAAGGACGCGAAGCTCGCGGCGTGGGTGGTGGCGATCGAGTGGGGCAAGAAGTGCCTCGCGATCAACCCCGAGTTTACCGCTTTGCTCGCCAAGGGTGACGAAACGGAGGCCACCGCCGCCCGCGCCTTCCAGGCGAGCGACGTGCCCTGCCTCTACTGGATGAGCTCCTCGCTCGGCAAGTGGGCCAAAAGCTCAGGCATCGGCACCACGCTCAAGCACCTGCCCACGGTCAAGGCCTACATGACTCGTGTCGGCGAGCTCGAGCCCACCTTCTACTACTCGGGCCCGGACCGCTACTGGGGCGCGTACTTCGCGGCGATCCCCAGCTTCGCTGGCCAGGATCTCGGGAAGTCGCACGACTATTTCGACAAGGCGCTCGCCACCTACCCCGATTTCCTCGGCACCCACGTACTCCTCGCGGGCGAGTGGGCCGTGAAGAAGCAGGACAAGGCGACCTTCGAAAAAGAGCTGAACTGGGTGATCCAGCAGCCGACCGATCGCCTCCCGGAAGTGAAGCCCGAGATGGAAGCTGAGCAGCGGAAGGCGGCGGCGCTCCTGGCGCAAGAAGGCGATCTTTTCGCGAACTGAGGTGTCCATGGCGTCCCGATTCTTCGACGCGGCCGACGGCACGCGTATCCACGCGGTCATCACTGGAGACGGCCCGCGGGACGTCTTGGTGCTGGGCGGGCTCGCCGAGCACGCGGGGCGCTACGAGCACGTGGCGAAGGCGTTCGCTGAGCGGGGCGCCACCGTCACGGTGATGGAGCTGCGTGGCCACGGGAATTCCGGAGGTCGGCGCAGCCATGTGCTCGACTGGGCGGAGTATCGGAGCGATGTGGCGGCGGTCGCATCCAGTCTGCGGGAAGGTTGGTCGTTCCTCGCACACAGCATGGGTGGGCTGGTTGCGCTCGACGCGGTTCGCGATGGGCTCCGGCCCTCGAAGTTGGCGTTGTCGAATCCGCTCTGCGGCGTGAAGATGAAGGTTCCGGGCTGGAAAACTGGTCTGGGTCGGGGCTTGAGCCGGGTGTGGCCGACGCTCGCGCTCACCAACGAGCTCGACCCGGGGCACCTCAGCCGGGACGCTGCGGTGGGGCAGGCGTACGTGGCGGACCCGAACGTGTACAAGAAGGTCACTGCCCGCTGGTTCACGGAGATGACCGCGGCCCAGGCCCGCGTGGGCGCGCTGCAGGCGTTTCCGGTGCCGGTGAAGTTCTTCCTTTCGGACTCCGATCCGATCACCGACGCGGTCGTGGCCAAGCGCATCGCAGGCCAGATCGGCGCCCAGGTTCAGGATTATCCGGGGATGCTGCACGAGCTGGTGAACGAGCTCGGCAAGGAGCAGGTGATCGCCGACGTGCGGGACTGGCTGCTCGGGTAGCGGCGGCGCTTGACGGCGGCTCCACGCTTGTCGCCGCGGGCCGCGATAACCTCCCCGGCATGCGCACCCGCCTCGTCGAGCTGCTCCGGGAGAAGTCGTATCGGCGGCGGCGCGTGATCCTCGCCTCCGGGCGAGAATCGGACTTCTACGTCGATGCTCGGCAAACGACGCTCCATGCCGAGGGCGCGTGGATCATCGGCTCGCTCATCCATCAGGCGCTCGATACGAGCGTGGTGGGCATCGGCGGGCTGACGATGGGGGCGGACCCCATCGCATCTGCGGTCGCGACATTTTCCTGGTCGGCCGGGCGCCCCGTTCACGCATTCATCGTGCGGAAGGAGCCCAAGGGGCACGGCACGCAAACGTGGGTCGAGGGGCTCGCGAACCTGCCGCCGGGCTCACCCGTGGCGATCGTCGAAGATACCTGTACGACGGGCGGATCGCTGCTTCGGGCGGTTGATCGCGCAGAAGCCGACGGGCTGCGGGTAGTACAGTGCTTCACCGTCGTGGACCGGGAGGAGGGCGCCGAGGCGGCCCTCGCGGCGCGGGGGTTCACGCTGCACACGCTGGTGCGCCGCTCCGAGCTGGAGTCCGAATGATCGGCGCATTCCTGGCGCTGTTTCCGGTCGCGGCCGCCACGCCGGGGGAGGCGGCCGAGTATGCGCGGGTCGTCGCGGGGGAGACGGCGGAGGTTCGGGTGTACGACGGCTGGTACACCGCCTTGTTGTTGCGTGGCACGCGGATGACGACGGCGCTGCGTGCGGCGCAGGCGGCGCGCCTGTCGGAGCTGACGGGCGGCGCCGGCACCCTGGAGGTTCCGGAAGGCATCGAGATCGTGTTGTCTGCGAGCACGCAGTTCACCAAGGAGCTGAAATTCTCCGCGACGGGAGAAACGCCGTGGACGATCCTGCTCAGCGCGGGCGGGAAGGCGTGTGCGCCGGCGCTGGAGGTCGTGGCGGAGAAGAAGGTTTCGCCCGAGGAGCGCACCCTGCTCCCGCATATTACAGACTGGGACAAGGTTTTTCGCGTCCATTACGCGGCGGACGCCTGCGGCGGCGCAGAGCCCGACGCGCTGCGGGTCGTGGGGGCTCGCGGCGAAGGCACCTTGCGGTGGTCGGATTGAGCTCGCCGGGGCCAGACTTCGCGGCTCGGCGGCGGGCGCTCGCCCTGGGCGTCGGGGCGCCGATTCTGCTGGGCAACAATGGGAACCGCCCACGGAACCTGCCGATCAACGCGCTGCCGTTCCGCGCCGATAGCTCCTTCTTGTACTTCACGGGCTGCACCGAACCCGGCGCTTTCGCCTTGATTCACGAAGGACATTGCACGCTTTTCCTGCATCCGCCTGAGCCGGGAGATGAGCTCTGGCACGGCGAGGTGGAGCCCCTGGAGGCCCGGCGGATGCGCCTGGGCGTAGATGCGGTTCGTCCCCTCGCGGAGCTGGACTTCGTGTGCGAGCCGCACCGTGGGCGCCTCGTCGCGCTCGCGGTTCCCGATTCGTCGGTTACGGCCAGGCTTTCTTTGATCACCGGGCGCGCGCTCGCCTACACCGGGGCGCCTGGCCCCGACGGGCTCGTTGATGCGGTGATCCGGCAGCGCCGCGGTCGCGATGCGTGGGAGCTCGCGGAGATGCGGGTCGCAGCTGAGCATGCCGAGGCCGGTCATCGCGCGGCGATGGGGGCCACGCGGGTTGGAGGCCACGAGCGGGAGATCGCGGCCTTGTTCGATGCGGTGCTTGCGGCGCGCGGCGTCGGCACCAGCTACCACTCGATCGTGACGGTACGAGGCGAGATCCTCCATAATCCCGACTACCGGAACCCGCTCGCGGATGGCGACCTGCTGCTCGTCGACGGCGGCGCGGAGACCGCCTGGGGCTACGCCAGCGACGTTACGCGCACCTGGCCGGTGAATGGCCGGTTCACGGCTCGCCAGCGCGACATGTACGAGTTGGTGTTGCGCGCGAACCTGGTGGGCATCGACATGTGCCGGGTGGGCACGCGCTACGCGGACATCCATTGGGCGGCGACGCGTTGCCTCGCTCAGGGCCTCAGGGATGTGGGGCTGCTACGCGGGGAAATCGACACCCTGGTGGAGTCGGGAGCCGTCGGCACGTTCTTCCCGCACGGCGTGGGCCACCTGATCGGGCTGGACGTGCACGATCTCGAGAACTTCGGGGATCGGCCGGCGTTCGCGCCCGGCCGCGCCCGCCCTTCGCAGTTCGGGGCGCGGTTCCTACGGATGGACCTGGATCTTGAGGCGAACCTCGTCGTAACGATCGAGCCCGGCTTCTACGTCGTGCCCGCGATCCTTCACGACAAGGAGCTCCGCGCCCGCTTTGCCGAGTTGGTGAGCTTCGACGAAGCGGAGCGCTGGATCGGCTTCGGTGGCATCCGCATCGAGGATGACGTACGCGTTCGCCCGGCCCACGAGGAGGGAGGCGCGCCCGAAGTGTTCACGGCCATGATCCCGAAGACGCTTGGCGAGATCGAGTCACTTGTCGGCACCGGGCTTTCGGCTCGGGAGAGGCTCTCCGCATGATGCTGCTCTGTTTCAACGCCGCCCAGGCGCTCACGCTGCAAGCCACCGTTGAACGCGCCGCTTCGGTGAGCCCCGACGCGATCGTCGCTGCGCTCGATGCCCGTCGGGCAGGCCTGGACGCGGCGGAGGCGTACGCTTCGCTGGGCATCAAGCCGAAGCTGGTCATCGCAAGGACGTACAGGGGCGGGGCCACGACCGCGAGCACGTCGATCGGCGCGACCGTGGATGCTTCCGGCTGGCTGAGCATGCCGCAGCGCGCGGCGGAGGCAACGGCCGCGCGGTATGCGGCCGAGGGCACCACGCTGGACGCCCAATATGCCGCCGCGCTGCTGTTCATCAGCGCGATCGAGGCCGAGCGGGCGTTGGAGGCCAAGACCGCGACGGAGGTGGCTGCCGAGGGCACCGCCGCCGCCGTGCGCGTTCGGGTCACCGCCGGGCTGGAGAGCGAGCTGGCGGGCCGTTCGGCCGACGCGGCCGTGCTGGTGGCGCGGGCCGAGCGCCTCCGCGGTGCGGCGGAGGTTCGGATCACCCGGGTGCGGTTGGCGCGGGCGCTGGAGCTTGAGGATCTTGGAGAGCTGGAGGTCCCAGCCCCGCTTTCGCTCCCCAGCGACGCCGCGGCTTCTCCGTGGGTGGATGTGGCCAGCGAGTCCGTTCGCGCGGCGCGCTGGGGGCACCTCGTGGAGCTGGCGGGCTGGTTGCCGCGCGCGGGGATCAAGGGGGAAACGCCGCTGGCGGCGGGACCTTGGGCGATCACGCTTTCGGCCACCTGGTCCTTCGATGGGCTCGCGGGGCCCCTGTTCCAGGAGCGCCGCAGCGCGCTCGCAACGCGGATCGCCGAAACGGAGCTTGAGGCGTTGAAGCTCGATCTCGCGGCAGAGCTGGAGGTGGCCGTTGAGCTGGCGCGGGCCGCGCGCGAGGTGCTCGCGGCCCACCAGGCGCGTGAATCCCTGTCGGAGGAGGCGCTCACCATCGGGCGGGTGCGCCTCGGCGCGGGGCTCGCGTCGTCGTTGGAGCTGTTGCGGCTGCAGGACGAGCTGGCCAGCTCCCGGGCGGCGCGGGTGGCGGCGGAGCTGGAGGAGCAAGCGGCGATCCTCGAGGCGCGGCGGGTGGCGGGGGTGCGCTGGTAGGGGGCGGCCTTGCGGCCGCGCTGGCCGAAGGCCGGAGGCGTTAGGCTGGACGGCGGAATTGCCAGCCGCATACCTGCCTCCTCCAGCCTCCAGACTCCAGCCTCGTCACGACCGCCGCACCAGCACCGTGTCGCGCAGCCCGCGCGGATCCAGCGCCGGATAGTCCAGCGTGTAGTGCAGCCCGCGGCTCTCTTTTCGCCGGAGCGCGCTCTCGACGACGAGCTCCGCCACGTCGGCGAGGTTTCGCAGCTCTACCAGCGGGGCGGTGAGGCGGAAGTCCCAGTAGTAGTCCTGGATCTCGTCCTTCACGAGCTGCACGCGCGCCCGGGCACGCAAGAGGCGCTTGGTCGTGCGCACAATCCCCACGTAGTTCCACATGAAGCGCCGGATCTCGTCCCACGTCTGGGTGATGACCACCTGCTCGTCGCTGTCGACCGCGCGCCCGTGGTCCCACTCGGGAATGTCGGTGGGCGCGGGCGTTTCGGCCAGCCGCGCTGCCGCCAGTCGGGACGCATGATCGGCGAAAACCACCGCTTCGAGTAGCGAGTTCGACGCCAATCGGTTCGCTCCGTGCAGCCCGGTGCACGCGCACTCGCCGACGGCGAAGAGGTTCTGTACGCTGGACTCGCCTTCAAGGTCGGTCTGCACGCCGCCGCAGAAGTAGTGCGCCGCCGGCACCACCGGGATCGGGGCGGTGGCGATGTCGATCCCCAGCTCCGCGCAGCGCTTGTAGATGTTTGGGAAGCGGGCGGCCAACGTGTCGCGGTCGAGGTGCGTCATGTCGAGGTACACGCAATCGTCGCCGCGGCGCTTGAGCTCGGCGTCGATGGCGCGCGCGACGATGTCGCGGGGGGCGAGCTCGGCGCGCGGGTCGTAGCGCTTCATGAACGCTTCGCCATTCGCGAGGCGGAGAATTCCGCCCTCGCCGCGGAGCGCTTCGGAGATGAGGAAGCTCTTCGCGTGGGGGTGGAAGAGCACGGTCGGGTGGAACTGAACGAACTCCATGTTGGCGATGCGGGCGCCCGCGCGCCAGGCCATCGCAATCCCGTCCCCACTCGCGATATCTGGGTTCGAGGTGTACAAGTACACTTTTCCAGCGCCGCCGGTGCAAAGCGCCACGACGCGCGCCGCCTCTACCGCGACGTGCCCCGTGTTCACGTTCAGGAGGTAGGCGCCGAGCACCCGATCCGGCTCCGCGGGGGGGCGTCCGCGCCGCCGCGCGAGGGTGTTCACCGTGATGAGATCCACCGCGATGTGGTCCTCGATGAGCTCGATGTTCGGCTCCGCGGCGACGGCGGCCAACAAGGCACGGACCAGCTCTGCGCCGGTGAGGTCGTCGGTGTGCAGGATGCGCCGCGCGCTGTGCCCGCCCTCACGGTGCAGGCTGTACTCGCCATCGTCCTGCGAAAACTGTACGCCAAGCTCGATCAGCTCGCGGATGCGCTCGGAAGCGTCGCGCACCGTCTGCTCCACGGCCTCCCGCCTACACAGCCCGGCCCCGGCGACGAGCGTGTCGTTGACGTGCGCCTCCGCGGAGTCGTCCGGCGCCCACACCGCCGCGATGCCGCCCTGGGCGTACGCCGTGTTCGATTCGGCGCGGACGGTCTTGCTGATCAGCCGCACCGTGCCGTGGCGCGCCGCGCGCAACGCGAAGAAGAGACCGGCGAGGCCGGTACCGAGGACCAGAAAGTCGGCCATGGCCCACGGGGCTAACCCAGAGATCGGCCCGGACCCTGCCTGAGTCCGAGCTTTGGTAGGGTAGTCGGGACCGCGCGCGAGAACACCCGGGCGGCGCGGCTGGGATTTTTCCGTCCACTCCCCGTCGATTCGCGATATTGTCCGACCTTCGGGAGTCTGCCCATGGACAGTCGCCGGGACTTCTTGAGGTACGCCATGTTCGGAGTCGCGCTCGTCGCGGCCCCGGGTTCGGCGTTCGCGGCTGGTGCTTTGCATCCGGCGTTCCTTTTTCATCCCCTTGGGCCCGGCGCCGATCTCGGCCTCGGCTGGCGCTTGGAGCGGGTGTTTCCACCGTTTGAAGGCGCGATTACGCTCAACCTTGTGAACGCGGATGGCCGCCTCGCCCGGGTGGACGTGTGCCTGCGCGAGGGAGCTGCGCTGCTGGATGGCGGCTCCACGCTTGTCGCCGCGCTGCTTGATGGCGGCTCCACGCTTGTCGCCGCGAAGGGGCCCGCGCACACCGCCCTGCTCGACTTCATCGTGATGGACGGGGGCGATGGCACCGCGCCGATGGACGAGTCGCTCGGCCGCGTCGTCCGGCGCCTCGCCGCGATCGCCGCGGACAACGAAGGTACGGAGATGGATCGCCTCGCCCAGCTCGCGCCCCACGCAGCGCGAGTCTGGAGTCACCCCGAATCCATGGCCGCCGCGTCGGCCCGCCTCTCCCCCGGGGCGCCGGCCGCATGACCGAGAACGCACTTTCTTCCGAGGTCGATGAGCGGCGCGTCCGCTTCACCGTGGATGAGTCGATCTACGAGCTCGACGTCATCATGGGTGCCGCGTACCTGTTCCTCGACCGGTGCTATGTGTTCCTCGATCGCGTCGGCGACCGGAAGGTGCAGGTAGTGCTCCGCGCACGCCAGGCGGCCACCGAGGAGGAGCTGCTGGCGTTGATCGGACAGTTCTCAAGCGAGCTCCTGAACCAGGCGCTGCGGAAGCAGGTCGGCGAGAGCAACGGTCGACTCCGTGAATTCATCATGGCGAAGGCGTTGTTCGCGGCTGATGGCCCGTCTACGATCGATCGCCTGCTCGCGGAGCTGGACGCCGAGGAGATGGCCAGCGACGATCTCGACATCCCCGTTCCCTGGGAGAAGCCCGCCAGTGAGTGAGCCGCTCACGCTCCGCTTCCACAAGTCCCTCTACAACGGGGATGCGGTTCGTCGCGCGAGCGAGCGTTTCGCGGCGTTGGGCGCGATGAACGTGGTGGAGGGGGAGACGGATTGGCTGGTGGAAGCTGTGCCGGTGCGTGAGAGCATCCGGGAGCGCCTGGCCGACGAGCTGAGCAACCACGCGCTGTTCGAGTCGATCCTCGCGCGTAAGGGGATGAGCGCATGATGCTCACCGATCTCGCGGTCGATCCCCGGTCGTTCGACAAGGACAAGGTCGGTTATTTCCGCTACGGAATGGTAGACGGGCGCGTGCTCATGACCAACGATGTCGGAGAGCACCTGTTCCTGTCTCCCGAGGACTTCCGGAGATTCCTGGCCGGACAGATTGGTCCGGAGGATGCGCTCTACGAGCCCCTTCGCCGTCGCTACTTCTTCAAGCACGACTTCGATCTCGATGCGCTCGCGGTCAAGATCCGCCGAAAGAAGGCGTTTCTCCAGCATGGTCCGCACCTGCATGCCGTCGTTACTACGCTGCGCTGCAACCACGCCTGCCGCTACTGCCACGCCAGCCGCACCGACATGGATCGCGTCGATACGGACATGTCGCTGGACACCGCCCGGAAGGTCGTGGACTTCGCCTTCCGGTCGCCCACGCCGGTGCTCGGCTTCGAATTTCAGGGCGGCGAACCGACGGCAAACTTCCCCGTCATTCAGTTTGTGTGTGACTACGCGCTGGAGAAGAACCGGTACGAGAACAAGGAGCTGCTGCTCTCGCTCGTCACCAACCTCACGCTGATGGACGACGAGAAGATGAACTATCTCCTCGACAAGGGCGTGATGGTGTGCACCTCGCTCGACGGCCCGGCGGACTTGCACGACTACAACCGCGGGTGGACGGGCAAGACGAGCTCCTACGCCTCCGTGACGGGCTGGATGGACAAGTTCAACGCCGAGTGGGTGCGCCGCGGCTTCGACCCGGACCTGTTCCACGTGGATGCGCTGATGACCACGACCCGCGCCTCGCTCACCCGCGGCAAGGAGATCGTGGATGAGTACGTTGGCCGCGGTATTCGCAGCGTTCACATCCGCCCGCTGAACCCCTTCGGCTTCGCGGTGAACACCTGGAAGCAGATCGGCTACTCGATGGACGAGTTCCTCGAGTTCTACCGCACCACGCTCGACCACGTGATCGCGCTCAACCGCCAGGGCGTGTTCGTGCAAGAGCGACTCGCTTCGTTGTTCCTTACGAAGATGCTGACGCCGGACGATCCGAACTACAGCGACTGTCGCTCGCCCTGCGGCTCGGGCAGCGCCCAGTTGGCCTACAACTTCGACGGTTCGATCTATACAGACGACGAGGGCCGGATGGCGGCCCACATGGGCAACGACTTCTTCAAGTTGGGCCACGTGGATTCGTCGAGCTTCGACGAGGTTTTGCGCCACCCCACGGTGAAGGCGCTCGCGGTCGCCTCGATCCAGGATGCGCTGCCCGCCTGCCATAGCTGCGTGTACAAGCCCACCTGTGGCGTGCAGCCGCTGCACAACTACATGTTCGACGGAGACATCTTCGGCCAACGCCCGCTCTCGCGGAAGTGCCAGGAGTTCTACGGCGTGCAGAAGTATCTCTACCACCTGCTGGCGAACGATGCCGATGGCAGCGTGGAACGCATCTTCCGACGGTGGACGATCTCCCGATCCCGCCCCGGCACGACCCCCTACGCGCCGGCCAACGAGGTGAGCTCATGAGCACAGACAAGCCCAAGACGACTGGTTTTCCCGGCAAGAAAGACGGGGCTGACTGGGAGAAGGCCGCCGAAGAGCTGGAGTTCCCGGTGCTCAAACGCCAGGCGTTCCACCAGCTCCAGGCCGGCGAAGTCGCGGCCGCCAACCAGAAGGGGGACGTTGTGGCCCAGTCGCTCCTGCTCCTTCAGGCCACGGCCGGCGAGATGGAGCTGGATCCGGCGTTCCTCGACCGGAAGGGCGATGCGCCGGAGAGCACCGCCACGCTCCTCGCGCAGCATTGCAGCCATGGCTCGCACGGGTCGCACGGCAGCCACGGGTCGCACGGCAGCCATGGGTCGCACGGCAGCCACGGATCGCACGGCAGCCACGGGTCGCACGGCAGCCACGGGTCGCATGGGTCGCACGGTTCGCACGGTTCGCACGGCAGCCATGGATCGCATGGGAGCCACGGTTCGCACGGGCAGTGGTGAGCTAGCCCCCGCGCCGCGCGCGGATCGCTGGCGCAACGCCCTGATCTTGGTGGTCACACGCCGGTGCGATCTGCGCTGCGCCTACTGCCCTACCGCGAAGGACGGCGAGCCGGACCTGAGCGTAGGCGACGCCGTCGCCGCGATGCGCTTGTTCGTCGAGCGCTACGGCGGCGGGGACTGCAAGATCTTCGGCGGGGAACCGCTGTTGGTGCCGGAAGTGGTGCGCGCGGTGATCGAGGCGGCGCCCCCCTCCGTGCAGGTTTACCTCTCGACGAACGGGACCCACCTCGACGATGCATGGTTGGCGTTTCTCCATGCACATCCTCGTGTCACGCTCACCCTCAGCCTCGACGGCGAGGCGCGCGATCACGACGGGCTCCGGCGCGGCGGGTCGAGCCACGCCCCCGTCGTCGCGAAGCTGCCTGAGCTCCTGAAGCTCCCCCGCTTCGTCGTCACCCAGACCATCGCCCCCTCCACGGCAGTGCGTGCCGCCTCCAACTTCCACTATCTGCGCTCGCTCGGCATCCGACGCTTCAACCTGCTCCCCGGGTACTACCTCCCCTGGCGCGACGAGCAGCTCGCCGCGTTGGAAGCGAGCTTCACCGAGATCGGCGACAGCATCGAGCGCGCTTGGGCGGCCGGCGAGCGCGTGTACCTCCGCAACCTCTTTGTCCGGGCGCCGGTCGCCTTCTACAACACCGGCTTCGTCGTAGACAGCGACCGCCGCATCTACGCGAACAACCTGATCCTGGCAGGGAACCTCGATCACCTGCGCGAACGTGCCACGCTGGGCACGCTGGATGCCCCACCCGACGCCGCCGCGTTCGCCGAGGCCGGTCAGGCGTCGACCGCGTTTCTGGCCGAGGAGCTCGGCGAAGCGATCATGGTCGCGACCGCGCGGGCCGACGCGGTGCTCACCCGCCTCTGCAATCGCCTGTACCCGGCGTACTTCGCCCATCGTGCGCGGCTCTCGGCATGAGCGATACGCCCTGGCTCCACCCCGAAACGGGCCAGCCCATGCGCCGGCTCGAGTTCCACATCACCTACCACTGCCCCGAGCGCTGCAGCTTCTGCTCCGAGGAGCACCGGATGAGCGCCTACGAGGCGTTCCCCGTCACTTTTGGGCGGGTGGCGCGGGTGCTGCGCGAGCAGGCGGAGCGGGGCATCGAGTCCGTGCACTTTACGGGCGGCGAACCCACCATCCACCCCCAGTTCGTTGAGATCCTCCAGCTCGCGAAGAAGCTCGGGATGCGCACGAGCATCGGCACCATTGGCACGCGCCTGGCCGATCCAGCCTTCGCCGCCCGCGCGCTCCCCTTCCTCGACGAAGCCCTGTTTTCGCTCCACGGCCCCGACGCCGTGACCCACGAGTCACTCACCCGCCGACCGGGCAGTTTTGCCCGCCTCGAACGGGCGATGGCGCTGGGTCGCGCCCAGCCAGGCTTTCGCATCTTCGTGAACACGGTGCTGGTGCGGGAGAACGCGCATCGGCTGGTTGAAACCGTGAAGCTGGCGCGGGAGCGGGGCGCGGAGCTGCTGGTCGTGTCGAATGTGACACCGGAGGGCGCGGGGGAGGATGCCTATGGTGCGCTCACGCTCAGGCTGGGCGAGATCCAGGCGCTCGTGCCCCAAGTGATCGAGGCCGCCGGCCCCATGATCGTCCGCTTCTTCGGCGTCCCCGCGTGCGCCCTCGGCGATTCCCGCGTGTTCGCCAACGACATCCACTGGAATCCGCGGGTCACCTTCGAGTGGGTGCGCCACCCGGACCGGGTTTCGCTGGAGGGGCTCTACAACTGGCAGCCCGACCGCAAGCGCATGCAGACGGCGACGTGTGGTTCGTGTAGCTGGAACCAGCTCTGTCACGGGGTGTTCGCGAAGTACGTGGAGCTGTTTGGGGATGGGGAGTTGAGGGGGGTGTGAGCGGTGCGGCCAGCGGGCCGGGGTGCCCTTCGCGTCGCGTGTGTGGGGCCGCCAACGCTGCGTGGTCACGGGAGGGCGCGGGTTGCACGGGGGCCGCACCCAGGTGTTTCCGGCCGCGTTGTGGACACCTGGCGCAGGCCACGTGATACTAAACCAGATGGTTTAGTACGTGCGTGACCCCCTGAGCCAGACCTTCGCCGCGCTCGCCGATCCCACGCGGCGCGCCATGCTCGCCCGCCTCTCCCATGGCGAGGCGAGCGTGTCGGAGATCGCGGCGCCGTTCCTGGGAAAGATGAGCCTGCCGGCGGTGAGCAAACAC
>BJHF01000002.1 GCA_014191855.1 Deltaproteobacteria bacterium
ATCAGAGTCTACAGCGGCGAGGCTCCGGACGATCAGCCCGCGAGCAGGAGGGGCCCCCAAGGCGAGGAGGTGTCGCCGCCGATGATGACCTTCACGCTGGAGCCGGCGGCGCCCTCAGCGCTTTCGGCGAGGATCACGACGACGAGCTGGTCGCCAGGCGCGAATGCGGCCGAATGCCAGTGTGTGATTTCGTCGAGCGAATCCCTAAGTTTTTCGATTCGGCCGGCCTCGCGCGCGTTCCTCCTCTCCCCCACCCGCGCCACGAACAGGCGCCTGGGGCTGGGCAGCCACAGGAGCTTGAAGAAGCCCCGGGAGTAGTCGTCGGCGCTGCCGTAGCAACTTGGGCGCACCCGGTGCGCCGCCTGCAACTCACTCTCCATCGTCAGCAGCGCAAGGTGCCTGCACAGGCCGGCCTTGACGCTGGCGGGACTCGGGAGAACCACGAGATCGAGCAGCGGCTCTTCCTCCTCCGCCCAACCGATGCCGCGCACCCCAAGCATGGTGCCCGCCATGAGCCCCCTTTTCTGCGTCCCCCAGAGCCCGCCCATCGATCCGCGGCCGCCCATGCACAACCACTGCGGGTGTTCGTCGGCCGGAATCGTCATCGCCCACTGCATGGCCATCGCGTGCGAAAGGACGCTCGCCTCTCGGTGATTGCGAGGCCACCACGCTTGGTCTCGCGGGAGTATGCGGGCGCGGTAAATCACGCTGCTCGCCACGCATGCTCCGACTTGGTACCACTCGCGCGCATCATCGAGAGTCATCGCAAGTCCTCCTATTCGCGCCGTCGAGCCTGTCGCCGGCCCCCCCAAAACCCCCCACGCGCGGCTCGCCCTGGCGACCCGTGTACTCCCATACCCACTCGCCTTCGTGCTGTACATCGCGCAGCACGCCGCTGACGACGCGATGGAGCGCGATGAGCACCTGAACGCGTGACCGCCCCGTGCGCCCTAAAACCCCGCCCCATTGAACCGCAGCACGTCGCTCGCCGCCAGCCGCTGCTTCCGCGGCGGGTTCGCCGCGAGCCCCTTGCCGACGACCACCACCATCAGCGGCACATACCGCTCCGAGATGCCCAGGATCTCCGAGAAAGCGGCCGGGTTGAAGCTGATCATCGGGCACGACGCCCAGCCACGCTCCTCCGCTGCAAGCATCAGCGCCATCGCGGAGAGCCCCACCGACCGCGCAGACTCCTCGCGCGCGCCGGCCGTCGGGGTGTAGAACTGCGTAGCGAGATTCACGAGGTAGTCCGCCACTCCCTGGGGGACGTGGCCGGCGGCAGCCGCAGCCCGCATCCGCACGGCGTAGTCCTCGTGCGCCTTCAGGTCACCGAGGAGCACGAACACCACCGCTGCATCGGTGAACTTGGCCTGGTTGAAGCCGGCTTCGCGAAGCTGGGCCTTGAGCGCGGGGTCGGTAACCGCCACGAAGCGCGTGAACTGGATGTTGAAGCTGCTCGGTGCTTCCTGGGCGAGGCGAACAAGCTCGGTGACCTCGGCCTCGTCGATGGTGGCCCCGTCGGCGAGGTTGGTGGCGGAGATGCGGGTGGTGAGGGCTTCGGCGACGTTCATGGGCGAGCTCCAGGTTTGGTGGGCACGGCAACTATCCACAGTTCTGGGGACGGCAACACCCGGGTTAGCAACAGTCTGGAGTGAACCCATGCCCATCCGCCTCGGCGACATCGCCCCCGACTTCACCGCTGAAACCACCCACGGAACCGTACATTTTCACGAGTGGCTCGGCTCCTCGTGGGGCGTGCTCTTCTCCCACCCCAAGGACTTCACCCCGGTTTGCACCACGGAGCTCGGCTACGTTGCCCGGATCAAGCCCGAGTTTGACAAGCGGAACGTCAAGGTGATCGGGCTTTCGGTGGACTCGGTGGAGAGCCACCACCGTTGGGAAGGCGACATCGGTGAGACGCAAGGTTGCGCCGTCAACTTCCCGATGATCGGTGATCCGGATCGGGTCGTGGCCTCGCTCTACGACATGATCCACCCGAACGCGAACGACACGCTCACCGTGCGCTCGGTGTTCGTGATCGGGCCCGACAAGAAGGTGAAGCTCATGATCACCTACCCGGCTTCAACCGGCCGTAACTTCGACGAAGTGCTTCGCGTCATCGACTCGCTGCAGCTCACCGCGCAGCACAAGGTCGCGACGCCCGCGAACTGGAAGCACGGCGAGGACGTGATCATCGTGCCCGCCGTGAACGACGCCGACGCGGCCGTGCTGTTCCCCGGCGGCTGGAACACGGTGAAGCCGTACCTCCGCGTCGTCAAGCAGCCAGGCACTTAGCCGCGGGTGGGCTCCCAGCGCACCGCGCGCAGGAAGCTCGCGTCGAGGTACTCGCGCTGAATCGTCGTGGCCATCTCCTCGACGTCCCGGAACTTGTCGTAGTCCACGGTGATGACCGGGATCGTTTTGGAGATATCCGCGATGAAGCGGTTGTACTCGTCGTAGAGCGCGGTGAGGTATTCCAAGGAGACACCGCTCTCGACGTCGCGACTGCGCATCCGGATGCGTTCCATGGAGCGCTCCGGCTTCACGTCGAGGTACACGATCACGTGCGGCCGACACATGAAGTTGCTCATGTGCCGGAACAACGAGAGGTAGGTGCGGTAGTCGCGCTCCTCCATCAGGCCGATGTTCACCAACATGCGGGCGAACACCGCGTCTTCATAGATGGTGCGGTCCTGTACGCCGCCACCGCCGCGCCAGATGATCTCCTGGTGCTGCTGAAAGCGCCGGTTGAGCAGGTAGATTTGCGTGGCGAAGCAGTACCGCTTGGTGTCGCGGTAGAAGTCGGCGAGGTACTCGTTGTCGGCCACCGGCTCAAAGTACACGGGGAGCTGCAGGTGCTGGCCGAGGGCCGTGGCGAGCGTGCTCTTGCCCGCGCCAATCATGCCAGCAATGCCGATGAACAGGTCGTTGAGCGAAGCGGCGGAGGGCGTGGACAAGGCGGCTCCCGGGAGTGGGGCGGGGCGTAATCTGCCCGGGGAGCGCTTGCCTGCCCCCCTCCGGCCTTCGGCCACCTCCCCCCGGCGGGGGGAGGACTGGGCCCGAGGGAGGCGTGCCACCCGCAAGCGGGGGTAGGAACAAGCCGCCGCCTACCGAACCGCGGCCAGCTCGTCGCGCCGCGCCTTGAGTTCGTCCACGACCGGGCTCTCCCAGGAGAGCCGCGTGGCGAAGCTCACGCCGTGATCGTACAGGGTGTACGCCTTGGTTCGCGGGCCCTCGGCCTTTCTGGCGATCTCCGCCTGGTAGATGGGGATCTGATCGCTGTCGAGCTGCGGCGGCGTTGGGGCAGCGACGAGATCGTCGGCGAGGTCGGCGTACGTATCGCCCACGCGGAGAAGCGAGGCGGTGATCCACTCGGGCTCTTCGGTCTTGATCACCGCGTAGAGCTCCGATTCGACCTCCTTCAACACTTTGGCGCGAGCGACCAGCTTCCGCTTGAGGCGGGCGGCCTGCCCCTCGAACGCGAGCCGCTCCCCTTCCGCGGCGCGCGTATCGAGCAAAACGAACCGCCCGCGGCCCACCATCCACGAATGACGCTTCACGTCGCCCACCCGGGCGATGGACCGCTCGATGCGGCGCAAGCCACGGTCGACATGCCCGGTGTGCACGTCCAGCACACCCTGCTCGATGCCAAGCACCGGGACGAACTCGGGGTTGAGCCGGGTGGCGGTGAGCAAGGCGGTGAGCTCGGCCCGGGCCTCGTCGTAGCGGCCGAGATCATCGAGCACGACAACGAGGTGATAGCGTGCTTCCATCGCCGCGTCTCCCCCGATGTCGATCGCGGTGCGGTAGTAGGGTTCGGCGGCGGCGTGATGCCACATCAGCTCCTCGTCCAGCCCGCGCTCCAGGTTCCAGCGCGCCTCTTCTTCAGACTCAACGAGGGGATGCAGCGTATCGAGGAGCTGGGCGGCGCCCGCGTAGTCGCCCGCCTGGCGCGCCGCTACGGCCTGATCGAGGGTTCCGGCGACGGCGATGCCAAGAAGCGCGAGGGTGAGCATGCGGCCGCCAGACCCTCATCGTGCACCGAGGTTCCCAGGATCGCAAGCCAAACCCAGGCGGCCCGGGCGACTTCGAGATCCCCCAGGGTGTCCTGTGTGAGCCCGCCGACGAGCACGCCCACGAGCCCCGCGGCGGCGCCCCGCGCGCCGCGAGTGAACACGACCACAACCAGCGCCAACGTCGCGACCCAGGCCGCAGCTCCGGCGGTGGCCGAGAGCTGGATGAACGCGTCGTGCGCGTGGTTGGGGAACCAGAAGCCGGGCTGGAGGCTGTCGTAAATCGGGGCAGACGCGGCCCGGTATCCGCCAGCACCAGCGTGCCCCGGGGGGATGAGCAGGCCGCCGGTCCAAAGCACCGCCCGCTGGGCGAGCTCGTCGGGGTGGGCGGCGAAACGGAGCCCGGCGAGCGTGAGCGCGGCGCCGAGCGCGGCGGCGAGTCCGGAGCGCAGGCCGAGCGCCGCAGCGGCGGTTGCGACGAGCGCCACGGGGGCGGCATCGCTGCGCGTGGCCAGGACGCCAGCCGCGAGTAGGGCGGCGACCGCCCACCGGCGGGCGGACACCGCGACGCCGAAGGGGACGATGAGCGCATACGCGAGCGTGAGGTGGTGGGAGAAGGCCCCGGTTGCCGCGGCGCCCTGCGCCGCTTGCCACAAGGCGAGGGTCGCAGCCGCGACTGCCGCAGCGAGGCCGACGAGCTCACGACGACGAACCGCCTCGGCGCCGGGTGCGAGGCCCGCCATCGCGACCACCGGGGCGAGCAACCAGGCGTGGCCGAGCCCCTCCCGAACATCGCTGCTGGCGAGGGAGGCCAGCGCCCAGGCGGCTGCGGCCGCCAGCGCCGGGATCGCCCAGGGCAACGCCAGGAACGCACGGCCGCGCCCATCGAACAGCGCGAGAGCGAGGAGCAGGGCGAGGCCGATCTCCTGCACGCCGGTTGCCCAGGGAAGGGCGGTGAGCACCACCATCACCAGCGCCTCACGAGCGCGAGTCATCGGCCTGCAACCCGCGAGTAGAGCGCCATCGTGCGATCAGCAATCCGGTCCCACCCGAAGTGCGCCAGTGCGTGGCGGCGCCCGGCCTCGCCCGCGGCGCGCAGGCGCTCAACCGGCGAATGCTCCGCTTCATCGAGCGCCGTTGCCCACGCCGCCACGTCGCCGACCGGCAATCGACGCCACGCCAAGCCGCCGTGCACCTCATCATTGGGGGCGATGTCCGAAGCGAGGAGCGGCAACCCCGCCGCCATCGCCTCCAAAAGCGCCATCGGCAGCCCCTCGACTCGGCTGGGAAACACGAATCCGCGGGCATGGGACAGCAACATTCGTTTCTCAAGGCCGAAGCGCGGCCCGGTGAACACGACGCGCTCTTCGCGCGCGGTACGTCGAAGCTCCGCCACGAAACCCGAGGTGTAGGCCGTGCCTCCGGTGATGACCACCGGCAGCTTGCCCCGGGCCTGAGCCGCGGCGGCCACGAGCGTGGTGAGGCCCTTCTCGGGTACGAGTCGGCCAAGGAACAAGAAGTACCGACCCGGCTCCAACATCGGGAAGATCGTCGGATCCCATTCGACCGGATCGTGAGCCTCGACGCCGTTGGGGATCACCTCCACGTCGCTCGCGCCGTGCTGGCGGCACCACGGGGCCAATTCCTCCGACACGGAGATCACCGCGTCGGCCGACCGTACGCCGATTCGCGCGCCCGCGTGCAGCAGGGTGCGCGCGGCAAACCCCCACTTGTCGCGGGTCCAGTCGCGACCGTGGAGGGTGACCACGCAAGCGCGGCCGAGGGGGCGCGGGATCGGCGCGAACAAGGCAGGGCCGCAGGCGTGCAGGTGCACGATGTCGTGGCGCAAACACGCGCGCGGCGCGACCAGCATCGTGTGGGCGAACGCCTCGGCGGTGCGGGTGTAGATCGTGGGCGCGTCGGCGAGGCGAACCCCCTCGCGATAGCAGTTTCCATGCGGGTTGTACCGCTCGCGGCAGTATACGGTCACGTGAGCGCCCCGCTCGACGAGGCGCGGGGCCAGCGCGGCGACGTGCGCTTCCACGCCGCCCTCAGCGCCCCAGGGGCTGCGAAGGCCGGCGAACGCCACGTAGAGCTGATCTCGGGTGCGCTTCACGCTGGCACCCCCTCTACAGCACACCGACGCTGATATTCGGCGTTCACCCAGCCGGAGAAGTCGTGAAGGTGGTTGGTGGCCACGGAGGCCCCACGCTGGAAGCGGCGATCCCGCTCGGGCTTCGAGAGCCAGGCATAGCGCGCCTCCCAGAGCTGATCGATCGCCTGCGCGCCGATGCGCTCAAACGCCCGGGGAACACCCACTTCCAACGCGGCCTGCACGCGGGGATGCGGAACGCCCGGCGCCACCACGGCGCGCTGCCGCAGCGGCACCCAGCCGCGCACGTAGTCGGCGGCCCACGGGTTCGCGTCGAGGAGCGCGGTGCACGCGCCGGGCCCGAACATCGGCACCGCGGTAGCCAGCTCCACCGCGTGGAACATGCTGCGCTGGGGAAGCGCCAACCCGTCCGTTCCAAGCAAGTAATTGGTGCAAAGGGCCTCGCGCAGCGGATCAGGGAGCCCCCGCCGCAGCAGGTGCAGCGCTGACTTCACCGTCCACACGCGCCCGGGCTCAACCAGCAACATGAAGTCCACGTCGCCATCGGGCTCGGCGCTCTGCTTGCTGAGCGCCCCGGTGACGAGGACGCCGCGTACGAAGGGAGCTTGCGCCAGCGCGGCAGAGGCGCTGCGGGCCCGGCGCCACTGCCGCTCCGCCTCGGCGCTTCGCTGTGAACGGCGCGCGCGATCCCCCCCTCGATCACGGCGAAACACCCAGCGCCCCTCCCGCTCCACCATTCCGGAAGCGCAGGCGCCCTCCACCGCACGTTCGATCCCCGCCCCGCACAGCGCCGCCAGCTCATCGAGCCGCAACGGGTGCCGGAACACATCGAAATAGAGCACCATTCGCTGCACATCGATCGCGCGCGCAAGCTCCGGCTTCGGGGTATGCTCGGCGGCGGAGGAAGGAATGCGCGTCGTCATGCTCAGTTTGCCGGTGGGTCTGCTGCTCGGTTGCCCCCAGGCGGAGGACACCGTTTCAGAAGGGAAGGAAACGGGGGAAGATACCGCGAGCGGCGGCGGAGACGAGGACAATTGGCGCGCCTCCGGCAGCGGCTTCGCCTATTTCACGGATGGCGAGGCTGATAACTCGCTGTTCAGGCTCGAATTGACGCGGGCGCTCCCGCCGCGCGAGGGCGAGGCCTACTTCGGCTTCGTCAGCTCCCCCAGCAGCGGCCTGGTGCCGCTCGGGGAGATCACCCTCAACGGTGAAGACGTAGACTTCAGCGCCGATATCGGAGAGAACGCGATCGCGGGCGGCTACAACCACTTCGAGGCCTGGGCTTCGGCAGGGGATGGCAGCGAGCCCGAAGGCGACCCGGTATGGGAAGGCGACGTCGATACCACCGTCTACGACGTGATCCAGCGCCTGCTCATCGCCAACCCGGACACGCCCTCGGGTGAAGGGTCGCTCCGCGCGCTTGAAACCCAGCTTGAATTCCTCCGCGACGAAGCGACGGCGGCGGCCACCGGCGGGCTCAGCCTCACGGAGCTGCAGCTCGTGGGCGAAAAGATCGGCAACGCGCTGGAAGATCCGACGGAGGATGCGAACAACGACGGCGACGACGACGTGTACGACAACAACTTCGCCGTGGAGGCCGACGATGAGAAGGGCGACATCGGCTACGTCGAGTTGATCCTGGCCGACTTTGTCGTCGCAGTTGCTGCCCTCGACCTCACCGATCCCGACCACAACGACCCGATCCGCGACTACATCGAGCAGGCCTACGATGGCCCGCAATTCGTGGAGTACCAGACCGCCCACTTCGCCGCGCCGAAGGCGCGTTCTGCGGCCGATGACACCTCGACCAGCCTCGCTGAACAGTCGCTCACCGAGGTGGCGGAGGACATGGCCAACTACCTCACCGGCTTCGACGCCGACCAGGACGGCACCGTGGAGGCCGATACCGAGATGGGCATCGAAACCTCGATCGACCTGACGAGCCAGATGGTGCAGATGCCGGTGAACGTCGCGAACTGAGGGGTGGAGGCGGTTCACGGCCCTTGGCGAACCGCGCCGCATTGCTTAGCGTGCGCGCGCCCATGAACGTGCTCAGCCTCCTCTATGCGAGCCTCGTGTTGTGCTTGTGCGCGCACGGGGCGCATCGGTGGGTGCACGTGTGGCGTGTGCTGCGGCATCGGTCGCGACCAGTGGAGCTGCCAGCGAGCGAAGAAGCGTTCCCGTTCGTGACCGTGCAGCTCCCGGTGTACAACGAGCGCGACGTGGTGGCGCGCCTCATCGATTCCGTGGCGGCCCTGGACTGGCCGCGCGACCGCTTCGAGGTGCAGCTCCTGGACGATTCCTCGGACGACACCGCCGCCGCCGCCGCTGCCGCGATTGCGCGCGCTCGGATGAGCGGCGTGAACGTTTCGGTGATCACCCGGAGGGATCGCCGTGGATTCAAGGCCGGCGCCCTGGCCCACGGCCTGGAGCGGGCCCGGGGCGAGCTCGTGGCGATCTTCGACGCAGACTTCACGCCGCAGCCTTCCTTTCTGCGGGACCTGATCCCGCACTTCTCGGCGTCCGACGTCGGGATGGTGCAGGCGCGCTGGGGCCATCTGAACGCCGAGGCTAGCTGGCTCACCCGCGCCCAGGCCCGGATGTTGGACGCGCACTTCTCCGTCGAGCACTTCGGCCGCAATCGCGCCGGGCTGTGGTTCAACTTCAACGGAACGGCGGGGATCTGGCGTAAATCCTGCATTCATGCGGCGGGCGGCTGGCAAGGCGACACGCTGACCGAGGATCTCGACCTGAGCTACCGCGCCCAGATGGCGGGCTGGCGCTTCGTGTACCGCGACGACGTGGAGGTGCCAGCCGAGCTGCCGGAGACGATCCCCAGCTTCCTCGCTCAACAACGCCGGTGGGCGAAGGGCTCGGTGGAGACGCTGCTGAAGCTCGGGCGCCGCGTTTTGAGGTCGGCAGCGCCGCTATCGGTTCGCGCTGAGGCGCTTCATCACCTCACCGGCAACCTCGCGTGGCCGTTGGCGCTCCTCGTTGCGATCCTCTTGCCAGCGGTCGTCACCCTGCCCGGGGAGCCGATCGGCCGCTCCTTGTTGCTCGGCGTACCGGCTTTCCTGGCCGCAACACTCTCGCACGCCGCATTCTTCGCGCTGCCCGCGCGGGCCCGGCTTCGCGACGTACCGCTCGCGGTGATCCTCGGCATCGGTCTTGCCGTTTCGCAGACCGGCGCGGTGTTCGAGGCCCTCGCCGGTCGCCGGAGCGCGTTCGTGCGTACGCCGAAGCAGGGGGGCGGCGCAGGTAGCTACACGGCGGAGGCGCCGGCGCCCTGGCCGGTGGAGCTAGGGCTCGCGGCCTGGCAGTTCGTAGGCATTACGATGGAGCTGGCGCATGGTCGCTGGCAGGCGATTCCGTTCTTGTGTTTGTTCGCGGCGGGATTTGCTTGGGTGGGGGCCGGGCAGATCTGGGAGCGACGGGCGGGAGCGCCGGCGGTGGAGGCGGAGATCGCGGCGAAGTGAAGGGGGGTTTGGGTGATGCTCGCGGCCCGTTCCCCTTCGCCAGGAGGAGCTCGCGGAGCATCACGGCGGCGGGCAGCCCGCCTCGGCAACCCCGATCGGATCGAGCAGGGCCGCCCACCCCAGCGCGCTCACGGCGGCGACGTCGGTGCCGTTCCACGTGCCAACCGTGGTCAGGTAGCCGCGGGACCCGAAGCGCAGGCACGTAGGCGCCTCGCCGAGCTGGACCACACCCGCCCGAAGGTCTTGCGTCGCCAGCGCGAGGATTCCGCTTTCGAGGATCTCCGGCCCTTCGATCATGACGACCGCCCGCGCTTCGCCGATGTCCCGGAGGGCACCAAGCGAGGCCCCTGGAGGCGGGTAAACCAAGGTAGATGCAGATGCAATCGACACGTCGCCGGCGGTGACCGAAACGTCCAGCAAGGCCCACGGCTCATCGGTGGAACCACTGCCGATCGCCAGCCGTTCGAACCCTGAGCCATCGATGTCCACGCTGGAAACCACGGTCACGGCTTCCCCTTCAGCGGGAACCAACCGGAGCCAGGGATCGTCGCTGAGCGCTGGCGTGCTCACCACAACGTCGGTGAACGTGGACCAGCCCCCCTCCGAAACGTAGTTGAAACCAGCCAGCTCACCGAGCCCATCGCCGTCCAGGTCGCCCAAGGAACGTACCTTGCTCGCCTCGGACGCGTGGTAGGCAAGCTCGTTGAGCGATCCGAGGCCCGCGCGCAGCTCTGGAACGCCCAACGCCGCCCACCCGAGCCCGTTGCCAGTGATCAGGGAGTCGGTGGAGCCGTCCCCGTCGAGATCACCGGCGGCCTCAACGGCCAGCCCGTACTCAAGCTCGATGTCAGCCAGCCCGGTGCTCGCTTCGCCGCCGACCGCGATTGCTTCCCCGGCGACGACCACGATGCGGCCATCCCACCAATAGGAGGGCGAATACCCACCACGGTCCACCAAAAGAACGTCTGGAAGCCCTCCGCCGTCGACATCCCCTGGGAGCAGCACTCGCGACCCCAGACAACCGCTCCCCGCGAAGTGGTAGGGGGCCACGGCATCCACCCAGACAGGCCTTTCGGAAACGAGGCCTCCCGGGAGGACCCACGCCCCGCCGGATTCACACCAGTTGCTGTAGTTGTATGCGTAGGTTGCGTAGCCCGCGTCTGCCAGCAGAAGTTCCCCCTGGCCGTCGCCGCTGAAGTCGGGGCCGAACGTCACGGCCGGCCCGGAAAGGCCGTACTCCACCCAGGGGATCGCGACCGCCAGCACCGCCGCCAGACACGTTGCCGGGTCGCAGTCATCATCTGAGCTGCCGCATGGATCTGGCGCCGAAGGAAACCGGTTCGCGTCGTGGTCATCGCAGTCGTAGGCGGCCTTCGACCCATCGCCATCACAGTCCACGAAGTCGGCAATCTCGGGGTCGGCCCCGCAGGCGGTGTCCTCGGGCGCCAAGGCCGTGTCGGGCGCGGCAGTGTCGGAGACGGCGTTTGACGTCGCGATTCCCGGGGCACAGCCCGCTCCAGACAAGGAGAGCAGCGCGAGGCGGAGGGCGAAGCGGGGTGGAGAAAACACCCTTGGAGGGTAACATTTTCCGGGTGTGACGGGTGCCTGCCCAGCGCCGCGATGGGTAGCGGTGGTTGCCTGAAGAAGGAAACGTGGCCGCGCCCATCGCCCTTCTACCCTGCCAACCTCGGTAACTTCCCAAACGGATCGTCAACCCATAGCGCATCCGGCGGCGCAAGCTCCTGAGCGGGCGCGGTGTGCGCCTCGATCCCACACGCCCGGAGCGCGTCGGGCCGCACGCACCCCGTAACCACGAGGCGGTAACGAGACAGGAGCAACGCCAGCATCACCAGGCGCTGGGTACCGCCGCCGACCGGGGCTTCGCCGCGCAGGGTTTCGCTCCACGGATACGGCAGCCGACGAGCCAACGCCGCGAACGCCTGCTCTCCCGACCCCTCCCCCATGCCCTCCGGACACGCAGCATCAAGGTACAACGTGGCACCTTCGACCAAGGGAGGTCGCGCGGAGAGGCCGATATAGGTGGCGGCGCGGCTCGCCTGGTAGAAGTTGACGGCCTTCCGGGGCGGGACCACGAGCACCGCCGAATTTGCGGGCTTTGGCACGTTCAACCAGATGTCCAACGAGGCGGCCGCCTCGTGGAGCACCGCGCGCGGCCCCCCGGCGAACCACCGCCCACCGGCAACGTTGAGCACCCATTGCAGGCCTGCCGCCTCGCCGAGCGCATCCACCACCTCGCGAAAGGGGTTTCCCCGCAAGTTTCCGAGCGTGACGCCGGGTGCGGTGACGCGGTCGCGGTGATGGAGCGCGTCGATGGTCGCGCGGGCACCGAGGCCGACCGAAACCGCCTTATGTCCCCCGGAGAACCCCGCATACTGGTGAAGTTCCACGATGCCGACGCCGAGCACCACATCGGTACCAGCGAGGAGTCGGGATACGCCGCCGGGGATGCCGTCTACGGTGCGGGTGGTGAAGGTGTCGTCGGGGTCGTGTTGAAGCAGAGGAAACGGACCGTCTGGCAGCTCCGCCGCCGACATCTGCCGGTGGAGGCCCAACCCCACGGCGGCGATCGCATCGCCGATGTAAGGCTGGAGCGCGCGAAGCGCGGCCGGGACATCCACCGGGCGCGTGCCGTCGGGGATGGCGATGACCGTGCGACGACCACGGGGCGGCGGACACGCCGCGATCGCGGCCTCAGGCGTGGAGTATCCGGCCATATTGCGCCTTATCCCGGTCCCGGGCGGGAGAAACGCGCCCAGCCCTCTCGCACGAGCAGTACGCCGAAAGGGCACCATTCAACGATGCGAACCCAGATCCGTTCGTGCCAGGCTCCGAACGGGTCCACCGTCGCAAGCACGAGGTAAGCGAGCGGGACCAGCGCCGCGAACCAAACCCAGGCGCGCACGCCCAACCACAGCGCGGCGACGAGAGGCCACAGGACGTACCAGGGGTGGACGGTGGGAGAGAGCACGACGAAGGTGCCGAAGGTCCAGAGGGCGATGCGCGCGCGATCGCGGATCGTGAGGAGGGCGAGGCCCACCACCGCGGCACCGACGAGGAGCAGGACACGTCGAGCGAGCAGCCCATCGTCGAGCAGCCATGCGAGCGCTGAGTACACCCCGGCGTTGAACGACCAGTTGGCTTCGTACGTGGCGAAACCCCGTGTGAGGCCCGAGTGGAGCATCGGCGCGAACGCCGTGAGGGAGAGCGCACCGTAGAGCAGCCACGTTCGCGGCCGAGCTCGAACGAGCAGAACGCCAGGCAACAGCTTGAGCATGGCGCCGAGCCACGCTGCGAGGTCGGAGCCGCCGAGCGCCAGCACCACCAGCAGCGCTCCCGCCGCCTCCAAGTGCCCGTTGGCGGCGGACTCTATCGCTGGAAGCGGCAGGAGCGCCCATAGCCATCCCGCCCGAGGGTCGCGACGCCAGAGCAGCCCCGCGGTGGCGCAGTCTGCAGCCGCCATCGCCAGCTTGAAGCCGGCAACACCGAAGCCGCTCAGGCCCACGAACAGGAGCTGCGCCAGCGGAGGGTAGATCGAAGACACCTCCGGGTGGTTCACGTGCGACCAGGCGTCGTCGCGCAGAAAGGCCAGCGTCGGATCGTCGGGCGCCTGCGCGAAGGGCGAGAAGCCAGCCAGCCACACCCGCCCCTCCCAGACGTAGCGGTACACATCGTCGGAGAGGGTGGGCGGCCAGCGGAGGAACGGCACACGAATCATGGCCGCCAGCGCGAGGAGGCGGGCGAGATCCCTCGTTGTTCGAGCACGATGTGCCGGCAGCTGAGGCTCCCCCAACACCGCCCACGCCACGAGGAGGCCCCACAACGTGAGGCCGAGCGACACCACGACCGGGTTCTGGCGCGGATCCTCCACCAGCCCGAGGCCGATGCTCGCGACCACGGCGACGATTGCAGCAGCAGGAAGGCGGCTCACGGCCAAGACGTAGCCCGCGAGTTAGCTCCCGCGCGATGCGCCGCAAGCTCCTCCTCGCCCTACTGCTCGCTCCCGCCCTGCTCGCCAGCAAGTGCGGGAAGAAGGTGGAGGACGACGTAAAGCCGCCCGACCACACGCTCAACACCCCCGACGTGGAGCTGCAGGTCGCCTCCATCGACCCCAACTTCGGCACGGCGGGCACCAGTTTTTCGGCCGAGGTGTTCGGAAACGGCTTCGAGCGCGGGTCGTCGGTGAAGATCGGCGGGCAAGACGCAGAGGCCCGGTATCGGGACAGCTCGACCCTCGCCGTTACGGTGCCGGCGCTCTCGGTGGGGAGCTACGACGTCGTCGTACAAAACCCAGATGCAACCAAGGCAACCCTGCGGAGGGGGCTGACCTTGCTCGCCAGCGCCGACGACGATCGCTGCCGCGCCGTGACCATCCGCTTCGGCTACGACAGCTCGGTGCTCGACGCGGGCACGCGCGGCGAGATCGAGACCGCGGCCGCCTGCCTCCGCAACAGCACCGACTTCGTGAGGGTGGAAGGCCATTGCGACGATCGCGGCACGACTGAGTACAACCTCGCGCTCGGGCAACGCCGGGCGGATGCGGTGGCGCGGTACCTCGTAGGCCTGGGCGTGGCGCCCAGTCGGGTACAGGCGGTGAGCTACGGCGAAGAACGCCCCGCTTCAGGCGGCGCGGGAGAGTCGGCGTGGTCGCTGAATCGGCGGGTGGAGATCCTCCCCGGGGGTGGGCGATGAGCCGCTTGTGGCCGCTGTTCCTGGTGGGGTGCGTGCTCGACCGTACTGGGCAATCCGCCACGAGCAAGTATGAGAAGGAGCTCTCGGACCACCAGTCGCGGGTGCGCGATCTGGAGTCGCTGGGTGAGGATGTGGGCCGGCGGGTGGCCCAGCTTGAGGAAGTGACCCGAGCCCGCGGCCAGGAAGACATCCTCAAGATGGAAACGGTTGAGGAGCTACGCGGAGAAGTGGCCAAGATGCGCGGCGAGTTCGAAACGCTCGACCACGACTACCGCACCTACGAAACGGCGTCGCTGGGCGCCCAGACCGATGTCGACGCGCGCCTCTTGTACCTGGAGACTCGCGTTGGAGCCGTTGAGAAGTCGCTCGGCTTGAAGCCTCCCCCCCGCCCGGGGATGGAGAGCCTCGGCGCGGCCCCGGATGCGGGCGGAGCGGGAACGGGCGCGCCTCCGAAATCCGACGGCACGACGGGCGGAACGACCGACCCGGTGGCGGACCCCAGTGTAGGTACCGCTCCCGAGGCAGGCGGCCCCACCACCGCAGAAGAGTACTTCGGCTTGATCCAGCAGAACCTGGAGGCCGGGAACGGGGCGGCGGCGCGCGCGGTGGCCAAGCGTTTCGTGGATGAAAACCCGAAGAACGACCGTGTGGGCGAGGCCTACTACCGGATTGCGGAGAGCTTCCAGAACGAGGCGCAGTTCAAGCAGGCGGCGGCCGCGTTCCAGGACGTACTCGACAAGGCGCCGCAGAGCACATGGGCCTCGTGGGCGCTGTTGCGACAGGGAGAGTGTTTTGAGGGGCTCGGGCGCGCGAAGGACGCGGCGATCTTCTACTGCGATGTGCTCAAGAAGTACCCCAAAAGCAAGGCGGCGAAGGAAGCCAAGGCGAAGTGTACGCCGTAGAGGCGCGCCAACGGCACTTGACCCAACGCCCCTCACCGGTTATCCGGCCACGGTACCCAACCTCCTGCTGGAGCGTCCCCCGGGACGCTCTTTGTGTTTTTGGGCCCAACGCCGCGAACATGCTCGTTACCCCTGCCACGCTCCGCCACCTCCGCGAAACGATCGAGCCGATCGTGGTGCGTTTGGGCTGCGAGTTGGTGGCCGTTGAGCTCGGCGGCGGCCCGCGCGGCCCCATCCTGCGGGTGAGCATCGACAAGACGGGGGGCGTCGGCATCGCCGAGTGCACGCAGGTCTCCCGGCAGCTCAGCCCGGCGTTGGACGTGGCGGATCCCATTCTCGGCGCCTACGACCTTGAGGTGAGCACCCCCGGCATCGAGCGCCCGGTGCAGCGCGCCGCGGACTTCGCGAAGTTCGCGGGCTGTGAAGTGCGTGTAAAACCGTACGGCGTGGAGTCCAAGAAGCGCACCAAGGGCGTGCTGCTCGGCATCCACGAGGGCGTCGTGTCGGTGAAAACGGCCGACGAAGTCAAACAGTTCCCACTCGACTCCATCGAGCGCGCCAACCTCGCGCTCACGCTTGAACAATTCCAGAGGCTCGGTGAGGGCCTCTCCCCTCTTGCGGAGGCAACGCCATGAACAGCCCGCTCAGCCGTGATCTCGATGCCGTAGCCAAAGAGAAGAACATCCCGCGCGACTCCCTGATCGAAGTGCTCGAGCAGGCGATGGAGGCTGCGGCCCGCAAGAAGTACGGGATGCAGAAGGACCTTGAAGCGCAGTGGAACGACGAGCTCGGCGAGGTTGAGCTCTTCGAGTTCAAGACCGTCGCGGAAGAAATCGAAGACGACCAGATCGAGATCACGCTCGAAGACGCGCGCCGCCTCGATCCCGAGTGCGAGATGGGCGACTCGCTGGGCATCAAGCTCAACGTGGAAGATCTGGGCCGCATCGCCGCGCAAACGGCGAAGCAGGTGATCATCCAGAAGATCCGCGACGCCGAACGCGAGATGACCTTCTCCGAGTTCAAGGACCGCAAGGGCGAAATCATCACCGGCATCGTGCGCCGCTTCGAGAAGGGCAACATCATCGTTGATCTCGGCCGCGCCGAGGCGCTGCTCCCCAAGCGCGAGCAGGTGATGACGGAAACCTACCGCCAGGGCGACCGGATCCAAGCGTACGTGGCCGATATTACGCGGGCGACCAAGACCCCGCAGGTCATCCTCAGCCGCACCCATCCGGGCCTGCTGATGAAGCTGTTCGAGCTCGAAGTTCCGGAAGTCGCGGAAGGAATCGTGCGGATCGAGGCCTGCGCTCGCGAGCCGGGGCACCGCGCCAAGATCGCGGTCAGCTCCATCGATCCCGACGTCGATCCCGTGGGCGCGTGCGTCGGCATGAAGGGATCCCGCGTTCAGGCCGTGGTTGCCGAGCTTCGTGGCGAAGCGATCGACATCATCCCCTACCACCCCGATCCGGCCCGCTACGTCGTTCACGCGATCCAGCCCGCCCACGTGGCCCGGGTGTACATCGACGAAACGGCGCACAAGATGGAGCTGATCGTCCCCGACGACCAGTACAGCAAGGCGATCGGCCGCCGCGGCCAGAACGTGCGCCTCGCGCAGCACCTCACGGGCTGGGAAGTCGTGGTGCTCAGCGAGACGAAGCACGCCGAGATGAGCGCCACGGCGCGCGAGGAATTGGGCCGGATCGAGGCGCTCTCCCCGGAAGGCGTGGAGCTGCTCATCCGTCACGGCTTCCACAGCCTCGCCGAAGTGGCCGACGCGGAAGCGTACGACCTCTGCGGCGTGCTGAGCTGCGAAGAAGAAGACGCGCAGGCGGTGATCGACAGCGCCGAAGGCGCGCTTGAGAAGATCATCCTCGAAGAAGCCGACCGGCGGAAGTCCGGCGCGGAACTCCCGCCTGAGGCGTAGCCCTGCCCCCCGTACGCACCTGCATCGTCACCCGCGAGCGCGCCGATCCGGAGGCGCTCGTGCGCGTGTTCGCCGGGCCGGACGGCGTGGCGCACGTGGACTGGCACGGCAAGTGGAAGGGCCGCGGGGCCTGGATCACCTGCGAACGCAAGATGTTCGAAGAGGCGATGAAAAAGCCCGCGTTGCTCGTGCGCGCACTGCACGAGGAGCGGCTGGATGTGGCCGAGCTGCTGAACGAAGCGCGGGCCGCGAACCTGCTCGCGATCCGGAACCTGCTCGCGCTGAGCGCTCGAGCGGGCGCGGTGGTGAGCGGGGCGGACGCTCTCGAACGAACGCTGCCGGAGTCGCTCGTCGGGCTGATCGTGGCGGACGACGCCTCGCCGGCCAGCGCCGAGGCCGCAGCTGCCCGCTTCCCGGAGCTGTTGGCCGTACGGATCGGGATGACGCGCGAAGAACTCGGACACCAAATTGGCAAGGGTCCACGCGCGGTACTCGGTTTTCGCCGCGCGGCACCGACCCGAGCGTTGCTCGCGGAGTTGCGGCGATCGGTGGCACTCGGTTAGTGCCCGCGCGACCGCGTTTCGACCGATCACCGCCTGCGCGTTTTTGGGAGCCCGCCCGGACTCCCTGAGAACCCCCCCGGACAGATCGATCAACGTTTTCCGGCCGCATCCGCGGACGCTCCACAGTACGCAAGGAATCGCCCTTCATGTCAAACAAGGATCTCTTCGAACGCCTCGAGAGCGCACGCGGTACGACGAACCGGCAGCCGGTCGTCCGCCCCGCACCCGCGCCCTCGCCCGGCACCGAACCGAAGCAGCAGGGCGAAACCACCCGTGTCGGCAGCTCCGTCGTGCGTCGCCGCACCGACGCGCCGGCGCCGCCCCCTCCCCCGCCGCCGCGTACGATCATTCGTCGCCCCGCGGGAACCCACACCGACACGAGCGCGCGCCCCTCGGCCGCCGAGCCGGTGCAAGCCCCGGCGCCCACCGTGCCGTCGTCCATCCGCCGCCCAGGCGCGCCCCCTCCAGCGTTGAGCCGCCCGGCCGGGCCGAGCCCCTTCTCGAAGCCGGCAGCCCAGGCTGAACCGGTTGAAGCTCCCGAAGTCGTGGAGGCAGCCGTCGAGGCCACGCCCGAGCCCGTCGAGGTTGCGGTGCACGCCGAGCCGGCACCCGAGCCGGTTGAATCGGCCCCGGAAGTCGTGGCCGTGGCCGTGGAGTCCGCGCCCGTGGATGCCAGCGAGCCCACCCCCGAGCCGGTCATCGAAGCGGGCGCCGAAGCGGGCGCCGCTCCTGAAGCCCAGCCGGTAGCCGCCCCCAAGGCCGCCGAGCCTGCGCCCGCGGCGGTGCAAGCGCCCACGGCCGACCGCGCCACGATCGTTACCCCCGGTCCAGGCGGCACCGGCCGCGCCCACCTGGGCACCCGCGCCGCTGCGGGCCTCAACCAGCGCCCCATCCTCCCCGGCCTCGGCCTGGGCGTCGTGTCGCTGCCCGTCGGCTACGACCCTACGGATCCTACCGGCGCGCGCCGCCGCGCTCGTGAGCAGGCGAGCACGCAGCCCCGTTGGCAGGGTGGGCCCCCAGGGTCCGGCCCGAGCGCGCTGCGGAATCCGGCCGCCCCCCGGCCCCCCGGCACCCCCGGCACGCCCGCCCCCGGCGCGGACGATCGGTTCAAGAAGGGCGCCCGCCGCGGCGGCCGCAGCGAACACATGGGGATGCAGATCCCCGAGGGTCGCCACCGCAAGCACAAGGGCGGCCGCCAGGTTGAGGTTCGCCCCGTTTCCAACGTGAAGCGCCGCGTGCAGGTGGATGGAGAGATCACCGTTGCCGCCTTCGCGCACGAGCTGGGCGTCAAGGCTGCAGAGCTGATCAAGGTCCTGATGGGGCTCGGCCAGGTGGCCACGGTGAACCAGGCGATCGACTACGACACCGCGGCGATCGTGGCGCAGGAGCTCGGGCACGAGGTGGTGAACACCGCGTTCCAGGAGTCCGCTCACCTCATCCAGCACGCCCCCGAGGCCGACACCGACCTCGAAACGCGCCCCCCCGTCGTGACCGTCATGGGTCACGTCGACCACGGCAAGACGACGCTGCTCGACTCGATCCGCAAGGCGAAGGTGGCATCTGGCGAGGCCGGCGGCATCACCCAACACATCGGCGCCTACCAGGTTCGCCGGGGTGACAAGCACATCACGTTCATCGATACCCCGGGCCACGCTGCGTTCTCGCAGATGCGCGCTCGCGGCGCGCGTGTCACCGACATCGTGATCCTCGTGGTCGCGGCCGACGACGGCGTGATGCCCCAAACGATCGAGGCGATCAACCACGCGAAGGCGGCCAAGGTGCCGATCATCGTGGCGATCAACAAGATCGACAAGCCCGGCATCAAGGCCGACCGCATCAAGACCGAGCTCATGGAGCACGGGCTCGTTGCGGAAGAGTACGGCGGTGAGGTGATTGTTTGCCCGGTGAGCGCGCTCAAGGGCAGCGGCATCGATGCGCTGCTCGACAGCGTGCTGCTCCTCGCGGAAGTGGGCGATCTCAAGTGCAACCCGAACCGGCCCGCGGAAGGGGTCGTGATCGAGTCTCGCCTTGAAACGGGCCGCGGCGCGGTGGCCTCGCTGCTCGTGAAGACCGGCACCCTCAAGCAGGGCGACACGCTGGTGATCGGGTCTACCTGGGGTCGCGTTCGCGCGATGACGGACGACCGCGGCGCGCGCGTGAAAGAGGCCGGCCCCTCCACCCCCGTGGAAATCTTCGGCCTGGAAGACGTGCCGAACGCAGGCGACGAATTCGCGGTGGTGAGCAGCGAAAAGGACGCACGCACCCTTGCGGATCACCGCGCGCAGACCGCGAAGACCCAGGCGCAGGGCCAACGCACGCGGCTCACCGTGGACGACCTGTTCAAGCAAGGCGGCGCCGCTTCGACGGAGCTGCTCCACGTCGTCCTCAAGGCGGATGTCGGCGGCTCCCTGGAGGCCCTCAAGGCTTCGCTCGAAGGGATCGTCGTGTCGGGCACCGTGCTCAAGCTGCTGCACGCGGCCATCGGCCCGGTGAACGAGTCGGACGTGAACCTCGCCGCCGCCAACGGCGCGCTCATCATGGCGTTCAACGTCAAGAGTGATGCGAAGGCCCGCCAGGCCGCCGATCAACACGGCGTGGAGATCAAGCGCTTCGACATCATCTACCAGGCGATCGACGAGGTGAAGGCGCGCCTCACCGGCATGCTCGCCCCGGTGTACGAAGAGCAGAAGCTCGGCGAGGCCGAGGTTCGCGCGGTGTTCAGCGTCTCGAAGTCCGGCCCGATCGCGGGCTGCATGGTGCTCTCGGGCAAGGTGCAGCGCGGCGCGATCGGCAAGGTGCTGCGCGAAGGGAAGGTGGTGCACGAAGGCAAGCTCACCGGTCTCAAGCGCTTCAAGGAAGATGTTCGCGAGGTCGTGGAAGGCTTCGAGTGCGGCATCCAGCTTGAGTCCTACGCGGACATCGCGGTGGGCGACCGGATTGAAATGATCGTGAAAGTCGAGGTTCCTCGCGTCTAAAGAATATGTATCTCCCTGCTCCTGACGAAGCGATTTGGATCGGGGTTGTGCGGCTCGTGCTGCACATCCCGCGCAGCTTCTCCCTCAAGGATCGCCGGCGCGCCGTCTCCTCGGTGGTGCAGCGAATCCAGGCTCGACATCACGTTTCGGTGGGCGAGGTCGGGCACCTGGAGAACCAGGGCGCCGCGGTGATCGCCGCGACGGTCGTGGCGAACGATCCGAAGCTGGTGCGCGCGCGGCTGGACGGCATCCGAACGGAGGCCGAGAAGTCAGGCGACGCCTGGCTGGCCGAGGTGACGAGCTGGGTTCAGAAGATGGGAGAGGTGGGGGCGGGGTGAGGGGGGGCGGCGCAGTTCCCGCAAACAGTTTCGCACTTCTCTTGACGTGTCAATCGTGCTAAGCTTCCGCGCATGAAGGACTCCACGATCCAGCTCTCCCGTGGCCACCTCTTCGCGCTCGGCTCCATGTCGGTCGCGCTCGCGGCGCTGGCCTTCTTCCTCGGCTTCACGGTCGCGGAGCGGGTGCGCCCGCAGGCGGAGGCCCAGACCGGCGCGCCCCCGCTGATCGCGGAGGAAGTGCGCGAGGGATCGTTGGAGGCCCTGCTCGCGCGCGTGGCCGATCATCAGGCTGCGGATCTCGCCTTCCCCGCCGAGCTCGAATCGACCGATCGCACGGTTTCGGCGAACGGCGTGCCCACGGGCGGGTGGGCCATCCAGGTGGCCGAGTACCCCGACCGAGAGAGCGCAGACCGCCTGGTGGAGGAGCTGCGCGCCACTTCGTTGACCGCGTACCGCGTCGCTGCCATCGTCGGCGGCCACCGTGTTCAGCGGGTGCGAGTGAGCGGTTTCACCTCACGAGAAGCGGCGATGGCCCAAGTAGAATCCATCGGCGCCCGCAGCGGCGCCACGGCAGCCGTGGTCGTGCCCGCCCCTTGACAGTGGGCGCGTATTGACCGACACTCGCACCGTCGCAGGAGTCTCGATGCTGGCCGCGCTCATCCTCGCCACTCTCACGCCCGCTGCGTTCGCGCAGGAGGGCATGGTGCAGATGGGGGGCACGGCGGCAACGCCGGACTTCTACACCATCCAAGCGGGGGACACGTTGTGGGACATCTCCACACGGTTCCTTGGGGATCCGTACCAGTGGCCGCAGCTCTGGTCGTACAACGAGTACATCACCAACCCGCACTGGATCTACCCGGGCAACCGTGTGTATTTCCATCTCGGCGATGCGCTCACGCCGCCGGGAGCGTCGGTTGAGCCGATCGTAGACGTTCCCTACCAGCCGCCACAGGAAGTGGTAGCCACGAACGACTCGGATTGCGACTTCCCCGCGAAGTTCGACAGCGAGGCCACCGGGCAGCAGCTCGTTGCGCCAGCCATCCTCGGTACGGCGAAGGACATCAACGCCCGCGGGCGGGTGATCGCGGCCTCCGCGCCCGGCACCAATCTCGCCGAAGGCACCTACGTGTACCTGAAGCTGGATGACACCGACGGCGTGGAATGTGGCACGTTGTTCAATCTTTATCGCAAGGTCGGCGGCGCCGTGAAGGGCGCAGGCGCCGCGCGGTACGTCTACCGGATCGTCTCGACCGTGCGCGTGATTCGGGTGGACGACGGCGTGGCTACCGCCGAGATCCGCGACAGCTTCGTGGAGACCACCCGGTCCGACATCGTCGGCGACGCGCTCCCCGCCGAAGTAACGGTGGACGTCGCGGCGCCGGAAGGCGACGTGGACGCGCGGATTATCGCCCGCCTGAACGTGGATATGGCGAATCCGACGGTCTACGAGACCGTGTTCATCGACCGCGGCACGAACGACGGGGTGGACGTCGGCACGTCCCTCTACCTGGTGACGCAGAAAGACGGCCTCGCGCCCCGCGGCGCGAAGCCCGATACCCGGCTTCCCGAGCGGGTAACCGGCCGCGTGGTGGTGGTGCGCGCAGACGAAACGCAGGCCACCGCGGTCGTGGTGAACGCGAGCGAAGAATTCTCGACTGGGGCGCGCGTGGTCGGCACGCCGAACCGGCAAGAGTAAGAACGCACGGAGGCGGGTTGACACCTGAACAGGCGTGCATATACTGCGCGCATGGATGGTCTCCCCGCTCCTTGGTCTGGTCTGTGTTTGTACGCCCCGCGGCTCCCGGAGGCGGCAGCGGCAGCCGCCCAACAGGGCGCCGCCGCTGCGGTGGCGGCGCTCGGCCCGGGTCTGCTGCAGAGCGCGATCCTCGGCGTTCGCGGCTGGAGCGGCCAGTGGCTCCGCGCCGACCACGCCGACTGGCCGGAGGGGTTGGTGGGTCTGCCCGGCGCGCCGATCGCGCTCTCCTGGGAGGGGGATCTCGGCCTGCTCGCCGCGCCCGGCGTCGCGATCGTCGGCACCCGGCGCTGCACGGCTACCGGCCGCGCGATGGCTCGGGAGTACGCGGCGGCCGTCTCAGCAGCAGGCGGCGTGGTGGTGTCTGGGCTCGCCGCGGGGATCGACGCGGAGGCCCACATGGCCGCAGCCGGCCGCACCATCGCGGTGCTCGGTCAGGGGCTCGCGGCGCCGATGCCCGCCTGGCAGGCGGAGGTGCGGCGGCGCGTGCTGCGGGAAGGCGGGCTCGTGCTCAGCGAATACGCGCCCGAAATGCACGCCGATGTTTGGACCTTCCCCCAGCGAAACAGGGTTATTGCGGGGCTTTCCCGCGGCGTGGTTGTCGTAGAGGCCGGCCACCGTAGCGGCGCAAAGAACACCGCGCACCACGCGATGGAGTACGGGCGGGAGGTGGCGGCGGTGCCCGGCTGGCCGAGCCTGCCGAGCTTCGCGGGCTGCCTCGATCTCGTGGAGGAGGGCTGCGGCGTGGTGCGCGGGCCCGCGTCCGTCGTGGCGCTGCTCGCCGCGGGTTAGGTTCCCGCATGTCCGCCAAGTACCAGCACGTCGACATCACTCCGGAAGCGAGCGACTTCATTGAGCTGCTCCGGGAGCTCGGCCACCTTGACGATGGTGCGATCGAAACGCTCACGACGGCGCTCATGGATGCGGCGCGCCCCAACGTGGCCGTCACGCTGCTCGACGCGCGCCGCGCCGCTGCGGCGTGGTTTGCGGACAACGAGAGCCGGCTTCGGCCCGAGGCGCGCGAGCTGCTCAACGCGGAGTGGAGCCGCCTCTTTTCCTGAGGCGGCTCCGCCTCGACTAGAGGAGGTCCGCCACTTTGGAAACCGAACGCACGGTGCCGCGGCCCTTCACCGCATCCACCGCCGCGCGCGCCGCTTCCGCGATGTCGTTCGCGAGCACGGCATAGCTCTTGGACTCACCTTTCTCGTCGATGGTAACGAGGAACGCGGTGCGACCGGCCGGGGCGGCCGCCGGCGCAGCAACGGGGGCCGTGGCGGCGACGGGCGCCGGGGCCGCCTTCACCACCGCGGCGGGTGCCGGGGCCGGGGCCGGGGCGGCCTTCACTGCCGCGGGGGCCGGGGCGGCCTTCACCGCCGCGGGAGCGGCAACCGGCGCGGCCTTCACCGCCGCGGGAGCGGCAACCGGCGCCGCCTTCACGGCCACCGGGGCGGGGACGGGAGCGGCCTTCACCGCCGCGGGGGCGGGAGCCGGCTTCGCGGCCGGCTTCGGCGCCTCGACCTTCGCCGGAGCGGCCTTCACCGCCGCTACAGCGGCGGACCCGCCCGAAGCGGCGATGCCGCGACGAACCCGGTAGGCGCGCACATTCTCTACGGTGACGCCGGCCTTGGCCGCCACCACCGCATCGGAGTCCACGCCAAGACGGGACAGGTACGGATCGAGCTTCGACTTGCGGCCGTGGAACGGGAGGTTCTCCGCCTTGTCGGCGGGCTTCGCAGCCACGGGCGCGGCCTTCGCAGCCACGGGCGCCGGCTTCGCAGCCACGGGCGCCGGCTTCGCAGCCACGGGCGCCGGCTTCGCAGCCACGGGCGCCGGCTTCGCGGCCACGGGCGCCGGCTTCGCGGCCACGGGCGCGGGCTTCGCGGCCACGGGCGCGGGCTTCGCGGCCACGGGCGCGGGCTTCGCAGCAACGGGCGCGGGCTTCGCAGCAACGGGCGCGGGCTTCGCAGCAACGGGCGCGGGCTTCGCAGCCACGGGCGCCGGCTTGGCAGCCGCGGGCGCGGCGCCGGCCTGGAACTTGTAGCCCTCATAGGCGCCGATCCCCAGGCGCTTGCGGTAGTTCACCACCGCGGAACGAGACACGTTCGCCTTCTCGGCGATCTCCTGGTCGGGCACGTTGCCGAGCTGGTTCTTGAAGGGGGCGAGCTTGTTGTCAACCGGGGGACGGGGCATGTCTAAAACCTCATGTTTTGGGGGCGACGCGCACTAACACACGTCGTGAAGCTGACAAGTCAGCCGATCCCCCTCCCCTCCAAGCCAATCCAACGTCAGGCGCGGCAAAGCTCGCTGAGGGTCGTGGCGGCCTCGGCCTCGGAGGCCGCGAGCCCCTCGATCGAGGCTGCCAATTCCCCATGGAAGAGGGCGATCGCGGCGCCGTCCACCGGGAAATCCCGCTCAATACCGGCCGTGAGCCGCGCCAAACGATCGGACATCTCCGCGAGGCCGGCCGAGTTGTCGAGCCCCTCCGCCAGGAACATGCGATGCCGCTCGGCCAGGAGCCGCCGCACCGCGCCAAAGTTGGCCACAGAATCCGGCAACGCAGCGTGCGCGAGTGTCGTCCATCGGGCCGCCAGGGCTCGCAAGACCGCAGCCTGTGCAGCCAGATCGGGCCGATTCAGCCACGTGCCTAGCTCCACCAGCGCGTCGGCCAGGAGCGCCCGCCCGAAGCCAGTGCCGGTGCCCTCCTCGATGTACCGATACAGGGCCGCGTGGGCGTGAAACAGGGCAACGCTTCGCCCGTACAGCCGACGCCAGGCGAGCGGCGGCGACGGATCACGAATACGAAGTGCCAACGTACGCATTCCCGCAACACCCCGGTTCCCGAGCGGCGAACCCACGTGGGCCGCGGCGCCGGCCGCCAGGCTGGCCAGAATCCTCGCACCGAAAACCGGGGCCGGCATTGGCGCCCCCGCGCGAACCACGCCGAGCCGGCTCCGGGCGACGGGCGCGAGCGCCCGCACGAGGCGCAGACGCGTGGCATCGATCGGAAGTGGACGCGCCGCGCGGTCGTCGAGGCGAAGCTCCTCCGAGGCAAGATCGCAGCCCACCACCCCCACGAGGTGGGCGAGGGTGCGTTCGTACCCCCGGGGCATGCGGTCGTAAGGCAGCGATGCCCGATCCACCCACACCACCGCAGCCGCGCCCGCCTGAACGTGCCCAACCAGCGCGTTCTCGGCGGAAACCTCGTCGTCAAACGCCTCGATCTCTACCGTGGCACCGAGCCGCGCCGCCGTTTCATCCACAAGATCTGTGCGCGCGCTGCTCCCGCGGGCGGTGCCCTCCAGGATCATCCGTGCCGCGCGCCCCGAGCCGACCACGACGTAGTGGAAGCCGATCCCTCCGGACGCCGCGAAAACCACCGCATCCGAGATGCGCTGCCCCCCCGGATCGCTCACCCCGGCCTTCGCCAAGGCGTTCGCCAACGCCCCGATCCCCGCGCCAGCGCCTCCGGCCGTGCGCGGACCGCGCGGCGTTGCTTTCGCGACGCGCACACGAAGCATCAAGCGACGCGGCTAACGAGCAGGCGCTCCACCAGTAGCTCTCGGTTCGCCAACAACAGGCCGACCTCCTCTGCCGCCACCGGGCGACTCAGGCCGAAGCCCTGTCCGATGTCGCAGCCGTCCCGCAATAGCATGTTGAATTGCTCCGCGCTCTCGATGCCCTCCGCCACGACCTCCATGTTGATGGCGTGGGCGAGCATGATGATCGCGCCTACGAGCGCGCGCTGCTCTGGATCGTTGGTGGCGCCGGCGAGGAACGCCCGGTCGATCTTCAAGCGATCGATGGGGAACTGCCGGAGGTAGGCCAGGGAGCTGTACCCCGTGCCAAAGTCGTCGAGAGCCACCGTGACGCCGCGCTCCTGCAAGGACTCCAGCACCTTGCACGCGACTTCTGCGTTGCGCATCGCCAACGACTCAGTGATCTCGACCTCGAGCCAGCGAGGATCGAGGCCCGTTTCGGAGAGAGCGCGGTCCACGGCCTCCACCACACCGCCGTTGAGGAACTGTCGCGCGGAGAGATTCACCGCCATCCGCACCGGTGGCAGCCCGGCATCCTGCCACGCCTGCGCCTGGCGACAAGCCTCGTGGATGACCCACGCGCCGATCGGACCAATCAGGCCCGTCTGTTCGGCCACCGGGATGAACTCCATGGGCGGCACCATGCGACCGTCGCACATCCAGCGGATCAGCGCTTCCACCCCCACGATCTCGCCCGTGCGGAGGTCGACCTGCGGCTGGTAGTGAAGCAAGAACTCACCGCGTTCGAGCGCGTGGGTCAGCCGGGTGCGCGTTTCCACCAGCCGCGCCGTACGCTCCCGCATCGCGCCGTCGTAGAGCTGCCAGCCATCGCGACCGGCCTCCTTCGCCTGGAACATCGCCATGTCGGCGTGCTTCACCAGCTCGGAGGCATCCCGACCGTCATCCGGGTACACCGCGATCCCGATGCTCGCGGTGAGCTGAATCTCCCGTCCTTCCACCACAAAGGGGCTGCGGAACACGGCTAGTACGCGCTCGGCGAGGCCGGCGGCGTCGGCACGGCGGCCGAGGTTGGGCAGGAGCAGCAGGAACTCGTCGCCGCCCTGGCGAGCCACGACGTCGCCGCCGCGAACCCCTTCACGAAGCCGCGTCGCCACATCCACCAACAGGCGATCGGCCACGTCGTGGCCGACGATGTCGTTCACGTTCTTGAACTGGTCCACGTCGACGAACGCGACGCCGAGCACCTCGCCACGCGCCGCCGCCTCGGTGAGCGCGCCGCGCAGCCGATCCTGGAAGGCCGAGCGGTTCGGCAGGCCGGTGAGCGGATCATGCCACGCCAAATGCCGGTTTCGTTCGGCCTCCGCGTGCCTCGCGGTGACATCGCGAATCATCACGCAGATCGCATCCTGGTCGCGCCAGACCATCTGCGACGCGATGACGTCCAGGTGACGACGGGCCTCGCCCTCCCCGTAAGGCACCTCCCCGAGCTGGGCGCGCGCATCGCCGATCAACCCGCGCAGGGCGATGACGGCGGCGGGGGACATCGGCAGGACTTCGGGGAGCGTCATCGCGATGAGCTCCTCCGGCGTACGCCCCAAAAGCGCCCCCACGGCCGTGTTGGCCTGGGAGATCGCCAGGGTATCGGGCTGCAACAGGAGGATCCCCTCGCCGCTCCGCTCAACAAACTCGGAGTAGAGGCGATCGCTCTCCCGGTGAAAGACGCGTGGCAACCAGCGCATCGCGATGATCCCGAGCGCCCCTGAGGCCATCGCGAAGCCAAGGAGCAAGCGCCGGAACGTGAGGTCCGTGTCTGTAGCGACGTGCGGCCGCGTGCGCCCTTCGAGCGTGATGCCCTCCAGACCATCGCCAAAGCGGATCACCCGGGTGGCAAGCAAACCGCCGGAGGGGCTGGCGACCACGTTGCTGTTCAAGAGGGGGCGCCCACCGAGCGCGAGCGAAACATCCAAGCCAACGGAGGCCGCGACGCCGCCGATGGCGGGCATGGGCATCGGATGCGCCGCCACAAGCTGCCCGCCACCGACCATCGCCGTGGCAACGACGAGCACCGGTTCGCCGCCGATCTCGATCATGCGGGCGCCCAGGCCGCCCGTTTGCAGGTCCTCCACGTGCCCGACGAAGGCCTCCGGAACGTGCTGGAATCTCCAGGCCCCGCGCGCATCGCTCACCACCAGGAAATCACCGGGTGTTGCGCTTGTGAGCTCGCTCGGAGGCAGCACCTCACCGCCCGCGCTCGCCCAAGCCTCGACCTCCGGATCGATGGCCAGGCGGCGGGTTCCATCCTCGAAGCGCCGAATCTCCACGTCCAGGATCGTCGCGATGCGGTCCACCTGCTGCGCGACGTCCTCTCCTTCCAGGCCGGCGCCTCGCGACCCAAGCGTCACGCGCAGCACCCCCCACGCCGCCACCACCGAGACGATCCAGGCCGCCGCCACGAACAGGGCGACGGCGCGGCGGGGTGACCATGGACCGGGGTCGGAAGCCGACATACCGACCGGCATCGGTCAGCGTGCCGAGCGCTTGAGAGGGCGCTACGAGATCCTGTGCTGCACGACGCCGTCCGCTGCGCCCTTTTGCCGCAGGGGCTGCGTGAGCGGATCCGTGTGCTCACCGTCGGGGGGTGGAGCGCCGTCCAGGTTCGGAGCCGACTCTCCGACGAGGCTGCCTCAGCGTGGTTGGCCTCCGCCACTGGACCGGCGATCGTGAAGGAACGAGCGCTCATTGAGGCGGTTCGGATCGAACTGCTGGCGCTCGTGAGCTCCGGCGCGGCGAAACGAACGGCGACGACCTACGGGGTGGAATTGCGGAGCAAGGGTCAACGCCAGGCGGTCGTGGACGTGTTTCGGCTCACTTGAGCTCGCCCTGCCGCAAAAGCTGGTTCGCCCTTTGGTAACTCTCGTGTGTGCCGGCATCGGACCACAGCCCGGGCAGCTCCGCCCAGGCCATCGCCCCTTCGCGGATGAAGCGCGTGTTCACCTCGCTGATCTCCAGCTCCCCGCGCGCGGAAGGCCGCAACGACCGCACGATGTCGAACACGGGCGGTTCGTAGAAATAGATGCCGGTGACGGCAAAGGGGGAAGGCGGCACCGCCGGCTTCTCCACGACCTCGACCAACGCCGCCCCATCGAACCGGGCGACGCCGAAACGCTCCGCATCCGGTACCGACTTCAGCAGAATCATCGCTGGTTTCTTTGATTCCTCCCAGACGCGCAGAGGGGGCGCGAGCGGCGCATCGAACACGTTGTCGCCAAGCACGACCACGAGCGGGCCGCCACGTGCGAAGTCCTCGGCCAGCCCCAGCGCCTCGGCGATTCCTCCCGCGCGATCCTGAACTTTGTAGGTGAACCGGCACCCAAACTCGGCTCCCGAGCCGAGCTGGTTCACGATGGCGCCGACGTGGTGAACGCCCGTAACCACCAGCACATCCTCGATCCCCGCCTCGACGAGGCGGCGGATCGGGTGGTACACCATGGGCACGTCACCCACGGGGAGCAGGTGTTTGTTCGTGGTTTTCGTCAGCGGGTGCAGCCGGCTGCCCGAGCCCCCGGCGAGCACCACGCCGCGGGTGGGGCGCATGGTTCGGCCATGGTAGCTGAAACCGGGGGAGCGCGCTGATGCGGGTGGTCGTCACTGGAGGGTGCGGGTTCATTGGCCACCATTTTGTGCGCCGGTGGCGCGAGATCCATTCGGGAGACCGGATCATCGTGCTCGACGCGCTCACTTACGCAGGGGATGCCTCACGAATCGCCGGACTCGCGGAGCTGGTGGTGGGGGACGTGGCCGACCCGGAAGCGGTTCGCGGCGCCTTCGAGGCGGCCGGGGATGTGGACGTTCTCGTTCACTTCGCGGCGGAGACCCACGTGGATCGCAGCCTCCACCGTCCAGCGACGTTCGTGCGCACGAACGTGCTGGGCACGCAGGTGCTGCTCGACGTGGCGCGCGAGCGCGGAGTGGGGCGATTCCTGCACGTGTCGACGGACGAAGTCTACGGCTCAATCGCCGAGGATGCGCCGCCAGCCGCGGAAGAATCCCCGTTTCGCCCCGGCTCCCCCTACGCCGCGAGCAAGGTCGGCGCCGACGCGTTGGTGACTGCCGCCTTCAACAGCTTCAACCTGCCGACAATTGTGGTTCGACCGGCGAACACCTTCGGTACCGGGCAGTACCCGGAGAAGCTGCTGCCCGTGCTGATCCGGGCGGCGCTCCGCGGCGAGCCCCTCCCGCTCTACGGCGACGGGCTCCACGTGCGAGACTGGCTCGCGGTGGAGGACCATGTAACGGCGTTGAACCTGCTGCTCAGCGCTGCGGCGCCTGGGTCGGTCTGGAACCTTCCGGGCACGGGCGGACGCACAAACCGCTCGGTGGCGGAGGCTGTTTGCGTCGCGACAGGTGTGAGCACCGACCGGATGCAATCGGTGGCCGATCGACCGGGGCACGACCGGCGTTATGCGATGGATGGATCGCGCCTGGCGAAGCTGGGGTTTTCGGCCACGATCAAGGTGGACGATGCGCTTCTGGGTTTGGTGGCGGAGTGGCGAGGGGCGTAGGCGTCAGCTGACACCCGAGAGGGGAGATCGGTGGGGGCGATCCTCTTGGCCTTGTCCCGGGCCCGGCGGGCGTCGCCGAGGATCGCGGCGCCGCGAATCGCAGCGACGCTCCCTGACGAAGGCGACCGGGAATCGCGATTCGCCCAAAGCCCCCCTTACAAGAACCCTTTCTTGTCCCCCCAGCGCATCGAGCGGAGATCCTTCCCCGTGTCGAGCCCCGAGAGCGCCTCCCGCGCGAGCCGGTTCACGATCTCGATATGCGACAGGCCCAGGGCGGACATCGCTTCGTACCCGGCCGCCGCGTTCCCCGCCGCCTCCGTGGATCCCCCGCTTTCGTGGCCCGCTCCCGCCGACCCCGTGGGCGCCCCGCCCGGCGCGCTCGTATGCGACGCTTCGTGCATCTCGGCACCGCCCGTGCGCGACCGATGCAGAACCATCCTTTCCACGGCCCGCGCCTCGGTTTCTTCGTGGTCGTGCCCGCTGTTCGTGCCCTCGCCGCCCGAGTTCTGAAGATGGTACTGCTCGTGCGCGAACAGCGCCTGATCCTCGGCCTTGTTCGGGTCGAAATCTTCGGAGACGATGATGCTGCGATCCACCGTCATCGCGCGGGCGCCGACCGCTTTGAGGGAGCGCGACGCGAGCCCGCCGGTGAACACCTCGCCACCGCCCGCCATCTGGCGGCGCTGCAGGCCGGGTTTTTCGGCTCGGTTCGCCAGGCGCTCGAGGGTAGACGCACGTTTCGTTCCCATGGACGCTCCCTCCGGCAGTATAGCGGAGCAGCGACCGGGGCGCGATGCTACAGTGCGGCCCGATGCGCGCGCTCGTTCTGTTGGCCCTCCTCGGCGTCGGCTGCCCCGGATCCGGACCGGACACCGATGGGCCCGACCCCACCCCCGATGATCGCGATGGCGACGGCGTAGTTGACGATCTGGATTGCGAGCCGGACGACGCCGAGGTGGCCGGCACCTTGCCCGACGTATGCGATGGCGTAGACAACGACTGCGACGGCGAATTGGACGAAGATTCGGCGTTGTTCACCCTGCATCGGGACCAGGATGGCGACGGCTACGGCGATCCCACCTGGACGACGGAGTCGTGTGTCGAGATCACCGGCTGGACCGGCGACGAGACCGATTGTGGCCCTTCAGACCCCACGATCTACCCCGGTGCGTTCGAGCACTGCGACGGCCTCGATCACGATTGCGACGGGCTCACAATGGAGAACGACAGCATCGACATGAGCCCGTGGTATCTGGACCTGGATGGGGACGGTTTTGGAGCTGGTTCGCCGGGCTTCGCGTGCGAGGCTCCTGTCGGGATGGTGGGCAACGCGGAGGATTGCGACGACACGCGGGCCGACGTTTCGCCTCGCGCCCCCGAGGTGTGCGATCTGCTGGACGTGGACGAAGATTGCGACCTTCTCCCAAACGATCTCGACGACTGGGTGGCGGATGGGTCGTACTGGTACCCCGACCTGGACGGAGATGGATGGGGAGACGACGTCCCCCCCGTTTGGACCTGCGAGGCGCCGCAGGACTACGTGGACAGCACCTCCGACTGCAACGACCACGACCCGCTCGTGCACCCTGAGGCCCCCGAGCTGTGCAACGAGGTCGACGACAACTGCGACGACGTGACGGACGAGGACGCGGAAGACGAACGCACCTGGTACCAGGACCTCGACGCCGATGGGTACGGCGATGCGACCACGACCTCCACGGCCTGCGCGCAGCCCTCCGGTTCTGCCGAGGTGGCCGGCGACTGCGACGACCACAACAACACGATCCATCCCTCGGCCGACGAGAGCGACTGTACGGGCACCGTCGATCTGAATTGTGATGGCTTCACCGGCGAAACCGACAACGACGGCGACGGCTTCAATGCCTGCCTGGAGTGCGACGACGGGGACGTGGCCGTGTACCCGGGTGCCGACGAAGTGTGCAACGGCGTAGACGACGACTGCGACGGCACAACCGATGTGAACGCGCTCGACGGGTCCTTCTGGTACGCCGACTCCGACAAAGACGGCTACGGCGATCCGGAGGCCGAGGTGAGCGCGTGCATCCAGCCGCTCGGGTACGTTGTCGACGCTACGGATTGCGACGACGCCAGCCGTACGACCTGGCCCGGCGCCCCGGAGACGTGCGCCAACTCCGACGACGACGATTGTGACGGGGACGCCAACGAAATTGGCGCAATCGCCTGCTCGGACTGGTACGACGACGTGGACGGGGATGCGTTCGGGGACGCTTCGGTGTGCACGTGCGTGGCCCGCGGGGACTACGACGTGGCGGACGGCGACGACTGCGATGACGGAGATACGAGCGTTTATCCGGGCGCAAGCGAGGTTTGTGGCGACAGTGTCGATCAGGACTGCGACGGCGCGGACGATGATTGCACGCTCGCCTCCGCCGACTCCCTGCTCATCGGTCGCCTCGCGGATGATGCATTTGGCTCCTCGCTTTCGGCGGTGGGCGATACGAACGGGGACGGGGTGGACGACCTGCTGGTCGGCGCGTTGGGGCTCGACAACGCCGTGAACGAGGGCGGGGTGGAGCTGTTCGAGGGACCGTTGGTCGGAACCACGACCGCCTCGCGCCCAGAGGCGTTCTGGTATGGCGAAGGGGCGAGCGACTACGCGGGGTATGCCATTTCGAACCCGGCGGACGTGGACCGGGACGGCGTGAGCGAAGTGCTCGTCGGCGCAACGAAGAACGACGCCACCGGCACCAACGCGGGGCGCGCCTACCTCATCGAGATGTCGTCGGGGGCGCTCGGCCTGAGCAGCGTGAGCCTGCTGACCGTGAGCGGGGAGACCGACTACGACGCGCTGGGCAGCTCGGTGCTCATGGGTACGGACGTTGACGATGACGGGCGCTCGGAAGCGGCGATCGGCGCCTACGGCAACGACGAGAATGGCGCGGAGAGCGGGGCGGTGTACCTGTTCGAAATGCCAACATCCGGGAGCAAAAACGCGACGGCGGCCACCTATATCGTGAGGGGGGATGCTCACGATCGGCTGGCGCTGCTCCCCCACGAGCCTACGGATGTGGACGGAGATGGCGCGGACGATCTGGTCGTCGGCGGGTGGGGGATCGAGGGCGACGCGCTGACGAGCGGCGGGGTGGCGGTATTCCTCGGTCCGATCAGCGGAGACCTGGCGATTGCAGCCGCGGATGCGCTGATCCGCGGCGAGGCCACCTCCGACGAGGCCGGCATCGCGCTCGACGTTCGCGATGCCGACGGCGATGGCAGCCTCGACCTGCTCGTGGGGGCACCCGGCAACGACGCCGCGGGCACGGACGCGGGCGCGGGCTACCTCGTGCTCGGGCCGCTCAGCACCAGCTCTTCCCTCAGCGCCGCCGCCACGGTGGTGCGGGGCGAGACAGCGGGGGACAACCTCGGCAGCGCCGTCGCGATCGCCAACCTGCTCGGCGGCACCAGCTCGGCGCTCATGTTCGGGGCGCCCGGCAGCGCGGCGGGTGGAGCGAATAGCGGCGGCTTATACCGCTTCAATGACGCGATTACCGGCACGTTCGGCGGCGCCGAGGCCGACGCGAGTTACCCCGGGGAGTCGATCGACGCGCGCCTGGGTACCTGCGTGGTGAACGTGGGCGACACCGACGGCGATGGCCGGGAAGACGCGGGCGTCTGTGCGCCGGGGTACCTCGATAGCAGCGGCGTGGCGACCGGGGCGGTGTACGTACTTTAGGCTTTAGGCCGGAGGCTTTGGGCCGGAGGCTTTAGGCTGGAGGCAGACGCCCGCAGCCGGCGGCCCGAAGCGGCGCCACCGGTTAGCAGCGCCTCATGTTCAGCATGCTCCTGGTCTTCGCCTGCGCGGATCCCGCGGCGCCCGCTTGGGCCGTGCAGCATGGGTCGATCGTTCCGGCGACCAACGGGATGACCGGCACCCAAACCTGGGAGTTCTTCTCGGAGAGCTGGTCGCCCGAGTCGGGAGACGATGCGTTCATCTGCGCGCGGGCCCAAACGCTTACGGCCACCGTGACCACCGCAGCAGGGTGCCCCGCCTGCCGCGCAGTCTACGCGCTCACGGTTACCGAGCTGGACTCCGACTGCGCCGACTCCCTTGCCACCGATACCTCCTTTGGCGGCCCCGATCTCTTCGCGATCGGCGAGGTGGACGAGGCGCTGGCCGGGGCCGACCCCTACCCGGGGGAGACGTTCGGCTGGTCGGTAGCCTACGCCGACGAAAAGCTCACCGCCGTGGGCTACGCCTATCCCGAAAGCTTGGATGTAGGCGGTACCACGCCGGCCGGCTGGGCGGTCGATACCGTGTACACCCTGTGGCCGGCGGTGGCTTGGGAGCTGTAGCGCTTGGCAGTTTCCGAAACCTGCGCTACGCTCCAAGCGGGGTTGGTCAGGCGTACGGAATCGCCGGAGCACCGATGTTTGCCTTTTTGATCCCGATGCTCGCCCTCGGCGCGCTGGGCTGCACCGATAGCGCGCTGAGCACAGACTTTGCGGGCAACGGTTCGGATACTGCGGCCGAAGCCGACTCCAACGACTCGGGCCAGGACGAGGACTCCGCCGACGAGCTGCCGACGGCCGCGTGGTATTCGCTGCAGGGCACGGTGGCGATCCGGGACGGTGCCGCCGCCGCGGAGGGGTTGAGTTTGCACTTCGTCCTGGCCGACGCCGCGCTGAATGCGTGGGACTGCGCGGAGATGGAGGTTTCCAGCCTACAAGTTGTCGACCCTCCGCCTCCGGATCTCGGGGTTGAGCTCCACGCATGGTGGACGTTGACGGTGCCGCAAGACACGAGCTGCCGCGAAACCGGGCTCCCCTTGGAGCTTGGGTTCGGGATCGGCGAACTGAGCCCCGAAGTGCGCGCGCGCCTTGGCACGGTGGACCTCGAGGACGCGGCCGAACGCCTCTACGGCGCGTGGATGGTCGCCGATGGCGCGGAGCCGTTCCCGTTCGGGTACGCGGAGGGTGCCGCGGTGGAGTCGACAGACGGCCCGCCGCCAGACGGCGTCTATGCGCTTGAGCCGCTCCTCGTCGTCGCGCTTCCCCCGGAGGAGTAGGGGTCGGGGCGCCTGAGGGTGGTACCCTGTCGCGGGGGTGCATGTGGCAGATCTGGTCAACGAGCTGGTGTGGTCGCACTCGCGGTCCCGCGCGTTCGAGGGCTGCAAACGCGCGTATTGGTATGCCTATTATGGCAGTTGGGGCGGGTGGGGCGCGAACGCGCCCGCCGAGGCGCGCGCCGCCTACGTTCAGAAGAAGCTCACGACGCGCGCGATGTGGATCGGTACGGTGGTGCACCGCGTGGCGGAGGAGCTGCTGCGCGACGCGCGCGACGGCAGACAAACGCCCACGTTGGACGACGTTGTGAGCAGCGTGCGCACGCGGTGCGAGAAGGACGTTCGGGAGAGCGCCGACGGGAGCTGGCTGCAGCGGCCGGCCAAACGTGTGGGGTTCCGCGAGCATTATTACGAGGAGGGGGCCAGCGAAGCGGACTGGGCGCAGGCGATCGACGAGATCGAGCGGCAGCTCCGGGGCCTATGGACCCAGCGGCTCTTTCAGCGCCTTCTGGCTGTTCCAAGCCGCATTCGCGAGCTCGAGGACATGCGCCGATTCGCGGTCGGCGACGTGGACGTGTGGGTGGTGCTCGATGTCCTGGTGGACGACGGGCGTGGGGGCGTGGTGATCCTCGACTGGAAGACCGGCGGCCACCACGACGACGCCGAGATCCGCGCGCAGCTTGGGGTGTACGGGCTTTATGCCACGGCGGAGCTGGGCATCGCCGCCGACGCCATCGTGGCAATGCACGTGAACCTGCGCCACAACGAGGAGACGAAGCACGCGGTGGGGGAGGCGGAGATCGCCCTGGCAAAGGAGACGATTCGCGACTCCACCGCCCGCATGCGCGCGCTTTTGGTTGACGTCGAGCAGAACATTGCCGACCCGGGCGCCTACCCGACCCTCGACCCCGGCAGCGAGGACTGCCGCCGCTGCGGCTTCCGCGGAATTTGTGGTCGCCGTTAGGATCCAACCATTTTTTGGTATCCAGGTGACGGTGCAGTTCAGTACCTTGGGGATGTAGCCGCGAGGTCCCCAATGTCCGCCACCGTTCCACTCCGCCTCATCCCCGTGTTCCCTTCCACTTCTCTCGGGGAGGATGTGCTCGCCCGAGGCGGGCGCTGCTTCGCCGTTCGCCAAGGCGGGGCGGTCGCCGATGGCGACGTGCTGGTGGCGGTCCCCGCTGCGAGCGGCGGTCGGCAGGTGCTCATCCCGCGCGGGCTCGGTCGCCCCATCGTGGCGCGCACGGCGCCGGGGGGCTGGGTGGTCGAGGGCACGGGGGAGGTGTGCGGAACCCGGCGTTGGTGCGCGGTTGGCGGCCTGGCCGCCCGCGTACGGTCCTATGTGCTCCCCCGCGGCCCCGCGGTGGCGGTAGCGCCGCTCCGGCGGCCCGCCGCACCCGGCTCCCAATGGCTCGCGGTTCGGATCGAAAACCCGATGCTCGTGGCGCTTGCCGGCACGTCCCCGACGCTGCGCCGGGGCCCGGTCGCGGTGGTGGATAAGCGTGTTCGTGAGGTTTCTCCTCAGGCTCGTGCGGCGGGAGTGGCGGTGGGGATGTCCTTGCGGCTCGCGATGCGGAAGTGCCCGGGGCTGCGGGTCGTTGCGCCGCCGCCGGCCTCGGCCGCCGAGGCGGTGCGCGGACTGTTGGAGGCCGAGGTGGGCGAGGTGATGGCGCAGCGCGGCGGCCTGGCGGTGCGCGTCGGCGGGAGCAGCGTGGGCGAGCTCATGGCCCACGCCGAGCACCTTGCGCTGCGGCTCTGGCAAGAGCTGGGGGTGCACGTGCGCCTCACGATCGCGGCCGAACCGGAGGCCGCGATGCGGCTCACTCGGCTGCTGGAGCTGGATCAGGTGGCGTTCATCCCCGCGGCCGGCGCGGCCGTGTGGCGGCGGCGGGGCGCGCGGGCGCGCCGCGGGGGCTGGGCAGGGAAGGGACTGGTGGACGTCGAGGGGATCGTTGCGATGGCGCGGGCGCTCGTGGATGGGGGCGGCGCGGGCAGCGCGGTTGGCACGCTCCGCCTCAAGGCGGCGGGGCGCGAGCTCGCGATCCGGTGCGGTAAGCCGGAAGTTCGGGCGGCGTCGCAGGTGGAAACGGCGCTTCGCGCCCGCGCGATGGAGCTGGGCGAGGTGGAGCGGATGGAGTGGCGGGCCGTGGCGGTGGAGGTGCCTCGCGCGGCCCAGCAGCTCTCGTTGCTGGCGCGGGCGCGGTAGCCGAATCGGGGTATGCGGCGGGCGTGAACACCGCTCCCTTTGAATTCCTCGGCGTGATCCACCTCCTCCCGCTGCCGGCGGCGCCGCGCGGATCGCCGGGGTTCGCGGCCGTACGTGAGCGCGCGCGCCTCGACGCGGCTGCCCTCGCGGAGGGCGGAGCGACGGGGGTGATCCTGGAGAATTTCGGCGACGCGCCCTTCGCGCGCGACGCGGTTGACCCGCATGTGGTGGCGCAGATGGCGGTGATCGGCGCGGAGGTGCGAGCGGCGCACCCGGGGCTGCGGCTCGGCATCAACGTGCTGCGCAACGACGCTCGCGCTGCGCTCGGCGTCGCCGCCGCCGTGGATGCGGACTGGGTCCGTGTGAACGTGCTCGCCGGCGCCGCGGTGACAGACCAGGGCTTGATCCAGGGAGATGCCCACCAGTGGCTCCGCTACCGCGCCGAGATCGGGGCGCAGCGCGTGTCGATCGTGGCCGACGTGCACGTGAAGCACGCGCGTCCGCTCGGCGGGGCGCCGATCGGGGAGGCGGCGGCGGATTTGTTCCGGCGCGCGGGGGCTTCCGTGCTGATCGTGACCGGTCGCGCCACGGGCGCCGCGGCCGCCGAAGACGACGTAGCGGCCGTGCGGGCCGCGGTTCCGGAGGCGCCGATCTGGCTCGGGAGCGGCGTGAACCACGAGTCGGCGCGCCGGTGGCGAGGGCTGGTACAAGGCGCGATTATCGGCACGGCGCTGCATCAGGATGGGGATGTGCGCCGGCCATTGGACGCCGAACGCGTGGCCCGGATGTCCGAGGCCCTCAGGGGCTGAGCGCCGCGAAGGCTTCCTCCCGAAGGGCCGCCAGTTCGACAACAGGCGCCCCGGCATCCGGCGGACCCTGCCACCGCCCGCCGGCGCGCCCGAACCAGAGCGTCGAGGCGCCGACCGAAAGCTGAATGTCCTCGTCGCTTCTACGCACAGTCGCCTCCAGGCCCGCCTCCCCAGCAAGCAGCGCCAAAACCCACGCGGCGAGCGGCGCCGGCGCCGGATCTCCGCGAAGTACGCCGTGAACGGTGGCAGCGGGCTCGCCACCACGAACGCTCTCGCCCACCAGCGCCCACCGCAGCTCTGGCGAGGCCGCGGGGGGGCGATCCGGTGCGCGGCGCACGAAGTCCACGAGGTGCACCCACTCGGCGGCGACGTGCTCCCGCGCCCGCTCGGGCACGGCGGACATCGCGCCTTCCGCCAAGGTCGGCGCCCGCAACGAGGGCGCCGCGGGCTCAAGATCGCTGCCCGGTCGGCCGGGCTCCGGCTCGGGTAGAAACGCCCAGCGCGTTTCCTCGAAATCGAGATCGGCGAGCACCGGGCGCAGCTCGCGAACGGCAGCGCGGGGATCGGCGTCGCGCAGCAGCAGCGCGCGGTCGTACAGGCCGCCGGCGGGGAAGCGGTCGGCGAGCGTGCCCAGATCAAGGGGGGAGATCGCGAGGAGCGTAGGATCGAGCTGCGCTCGTCGCGCGGCAGGTGGCGCAGCGATCACCACCTCAACCAGGACCGCTGCGTTGGTCGAGGCGCCGGAGAGCAGGAGTCGGGCAGCGTGCGCCTGACCGGGACCACCGCGCAAGGCCACGCGCTGGAGGGTGACGCGGCGCCACCACGACGCGCCGATCTCCGCCGCACAGGCCCGAAACTCGTCGGGTTCGCCCGCCCCTCGCACCACGGCGGCCCAGGCCAACCACGGGCGCTCGCAGCGCGGATCACCCCCCCAGCGCACCAGACCCCACGCCAACGCCCGACCCATCGCCTCCGTGCCATCAGGCGTGAGCCCGACCCCCGCAGCGACGAGCGCAGCGGCGAGGGTCAGGCCGAGGGGGGAAAGCCAGGTGCGGACACGCCGAGGCGTGGTTGGTACAGGTCGAACAGGACTCGTGGGAACAGGCATGGTGCCACGTGCCCAACGTGTCCGCACCCAGGCGAAGTGTGAAGCGGAAGAGGCGGGAAGGGAGGAGGGAACGGAGGGGGTGAGGGCGAAGCGCTTTCGAGCTTCGCCATCGCTCCTTGAGAGTATCGGACAACCCTCAGCGCCGCAAGCACCGCATCCACAAAAAAGTACCCCTCGTTGCCCGCGAATTTGAGTTATCTATAGACACGTCAATAGCTATGGATAACTCGTTTTGGTTCGATCGAAAGCATGGATGGATCACCGCTTTGATCGAGCCTTCCCCTTGCGGAAAACGCCCCCGGGACAGCGGAAGATGCCGGCTGGGGTTAGGCTACGAATCTTCGTTATGGATAAGTTCCACCGTCCGGGGGGCGCCTTGAGCTGGTTGCGCGAGTGGGCACGCCGCCACCGACCGGAGGCGCGAACGGTGGCGATCGTTCGCCAACTTGCAGAATCCGGCTCGGCGGACGATGCGGTTCGCGCGGCACGCGCCGGCTCCCTGGCCGTTCAGCGCGCCCTCCGCGGCGCCTTCGCCTCGGGCGCCTTGCCCCCCGGCGCCGCCCACCTGGCGCAGCTCCCCCCTCCGCAGGCCGACGAAGACCACTTGCTGGACGCACGGCTCCGCGCTCGGGCCGGAGAGCCCCTCGATCACGTGCGGGCGCGACTCGCGGCGCGGGATGGCCGTGTGCTACAAACGGCGTTTGGCCCGCGGAATCCGGCGCGCGCGCTCACGATTGCGCCGCTGCTCGTACGCTTCGACCGGCTCGCCCCCGACCTCGGAGAGCCCCGCGCCGCCCTGCGCGCCGCCCTCCGCGGGCAGGCCGATACCCTCCCCGCTGCCTGGCTCCGCCTCGCCGCGCTCCGCCACCCGGAGGACGCTCCCCACCTCCTCGCCGCCCGCGACACTGCCGGCCGCCGGGGGGACCACACCCTGCTTGACGCCATGGGAACGCACGGTGACCCGTCGTTTCTCGCGCCGCTCCGGGGTGCGCTCCATGCCCGCGACATCGATCCCGGCCGGGGCTTCGTTCAGCGGCGGCTCGCGGCGGATGGGCTGGGACGTCTGGGTCTGGCTGCCGCGATCCCGCTCTTGCTGCGCGCCCTCGACGACGAACGCGACGACTTCGAGGGGCGCCCCGGCGCGGGCCTCGGCATTCAGTACCCGGTGCGCGCGAACCTGCTCTGGGCGCTCGGGGAGCTGAGCGCCGAGGCCGCGATCCCCACCCTCATTGCCTACCTCGGCGACACCTCCGGCTCGGCGTTCGGCGGGTTCTACCTGCCTGCGATGGACGCATTGGTGCGGATCGGCGCGCCCGCACGGGCGGCCCTGGAGCGCGCCACGCGCGACCACAACCCGCAGGTCGCGGCCAACGCCACCGGCGCCCTGGCCGCGCTATCGGGACCGGCATGAGCCCCGACCTCCGCCCCGGCGCCCGGCTCTTCGCGGCCGGTCACTTCTTTGAGGCGCACGAGGTGTGGGAGGCGGACTGGAAAACGCTCCCGATGGGGCCGGAGCGTCGTGCCATCCAAGGGCTCATCCACCTCGCCGTCGCGTTGGAGCACCGCCGGCGGGGGAGCCTCCGCTCAGCGGCGGGACAGTGGGCGAAAGCGAAGGACAAGCTAGTGAACGGATGCCCGGGGGTGCCGTTCGATCTCACCGCGGTGCTGCTGGCCGTCGCGCCCTGCCTGGACGCGGCGGAGCGGGGTGAAATGGCGGATATTCCTTCGCTTTCCAGGTACAACCCAGCCTAGTTGGGTCGGGCGATGTGGCAGGCCAGGGCGCGGGGCCAACGCGGCTCGCTCCACATCGCGGCGCCACAGCTCAGCCCCTCATCGCCAGCAGGCGATCCACCAGCTCCGCGAACCCATACCCCCCCTCCCCCTCTGACCGAAACGCCGGCGCCACTGGGATCCGCGGCAGCCACCGGTCCACGTTGGCGACGCCCATTGAGAGCGGGAAGTGGGCGAACATCGGGGCGTCGTTCGCGCTGTCGCCGGCGTAGGCCCAGCGCTCGGGGCTCGGGTTCAACCCCAAGTCGGCGCAGAGGCCCTGGAAGCCGGCGAGCTTGTCGAACGCGCCGAACCACCCGTTCACGTGGATGCTCGACACCTTGCACGTGGCGCCGAAGCGCTCGAAGATCGCGACGATCCGGTCGATGTCGGCATCCGGCAGGGGCCGCACATCCTCGCAGAAGTCGATGGCGAGATCGAGCTCGCGGTAGGGCTGATCGCTCGCGAGCGCGGTGCCGGGAACCTCGCGGAGCACGGCCTCCCGGATCGCGAGGAGCCGATCCCGGTTCTCCGCTCGCACGCGTTCATCCTGGCTGAACGCCCGCACCAGCCGGCCCGCGCTCATGTAGAACCACAAGCCGCCGTTCTCCCCAACCACGCCATCGCACGGCCACATGCGCGCGAAGTGATCGCACCACCCCGCCGGGCGGCCCGTGACCGGAATCACCGCCAACCCCGCCGCTTTGGCGCGCGCAAGGGCATCGAACGCAGCCGGCACGATGCGCCCGTGGAGGGTGAGCGTGTCGTCGATGTCGGTGAGCACGCCAACGAGACCCGCAGCTTGAACCGCCGAGATCTCGCTGAGGGGGCGCAGCCGCGCCTTCACCGCCGGGTGCCTACTTCACGGTCCAGGTTTCGCCGCCGTTGAGCAACTTCTGGAGCGACGGTGCGCCGCCGGCTTTGGCCTCTGCCACCTGATCGTTCACCAACGTGTCGTAGGTCGGGCGCTCCTTGCGGAACAACACGCCCATCGGCACCGGGAACTCGGGGTAGTCCAACCGCGCCACGATGGCGCCCAGGAACGGGTCGGTTTCGTCGTGAACGAGGCAGTCGTCCGGACCGAGGCCATTCCCAAGCTCCACGACGGCCGGACGCAGCCCGTTGAGCTTGATGCCCTTCTTCCCGCCGGCGAACACCATCGGCTGGCCATGCTGGAGGAACAAGCAGCGCTCTTCGCGGATGGTCTTGTCGGTGAGCTGATCCCACGCGCCGTCGTTGAAGATGTTGCAGTTCTGCAGGATCTCGACAAACGACGTGCCCTTGTGGTCGGAGGCGGCGCGGAACACGTCCCGCTGATCCTTGGTGAAGATGTCCACCGTGCGGGCCACGAAGCTTGCGTCGGCCCCGAGCGCGAGGGCCGATGGCGTGAACGGGTGATCGACGCTGCCCATGGGGCTGGACTTCGTCTTCTTGCCCACCTCGCTCGTGGGCGAGAACTGCCCCTTCGTGAGGCCATAGATCCGGTTGTTGAACAGCAGGATTTGGAGATCGACGTTTCGCCGCAGAACGTGGATGAAGTGGTTTCCGCCGATGGAGAGCGCATCGCCATCCCCCGTCGCAACCCACACCGACAACTCGGGCCGCGTAACCTTCAGCCCCGTGGCCACCGCGAAGGCGCGCCCGTGGATCGTGTGGAAGCCATAGGCGTTGATGTAGTAGGGGAAACGTGAGCTACAGCCGATGCCGCTCACGATCGCGAAGTTCTCGCGGGGGATCCCCAGCTCGGCGAACACCGTCTGTGCCTGGCTGAGGATCGCGTAGTCGCCACATCCGGGGCACCACCGGATGATCTGGTCCGACATGAAGTCTTTCTTGGCGTACGTGCGGGGCTGTGCGTCCATCTACTTGGCCTCCGTGACCTGATGGTGCCGGATGGCCGTGAGGACCTCGGCGATCTTGAATGCCTGACCTTGAACCTTGGGGATCGAAACGCAATCGACGAGGCTCTGCTCGCGCAGGAGCTTCACCAGCTGCCCGAGGTTCATCTCGGGGACGATGACCCGACCGTAGTGGCCGAGCAACCCCAGCAGGTTGGCGGGGAGCGGGTGGATGTGTCGAACGTGGGCGTGAGCGACCCGCAGGCCCTCGCGCCGCGCCATGTCGACCGCAACGCGGATGGCACCGAAGGTGCTGCCCCATCCGACGACCAGCAGACCATCCGGATCGCCGTGTACTTCGACATCGGGCACCTTGATCCCAGCGACCTTGGCGGCGCGGGTCTTCACCATCAGCTCGTGGTTGAGCGGCTCGTAGGACACGTTGCCGGTGCCCTCCGCCTTCTCGATGCCGCCGATGCGGTGCTCAAGGCCGGGCGTTCCCGGGCGAACCCAGGGGCGGGCGAGCGTTTCGGGGTTGCGGCTGTAGGCCTTGAAGCCCGCCGTTTCGGTGTGGAAGCTGACGGGGAACGCCGGGATGTTGTCCACGTTCGGCACGCGCCAGGGCTCGCTGCCGTTGGCGAGGTATCCGTCCGTCAGCAGGATCACGGGCGTCATGTAGGTGACGGCGATGCGGACCGCCTCAACCGCCATCTCGAAGCAATCCGAGGGGGTGGACGCCGCGATCACCGGGATCGGGCACTCGCCGTTGCGACCGTACACCGCTTGCAGCAGGTCGGACTGCTCCGTCTTGGTGGGCAGGCCCGTCGAGGGGCCGCCGCGCTGGATGTTGACGATGACGAGGGGCAATTCGGTCATCACGGCGAGGCCCATGGCCTCCGTCTTGAGCGCCATGCCCGGGCCGGAGGTCGTCGTGAGCCCGAGGTGCCCGCCGAACGAGGCGCCGATGGCGCTGGTGATGGCCGCGATCTCGTCTTCCGCCTGGAAGGTGATCACCCCGTGGGCCTTGTAGCCGCTGAGGTAATGCAGGATGTCGCTCGCCGGGGTGATCGGGTAGCTACCCAGGAACAACGGAACGTTTGCCTTCGATGCGCCCACCACGAGACCGAGCGCGGCGGCCTGGTTGCCCATGATGTTCCGGTACAAGCCCGGCTCCTGCTTCATCGGCGCGACTTCGTAACGGGAGGTGAACAGCTCCACCGTTTCCGCGTAGTTGAAGCCCGCCCGGAGCGCGCGAAGGTTTGCCTCGCGATACGGCTCTTTGAACTTGGCGTTGATCCAGCGCTCGGTGGTTTCCATCGGGCGGGAGTAGAGCCAGTAGGTCATGCCCAGCGCGTAGAAGTTCTTGCAGCGCTCCGTCTCCTTCCCGGAGAGGCCCAGCCCATCCACCGCGAGCTTGGTTTGACGGGCCAGATCGACGGAAACGACCTGGTAGTCGGAGAGCGAGCCATCTTCCAGCGGGTTGCTCGTGATGCCGGCTTTCTCGAACTCCCGGTCGATGAACTTCTCCTTGTTCGCGATGATGAGGCCGCCCTTCTTGAGGTCGGCGACGTTGGCCTTGAGCGCGGCCGGGTTCATCGCGATGATCGCCTCGGGCGCATCGCCCGGGGTGAAGATGTCGTGGCTGGCGAAGTGCAACTGAAAGCCCGACACGCCGGCCAGGGTGCCCGCCGGAGCGCGAATTTCGGCGGGGAAATCCGGGAAGGTGGCGAGGTCGTTACCGAGCAGCGCGGTGGTGTTCGTGAACTGACTGCCGACGATCTGCATGCCGTCGCCCGAGTCGCCGGCGAACCGGATCACAACGTGGTCAACGGACTGAACGGTTTTCATCAAACCTTCCCCTGGGAAGCCAAAGTGGACGCCCCTGCTATCACTCCGACGGTGCGCGCGACACGCCCGGCGTCGGCCCGCTGGCGGATATGTGCGGAGGCGTGCCCCGCGACCCGACTGCCCTCGTGCTCGCCGACGAGCCTGGACCCCGTGCGCTGCGCGTGGCCGACGCACTGGGCGCTTCCATCGCCACGCTTGGAGAGGCCCGGCGCGCGGGCCGAGGCGCTACGCTCGTTTTTGCCTTCGCCGGCCTCGCCGACCTCCCGATGCTGGCGCTGCGTCTCGCTTCACTGCACCCCCGCGCTTTGATCGTGACACCGCTCGGAGCTCCAGGCTCCTTATCCCGCTGGAACGCCCCGATCGCGCGGTTCTGCTTTCCGTCCCAGGCCGCTGCCCGGCGATGGCTCCCGCACATCCCGCTCGGTCGCCTCGTCGTGGTGGAGCCCGGCCTGCCCGCCCTCGCGCCCCCTGACGGAGTGTTCGTCGCTTCCGCCGCGGATGCGTTGGACCTGGAGGCCATCGTCGCCGCCGCCGCCGCTGGCGCGGCCATCGTAAGCCCGATCGCGCACGCGGCGCTCCCACCCGGTGCTGTCGTGAGCGACGACGTGGTCGCGGCCCGCGCGGCGCTGATTGCCGACCCCAGCCGGCTCCGCGCGCTGGGCCACCTGTCGCGGGAGTGGGCCGCCCGAGGGCGCAGCCCCGCCGATGAATCCGCCGCGATCCTGGCCTTGGCGGCGGAGGTGCGCTCGATGTCCGCCCGGGGCGGCCGAGCTCGCTGAGCGGCGGACGAACCGGCTATGCTGGGCCGATGCTCCTGATCTTGCTCGCCGCCTGCCCGGATCCCCAAAGCTCCTACGTGCCCGACGTCACGGAGGTGGACACGGCGCCCGAGGACACGGGAGAGGCGCTCGCCCCGCTCGAGCACTGCGGCGAGCTCGCCGGGGATGCAACCTGGGTGGCCACCCGGCGCCACGTCGTGACCTGCGACGTGACCGTGAGCAGCGGTACGCTCACGGTAGAGGCGGGCGCAACCGTGAGCTTTGACGAGAATACTTCACTCGCCGTGGGCACGATGAACGCGGAGGCCTCCCTGGTGGTGGCGGGCGAAACGAACGGCGTGGTCTTCGCCCCCTCCGGCGATGTGGCTTGGGGCGGCCTCGACATCGGGGACACCGCTCGCGGCGTTTCCATCGCGGGCCTCTCGATGAAGCAGAGTCGCAACGGAGTGAGCATCGCCGGGGCGGAAGTGGCGATCAACGGCCTGGCGATCGACGGTGCGGAGGACGCCTGCGGGCTCTCCCTCAAGTACGGCGCGCGGCTCGCGGCAGGATCTGCGGGATTGGCCGTTACCAACGCCGGAAGCTGGTCGGTGTGCGCAGAGGTGGCGACGGCGGACTCAATCCCCGCGGCGGCGAGCAGCTACACCGGCAACGCGCTCGACGGCGTGTATTTGACCGGGAGCGTGATCGAGACCAGTGTATCCTGGGAAAACCTTGGTGTTCCCTACGTGGTCGCGGAGACGGTAGACGTTGCCGGCACCGCAGGCAGCCCGGCGGTGCTCAGCCTGACCGCGGGGGTGACGGTGCTCGTGGAGCGGGATCGTTCGCTCCGCTTCTCCCGAACCGGCGATGCGTCGCAGCTCGTGGTGCTCGGCACCGAGGCAGAGCCGGTGGTGATTGATGCCTACGGCGCGGACAACCCCGGCTTTTGGCGGGGTATCGAGGTAAGCCAAGGCGCCGACGAGGTGCGCCTGGCCTACGTGACCGTGAGCGGCGCAGGGGGGGATGGTGCAGGACTTCGCGTGGAGGACACGGCGTTGACCGTGGATCATGTCACGATCACGCTCTCGGGGGACAGCGGCATCGCGCTCGACGGCTCCGCAACGTTCACCCCCGAGAGCCAGGATCTGACCATCACCACGAGCGGCGGGGTGCCGCTCCTGCTGCCGGCGGCGGCCGTGCCCTCCATCCCGCTGGTCGGTCTGGCGCTGACCGGGAACACCGTGGATGCGGTGAAGGTGGACGGAGAAGCGGCCGTACCCGAGAGCGGAACCTGGTCCGACCTGGGGGTGCCGTACTGGGTGGCGGATGACATCGAGATCGACGGAACTGCCGCTTCTCCATCCGTGATCACCGTGGCGGCTGGCGTGCGCCTGCTCTTTGAGAACGACACCGGACTGTACGTCGGCAAGTCTGGCGCCGCCGGTCTGGTCGTGGAGGGCACGGAAGCCGCGCCGGTGAGCTTCTTGCCGTGGTCGGCGAACACCCCCGGCGCCTGGGCGGGGATCGGCGTGTACGACAACGTGGTGGATGCGTCGATGATCCTTACGAACGCCGAGGTGGGCTACGCGGGGGGCAACACGCTGAAAGGCAACTTGCACGTCGTGGATGCGTCGCCCACGCTCACCAACGTGGCGATCCACGACGGGCTGGAGTGGGGGATCTACCTCTCGGGGGACTCCGCACCGGTGCTCGCCGGGGTGACGTACACCGATAACGAGGCTGGAACGTGCAACGCTTGCGAGTGATGGGGCTCCTGCTGATCGTGGGGTGTGCCACCGACGACACGGGCGATTCCGGCAGCGGCGAGACGGGCGCAGAACCCGCCGACCCCAACGCGCCAGTGGTGGAGAGCGCAGAGGTGAGCTGCTACCTCCATGAAACGGGCGAAACCTATGTGCAGTGGACCGCAGGGGCGACGGCCACCGACAAGCAGGGGCTCTCCACCATCGAGACGATCGGCCGCATCGAGGTGAGCGACGCGGGCGGGGCCATCGGCACCCAGATCCTCGTATGCGCCGACGGCGCCTGCACCGGGAGCTGGCGCGACGGCGACATGGACATCGAATGCGACGCTGTGGCGGTGACCACCTACGACTTCGCGTTCATCGTGGTGGACATCGACGGACACGAGTCCGCCCCCCTGGTGGTTCACGCGGAGAAGACGACCGAGGGATGATCGCCTGAAGGCGCCGCGAAGCCGCGGCGACAAGCCTGGAGCCGCCAGTGAGCAGGGCGCGAAGCCGGCCTGACCACGCGACCGGGAGCCCGGCCTCGCCCGAACGGGCTAAAGGCGCCCGACATGGACATCTCCGAGATCATGGCGATGCTGCCGCATCGCTACCCGTTCCTGATGATCGACCGCGTGCTTGAGCTCACGCCCGGCCAGAGGGTGGTTGCGCTCAAAAACGTCACGATCAACGAACCTCATTTTACCGGCCATTTTCCTGGGCAACCGGTGATGCCAGGCGTACTGGTGGTCGAGGCGATCGCGCAGGCGTGCGGCGTCATGGCCATGTCGGCGCACCCCTCGTTCAAGGAGCGACCGCTGTTTCTGCTGGGCCTCGATGGCATTCGCTTCCGGCAGCCGATCCGTCCTGGCGACCAGCTCCGAATTACCGTGGTGAAAGCCTCTGAACGACGCGGCATTTGGTTTTTCGAGGCCGATGTGACCGTAGACGGCAAGACGGTTGTCGAAGGCAAGGTGATGGCCACCGTGATCGTCGACAAACCCGGAAGCACCCCATGATCCCCGCCTTGACCCTGCTCGCGCTCCACGCCTGCGACACCACCTCCGAGGAGAAGCCGTTCAACCACTTCGTGGACGTGTACCAGCCGATCCTCACGGTGAACGCCGGGGATACGCCGGCCCGCGGGCCACGGCTGCAGGTTTTGGCGCACGCCGAGCTGGTGGGGGCCTGCCGCGAGCTTCCGGAGCTTCGCGCGGACGTAAACGGTGTTCAGCTCAAGCGGCTGCACGGCAAGGTGGAGGATGGGAACTACGTATACGACCGTGACTGCAACGTGTACGAATTCGAGGGAGACGCCGCCTGGATCGCCGCGCTTCCGCCCAGCGAACTGCAGGTGATCACGGTGACCGACGGGGTGACCAGCGTATCGGCCACAACGCGCAACCTCTTCGCCAAACCGGCGTTGACGATTGAGAACCCAGCGGTGGCCGCCGGGTCGGAGGTGGTGCTGAAGTGGGCGCCGGGCGGCGACGTGGTGAACGAGAAGGCGCCTGTTTCGGTGAGCCTCAAGGCGGCGGATCTCGACGCGATCGTGCTCACCGACGTGAAGGCCACCGCGGAGTCCATCACCTTCACCCTGCCTGCTGAGCTGAAGGGCGAGGTGAGCGTAGACTTGCGCGGCACCCGCGCGTTCAACCCGCCCGTCGTCGCGTGCACAAGCCTCAGCAAGTGCGAGGTTTCCCGTGCCTTCGTGATCGAGCCCGTTACGCTCAACGTGAAGTAGGCGCGCCGCAATGAGCGAGCTTCGCCCGAGCGGACCGCTCGCCATGCTCGAAGCGCTCGGCAACCGCCTGCCGGATCCCGTGGTGCTCTTTGGGATCGTGGCCGCGAGCATCGCCATCGCTTCGGCCGCGCTCGCGGGCGTGTCGGTGGAGGATCCGCTTGGGCACGGGCCGGTGGCGGTAGCGAGCCTGCTCGATCCCGACCTGTTTCGGCGAATCTGGACGGACTCGGTGAAGAACTTCGCAGCCTTCCCGCCGCTCGGGAGCGTACTAGTGGCGGTGATGGGGATCGGGGTCGCGGAGCGGAGCGGGCTGATCGCGGCGGTGCTGGGTCGTGCGGTTCGTCGGGTACCCCCTTCCCTGTTGACGGCAGCGATGTTCTTCGTGGGGGCAAACGGGGCGCTCGCCTCCGACGCGAGCTTCGTGGTGCTCGTGCCGCTGGGCGCGACGCTATGGGCACGGGCGGGGCGCCACCCGCTCGCCGGCATGACCATGGCCTACGCGGCGGTGAGCGGCGGATACGGGGCGAACCTCCTGGTGACTGCGCTGGACCCGCTCCTTGCGGGGCTCACGGAGAGCGCAGCGCGGCTCGTGGACCCTACCGCAAGCGTTTCCGCCACCTGCAACTGGTACTTCAACATCGCGAGCGTGTTCGTGGTCACGATCACCGGAGCGATGGTGGCGCCGTTTGTGGAGCGCCGGTTCGGGACCTGGACGCCCCGGGTGGAGGACGACGAGGCGAGTACGGGAGGACCGATCATGCCGGCGCTGCTCGCGGGTGTCGCGACCGTGTGCGTGCTTGCGGTCATCGCGATGACGGCCATCCGCGCCGAAGATGGGAGCTGGAAACCCGTGTATGACAGCATCGTGATCCTGATCGCGATCGCCGCGCTCGTACCCGGCCTGGTGTACGGGTGGACGAACGGGACGGTACGATCGAGCCAGGACGCCGCGAAGCTGGCGGGGGACGCCGCGGGCGGCCTCGGCGGCTACATCGTGCTCGCGTTCGCCGCGGCCCAATTCATCGCGTGGTTCAACTGGTCGAACCTCGGGATGGTGAGCGCGGTGCGGGGGGCGGAGGCGCTCCGCGGGTTCGGCCTGGGACCGACGACGCTCCTCGCCGCGTTCGTGCTGCTCAGCGGCGTGGTGAACGTGCTGATCGCGAGCGCTTCGGCCAAATGGGCGCTGATGGCGCCTCTTTTTGTGCCGATGCTGCTGCTGCTCGGCGTCGAGCCCGCAACGACGCAGGCGGCGTACCGGGTGGGCGACGCGGTAACGAACGTGATCACGCCGCTCATGCCGTACATGCCCATCGTGCTCGTGACCGCACGCCGGTACGTTCCGGGCGCCGGCCTCGGTACGATCCTTGCCGCGCAAGTGCCTTTTGCCGTGGTGTGGGGCGTGGCGTGGACAGCGCTCTTGTTGACGTGGGACGCGGCGGGGTGGCCGTTGGGGCTGGGGTAGCGCCTACCGAATCTTTCCCTCCACGAACGGCACTTCCATGCACTTCTCGTGGTTGATGGGGCCGTGCCCGAAGTAGCCCTTCTCGCCGAACAGCTCCCCGTGGTCGGCCGTGATCGTGATGTAGGTGTTGTCCGGCACCAGATCGTACAGCTCTTCCAGCGTGCGGTCCACGAAGCGCACGGCCTCGACTTGCCGGGCGTGCAGCTCCTTCATCTTGTCGTCATCGAAGAAGCGCGGCGCCTCCGAAGCGTGGACAAGCCCGCCTGCCCGCACGTGATCGTCGAGGTGTTTGAACACGCCGTTCACGCCGCTGATGCGCGGCCAGGTGTTCTCCGGCTCCTCCACCGTGGCGTAGGGGTAGTGCGTTTCCCCGGCGTTGAGCACGAAGAAGCTTGGGCGCTCCTCATAGAACTTCATCTTGCGGTACATCGCCTGCACGTCGTTGTGGTGCGGCATGAGCGCGTAATCGTCGAAGTCGCGGTTGATCGGCGTGGCGGGGTTCAGCACGGGCATGGAGACGAACATGTTGGTTCGGTAACCAAGGTTGTTCCTCAGGTAGCTCGGGAGCCAGAGGCCAGGGACCATCTTGCCGAACTCGATGCTGTCTACATTGAAGCGCTCCTTGAACCGGAGGAAGTCGTCCTTGTAGTACTCGGAGGCGTACACGTGCTTCGGTGAGCTGTGCGGCAACAGGCCGATGAGCAGATTGTAGTGGCTGGGCGAGGTCCACGTGGCGTAGGACCAGCGCTTCTGGACTTCGCCGAGCTTGCCCGCGAGCTTGGGCTTCGCCTTCACGAAGCTGTCGAATCGACAACTGTCGAGTACGAGGATGACGTAATTGTTCGCGTTCTCGGGCGGCGTTGGGCGGGTGGCCACAGGCAGCGGCTCCGCCACCGGCGCCGCCGTTGTGGGCTCGCTCCCCGGGCGCAGGCGCTGGCGGAGGCGGTCGAAGAGGGGCATGGCTCCGGGTATCTTGTTAGCGAGGGCCCCGCCGGAGCGAGCATGGCCATCCACCCCACCGCCATCGTAGACCCCCGCGCCCAGCTTGGCGCGGACGTCGAGCTGGGTCCGTACGCCGTGATCGAAGGGGCGGTGAAGCTCGGCGCGCGGGTGCAGGTTCATGCGCACGGGATGGTGCGCGGCGACACGGAGATCGGCGCGGACTCGAAGGTGTACTCCTTCGCCTGCATCGGCGGGGATCCTCAGGATCTCAAATACCGCGGGGAGCCCACCCGCCTCGTGGTGGGCGAGCGCAACAGTTTTCGCGAGTTCACGACGGTGAACCGCGGTACGGCCAGCGGCGGCGCGATCACCCGGATCGGGAACGACAACCTGTTCATGGCGAACACGCACGTGGCGCACGACTGCACGGTGGGAGATCACTGCGTGTTCGCGAATTCCGTCGCGATCGCCGGGCACGTTACCATCCAGGATCGGGTCGTTCTTGGCGGACTTGCGGCGGTTCACCAGCAGGGCCGCATCGGGCGCTGCGCGATGGTCGGCGGCGGTGGGATGGCGGCGCAAGACGTGCCGCCGTTCACGATCGCGCAGGGGGATCGGGCGCGGCTGGTCGGGCTCAACGTCGTGGGCTTGCGTCGCGCGGGGTTCTCGCGCGAGGTGATGTCGGCGTTGAAGAACGCGTATCGCGAGCTCTTCCAGGCGGGAATGCCGTTGCGGATCGCGGCTGAGCAGGTGCGGGCGTTCTACAATGACGTGCCGGAAGTGATCGAGCTGGTGGACTTTTTGGAGACCAGCCAGCGCGGCATCTGCCGGTCCGTGGGCGCGCCCGACGCGGCCGACGAGTAACGTCGCCCCGATGCAGGTTGCGCTCTACGGCCTCGGGCGGATGGGCGCGCACCACCATCGGCACCTTGAGGCACTTGGACACGACGTTACTCGGGTAGACCCCCAGAAAGGTTGGAGCGCGGCCCCGGCAACGGCGGCGGCGGTCGTCGTCGCCACGCCGACGCGCACCCACCTCGACGTTGCATTGCCGTGGCTGCAGCGCGGCGTGCCGGTGCTGGTCGAAAAGCCGCTGGCGGCTTCGCTGGAGGAGGCCGCGGCGCTCGCTGCGTTTCCCCACTGCGTCGTCGGCCACATCGAGCGCTTCAACCCTGCGTTCATGGCAATCGCTTCGGTGGACGCTCGCTTCGTTCAGGCCGAGCGCCTCGCCCCCTGGGCCGACCGCGGCGTGGACGTGGATGTCGTGCTGGACCTGATGATCCACGACCTCGACCTGTTCCACGCGCTCACCCGCTCCCCGCTGCGCGAAGTGCGCGCCAACGGTTTGTCCGTTCGTTCCGGCCAGATCGACATCGTGCATGCGCGGGTTGAAACGGAAGCCGGGCACGTGGGCGTGTTCGCCGCCAGCCGGATCAGCCGCAAAGCGGTGCGCTCGCTGCGGGTGTTCACGCCCGACGGATACTGGAGCGCAGACCTGCGAGATCCGACCGTCCTGCGCATCGATTCGGCGCTTCAGGAGCGCCCGGTGCCGCTGATGCGCCACGACGCCCTCGCCGCGGAGCTGGCGTCGTTTCTGGCCTTCGCCTCCTCCGGGGCGCCGTTCCCCGTCACGGGCGCCGACGGAGTGGTCGCGATGCAGATGGCCGAGGCGATCCGGTGCGCCTGCTCCTGAGCGCGATCGAGCCCAGCGCCGACCGCCTCGGCGCGGAGCTGCTGGTCGAATTGCGTCGTCGCGGCGTGCAGGTTCAGGCGCGCGGGCTCGGTGGGCCGTTGCTGATTTCGCAGGGCTTGTCGCCCGTTTCGCCGCTCGCGCCGCCCGCGATGGGGCTTGTGGAGGTGCTCGGCCACCTCGGGGCGCTGCGGCGGCAGCGGCAGAGCCTCGTTGCGGCGGCGACGCCACCGCCCGACGCATTGTTGTGCGTAGACGCCCCGGATTTTCACGTGCCAGCGGCGCGGGCGGTGCGGCAGCGGGGCGTGCGTACCATCGGCTGGGTGTCGCCGCAGCTCTGGGCGTGGAGGCCCGGCCGGAAGCACGCGATCGCGGCTGCGTACGACCAGCTCCTGTGCCTATTCCCCTTCGAACCTGCGCTCTACGCGGGCACGGGCCTCGACGCACGCTTCGTGGGCCACCCGGCGGTGGACCGCCTGGTGGATCGGCGCCCGGAGGCCGGAGTCGTGGCGATCTTCCCAGGTTCGCGGCCGGCGGAGCTCGCGCGCCACCTCGGCCCCTTCCTTGAAGCCACCCGCGGCTACCGCACGGTGCTCGTGGCCGAGGCTAGCGGCGCGAACCTGCGCGCCCGCCTTCCACCCGACCCCCGGCTGCACGTCGTGGCCGCGCCCGAGGCGATCGCCCGCTGCGAACGCGCGCTCTCAAAGTCCGGGACCGTGACGTTGGAGCTGGCGGTGAACGGTGTACCCGCCGTGGTGGCCCACCGCGTGCACTGGCTCACCTACCTCGTGGGAAGGCAGCTTGTTCGCGGTATCCGCTTCCTCGCCCTGCCAAACCTGCTCTGCGATGAGGCCGTGTACCGCGAGTTCGTACAGCACTTCTCGCCGACGGATCTGCGAGACGCGCTCACCGTTGCGAAGGAGCCGCCGGCCGCAACGCTCCGGGAACGGGTGGGGCCGCCGGGCGTCGTGGCGCGCGTAGCCGACATCCTGTTGGCGTAGGCCTTCAACGCGCGCGCGTTGCGCCGCGACCGCGCCTGACGAAGGGGATCGGGCCGCGCGCAACGCCCCGCCGGATGCGCACCCGCCGATGGGCCCCCGCCGATGCGCCCCCGCCGATGCGCCCCAGCCGTTGCGCCCGAGCCGTCGCAGCAAGCCACCGCGGGATTCTCGGGGTCCACCCTCCGATTCCTCCGGGGAGCCGAACGTTGTTCAGGGCGATGAAGGGGCGGGTGACGGGGTGGGTCGGCGCGCCCGAGCGAGTCTTCGAGCGAGCGGAGCGCTGACCCGCCCCGGCAGGACCCAGCATCACTCTTGCTCCTTCTCGTCCCCCGGAGCTTGCGATGCACACGCCGAGAATCCCGCCAACAACGGCGCCGCGTCTTGCACGGCGATCTGGAACACCCACAGGCCGCCTCAGATCGTCGAAACGCCCATCTTGTCGTTGAGGTGCGCCGCGAACCGCTTGAGGTAGTTTGACGTATCTTCCAGGTTTGAGCGGTCGGTGCTCTTCGCGAGCGCCATCCGCCCGCGCTTGAGCGCCTGCTCGGCCTCGGTAACGTCCTGCTTGTGGAGCACGGCCTTGTGCTCCCGCACGAACGTTTCCAGCGCGACGATCTGCTTCTCGACCGTGAACCGAAGATCCTTCGTTTCTGCAGCAGCCTCGTGCTTCGCCTCCTGGGCCACCGCCTCGGACCGCGCCGAGTCGATCTCCAGCTTCGAGAGCCCAGTCGGGGCTCGAATCGTGACCTTGTTCTGCAGACCGCGACCATCCTGCGCGCTCACGTTCACGATGCCGCTGGCATCGATGGCGAATTTCACCTCGATGCGAGGCACGCCGCGCGGCGCGGGATCCAGGCCGACAAGCTCGAATTCGCCGAGGGACACGTTCTCCGTGGCCAACGCGCTTTCGCCCTGGAGCACGTGGATCTTCACCGCCCGCTGGTTGTCCACCACGGTGCTCACCAACTGCACCTTCTGCGCGGGGATCGTGGTGTTCTTCGGGATCAGCTTGGCGAAACGACGCCCCTCCACCTCGATGCCGAGCGAGAGGTTCGTGACGTCCAACAAGGTGACCGACTTCACCTCGCCTTCAAGCACGCCCGCCTGGATCGCCGCGCCGATCGCGACCACTTCGTCGGGGTTGAACGCATGGTTCAACGGGCGCTTGAAGAACTCCTTGACCATCTCCTTGATGCGCGGGATGCGGCTGGAGCCGCCGACCATGACGATCTCATCGATATCGTCGGTGCTGAGGCTGGCCTCGGCCATGACCTTCCGGCATTCATCAACGGTTTTCTCAAACATCGGCATCGCCAACGTTTCGAACATCGCGCGGGTGAGCCGCACCTGGAGGTGCCGGGGCCCCGAGGAATCAGCGGTGAGGAACGGAAGATGAATCTCCGTTTCCATCGCGGTGGAGAGCTCGATCTTGGCGCGCTCCGCGGCATCCCGCAGGCGCTGGCGCACGATCTTGTCCCCCGACACGTCGGTACCGTGCTCCTCCTTGAACTGATCGAGCAACCAGTCCACCAGCACCCGATCGATGTCGGCCCCGCCCAGCGCGTTGTTGCCGCGGGTGGCGCGAACCTCGCCGACATCTCGATCGATGTTGACGACGCTGATGTCGAACGTGCCGCCCCCGAAGTCGTACACCGCGATCGTGGCGTTCTTTCGCCGATCGTGAACGTACGCCAGCGCGGCCGCGGTGGGCTCGTTGATGATTCGAACGACGTTCAGCCCGGCGATGGTGCCCGCATCCTTGGTGGCCTGGCGCTGCCGATCGTTGAAGTTCGCCGGAACGGTGATGATCGCTTCCGAGACGGGCTCGCCCAGGAAGTCCTCGGCAGACCGCTTCAATTTCTGAAGGATCATCGCCGAGAGCTCGGGAGGGCTGAAGAGGCGCCCGGCGACCTTGATCGCGGCATCGCCGTTCTTGTTCTCCACCACTTCGTAGTTCACCAGCGGGATGTCGCGCCCAGCCTCTTTGTAGCGCTTGCCCATGAAGCGCTTCACGGAGTGGATCGTCGCGTCGGGATTGATCAACATCTGCCGCTTGGCGATGTCGCCAACAAAACGCTCGCCGACCTTGGAGAATCCAACCACGGAGGGGGTAACGCGGCCCCCCTCCTCGTTGATGATCACCCGCGGCTCACGCCGATCCATATACGCGACGACGGAATTGGTGGTTCCGAGGTCAATGCCGATCACCTTGCCCATGCGAACGCAGCCTACTTCCCGCGGCCCTTGCGTGCAATCGCGAGCGGGCGGTTCCTTCGTTGTGAGTGCCCCGGGCGGGGGTCGAACCCGCACTCCCGAAGGAAGAGGATTTTAAATCCTCCGCGTCTGCCGTTTCGCCACCGGGGCGCGCGCCCTCGTTATCCGGGCGCGGGCCCCAGCGCTGCGGCAAGCTCCGGGCCGTCGATTCGCCCCACGAAGCGGGCTACCTCGGCGCCCCCGGGGGCAATCACCAACGTGACGGGAATACGCTGCGGCCAAGCTCGGACAAGCCGGATCGCGGCGCCCGACGGATCGGCGGACTGCAGGTGCACTACCGGGAGCACGAGCCGGTGCTCCAGGATGAAGCGAGCCAGCCGCGGCCCCTCCGAGAGCGAATCCAGCGAGAGGAAAACGCCTCGCACGCTGGGATGCTGGGCGATTACCGCCTGAACGACGTCGATCTCCGCGACGCACGATCCGCACCACGTCGCGAAGAAGTTCACCACGAGCGGCGTGGCGCCTGAGTTCAACAACAGGCCGGCCACCGCATCCTCGGCGGCGGGAACCGCGGCGCGCGCCGGATCGACGCCGCCCGGGCTCGCCAGCACCTCAACCAGCGGCGCGGCGCGCGCCGTGGCCGCGCAGAGCGAGGCACCGAACAAGAACAGCGCCCGACTCCACACGCGCGTACCCCCACGTTCCGGCACCGTATCTTACGATTGCGCCGGAGGCGCGCTCGCAGTACGTCCGCGTGCGAGGGTCACCCATGCTGCTTCTCATCGCGTCTGGCATCGCCTTGGCGCTCGCGCCGGAGGTCGAGGAATCGGAGCGCCTCGCCAACGCGGGAGACATCGACGGGGTGGTGCGCGTCCTCGAGGCCTACGTCACGGCGAACCCCGATGATCCCGAAGGCCTGTGGCGCCTGTCCCGCGCGCTGTACGAGCATGGGGAAGTCCTGGCACAGTCGGTGCCCGACAAGCAGCGGCTCCCGATCTACTCGCGGGCCCGCAAGATCGCGAAGCACGCGCAGGAGGTCGATCCCGAAAACGGGCAGGGGTACCTGTGGGAAGGCGTGGCGATGGGGCGGATCGCCACCGCGTCCGGCATCCTCTCACAGCTCTCCACGGCCGACGACATCGAGGACCTGTGGCTCAGAGCGCTCTCCAAGAAGACGAAGTACCGCATGGAGAGCGGGATCTCCTCCTTTCCAGGCGACGTTTACAACGCCCTGGGTCAGTTCTACCGGCTGTGCCCCGACTGGAAAGCGATGGAATGGCTGAGCGGCACGCGCGGAGACATCGACAAATCGGTCAGCTACTTCAAGATGATGGTGGCGGACGACCCGAACCGCATGGAGGGGCTGAAGGAGCTGGGCGTAGCGCTGTTGTGCAAGGGCTACAAACAGGATGACGACGCGGCCAAAGCGGAAGGACGGATGTGGCTTCGCAAGGCCGTGACCATGCCCGCGACCTACCCCACGGACGTGATCGACCACAACACGATCCCCAAGATCCTGGCCCGGGAATCCGAGGCGTGCGGGTACTCGCGGGATGGCTGGGAAGACACCAGCGAGGCCAGCTACGCCGACGGGAAATGAGCCCGCTGCTCGGCCTGCTCCTCGGCGGGTGCGCAGCCCACGCGCCCCGCACCCCAGACACGTTCGGCGCCTCACTCGCCGCAGCGGATGAGGAGTGGGGCGCGCGCGCCAAGAGCGGGAACCTGGAGGCGGCCGAGCGCACGTACAGCGCGCTCCTCGGCGTGCGCGCCGAATCGCCGGACGCGCTGTGGCGCCTTTCCCGAGTGGCGTGGTCGCACGCGCTGATCGACCCGGACAACGCCCAGACCTGGCACGAGATCGGGCGCGAGTATGCGCTCCGATGCGTGATGACGGACCCGGGCGTTGCCGCCGCCGTGGCCAAACGCGGCGACCGCCTCGACAGCGCGATGCTCGCTTCCGCCACGCTGCCCTCAGAGTGCCTCGTGTTCGGCGGGGCGCACGTGGTCGCGCTGGTGGAAGCGCGAGGCGCAGGGGCGAAGCTCGATCTTGAGGACGGCGATCCCCTGCTGGGGATGGCGGTGCCGGAGACGACGATGGAGCCCGCCACGCGCGAGTGGGCCATCGGCCGCTGGCTCACGATTACGGGAGCGACACCAAGCGCCGCGCGCGCCCACCTTGTGGCCGCGGCAAAGCTAGCGCCGGGCGTGCGGTTCTACCGAGACGCTGCGCTTCAGAGCTTCCCCGACCTCGCCGACACGTTCGCCCCGTTCACTCCAGAGCCCGCATGGGCCCTGGAGAATCACGAAGCGCCGTAACCGCGACCCTGGTTAGCCCGGACCGCCGGGACCGTTGCCCGAGGGCGGGGCCTTGGGGGGCATCTTCCGCATCGCGCGACGCGCTGCCTTACGACGGCGCTTCTCCGCGAGGCGCTGCTTCAAGCGGCGCTTCTCGCCCGGCTTGAGGTAGAAGCTGTTCTTCTTGATATCCTTGCGGATACCCTCACGCTCCACCTTGCGGCGGAAGCGGCGGAGTGCCTTCTCGAAAGGCTCATTGTCGCGGACGGTGACCAGTACCAAGCAGGGACTCCAAAAGGCCCCGCCGACTAATCGACGTTCCCTCCGGGCGCAAGGGAAACCTCAGGGGGCGAGCCGAGGCTAGAACACCACGCCGACGGCCGCGCCGCCGTAGAACATGTTGTGCAGCCCGCCTTCGAGGCGGATCGCGGCGCGATTGGAGATGCTGAAGCGCACGCCGAGGTTGATGTCGATGAACGGGAGCACGGGCGGCATGTCGCCATCTGCGACCAGCTCCGTGTCGTGCGGGCACGCCTCCACGCGGTCGTAGGCGGGCTCCAGCACGCCGCACGACGAATCCTGGTTGTCGTTGTTGCCCTCCGGGTTCGCCGGGTCCTCCCCCGCCTGCCACTCGTAGAGATCGCCGAGCACGAAGCCGGCGCCCAGCCCCGCGCCGAACATGAACGACAACCAGTTGTTGGCGTGGAGCTCGTAGGCGTAGTCGGCCCCGACGGTGATCACCGCGAAGTTCACGGGCTCTACCCAGCTCCCATCGAGCGGATCCTCGGAGCCGCGATCCGCGTCGTCCCAGTACCCTTCCTCGATCATCGGGTTGAGGTACTCGACGTAGAAGATCCCGTTCGCCGTGGCTTCTTTCACCACGAACTCGAGGCCGAGGGTGTAGGCGTTGATGTCGGGGCGGGCGGGGTACTCGTCGTCGGTGTGCGGCGACACGAAGGGATCGAGGATGCCGTTGGGCACCGTCATGTACCGGCCGCGAAAGTTCACTTCCATCAGGTAGCTGCGCTTGGGCGCTTCGCCGGCGGTCGAGGTTTCCACCGCGTCGTCGGCGTTCCGAACGGCCGGAGTGAGCGCCGATGGCAGCGCCACGGCAGGGGTGTTGGCGAGGGCCAGGGGCGCGGCAAAGAAGAACGGGAGCATGAGGCCTCGGGTGGCTCGGCGATGAATCGTCCTTTAGGAGCCTCTCCGTGTCAACCCTGCTCTTCTTCCTCGCGGCCTGTTCACTCCATCTTGGCACCGTACCGACGGCAGGTTTTGCGTTGAGGGAGCTCGTGGCGCCGGTCGTGGAGCCCGGGGTGGACGAAGCGGTACGTGGCGCGGTGGGCCGGGCGCTCTCGGCGCGACGAGCGGACGGAGACACCCCGCTCTCCATCCGGATCGACCGCGCAGATTGGCGCCCCGGGCGCCGAGTCGGCGACGTGGTGACGTACGACGCCACGCTGAGCCTTCGCTTCCAGACTTCGGGCCGCGAACGCACGGTCACCATGTCGAGCGCATACCCCGACCCGGGGAGCGCCGGCGCGGCCGACGCGGTGCGCGCGGCCGCGTTCGTGGAGCTGGCAGAACGCGCCGCGGAGGAAGGGGTGACGTGGCTCGTTCTGGGGGGGTAGGGGGCCGGCGGCGCGGTTAGCGGGAACGGCGTGTCCGCCCTCGACGATCTCCGCCGCTCGCTCGCCCAGCCCGCACCCGTGTACGTGTGCGTCGGCGACGAGTCGATGCTCGTCCGCGAGGCGATCGAGGCGGTGCGCGGCGCGGTGCTGAGCGGCGGATTGGTTGCGTTCAACCACGCCACGTTTACGTGCGGAGAAGAGGGCGCCGCAGGGTTCGCCGAAGCATGTCGGCAAGTGCCGGTGATGGCCCTGCGCCGCCTCGTGGAGGTGCGGCAGGTGCAGGACGGCAACAAGGCGGTGATGGAGGCGCTGCTGGCGTACGTGCAGGCGCCCATCGACTCCACGGTCCTGCTCGTGAGCGGGCTGAAGATGCCCGCAGCGATCGGCGGCATCGACTACGGTATCCGTGTCACCAACCAGGTGAAGAAAACCGGGTTGACCCTGAAATTCGACGGCGAGGGGGTCGATCCTGCCACCTTTGCCCGGGCCCGCGCCAAGCCGTGGGGCGTAACGGTGGAAACGGCCGCCGTGCAGCGACTGCTCGACCTTGGCGGCGAAGATCTCGACACGCTCGCCGGAAACATCGAGTTGTGCGCCGGCTTCGTGGGAACGGGCGGCTCGATCACCGCGGCGGTCGTGGCCGAGGTGTGCGCCTCAACCGCGGAAGCCGACGTGTGGAAGCTCACGGACTCCATCGTGGCGGGCGACGCCGACGGGGCCCTCGCCGAGCTGCATCGCCTCCTTGAAGGCGGGGAAGCGCCCCACCGCCTCATGGCCAGCGTAGCCTGGCAGCTCCGACAGGTGTTGCTGGTGCAAGACGCGATGCGCCGCCGCCTGCCCGACCGTGAGGCGGGCATCCGCATGCCGCCGTTCAAGCTGCGAGCGGTGCGGGAGATGGTGGAAAAACGCCCCGTATCCCCGAGCGGTTGGCTGGAGTCGCTCGCCGTTGCCTCCCGGCGGATGAACTCCTCGCGGGCCGGGGACCGGCGCGTGCTCGAGTCGTTTGTGCTCGGCCTGGTCGTTCGGCCCTGAACCAGGGCCGGCCCCGAAAAACGACGAAACCCGCCCCCAGGGGGAGCGGGATTCGACCGGATTGCCCGGAGGCGACCCTACTTCTTGAGCGCGTTCGCCGCCTTCGCGAGGCGGCTGATGCGGCGCGCCGCGGTGCGGCGGTGCAGGATGCCCTTGCGAGCCATCTTGTGCAGCGTCGACATCGTTTCGTTCAGGGTGACGGCGCTCGCCGCGGCATCGCCGGTGGCGAGCGTTTCGCGCATCGACTTGACGGCGTTCTTGACGCGGCTCCGGGCCGCGCGGTTGCGCTCCTTGGATTCGCCGGTGGTGCGGATGCGCTTGATGGCGCTCTTGTGGTGAGCCATGGGTACACTCCAGTCTGCTGTACAGAGTTCGTTCGGGGTGCGCGTCTAAAAGCTCGCCGGGCGCTTGTCAAGGCGGGTCAGATCCGGTAGACAGAGCATCCCCCCGATCGCTTCCCCGCGATCTCTCCGTACCCCGCCCCCGACGGACTCTGATTGCGATGCTGGCCGAGCGCGCCTCGCTTGCGCATCCGAGCGCAGACCCTGTAAGCCAACGGTCAGAACCGCCGGTTCATATCGGCGTTTATGACGGTCCGCTGGACCTGTTGGTGTACCTCGTGCGCCGCGAAGGCGTTGCGCTGCGGGAGATTCCCGTCGCGCGCATCTGCGACGCCTACCTCCAACACCTCCAAAACCTCGACGAGATCGACGTCGACCGCGCCGGCGAGTACCTCGCCATGGCCAGCACGCTGTGCCTGCTCAAGGCGCGGGAGCTGTTGCCGAAGGCGCCGCGCGACGAGGAGAGCGAGGAGGAAGATCCTCGCCAGGCCCTCGAGCGCCGCCTCGTGGAGTACGAGCGCTTCCGGGATGCGGCGCAAGACCTCGGCAATCGCCAACTCCTGGATCGCGATGTTTTTGCGCGCCCGGAGGTGGCAGTTACCGCTTCCGAAACGCCGATCGACCCGAACACCGACACTTGGGGGCTCGCGACGCTGTTCTACGGCCTGCTGGAGCAGCGCAGCGCCGCGCCGCCGGAGCATAAGGTCACGTTCGAGGCCTATACCATGGCCGAGACCGTGCGCCGCGTGCTGCGCCTGCTTGATGACGGGGACGAGCACACGCTGTCCGAACTGTGGGCCGACATGCCGTTCCGCCGCGCGCGGCTCATCACCTTTCTCGGCGTGCTTGAGTCCGCGCGTTTCCAGCTCGTCGACGTGTGGCAGCGCATTCATCTCGGCGCGATCAGCCTCAAAGCGCTGGTCCGCGCCGACGACGCCGACCTCTCGATGCTCGACTCCCACGAACACGACGACCTGAAACCCGAATGAGCCCCGCCCCATGAGCACCTCCGACGACGAGAACATCATCGCGTTTCCCTCCGCCGAGCCCGAAGTGGCGGAGATCGACGAGGCCGGCGTTGAGGTTGACCCTCGCGTTTGCCCCCCGGAGCTGTTGGTGCCGGCGATCGAGGCCTGCCTGTTTGCGGTTACGACGCCCGTAACCGTGGCGGCGCTGGCGGCTGCGCTGAGCGTCGACGAAGGGCTGGTGCTGGCCGGGCTCGAGACGCTCCGCGAGCGCCAGGCACGTGCCGGCGCCGGCGTGCGGCTGGTGGAGCTCGGCGAGGGCTGGCAGCTTCGCACCGAGGCGCGAATGGCGAGCTGGGTGGCGGCGATCCGGGGCGGGAAGCCGTTCCGCCTCAGCCGCGCCGCGCTTGAAACCCTGGCCGTTGTGGCGTTCCGGCAGCCCGTGACCAAGGGTGCGGTGGACGACGTTCGCGGCGTAGACAGCGGCGGGATCCTGCGCACGCTGCTCGACCGCGGCCTGGTGAAGATGGGCGGCCGCAGCGAAGAGCCGGGGCGGCCGATGCTCTACGGCACCACGCCGCAATTCCTCACGTTGTTTGGGATGCGCTCCCTCGCCGACCTCCCCACCCTGCGCGATCTCCGGGTGCTCCAGGACGACGACGCGGAGCGAGCCGTCGTGCCGGTGGTGCCGTTTCCGATCGAGGAGAAGAAGTAGGGGATGCGCCGCGATGCGCCCCGAAGCCCGCCTGACCTCGCAAACGGGCCAGCGCATCGCCCCCATTCTCTTGCTTCCTCTCACTCCCCGAGTTAGCGCCGCCCCGCCCACGCGGTGACGCGCCGGCAGGAGTTTCAAATGAACGAGGATGGAACGGAGCGGTTGGCCAAAGTGCTCGCCGCGCACGGGGTGGCGAGCCGTCGGGAAGCCGAGGCGATGATCGCCGCCGGCCGGGTGTCGGTGAATGGAAACGTGTCCGTTCACCCTGGGCAACCGGTGAACGAACGCAAGGATGCGATCCGCGTGGACGACAAGCCCATGCCGGCCGCGCCGCGCCTCGTCTACTACGTGCTCTACAAGCCGAAGGGCTACATCGTGACCCGCGCCGACCCGAACGCGCGCAAGTCGGTGATGGAGCTGATGCCGGAGCTGCCCGAGCGGGTTGAGCCGGTTGGACGCCTCGATATCAACACCGAGGGCGCGCTGTTGCTCACCAACGATGGCGAGCTCGCCCATCGCCTCACCCACCCCAGCGCGGGCGTGCCGAAGCGCTACCTCGCCAAGGTGTACCGCACCCCCACCGACAAGACGATCGCCCGCCTCGAAGCCGGTATTCAGCTTGAGGATGGCAAGACGGCCCCCGCGAAGGTGCGCTTGATCAGCGCCACGGACGCGGAGAACGCGTGGATCGAGATCACCGTCACCGAGGGGCGGAATCGCCTGATTCGCCGCATGTTTGCGACGGTGGGACATCCGGTGAGCAAGCTGGTGCGTCAGTCCTTCGCCACGGTGACGATCCGGGGGCTGGAGCGTGGCAGCTTCCGGGCCCTCGGGGCCGACGAAGTGGAGCGGCTTCGCGAGATCGGCGAAGGCACGCCGGCAGCGTCGGCCGGCCGGCGTCCGAACCAGAAGAAGGACGGGTTCGCGAAGGCGGATCCGAAATGGCTGGAGCGGCGACTTGAGGGGAAGAAGAAGCGGATGGGCAAGCGGACGGGGTGAACCGGGCGGGGCGGCGGGAGGGCCCTGTCGCTACAAGGGTGCCGGACTCGACGTTGACCCCGACGCACCGTGCATCCCTAGCCGGATGAAACAGATCTTTTCGCATCCCGGGTTGGATGAAACCTACCGGCTCCAGGCCTGCGCCGCACCCCCGTCGAGGCTGCGAATGACGGGCGTTTCTCCGTTGGGACGGCGACGCTGGCGCCAAAAATCGAGGTCGACGTTTCATCCGGCTGGGGATGCTCCGAAAGTGGTTTCATCTGGGTGGGGATGCTCGTGTCGCGGGCCGGCGAACTCGCCCACCGTGAGGCGACCCAACGCGGCGGGATAACGGGCGGGGCATGTCGCTCGTCGATCACGTCAGTCTGTTCGTCGCCGATTATGAACGGTCCAAGGCGTTCTATGTGCGTGTGCTGGAGCCGCTCGGCGCGCAGTTGATCATGGAGTACGGCCGCGCGGCGGGGTTCGGCCACGACCGGAAGCCGGACTTCTGGATCGCCGAGGGGCCCGCGAGCTACCAGACGGCGGGGGACCTGTCTCCGATTACGCCGGTGCATCTGGCGTTTGTGGCTCGATCCAGGGCTCAGGTGGACGCGTTCTACGCGGCGGCGATCGCCGCCGGGGGGCGCGACTTTGGGGCGCCAGGGTTACGTCCCGAGTACCACGCGCAGTATTATGGGGCGTTTATCCTGGATCTGGACGGACACAACATCGAGGCTGTGGTGCACGGGCCGGGGTGATGGGGCAGTGGCCCCGAGGGCACGACCGCGATCACCGACCTTGACGCGCCGCCGGAGGGAGTTAACAGTGGGGACCTGTCGCGGGATGGAGCAGCCAGGTAGCTCGTCGGGCTCATAACCCGAAGGTCACAGGTTCAAATCCTGTTCCCGCAACCACTAAAAGGGTACAAAGAAAGCCCCAGAATCGCGAGAGCGGTTCCGGGGCTTTCGAGTCTGTGGCTCAATCCGGGCTCAAACGAAATTCGTGGCTCACGCGATTCGCGTGCGGACCGGAAGGTGGGCTCAGCGGCCCCGCGATAGACTGGGCGGCGAGCGCGGGGTTTGGCGTGGCGATGTTCTCTACCGTCGGCCCCCGAACGTCATGGCTTGGGGCATCACCGTGAGCGACACGCACAGTCGCAATCGGTGGGGACTCATCGCCATCGCCGCCCTCCTCACCGCATTCGCCGCCTTCGAATCCGGAACCGCCCTCGCGAACGACGACTTCGGGTACCTGATGTGGGGCCTCCAGACCCGCGACGACCTGCTTGCGTGGGTGAGCGGCCCCGACTGGTTCACCTATCGTCGCCCGATGAACACGCTCTTGTGGTGGTTATCGGCCCAGACTGGCTTGGACGGCGGGCTGGTGCGGTGGTCACAGGTCGCCCTCTGGGTGAGCTTCGGTGCCACCCTGTTGACTGCCGCGCGCACCTCGAAGCGCGCGATGGTCACGCTCGTGCTGCTGCTCCTGACCAACCAGGTGTTCGTGGACCTTCTCCAGTGGCGAAGCTGGCTGACCACCACCGGGAGCCTCGCCTTCGTGGCGCTCGCCGCAATGGCGATGGAGCGCCGCAGTTCCGCCGTGAGCGTCGCCCTCCTCGGCGCGGTGGCCCTGGGGTTCAAGGAGGTCGGCGCGCTCGCCGTGGCGGTCATCGCCTTGTCGCGACCCGGATACCGAGCCGTGGGAGGATTCCTCCTCGTCGCCGTGTGCGCGAGCGCCTCGTCCTCGACGCAGAAGCTCGGACTCAGCTTCATCGGGGACAACATCCGCTTCCACGTGGAGACGGTGGCGCTCTTCTTGCCGGCGGTGCCCGTGCTCCTCGCCGCCCGATTCCCGAGGCTACCTGCCTGGAGTCTAGCCGCCCCCGTGATCCTGCTCGTACTCCCGACGCCGATTCGGGCAGGAGCGGTCGTCGTCACCGCCGGACTCTTCTTGCTGAGCGAAGCCCGCTGGTTACCCGCCGCCGCTGTGACGATGACCCTGCCACTCCTCGGCGCGGCCCACGCCCGCCAGTACCTTCTTGAAAGCTGGTCAATACTTCTGTTCGCCCTGACCGCCTCGAAGAAGCTCCCTATGCCTCCCGTCGTCGGGGTGACAATGCTCGTCCTTGCGGCTCCGTCCGCGATCAACTTTGAGGGCGCGCGCAGCCGCCTCCGCGACCAATTCGCCACCCAACGCGCGTTCCTCCGTGACTTCCACCCACCCCAGGCCGCACATCTCTACCATCCCGAAGTCGCTTGGTCCTGGGACCTCGACGCGCTGTATTGGGTGCAGGGCGGCGCCACGCTCGACGGTCGCCCTCCCGTCGGCACGGAGCCTGTCCAGGTCGGACCGCTATCCGGCGTGTGGGCGGACGTTCGTCCAGTTCAAGGTAGCGGCAGCAAGTAAACGGAGCCCGAGCCCGAACCGCCGTAGGATGCGCCTGGGGCGGCGACGGCGAGCTCATCCACTCCATCGCCATCGAAATCACCAGCTTGCTCGATACGATAGCCGAAGCTCTCGCCCGCCGACACGCCCTGCGCAGTGAACTGCATGGTCGTAAAGTCGAGGCTGCCCCCAAATTGGCGTTCCCCGGGCATCAACGCGAGGCGACCCTGTTCGGTGTATTGCGGCCAGTCCTCGGCCAGCACTGCGGCATCAGCCCGACCGTCACCGTCGAAGTCTCCGGCGGCCGCGACGCCGGTGATCCACTCGCCATCGGTGCCGTAGGTGAGGTAGTTGATCGCCTCGCCCTCGTCCACGAAGCCTGATAGATCGCCGATGTCCCACAACCCGAACGTCCAAGCTCCTGCGATGAAGTTGTCGGCCCCGTTGTAGTCGGTGTCGCCGATGTTCACCGCGGCGAGCACGCGGCCGGTAGACCAGGTGACGATTCCCGCCTCCGCGGAGTCTTCCAAGCTTCCGGAGACCGCCGCGCGAGCGTCGATCACATACAGGCCCGCGCTTCCCCCCGTCGTGAGCTGCTCCCCCACCATCAGCCACGGCACTCCGGGGCCGTCGTCGTCAAACGCCGTGCTGACCGACTCCGCGCCGCTGCCGTCCTGAGTGCCGAACAACACGAGGTCCGCCGTCGACGAGTCGGTGGACAACGAATCCCCGGGCGAGGACCAAACGTACACCGCACCACGGGCCATGCCTCCGCCCGGGTCGGCCGACGCCGTGATCGCGAACTCCTGGATGCCGTCGCCATCGACGTCATCGAGCCAGAGCGCATCCGAGCCGAACCAGGCTCCCGCAATCGTGCCCTCGACGGTCAGCGTGGACAGCACATCAACGGAGCCGGTCGCGCCGTCGCAAAGAGCTTGTCCATCGAGGACGAATACGGTCCCCTCCCCGTCACGGTCGGAGACCTGCGAGACGGCCACACGACCGGCATCGCTCACGCGGACGGTCGCCGAGAGGTAGACGCCTGGGCCCGTTCCCGTGGCGTAACCACCGTCATCCGCGGATAAAACGCCGCTCGCACCACGGACCGCGTAGAGCGCGCCCTGCGCCGACTCTACGTACGGAGCGTTGACGAACAGGCAGTTTTCCTCGGGCCAAGCGGCGATCCGCCTGCCGAATTCGCCGCCCACGGCGACGCCATCGATGCGCGTCGCCGCGGCGTCGGCACTCCAAACGACAGCGTCGCGAGCGTCCCCGTCGCAATCATTGTCCGTCCCGTCATCCGCCCAGCCCTCGTCGGCAGCTGAGAACACCGCAGGGTCGTTGTCGTTGCAATCGTCGCCCCCCGCGGCTCCGGCCGCCTCGCCGTCGCCATCGACATCGACCAAGTCGGCACCGTCGCAATCGTCGTCGATGCCGTCGTACGGCGTCTCGGTCGCGCCCGGGTTGGCGTCGGGGGCACGGTCATCGCAATCCAGGGCGTTGGCCACGAACCCGTCGGGCGCGTCGCAGCTGGCGGTTCCCGCGGTTGCGGCGTCGCCGTAGCTGTCCGCGTCGGAGTCGGAAAACCAGACCGGCGCGTTGGCAACCTCCTCGTCTACGTTGTGGTCACAGTCCTGATCGACGCCGTCGCAAACCTCCAAGGCGCCGGGGAAGATCGTCGCATCCGCATCGTCACAGTCGTCCTCCTGGGCGTAGGAGTCGCCGTCGTGATCGGTGAGCTCTTCGAGGCGGCGAAGGTAGACGGCCTCATTGATCAGACAACCCGCGAGCAGAGGCAAAAGGAGCATGCGTGGTCCGGCGCAGGGGCCGAGCATACCCCGGAGCGGAGGGTTGGGTCGACGGGGCGCCGGGGCCAGGTTCCCTTACCCCAACTTGAAGTTCGCCTCCCCGCTCCGCACGCAGTCCACCAGCTTCTTGTCCATCTCCAGCGTTGCCACCGGGTCGCGCACTTCGCGCACCACCGTGGCGACGGGCTGATCGGCGTCGGGCACCTCGACGAGGCGGAGCACATAGCTCTGGCCGTCAACGCGAGCGCGGTGGAACTCGTTGGTCGTGATGCGGAAGCTGAGCGACGCCGCGCTTGCAACCGCCTTGATCTCGACGCGCTTGAGGGTGGGCCAGCCTGGATCACCCGGGTCGCCGTCCCACTCGATTAGGTCGAAGCCGGGGCCTCGCTCGGTTGAAACGTCGAAGACGGCTCGGAATGGCTCGACGAGGCCGAGAATATCGGCATGGGTCGCCGCGGCGAGCGCCGAACCATGCTCCTTCGCCACCGCACGCGCCCGGGTGGCCCCCGCGTTCGTGCTCCACGCGACGCCCGGCGCTTCACGGCGCTCCACGACGGCCGCGATGAGGGCGGAGCGGTCCGCCGCCGAAAGCCCCACGAACCGCTGCCACAGCCAGCGAAGGCACGCGAATTCCGCTGCTTCCCCGCGGATAGGATCACCCACCGAACCACCACCGGCGCCGCCACCCCGCCCGGCGACATCAGGCACCGAGCCCGTGAGCACGCCGCCTGACGCGACCGGCTCGGCGGAAGCGAGGGACAACGGTGTGCTCAGCCACGCCAGAGCTCGCCCTTCCGACTGTTTTTTCTCCGACGAGGCCACCGAGTTGAGCCCCACCTCGATCACCTCGGCATCGACCGAACCGATCAGGGTTCGCAGCCAGGCGGGTCGGGCGCTCGCCGTGCAAAGCCCTTCCATCGCCGCCAAAGCGGCGTCGCCGAGCGCACGCCACTCCACGACCGCCCAACCGACGGCAGGACACGAGCCCACCCCGGCTGGCGCTCCAAGGTCTGCCGTTAGTGCGCCTTCACCCTCCCACCAGTCGATCCGAAGCACCCTCGCCAGTTCCCCGCGGAACACACCCGCGGCGCTCGCGGCCGGCACCGAAGCCGGCGCCGCGAGCAACCGAGTCGCCGCCGCCAGCGACGCCAGCCGAACCAGCGCGTCGCGACACGCGGACTCGCCGGCGATCACCATGTCGTTCATCGCCCCCCGGGTTGGCAGCAACGACCCGGCGTACGCGCGAAGCGGGCCTACAACGTCCACCGTGGCAGCGTCGCCGGCGGCCAAAACCGCCCGCAGCCACCGGACCGACCCCGCCGACCCAACGACCCCCCGGACTACGTCCTCGCGGAGCGCCGCGTTGGCCTGGAGTACCGGCGGAACCACGGCGTCAAAGTCGGCGGCTACCGCTGCCTCACGCGCCAGCTTTGCAACAGCCAGCTCGGCCACCGAGGCGATCAGCTCCTCCACCCTCACGTCCTGGTCCCGCAGCGAGGCGCGCACTTCCTCCACATCCTCGGTGAGGGCCCAACGGAAGGTGTGCTCGTAGGTCGGAGCCCCGACGGCGAACGCGATGGCGCGGGCGAGCGTTGCGGCGAGCGGGCGCCCAGCGAGCTCCGCCGCGTCCAGCGCCTCCCGAGAAGCCACCAGCCCAGGTTGATCGCCCGAACTCAGCCCGGACGGCGGACGCAGGCCGGCTCCACGATGGATCCGGAGCCGCTCAATGCGGTCGAGGAGCGGACGCGCGTCGCCGCTCGGATCACCTCGTCGGAGGGCGAGCACACCGATGAGCTCGGGCAAGCGTCGCTCCAACGCCGCGCGAAGTTGCACGACGAGCGCGGCCGCTTCGGGGGAGTCGTCAGTGACACCCGCGAAGGCAGGCACTGCGGGCTGGGGCGTTTCAGGAGCCCCAAGCGCGGCGACCAACGTGGCGAAGCGCGGACGATCCCCGCGGTCAACGACGAGCACGAGCTGATGCCGCACCAACCCGACCGGCGGCTGCTCGCGGTAGTTCGCGACCTCAGAGCGAATCGTCGCGACGTGGCTACCCTTCGTCGCAGCTACGCGAACCGCAACGTAGGCGTCGCCGCGCGTCGCAAGCAACCAGCCGGGCCGCAGCGCGAGATCACGCGCGCACCAGTCAAATCGCACCGCGTCCGCCACCCCCTGCAGAGCGTCGAGCAGGCGCCGAAGCAGGAGGTTTGCCGCACCGACCCATTGGGTTCGACCCGAGAGGGGGGGCAGTTCGATGACCATCGCTCCCTCGGGCGGCAGGGTCGCCATCGCTCGCTCAATGTGGTCCGAAAGCAGGGACCATGCCTTGTGGACGGGCAGCTCGTTCGCGGGGAGGATGCCCAGGGCGCTCGCGAGCGGACGCAAAGGATCAACACCGCTCTCTGGCGCGTGGAGTCGCGCGAGCCACCCTGTCTGCGACGTTGCGGCGTCGGCCAGCGATTCGTTGGCGTAGATCAGCGCGTTTGCCGGCCTCGCCGTTGCCTCGATGGCGTGCCGAGTCCAGCTCGGCCAGATCGGCGTTCGTGCCAATTGCACGCGCAGCAGCGACGGCATCGCCTGGAAGTCCTGGCGGACCGCGTGGTACCCGTGGCATCCCCAGGAGGTGGTGAGCGCAGGCTCGAGCTCAAGGAGCACCTCGGACAGCGCGGCGCGGACGGCGATCATCGCCGCGGCGTCCTCGACGTCAAGCAGTTCCTCGCTCCACGTCCACGTGAGCGCAACCGCGTAGTTGTCCCCGCCGCGGTTGGCTGGCGGCCTCCGCTGCGAGCCCGGTCCCGCCGGACAGCCTGGACTGTGCCCCGTCGTGAGGCTGGGGTGATGGTGGGACGACCACGCGATCCGTCGCCACTCGCTGAGGACCGGAGCCAGCGAGCCCGGCAGTCCGTGCGGCTTCCCAGCGCTCCACGCCTTCGCGAGCGCCGGACGGACAGCCCCTGAAATTTCGCCCCCCCCGTCGGCCCAGTGCGCCCAACGAAGCTGCACAACGGGCCCGACGGCCACGCCGAGCGAGAGGAGCAGCCGGGCGAGGGCGCGACGAGGATCGGCCGTACCGAGGCGGGTGAGCATATCGACCGCGGGTTTCCATGCGTCGTCATCGATTCCCGCGATGAGCAGGGCTGGATTCGGCAGCACTGCTCGCGCATTCGCCATCGCCCGGACCGCCCGCGCCCATCGGTCACCCCGTGTGGTGGTTCCGTCGTCGCCGCGGGGCCCGTCGATGCGCTCAAGCTCAACCGCCCAGTCGGCCCCGAACGCCAGCTCGTCCGCGCACGCCCAACCCCGCGAAGACGTCGGCACGGACACCCGGCCGAGCCGCCGCGCGAAGGCGAGGTCGTCCCGCGCGTTCGGAGACGCCTCGCTCATCGCCGCATGAATCCGTTGGGCGTTGATCGCCGCATAGGGGATCGCGGGCCACGCCGCGCGGTCGAGCAGATCGACGAGCGCGGCGAGGTAGCCGACCAGCTCCGTGCTCTCCGGCGCGGCGTCCGCCAACCGATCTGCGACCTCCTCCGCCAACGTGCGGAGGCGCTCCAGCCGCCGCGCCCCCCAGCGCTTCCCGTGCTGGGTGAGCATCGCGACGACGAGCTCGTCGTTCGCCAAGTGCTCGTCCGCGAGGAAGATGGGGAGCGTGGACGGCGGGGCGGGGAGCGCCGAGATGTCATCCTTGTCGTCGCGGTTGCGCCAAAGAAGCACACGGGCGCGGCGGAGGAACTGGGTTCCGGCCTCCGTGCGCGCCTGCACTTCGAGTCGAACCAACCTCGTCCCCACTCCGACGTCGCCCGCAGCCGGGACGAGCGGGAGCCGCCCCCTACCCAAGACCTCGGCCACGGCAGGCGCGACGTCCCCGCACCCTTGGAGCCAGGCGGCGATGACCCTCACCCAGGCGCGAGCGGCATCGGCGTCGGCGGCAATCGCCATCCCCTCCGCGTCGCCGAACGCCTCGACCAGTCGGTTCGCGGTTACGATGGCTCGACCACGATCCGCGAGGAGATCGCCCAGGCCCACCACCGCAGCGCGCCCGCGACCTGCCGCACCCTCCACCGCAACCATGCGTTCAAAGGCGGCAACACACGAGTCGCTGGCCTGCAGTTCGGGCAGCCGCTGCCCGAGAACGACAAAAGCGCGGGTTCGCGCCCGGTCGAACAGCAGGTCGCCGCCCTGGGCGGGCGGACCCGCCGCCGTCGGCACACAGGCTGTCGTTTCAAGTGCACCCAGCAGTCCCTCGATGAACCCCTCAAGCTGGCCGTTTCGCGACTTCGGCCCCTCGGTCGGGACCATCGCCCAGGGCATACACGAAGCAAGCGGTGAACCGGCAGAGGCCGCGTATTCGGCGGCCGCGACGATTAAGCCTCGCGCATGTTCGAAGATCGAGGCGTTCTGAGCGGCCTGTCGCAGCTCCTTTCGGTTCGGCGTCACCACGAAAGGCGCGTGGAGCACAAACGGGAGGCCCGCCGTGGCATGCTCGATGGGGTAGAACAGCGCAAGCGGGCGGTCGCCGCCGCGTGGCGACGCTGCCTTGGTTGGCACCCGAATCAGCGCGCGGATGGGGGAAGACTCCGGCCTTCCGTCGTCACGCGCCACCTCGAAGGGTGCGGAAAACTCAAGGTAGTCCTGCTCACCGGCCAGCTCGGCCACCGGTCCCACCTCACCGAACCGGCCGACGCGAACGCGGATCAGCGTCCGTCGATACCCGGGCCCGCCCGCCCCGAGCGCCGCGTCAGCCTCCCGGTCGAAGTCGAAGCGCAGGGCACCAACGATGCTGCCCGCCCGGATACGGACGAGGTGTACCTCGCTGAATTGTCCAAGCGTGATCAGCACTTCCGGCGTGAGGTCCATCAGGTGCGCCCACGCCTCGTCGGCAGCGTCTCGTCCGTCGGTGCCCTGCACCTGCCACGCACCGTCACCGAAAGGCAGGTGCACGGTGGTGCGGAACCCGGGGAGCTCGCTCAGCTCGCCCTCGGCGTCCAAGCCCTCCGCGGTGTGGCGCCTGGGCGACCCATCCTCCAGAAGGTCCTCCAGCAGGTCGGCGTCGTGACCGGCGCGACCATCCAGGAGGTGCGGCGCCCGGAACAGCGGGATCAAGGCTTGGTCGGCCCGCCGGGAAAGAGCGAGGCGCTCGCCTTCCTCTCCGTTCGTCCGAAGCCGCGAGAGCTCGGCCTCCACGAAACGCCATGTTTCCGAACGCAAAAATCCTACGCGATGGACCTCACCCTCGTCGGATCGGCTCCGCACGGCGTACCCCGCCGCGCGCAGGATGATCGACTTCAGGCCGATGCCCTTGTGGCCGACGTACCCCGCCTTATCCGCCTTCGTTGACCGACCGAGAAGGCACACCGCATCGAGTACGGCGGGGTCCCAGAGCCGGAACGGTGCCCCGTCGTTCGCGACGATCACGCCTGATTCGGTGACCCCGAACCACGCCCGGCCGCCGCCGCCCTCGTGGAGCGCATCCCGCGCGTTCTGCGCAAGCTCCAACCAGTAGCGATCCTCGTGGTCGCCGGCGAGCGCGCGCTCGGCGGCACCCACGGTCAACCACGTCTTCCAGTCCTCGTCGTGCTCCAAGGCGCGAGCCAGGGACGCGAGCCGCTCATCCACGAGGGCGGCGAGTTTCGAGGCTTCGTCGTGTGCTCTGGGGGAGTCGTCGTTCATGACCACAACCTTAACCCAGCCAAACACTGACGCCTCACGCCGGTGCGCGAACATCCGGCAAGCATCGCTTCCTGCAAAACAACCCGAAGGTCATTCGTCGACTACACCTGGTAGCACAAGGATGATACAGAACCGGCGTGTCGCTGGCTCAAACGCCAGCCGCCCCCGGAGCACCCATGCCCAAGATCGGAGCCCCCTACCGCCGCGGTGACCGCTGGCGGATCGCGTGGACGGACGCCGACAACGAGCGCCGGTTCGCCACGTTCCGGACGAAGGCGGAGGCCGCAGCCGAGCAGGCTCGCCTGAAAACCGAGACGGCGGCCATCAAGTCGGGTGCGCTCGCCAGACCCCCGGCCGCCCACACGTTCAACGAGCTCGCCGACTACTGGATGGAGCACCGCGCCTCTCGGAAGCGGTCGGAGAAGGACGACCGGAGCATCATCGAGGCCCACCTCCGTCCTCACTTCGGGAAGATGCAAGTGACGAAGCTCGACGTGCGGGCGGTGGATGCGTTCCGCCGTCGCGTGGCGGAGGTCGAGCCAGGGAAGAAGCCCCTCTCCGACAAGACGATCCACAACCACCTCACCCTGCTGATCTCCATGTTGAACATGGCCGTCGAGCTGCACTGGCTCACATCGGCACCCCGGATCAAGAAGCCCAAACTCGTCGAGGGCGACTACGCCTGGATCCGCGGAGCGAGCGACATCCACCGCTTCCTGGAGGCCGCGCGCGAAGAAAACCCGGGTATCTTCGAGCTGTACGCCACGGCCATCTTCAGCGGACTTCGCGCCGGCGAGCTCCTCGGTCTGCGCTGGGACGACATCGAGTTCAGCGGCGAGAACCCGCTGATCACCGTCAAACGGAGCTACGATAAGCCGACGAAGACCGGCGCTATCCGCCATGTTCCGCTGATGGACGCGCTCAAGCCGGTCCTGCGCGAGTGGAGGGCGCGCACCCCGGGTACATGGGTGTTTCCGGGTCGCACCGGGAACATGCAGTCCCCCTCGGCGAGGGTGCTGCAGGAAACGTTCCAACGGGTGGTGGAGCGCGCCGGGATCGCCACGAGCGGTGAGCGACTGACGTTCCACGATCTGCGCCACACCTTCGCGAGCCACTGGGTGATGCGGGGATGGGACTTGTACAAGCTCCAGAAAGTGCTTGGGCACAAGAGCGTGCAGATGACCCAGCGCTACGCTCACCTCACGCCCGAGGCGTTCAACGGGCTGAGGGGGTTGCTGCCGGGCGCGGTGCCGGGGGTGGGGGCGGGCGGCGACGTGGTGGCGATGGGGGGGCGGAGGTAGGCGAGCCGGTAAACGCCGCCGATCTCGATCACGGACGGAGTGAACAATGCCCTGGCCTCGGTCGGCGACTCGACTCGTTGTGGGCCGCGCCGAAGGCCCACCCCGGGCCGGCGAACCGGCAGCGGGGTGGGCGCGGGGGTCTTCGGCGGCTTTTGCCGCGCTGGCCGGGAGGGAGAGTGGTCAGAACCTGGGCACGGGGCCCGCGTCCGTGAACGGAGGCCATCTGGCCGGCGCCCCCGAATCCGGAGGCGGTCGTGAGCTCGCGAGGCGGAAGCCGTAGTTGTTGTTGGCGTTGCTCGGGGTGTTGTTGTTGCGATAGGCAACCGTCGCGTTCGACGCGTTGTTGTTCCAATTGCCACCCCGAATCACACGGTTGGAGCCTGCTCCCTCCTTGCCTCGCTCAACGTCGCTCGCCGAGAGGGGCGCGTCAACCTTCGCCGCCGCCCGCCACGATCTTCTGTCGCAACCTCAACGTGTCCGCATGGGTGGCCCACGCGAGCACCGAGCCGGCGCGCCGCTGGGCGTCCTCGTCGCTGAGCAGTCCCGCAGCAGACAGCAGCCGCAGCGTGCGAAGCCGGCGTCGAAGCCGACGAACCCGGACCGAGTCGAGCCGGACGAGGCGCGGCCAAATGCGGAAGCCGAGGTAGGGAACTCCCGCGCACACGGGCGCGACAATCGTGGCCTCGGTCTTGAGCGCGAGGCCAAGCTCGGCGTTCACCCACGTTTCCGCCCGCGTGGCCCAGGCCCGCACGGACGCGTTGTCGGGGCCGAACCACAACACGTCATCCATGTACCGAACGAGGGCCGGGACGCGGAGCGTGCGGCGCGCGAATTGGTCGAAGAACGAGAGATAGAAGTTCCCGAAGTGCTGGGACGTGAGGTTGCCGATGGGGATGCCGGTGGCGGCCCCCGGGGCGCCCACTACGAGGATGCGCTCGACGACCGTACGGAGGCGCGCGTCCGTCAAACAAGCGGCCAGCCTCGCGAGGAGACGATCATGGGGGACAGTCTCAAAGAAGTGGCGTATGTCAAGCTTTACGAACCAGGGGTGGAGACGGGTGTGGCGCTGGGCGCGCAGCACGGCGGCATGAGAGCCCTTGCCCGGGCGGCAGGCGTAGCTATCGTGATCGGCGCGGGCTTCGAACAGGGGATTCAGCTCGGCGCAGACGGCATGGTGAACGACGCGATCGCGAAACGCCGCCGCGGAGATCGTGCGGGGCTTCGGCTCACGGATGCGGAACGTCGTATGCGCGCGCGGCATCCAGGTCCCGGCGAGCAGTTCCCTCTCCATAATGAGCACCTCCGACTCAAGATCGGCTAGGAACGCGGCGACCTCGCGGGAAGCTCCGTGGCCGCGCGCTGCTCGCAGCGCGGCCGCACGCAAGGCGCCGAACGAGGCCATCCGGTCGAAGGAGGGGGCGATCACGGCCGCGATTCGATGTGTTTGCGCCAGCCACCCAGCATGCGCCCCGCCTCGTCCACGCCTCGGACGACATGTTCGAACCCGCCGGTGTCCAAATACCTGCGGTCGTGGGCGAGCCGCAGCAGCACGTGGAGCCGCACGAGCAGTAGGTCGGCTTCGGCGAGCAACACCCGCTTTCGCGGCGCCGGCGCCCAGCGCGCCTCGGCGATGCGCTCCAGAAAATCCAGCACGATCCCGTCGATGCGGCCGGCGAAGGTGAAGCGGACGACCTTCGGGAACTTCGCTGTTCGATCCAGAAGATCGCCGACGACCCGCTCCCAGAGCACCAGCAGCGCGGGCTCATCCACCGGCTTCGCCAGCGGTGCGGAGCAGGGCGAGCAGGTCATCGGCGTAATCGCGAATGCGCGCCTCGCCGACCCCGTGTACCCCTTCCAGCGCCGCCTTCGTCTCCGGCCTCGCACGCGAAATATTCGCGAGTTGGCCGTTGGTGAACAGGACGTACGGCGGGCGACCGTCCCGCTTGGCGCGGTCGTTGCGCCACTTGCGGAGGGCCTCGAAGATGGCGCGGTGTTCGGGTTCGAGCTCGATCGTCGCCTCCGACTCCCCCCTCCGGCCCTCGGCCACCTCCCTCCGGTGGGGGGAGGACGAAGCGCCGCGACTCGTCGCCTCCCGATACCGCACCACCATCGTGAGCGTCGGCACCCCGTCGTGAACGAACCAGTGCTCGGTGGCGTCTATCGCGTCGTGCTCTGCGAAGAAGGCGGTCAGCGCGGTATCGTCAAACGTGCCCGCCACCGGATCGAGCTTGAAGGTGAACATTCGCATCTTCATGCGGAGTCCGTCCGCGGCATCCACCGCTGGGGGCTATCGCCCCCAGACCCCCATGTGATCGCACGACAACCTCCCTGCCGCCCCCCCACGTCTCCGCGCTCAGGCGGCCGGCCGGCTACCGCACGGCCAAGCTCGCCCGGCGCTCCCACGTGGGGGGGGGGGGGGGGCGAAAGTCGCTTTTGAGGCCGAGAAAGCGAAGACTTCCAAGCGAACAAGGGTTCAAGTATCAAGGGATCGACCTCGCGAGGCGGAAGCCGCAGTAGTTGTAGGCGAAGCTCGGGGGGTAGAAGTTGCGATAGGCAACCGCCGCGAGCGACGCGTCGGTGCTCCAATAGCCACCCCGAACCACACGGTAGGAGCCGGATGCCGGCCCGGGCGGGTCTGACGTCGCGACACCGCTGCCGTAGCCCCCGTACGCGCTGTCATACCAGTCGTTCGTCCATTCCCAAACGTTCCCGCTCATGTCGCAGAAGCCCCACGCGTTTGCGGCCAACGAGCACCCCGAGTGTGCGTACGTTCCCATCGTGTACGCATTCTCGTGCGTCCAAGCTACGTTCGCCGCCGTGTTTGAGCCTGAGTAAGTAGTGTCTACGCCGGCGCGGGCCGCGTACTCCCACTCCGCTTCGGTGGGCAGGCGGTAGCCCGGGCACGAGTACGGATCCGCGAGGTAGGCGGCGGCCATGTCCGTGCCGTCCGCAAGGTAGCACTCGGTCAGGCCCTCTTCGGTGGAGAGCCAGTTCGCGTACATTCCCGCGTCGTACCAGGTCATCGTGTCGGCCGGGCAGTCGGCCGTAGTGCCCGTGCAGGGGTAGCTGGGGAGCGACGAGTAGGTCCAGCTCGTGTTGCTCGGGTCGGTCTCCCATTCCCCGCGCGTGGTCTCCGTTTGGGCAAGGTAGAAGTGGTGGCTGAGCGTCACATCGTGATCGAGGTAGGAACCGCCCGAGTCACCAAGTCCGCTGCCCATCGAAAACGTGCCGCCTGTAAGGTAGATCATCGTGGCCCCGGAGGCGGCGCTATACGACGCCGCGCAGCCCGCCAGCACGTCCGGCAGCGAGGCGTCGGTGTCGTCGCAGTCGGTCGCGTCGGCAACGTAGGCAGCGGGCTCGTCGCAAGCGAGGGTCGTATATGCGGCGTCGCCAAACCCGTCGCCGTCCGTGTCCGCATACCAGGTTGCGGCATCCGCGGCTGAAGACTCATCAACGGTGCCATCGCAGTCGTTGTCCACGCCGTCGCACACCTCGTCGGCGCCGGGGGAAATGGCCGCGTCGGTGTCGTCGCAGTCCGTCGCGAGCGGGTAGCCGTCCCCGTCCGCGTCCTCGGTGGCCGTGTCCACTGAAGTGTCCGCCGTATCCACCGCCGTGTCCGAGGTATCTACCGAGGTATCCACGGCCGTATCGGCGGTGTCGCTCGTGTCGGTGGCCGTGTCCGACGTATCGAGGCCCGTGTCGGCGCCCGTGTCTGTGTCCCCTGTGTCAACGCCAGTTTCACCGCCGGTATCCCCAGTTTCGCCGGTCTCCGAGCCGGTTTCGCCCGTGTCCACGACGCCCGTGTCCCCCGTCTCCCCGCTGTCCACCTCCCCGCTGTCGCTCGGCTCCACTGCAAAACCGACTTTCTGCGTGATCTCCGCCGGAAGGATCAGCGTACACCCTGCCAAATAGAGCGCGATCACCACGTCACCGCCGCGACAACGCCGAAGGCCACGCCCGCGCCCGCTGCGACGTAACAACCGTAGCTGAGCCCGTTTGTCCCCGTCGCCATGCCCTCAAGCTTCGCCCGGTAGTTTGCGCGCTCTTCGTCGCCAACGTCGCCGTCGAGCGCCAGCTGCGCATCAAAGTCCGCGCGCCCCTCCGCCGCGAGCGCGTAAAGCACGCCCGAGGTGATCAGCGACGCTCCAGAGAGCACCAACCACGGCGCTCGATGCCCCCACTCGCCGGAGGGCGGTCGCTCCGCCGTTCCCCGCGCGTCGCTCAGGTTCGCTGTCGCCACCGACGATTCGGCCACCGGAACCACCCAGTCGAAGCCGACTTCGTCCGGCCAGCGGTAATGCGTCGCGAGCACCGCACCCTGCCCGTCGAGCTGCTGCAAGATCGCCGCGCGTAATGACGGGGCCCGGAGCACGTGCGTACCGTCGGCTTCGATCCAGCCGCTGCCCGGCTTCGGCAGCTCGGCGCCCAGGTCGTCGTGGAGGTAGAGCATGGCGGCTGTGACCTGTCCGCGGATGGGGTGCCCGTCCGGCAGTAGCGCCGTTGGAATCTGGTGTCCCGGCTCGGTGGCAAACACACCCGCCAGCGCGAGGGGAACCCGGTCGAGCCGCTGGTCGAGGAAGGCGCCAAGGGCCTCGACGCGATGAATCCGTGCCTGGGCGTTCACGCTCAGCACCTCGGCGGCGCACGACGTCCGCAACTCCAGGGCCGCGGTGGAGTCCTTGAAGCCAGCGCGATCAGCCTTGGCAAAGGCCGACTCCGCCGAGTTCGCCGCTTCGAGGATGTCGCCCGTGTCGAACATCCGCGGACACTCGGCGAGCGCATGGGTTGCGAGGAGGAGGAACATCGTGAGAGCGTAGCCTACGGGGCGCGTTTATGCCGGCCGGGCGCCCTCTCTGCCTGGGGGTACCGGGCCACGGGGAGCGCGCACTCGGCCGGGCCATGAGCGATCTGTCGAGTAGCGCCTCATGCCGCGAAGGCCCCCCCCGTCCCCCTACTCCACCCGCAGCTCCACCATGATCACCCCGACGGCACCCTCGAACCACCACGCCGTCGGCGTGAAGTGGACCGTCATCCCGACACAGACCAGCTCCACGAGCTGGTGCAGCTCGACGATTTGCGCGTTCGCGGCCGCTTCATCGTGCGCCATGAGCGCCCGCGTGGCCGGCTCCACACCGATGAGCACGCGGCACTGCTGCCCGCGGCCAAGGGCGGAAACGAGGCGCCGGTGTAGGTTTCCGTCGAGCAGATCGACGACCGCGTGAACCGGCGGATACTGCCGCGTGAGTGCGTTCCGGTCTCCCAGGATGCTGTGGAGCACCGCCTCGGAGAGCGGCCGATGGGGGTGTTCGATGATCTGTGCGGTCATGGCGCGAGGTTCCCGTGGGTGCGGACGTGGCGGCGGGGGTGGCAATACGACCGTGACCGGCGGCGTGGGGTGACCGTGCCGAGGCGGTGGCACAACCGGCCCTGGCGTTCGCCCTGGCGTTCCGCCCGGCGCTACTCGCTCCCCGATCCGCGCGGCCACCAGCGCCCGGATGTACTCCGCCAGGCTGGCGCGGCCGGCGATGGCGCGGATGGAAGTGACCACCGTGTCGTCCAATGACACGCTGATCCGGGCCGCTGCGTCGATAGCCCGGAGGGCAAGGCCGACGACGACGCGCTGCCCCGGGCGCGAGCCCCGCTCCGCGAGCTGCGCGAGCAACGTCGACACGGGCACGTCGCCCGCCACGGCCTTGGCGTCCGCGAGCTGCGAAGCGGTGAGGTGGACGGTGACGACGGTGCGGGACACCGCATGCAGGTAGTACGCGACGCTGGTAGTAGCAAACCTACAAGGTAGTAGGCGGTTTACTACTCATCTTGCCATGCTTGGGGTGCTTGCCACCCGCCCCCAACTCGCCGGCGACGGCGAAAAATCGGCGACGAAAAAATCACCGGCCCCTCAATCCGCCCACTCCCGCCGCATCCCCTCCCCCACTTCCACCTCGCGCGCCCACTGCACCGCCCCCGCTACGTCGAGGAACGCCGTACGCAAAAACTCCTGCTCAAATTCATCGGGCAGGCACGCCTGGAACGCCGACAACACCGCCGTTCGGGTGTCGGTGTCGAAGCGCCCCCACTCGTCCACGGGCGGAAGATCACCCTCGACCAGCATTTCCTGCACCGCGACGAGCCCCTCCACGATGGCGGGTCGCACGCCCTTGATCTTCACCGAGATGTTGCTGACCGTGGCTTCAACGCCCAGAGTCGCCGTGAGCAACCGGGCGAGCACCAGGTTGATCCGGGCCCCGGCGAAGGTGTACCAGATGAGGCGGTCGTCGTCACGGACGACGGGACGAAGCCGGCCGCCGAGGCCGAGGCCCCGCACCTGTTCGCGTGCGTGTTCCAGCCACGCAGCGGCCGTGGGGGAGACGCCAAGGGGCACCTCGTTCGACACGAGGAGGTCGAGGATCCGCTCACACACCACCCGCGAGAACGCAGCCGGGCGGCCGGTCCACGACGGCACAACGCCCGCGGGGGCGGGGCGCACCCTGATCGTCCCGCTCTTCAGGTCGATGTCTTCGGTGGCCCACGCCCGCCCGGCGAGCCGGAACGCGCGTTTGCCACCCGCGAGCTGGCCGACGAACCAGCTCTGGATGGTGCCGATGTCGTGGCCCGCGTGCCTCACCGTCAGCACCTGCGGCGAGTCGAACACCGCGTAGAGCTTGAAGAAGTTGCGCCCCCCAAAAACCTTCTCCGCGCGTTGGCCCAACATCAGGACCCCATCGGCCTCGTCGAGCCAGCCCTCCGTTCGCAGGTGCGCCACGAGGGTCGCGAATTCGTCGAGGGTGACCCCGGAGAACGACGGTACCGGGTGTAGGCGGCGCCAGAGCGTCGCCGGGGTGAGCCCCCCACTCTCCAGCAGGTTGGCGAAGAGCTGGTGAACGAACACCGTCCAGTTCCGCGCGCTGGGCGCGATAGCCTCCACCCAGCCCTCCTCGAAGCGCGAGACAAGCGCCAGCGCCAGGAGCAGATCTTCGGGGGCGTCCGCCACGAACGTCATGCGGGGGACAGTGCCCGCGCGCCGGCCGGTCCTCCCTAGGCGCTGCGCGAGCGACGAGACGGTGGCGGGGGCATCAAGCTGGAAGATGTGATCGAGGTCGCCGATGTCGATCCCCAGCTCCAGGCTGCTGGTTGCGACGAGCGTGGCGCCGGGAGCGGTCTCGAACGCCAGCTCTGCCTCGTCCCTCGCTGCCCGACCGACAGACGAGTGGTGAACCCACACCTGCACCCCCACCTCTTGCAGGGTTTTCGCCAACTCCTCCGCCCGGGAGCGACTCTCCACGAACACCAGGCGCTTCTGGCCCGCGCCGAGATCGCGGATGATCCCCGCCGCCGCTCGCGTGCCCTGGGCCGCATGCCAGGCGAACTCCGCTTTCTTTCGCTCCGAGGCCGGGGCCACCACCACGGGCTGAGCGGTAGCGCCGCTCCCTTGGAGCCACCGGGCGAGGGCTGCCGGATTGCCAACCGTGGCGGAGAGCCCGATGCGCTGAATGTGGGTGCCCGACCGGAGCTGGAGCCGCTCCAGAACGGAGAGCAGGTGAGCACCGCGAGGATCCGCCGCGAAGGCGTGAACCTCGTCGATCACGGCGATGCGTACGCGCGGCAGCAGCAGCCGGGCGTTGTCCGCTGGAGAGATGAGCAGCACCTCCAGCGACTCGGGAGTGATCATCAACACGTCGGGAGGCTCGGCCACGATGGCGCGCCGGGTCGCAGCGGGCACGTCGCCATGCCACTTTCCCACCCGAAGCCCCACCGCCTCCGCCATGCGAGAAAGCCGGGCTTCCTGGTTGTTTAGCAGCGCCCGTAGGGGGCAGATGTAGAGGGTGGACACCGCCGCCAGCCGGTCGCTGAGCACGCGGGAGAGCACCGGGAACGCTGCCGCCTCCGTCTTCCCTCCCGCGGTCGGTGCGAGCACGATGCAGTCCCGTTGATCGAGGATCGGCGCGATGGTCGCCTCCTGTACCGGCCGAAGGCCCGGAAACCGGAGCACGTCGCGAACAAGGTAGCGAACCGACGGATGGAGACGGGCGAAGTCGCCGCTCACAAGTCGAAGCCTTCCGGGAGCGGCGCGACCTCGGCCTCGGCCACGTTGCGCCCCTCGATGGCAGCCCGCTCCGCGTCGGCCAGCTCCGGATCCGTCGCGTTCACCTGAAACCGGAAGTGCTCGTGTGGCCGGTACGCGACGTGTTGTTGGCAGCGGCCCAAGACTCCGATCAGCTCACGCAGGAACCGGCGCGGCGTCGTCTCGACCTTGCCACGAAACGCGCCGGCCACCTCGCCAGCGAGTCGCGAGACGAAGGCGTCGTCGCAACGGTCGGTCGTGCCCGGATACCGAACCTCGTACAGATCGCGCACCGCAACGCCTACACTCTGGAGCCGCGCAGCGTTGAAGGGGGGAAGGGCGATCTGAGCCGCGTCGAGGTCGGGGAAAGGGCCGTCGTCGAGGGTGCCAATGCGCTGCTGGAGCGGTTCCAGCATCGGCACCGCCCGCGAGGAGGTGAAGAAGCTCGACGTCCCGGCCACGACGAGCAGCACCCCCGGCACCTGCCCCGCCTCCATCGCGCCCATCCAGTTCTGGAGCAGTTCCAGGCCGGTTTTCCGGGAGTCGGCGCGGGGGAGGCGCACCAGGCGCTCCACCTCGTCCACCACCACCACGAGGCCGCGGTAGCCGGCTTGGGTGACGAGCGCGGCGAGGCCCCGGAGCATCGGGAGCACGTCCGTAGCGTCGAGGTTTCCGACGAGGTGCGCCCGCCGCTTGGCGGTGGCCGCCACCTTGGGATCGCCTCCGACCCATTGGAGCAAGGCGCGGGCCACCTCCTCCTCCCCGGCGAGAGACGCCGCCGCGTAGGCGCCCAGCGCCTGGGCGAACGCGGGCGCGGCGTCCGCCACCCCGCCGAGCATGGTCTTGACCTCCTTGGACAACGCCTCGTCGAAGCCCGGTTCACCCGGCTGGAGCCCGTGCCCCAGCGAAGGGTCCATCACGCGCTCGGTCGCCTTGTATAGCCACTGCTCGGCCACGTGGCGCAGCGCACCATCCGGGCGCTCCGACACCCCCAGCCCCGAGCAGAGCGCTCGGTACACCGCCACGGGTTTGTGGAGCGGCACCTCGGGGTAGCTCACGCGGACGTAGCTGGCCGCGAAGCCTTCCTTCCGGGCCAACGCGGCGAGGTAACGCAGGAAGAACGTCTTCCCCGCGCCGAAGTCGCCGCGGACGAAGCGGGCTCGGCCTCGCCCCGCGGCGATCCGCGGAAGCTCCTTTGCCAAGGCGGCGATGTGGGCCTCGATCCCCGTGGCGATGGCGTCCTGGCCCTCAGCCGGCACCTCACCCACCCGCAGCGCCTCGATGACGATGTCGGCTGTACGTTCGTCCATCAACCGCGTCCTCCCACCCAACGATACCGCCGCTCACCGCCCGATTCTTCCTCGACAAACGGCGCTGAAACGCCGGCCCGTGCGAGCAGCGCGAGGCACCGACTCATCACACCGCCCACGATGAAGGGGGCCTGCCCGAGCAGGACACAAAGTTGGGCCATGGTCAGAACCTCGGCGCGCGCCAGGTGAGCGAGGGCTCGGAGCGCCAAGGGTTGGGACGCGAGGGCACGCTGCACGCCGTCCGAAAGGTCCGATCCGGGCACGCTGGGCGGTGCCCCGAGCACGCGCACTGGCTCCGGGGCGGGCGCGAGCTCCTCCGTCGCCGCGCCGGTCCACCACCAACTCGGCGGCCGCGGACGCCCCTCCGCTCCCTCCACGCGCCCCAAAAACGCGAGGGGCACAATCATCTCCTCGATGCCGGCCCCGCCGTGGAATCCCCGGTGTTGCGGCCCGCAAAAGTGGCCCAGCGCAACGAGGCAGTGCAGCGGGGAGAACGGAAGCGGTCCCTCGCGAAACTCAACGGACCCGGGGAGCGGCTCCGCACCGAAGCGCGCCCCCAGCGCGCTGGCCGCCACCTTGCGGTCGCCGGCCAGAAACGGCGTGTGCCCGTGGTCGGCGGTCACGACGACGGTCCATCCGTGGTCAGCCGCGAACCGGATCGCGTCCAGGGCACCGCCGCCGAGCGCCGCGAGGCTCCACTCGGCGAGGGCCGTCGTTTCCTTGCTGGAAAGGGCGTCGTCGACCCCGTTGAACACGGCGGCGACGATGCGTTCGTTACCTGAGCGCAACGCTGCGATCAGCGCGCTGGGGTCGGCCAGGTCGCCCTTGAGGAACAGCGTCCGCGGGTGTTGGCGCAGGGCCGCGTTGCGCGAGAACGCTTGTTTGTCGGCCGTACTGTTGGCCACGACGCTCTCCGAGTCGGTCAGCGAGGCGTTGCCGGGAATCTCGCCAGCAAAGATCGCGCGGCGCGCGTGGCTCGTAACCGTCGGCACCGGCGAGATCGCGACGTGGAAAGGGCCGATAGCGGCGAGGTCGTCACGGAGCGGGCCATCCGCCACCGCTGGAAGCCGGAGCCCCAGGCCGGGAGGCAACGCCTCCGCGATCTCGGTGAACGTGGACAGGTCGCCCCCATCGAGGACGACGAGGAAGACCCGCTCACCGGCATCCACAAGGCGAGCGACCACCGACCGGGAGACGTGGGCGAGCGGCAGGGGCGCGCGCAGGTCCTTCGAGGCATTCACCCGCCCCCAGTTGGCGGAAAACGTCTCGGCGAAGGCGCGGTTCCACACGTCACGCCACGCGAAAGCGCGCGAGAGGATCGCCTTGGTGGCCTCGGCCATCGCGCCGGACTCGCCGCCGGCCCGGCGCCGAATGCGGCGAATCGCAAGGTCGAACCAGCCGATGTGATCGCGAGCCGCCCACGCCCACTTCACCCAGTCCGCGGGCGGGAGGGCCGTGCGCGTTGCCCGGGCGAGGCGGGCGAGGTCCCGCACCTGGGCGATCTCCTCGTTCGCATCGTCTGCGTGGATGTTGGCACGCAGGGCATCGATCAGGCCGTCATCCGGAGGATCGCCGTCGGCGCATCGATGAGCGAAGTCGAACAACGCCTGGTCGAGCGCGGCGCGGACGAGGGGCAGCCGCGGTGCCTGTTGCTCCGTGATGCGGCGTCGATGCGCCAATTGCTCCGCCGTCGCGAGTGCAGCTCGGGCGCGCTCGGGGGCCACGCGCCAGGCTTGTCGGAGGGCGAGATCGACGAGGTTTCGCAGCTCGCGCCACTCTCCCGGCGAGCGGGGAACCGGCTCGACGGCCGTTTCGGGCGTCAGCTCCGCGAGCGCCCCGGCGGCCACCAGGCCCGGGATGTCGCCCGTGCGGGCGGCATAGGCCAACCAGCGGCCGGTGCGCGGATGCGCTTCGACGAGGGCTCGCTCCAGCATCTCGGGGATCCGCGTCGTCGGGGCTCGGTCGATGATCCAGCGCGCGAGAAGGTCAGAGTCACGCTCGCGATCCAGCCGCTCATCCGTCCCGAGCTCGGCGGCGACAAGAACCGCCCGCACCTCAGCCGCGGTCACGATGCCGTGCTGGCTCCACCGGGAGGACTGGTCGCGGAGGCGATCCAGCGACGCCAACACCGCGGCGCCCACCTCGTCCTCGGGGAGCGGCTCACAATCGCGGCCCGTCAGCGCCGCCACGATGTCGTCGGCCCGCAGCTCCACGGGCTTCCGCAGCCAGGCGCGCCCGGCGATGTCGAGCGGCGGCACAAACGCAGGGGGGACGATGGCGAGCAGCCGCGACGCCTCCGGCAGAGCGTCGCGGAGGGTCAGCTCGCCGGTCACGCGCTGGATGCGCCACTCCTCCCCGAGGAGCACGGCCGACGCCGACACGTCCCGGAGCACCACGTGGTCGCGAACCAACACCAGATCGTGTTTCAGCGCCTCGCTCTGCTGTCCACGACGTAAACAGGCGTCTAACGCCCGCTCGCCGAAGGTGAGCGTCACTCCAGCGTCTCGACGATGATGCGCACGCGGAGCCGCGCGGCGGGGTTCGCCGCCACCGCCGCGGCCAGCTCCTTCTGGGCCAACAAAACGATGTCGCTCCGCGTGCCCTCGCAGCGGCGCTCTTGCGGGGCCCGACGGGCGGCTTCCTCCTGGGCCCGCCGCAGCGCCTCTTCGGCAGCCAACGCCTTGGCTTCGGCTGCCGCCCTAGCCGCCTCAGCGGCGGACTTGGCCGCCTCCGCCTCGATCCGCGCCTGCTCCGCCCGGCGCGCTTCCTCCTCGGCCGCGCGGCGGAGAGCCTCCTCCTCGCCGGCCTTCCGCGTCGCTTCGATCTCGGCGGCCTTTCGCCGCTCCTCCTCGTCCCGGCGGCGCTGGGCCTCGCCCTCGTCGTCGTCGTTCCGGCGAGACAGGATCGCCTCGAAGCGCTGGGTGGCCTCGGCCCGCCACGCGGGTAGGTGCTTCGCCAATAATCCGGAGTCCCAGGGGTCGCGGAGCAGGTTCCGCAAGCGGATCACCACCGCCGTCTTGTCGGCCTCGTCACCAACCAGGGCGATCTGCCGAAACGCCGTTTCCATCCCCGTGATGTCCTTGAGCGCGGCTGCCTCGTCGGCAAGGCTCGCCCGCACCGAAACGAAGTGTTGCACCGCCGGCTTTGCGCCGGGAGACCGGGCATCCGCAGCGAGCGCCAACCGCCGACACCGCGCGGCGTTGCCCGGTTCGGCGAGCACGCCTTCCACGAAGGTCGCGAGCTCTCGGGCCGCGTTTCGGCGGGCCGACTGATCGTGATCGACGCCCGCCCAGGCCGCCACCCCCTTCATGCTGGCCTCGTACAGCGCGAGCGACTTCGACAGGTTCATGCAGGGCTCGACGACGTCCCGGCTCAGCTTCGCCTGCTCCGGGGATGTCGGGAGGTCGGCGCGGCCGCGCACGGCGAGCAGCTTCTCGGCCACCGACTTGGCCTTGTCCCAGGTGGGCGAGTCCACCACTTCGTCCTTCACGAGCCGGAATTTCTCCGGTAGCTCCGAAAGGCCGACGATGGTCGTGCTGCGCTCCGCGATCCGGGCCTCGAATTCCTCGACTTGAAGCAGGTACAACAGCCAGAGGTTGGCCAGCTCGCGGGTGAAGCCGAAGCCCCAATTGTCGGCATCGCGGGGACGCCGGTCGTCGTACTCGGCCACCAGGCGCGACCGCAGATCCGCCGCCTCGAAGGTTCGCCGATCCGCGATCCAGTTGCGGATCGGGGTGAGGTACCGACCGTCGAGGCGGGGGGTGATGCTGCCGGCACCCTTGTGCGCCAACTCCAGGGGGAGCGCGAGGGACTCGACCGTGGCCATCTCCGCGGCGCGGAGCTCCACCGGCTGGCGGGTCTTCGCGGCCTTCACCACGACGTCCGCCACCAATTGGAGGTCGGCGAGCGCCACCCGGCGCCGGAAGTCAGGGTGGTTCGGGTACCGCTTGCTCAACACGTGGCCGGCGAGGCTCTCAACCGCCCGACTGCGGTCGATGGCGGGGAGGTTCACGCCGGCGAGCGAAGTCTTGGAGGGCGCGATCACCCCATCTTCGAAGTACAGCCGCTGGATTGCCTGCTCCAGCTCGGTGCGCCGGCCGAGCTGAAAGCCTTCGAGCGCCCGCTTCGTGGCGTCGGCCTCGCGCGGCGGGATGTCTTCGAAGTAGTGCCGCTCGTGGGTGCGGATCTCCTCCACCGCGGCGGCGTTGTCGAGCGCCGCCCGCTCGGATGGCGAGAAGTGCAGGGGGAGCCACGATAACGCCCATGTCCCACCACGGGCGCGCTGCGCGTCTACCGTCTGAATGTCGTCGTCGCGCCCCTTCCCCGGCTCTTCGTCGAAGGGGTAGTCCACGAGGATGAGGAACTCGTGCGCGCCGGGGTCGAACTCGTTGTTGGACCCCGCATAGGAGCAGGTTCGAACGTTACGAATCCGCACGAGCCCCTTCCGCCGGGTTCCCTTCCACAGCACCTCGACGGTCGCCTCGTTGCCATCCTTGATGCCGAGCCCAAGCTGCTCCACGAGCACCTTGCGGATGTACTTGAAGCGCTCCGGCGGTCCCACGGCAGCGCGCGCCAGCCCGAGCACTTTTTCGTAGTCGACCTGCTCGGTCTTGATGTGGATCGACGGGTCGCCTTCGCTTCCAACCGGTTGAACCTGCGGTGCGACCCCCTGAAGCTTACGAAAGAGGTTCGCGACCCGGCTAATCCCCGCGCGCTCGTGGACGACGCTGACGTCGGCCTCGTTGAGCCGAAGCAGCATCGAGGCGGTGATCCGCTCGCGGAGCGCCAGGCCGTCCGCGAAGTAGGGGCGGTCGGAGAGCTGGCACAACAGCACGGTGCGCACCAGAGAACGCAGCACGGCGGGTTCCGTGGCGTTGTCCCTCGCGATGGCGTCGATCTTGCCTTCGAGGCGAACGTAGGTGTCGTAGGAGTCGGACATGCGCTGGTTGAAGCGTGTCGAGGTGTTTCCCCGGATGAACTGCACGTTTTCGTTGGCGAAGACGAAGTCCCAGAGCGCGCCCACCGGGATGAACTTGCCTGGGGTCATCTCCGCGTGTCGGTTCAAGAGCACGTACAGCGCCGCAACGGCGGTGCGGTTGCGCGAGAGCGCCTGGGTCACGTCGACGAGGATGCGGAGGAGGGCGGGATGAAAGGGGTAGAGTCGCCGCACGAGCTCGGGCGGAAGGTTCCCCGAGAAGGCGGCGATGGCCTCGCGATTGCGGTTGAAGAGGGCGGAGATCGCGGCCTCGAAGGCCTCCGCGTCGGCAGCGGGGCGATCCGGTCGGCGGGCCAGCACGCGCTCGGCCGCTACGTCGTAGAGGTCCTGATCCTCCAATTGCACCCGAGGGTCAAACCGATCCTTGATGAAGCCAAGCTGCGCCTGAAAGTCGTGCTCGGACATGTCTTCCGGACAGGTGCGGGCGATGTCCTGTTGCACCGCCACCGCCACAAAGAAGGGAAGCGCCCGCGCGGCGTCGTGATCCACCATCGCGGAGAGCGTGTTGATCTGGCTGATGTACTCCACCCGGTTCTTGCCGCGAATCCAGATGATCAGCTCGTCGATCAGCCAGGCCACGGCGGTGTACCCGTGTTCCTTCGCGTGGCGTGCGATCCGGTCGAGGCCAGGGCGCACGTCGAGCCACAGGTCTTCCGGGCGCAGCTCATCCTGCCCGTGATTCCTCCAGTTCTGGAAGGCAGCGGCGAGCGCGAGACGCCCCTCCAACCCGCCCTTGCGGCCAGCCTCGATCCACTTGCGAAGCATCGGGGCGGGCATCCCCACGGGCCAGCCCGCGATGGCGCGGGTTTCGAGCTCGGAGGCGAGCTGGCTCACGAGAACATCGAGGCCGCCGAGGCGCTGGGCATCCCGGTCGATGAGGTCGAACACCCGCGCATCGTCGGTGAACCCGAGCCGGGGCACGTTCGACGGCAACGCCTCGTTAAACGCCGTGTAGAGCGCGGAGCTCAGGCTCTTCTTGTCCATCATGTTGAGGCGGACGACGAGCACCTTATTCTCGTCTAACCATGGGTTTTCGGCGCGCAGCTTCCGCAGCGCAGGGTGGCCGAGATCGTAGACGTCGGGGTCGCGCTCCAGCATCTTGCCGAGCACGGTGAGCAGGTGGGACTTGCCCGATCCGAAAGAACCGTAGATGTATCGGCCGATGTCCCGGTTATCGCCGAGGCGCAGTCCCATCTCGCGGAGCAGCGTTTCGAGCTGCTGGCGCACCTTGTCGCCGACGACGAACGTGCGGAGGTTGTCGCGCACGCGCTCCGCAGAGTCGGTGAGCCGCGTGATGAACGCATCGAGGTCGGTGGCGTCCTGCCACTGCAGATGATCGCGGAGACGGAGGGACAAGGCGCGCTCGGGCTGGGGAGGGCGATCCTACTCCGTTCGCGAGGGGGGGAGCCATGCATCGAGCCGGGCGAAGGTCGAGGCTGAGGACGGGCGGGCCGCGACCGTCTCGCGGAGGCCGCCCTGCCAGTCCCCAGGGCGCGGGATGCCCTGCCGGGCACCGAGCGGCTGGTGCCCGAGTTGGACACGCTCCGTGAGCGCCTCGTCGCGGTGAATGACGAACCCGGCGAGATCGACAACATCGACGACGAGGATTCCCGCGGCGCGCGCCCAGCCCGTCGCTGGGGAGTCGTGCGTGTACACCGGGCACGCCAACCGCTTAGCCAGCACCAGGAGCCCGATGTCGATGTCGCCCGGCCTGGGCGTTAGGCGGTGATGAGCGTTCGCGAACGGCTTGAGCTCCTGGGGCCGCACGCGCTCAGAGCGAAGGACGCCCGCCGCAAACCAGCGCCCGTGATGTTCACGGAGAGAGAGCTTGTTCTGCTCGACGATCACCCCCTGGGTAGCGACGATTCGCACGCCCCACCCCGCAAGCAACTCCAACACCCCAATGGGGTCAAGCCCGAGGGAACCGCCGGACAGTTGCTTGGCGTGCAAAGCGGCATTCGCGTCGAGCGCGAGGTCGGACACACGCGCTCCCGGTCAGTCGGCGGTCCAGTCGAGCGAGGCAGAGGTCCGGAACGTCGCCTGGGGTGTGAAGCCAAGTTTACCACCGACTTCCTGCCATCGTGCCATGTCCACGCGGAGGTTTTCGCGCACATAGCCTTCGCTCACCAACCCTGACGCGTGCGCACGCAACAGCAGGTCGAAGAGGGGGCCGGCCCGAAGTGGAGATACGCCAGAAGCAAGCGCCGCAGCATTTAGCTCGGGGGACGGATCGGCCCGATTCCACATGGCGGACGACGGCTCCCGAATCGCAATTTCGCCGCTGTATGCGATCCGTTGCACATCGTTGAGGCGCGCGCGCGCAGCGAGATAGCCGACCCCGAAGGTGGTCATCAGGTGCTCAACGCGGCGACCAAGCTCCAGATCGCGGGTGCCGCTCCACGCCTCCCGCAGGCCGTCCGTGGGTGCAAGGAGGCAAGCCGAGAAGGCGCGTGCGCGGCGCTCGATGCTGTCCTCCGCATCCCGCGCGACGCCCTTACGCCCCTTCGGGTAGGCGATGGCGCAGAACCGGTTCATCCCCTGCATTTTGGGGCGGTCGAACAGGAGGTGACAGAGCTCGTGCGCCAGCGTGATGCGCCGGCCCGTCGCCGCCTGGGTGTGTTCCCCCCGCCGATTCAGCACGATCACGGCACCCGTTTCCGGGGTGCCGAAGCAGAAGGCATCCACCTTCTCGTCGAGCGTTGCGCTCAACACCAATACGCCGAGCGGCCGGAGGAGCTGATCCGTGACGGACAGGATCGGGGCGGAGCCCAGGCGGAACTCCGCGCGCACTCGGCTCGCGAGCCGGTCGGGCGCGCCATCCTTGGGGTGTCGGTAGTCGTCGTCCGCGGCGAAGTTCAACACCCGGCTCCAACCATTGTCGTCACCGAGCTGCGCCTGAAGCCAGCGCGCTGTGCGCGCCACCGTGGCGGCCTCGCAGATCTCGAAGCGCGCGGTGACCGAGAGCACGGCACCATCCCCGCGCAGCAGTGCGGCCACCGGTGGCAACGTCGCCGATCCCGCTTCCAGCGCGTCGCCGACGTCGACGCCGTAGACATCCCCGAGCGTCGTGGCCTCGTCGTGATCGAGGTCGTCGTCGATCTCCGCCGCTGCGAGCCTAGCGAGGCTCAGACCGGTGGCGCTCGCGACCTGATGCTGCGAGAACCCGAGATTTTCACGAATGGTTCGAAGCACCGTCATGCCATCTCGGTCGGAGCAGGTTCGCGCGAGCGGTCACCGTAACACGTCAGGAGTTACGGGAAACGGGGAGGATAGGCGTGCGGTCATCGCCCGGCCGCTGGTGGCCACCAAGTCGCCCCGCACGAGCGGAGGTTCACTACCGGGCGTACGCTTCGCGATCACGACCGCGGGGGCGCGGTCGTGATCGCGAGCATTCCACCATGCTCATCGGCCATCACACCCAGAACGCCAGCCCGGGTGGCCCGATCCTCCAACCGCAGCCTCGCGTCTTCGTGGTCCCCCTCGGCGTGCAGGCGAATCTCAACGATGGATAGATCCCTGTCGTCGGGATCCTGGTGTGCCAAGAGCGTCACAGATCGGACTTGTGGGTCGTCGAACGCCAGACCCACCAACATCAGCATGGGGAAGATGAGCGTCCGGTGCGCCTCGCGCCAGTGAGATGGGAGGGCTCGGTCATCGATCACCACTCCCGGGACCGCGATCTCGTCGCCGATGACGGCGCGCAACGCGGCTAGGCGAACGGACGTCAACTCCAGCAGGGCGGTAGCGGCAGCGTTTGCGACGTCGTGGGAGGGTGCCGGAACGTCGCCGAGGAGCACGGCCATCCAGGCGATTGCAAGCACGTCGTGGCTCGCGCTGGCCTCCGTTATCCGCGCCATCTCCACGATCCAACGTGATCCCGGGTTCGGCGCCCGCCACTTTGACACCACCCCCTGGAAGCCCTCCACCGCATCGGTGAACATCAGCTCAAGCGCCCGCCGAAGTTGGAACGAACGCTCGCCGCCGAGTAGACGGGCCGCGCGCCGCTGGAAGTCGCCGAGCACTGCCGGCGGCGGTGGGCGCATCCATTCGTTGACCAGCTCCGACGACTCCTCGACGGGCTTCTCGCAGAGCGCGTTTAGCCATCGGAACCGCAGGATCGCCCCGCGAGCGAGGCAGTCCGGGAGCCGGCAGAGAAATGCGTCGGCATCTGGGGAGGCAAACAGGGGGCGCGCAACCTCGTCCAATAGATGCGTCGCGAAGGCTCGCGCCCACACATCAGCATCGTCAGGAAGCTGGCTGGGTACGAGAACCGGCGCGGTAGAGGCGGTCACGCTCAATACAGTATCCCCCACCATCTCCGGCGCCCACTGCGGCGGTGAAGACGGCGCACAAGGTGGCCGCGGTCCGGGGTTTGGGCTCAACTCAGCCGGGTCCAGGTGCGACGAGACCACCTACCCCACGGCGAAACTTCCGGCGCGCCCCTCGGCCGGCCACCACGAGGTCGCCGGTGGCCACCAGATCGTCGAGCACCCGCTCCAGCCGATCCGGTGCCCCTCTCCAGCTTCGTTCGAGCGCGTCGAAGGGCAGCTCGTCGTGTTGCGTGTCGGCGCGCGGGCCAAACAGTGAGCTTTGGGGCGGCATCGCCTTGTCGAAGAGGGCCATGGCGCCGCCGCGCTCGGCGAGGGTCGGGGCAGTCGTGAGGCGCTCCTGCTCGGCACCGATCACCACCTCGCCGCGCCTCCACGCTGCCCAGCGCTCCACGACGGGGCACGGGCAGGAGGGCTGGTTGCACACTTCCTGCGCGAGCGCGTGTAGCTCCGCGTGCTCGGCGGCGTTGGCCCACCGTTTTACGTCGGGGAGGCTCTCCCACAGGCCGAGCGTGGCACCGCATCGGCGGGGGTCATCGGAGGTGGGGGCGGGCAACGGCGCGTCGGGGTGGCGCTCGGCGAGGGTGAACGCCTCAACTTGCGCCAGGGCCCGGTCCTTGTCGCGCCCACCGTTCCACCCGTAGCGGGCCGGGCTGAGGTCGGCGTAGAGGATGAAGCGCTCGCGGGGGACGTTGAGCTTGCCGCGAGTGGCGAAGTAGCTGCTTTGGAAGTCGGCCTTGTCGAACTTCGGCGGGAGCGGGATGTTGTTCGTGACGACGCCGGACTCGTCATGGAGCGGCTCGCCTGTGCGCGGGTCGACGAGCTGGGTCACCGCTGCGTCTTCCTGGTCCTGGAGCGCCCACACCCGCTTCCACTCGTCGAGCTTGCGGAGGCCCTCCGCGGTGTAGACGCGACGGGGGTTGTCGGGGAGCGCCGCGCCTTTGAGCAACTTCTCCGCCACCACCGCGAGGTCGGTGCGCGCACCTTCCCCGGTGAAGACGGCGGCGACGGCGGCGACGCGCGGATCGCGCTGCCACGCGGAGACGACGGCTTCGAGGCGATAGGGCTTCGGGGTGGCGAGCGCGGCAGACGCCGTGTGCTTGGATTGCTCGGAGCGAGGGGCGAACAGGTCTTCAAGGCGGTCGAGGAGCCAGCGCTCGGCGCCGGAGGTCGCTTCTTTGTCGAGGTCGGGGGTTTGCCAGCGGCGCTTGTAGGCGAAGGACTCCAGTAATTGAAGGCGCGGGTCGGCCTCTATGGCGGCCATACGGGTTTCAAGGCGTTCGCGGTGGCCGCCCTGGTAGCGGGCGGGGATGTCGGTGACGCGGTCGTGGCCGTGGCGGGACCACCACTTCGACTTCTCGTCGGCGTCCGCCTCATCATCGGCGCGGGCGGCGAGGATCTCGAAGGGGCGGTGGCCGGGCGCGAGGGGCTCGATTGCGTCGGGGCCGACGGCGGGGAGCGGGTCGATCAGGGCGTAGGAGCCGTAGGTCAGCCAGTCCAGTTCTTCCTGGAGGGCGACCATGCGCTCGGTGAGGGCTCGGTAGCGGCCGCGGGCGGCGGTGAGCTTTGTGGGGAGGTCTGCGGGCGTCCAGTCGGTCGAGGCGAGGACGGCGGCGGGGAGGCAGGCGGCACGGGCGGTGGCGGTGGCGTCGAGGGCGCGGGCGAGGGCGATGCGGGCGGGGCCGTCGCGGGTGGTGAGGGGGGCGGATTGGAGCTTGGTCGAGTCGTACTCGTAAAACTGCTCCCACGGTTCGGCCTTGATGCCCTCGCCAACCCCCTGGGCGCCCTTGCAGTGGAATACCTGTTTCATCCAGAAACCGAGCGCACTGCTGTTGAGGACGCCGAGCAGGTCCAGGTGGTCATTATCGTTGGCCACGGCGGGTAGTTTGATTACCGGGGCCGTGCGATTGAACACCTTCCCACCCCGATCAAGGACAAACTGGCTGTGGGTTGACACGAATGCGAATGTGATGGACAACCGAGTACTCAACTTTTCAAGAGCCAAAAAGCTGAGTTCCGACCATTGTAATCCGCGTTGAATCTGGGTCTTTCCGAAGAATATCCGCCCCTGGAGACGCCAACGGTACGGCCAAAGAAACCGGAACGAGGCATCGGCCCGGCCGAGTCGAAGCGCCACGAACGAGCTGCGGTCATACGGAAAGATACACTCGGTAAGGCGCTGGGCGTAATCCCGGATGTCGTCCCCAACTCCGAATCCACAGACTTGGTCGGCAGGGACACCCATTCTTGCGAGGCTTCCTGGGCTGTGAGTAAAGACATCGTCTTCAAGCGTGAGTGCCATAACCCCGGTTGAAGCTGCGACCTGGGCAACAGTCTCGGAGGCCGCATCCTCCATCTCCTTCTTGATTTCCGCAGCGAATCCGCCCCCCAAGCTCCATGGATGGGCTTCGTAGGTACGGCGGGTCAGTATCTTCTTGGTCACATAGGGGTTCGCGTCCTCGGGTCCGTCGCCCAGCGCGGTGATTGCGCTCCAAACCATGCCCCGCTCCTCCTCGCCCTCCTTCGGTCGCTTCGGTTCTCCGCGCTTCCCCAGCGCCGCCCACACCAGGTCGCTCGCTGGCGCTCGCGCCCGGCCAAATAGGATGACCGTCGGAGTCCCGTGCCCCGGGATGTACGCCCCCGAGGTGTCCACAACTCCGGTGAGGTCCCAACGCGGAAAAACAGTCTCTACCAGCTTTTTTCCAAATTCACGCTTCATGAAGCTGTTCGCCGTGATTTGCCCCATGAAGCCACCGCGCGTCCCCAGTACGAACAGGCGCTCCACGAATGGCGCAGAAAGCGCATACTTGCCGGCTGCGGAGCGTGGCCAGAACACCCGATAATCATCCCGCTTCTTCACATCCTTGGGCGTGATGTACGGCGGATTCCCGACCACGACATGGAACGCCCGATCAAGGAACCTCGCGTTGCGCTCTCGCTCTTCAGGCGTTGCGTACGACGAAAGCAGGTCGTTCCCCGCGAACAACGTGCCCTGTTTTCCCGCGTGCGCCCCGCGCTCCCACGGGATCAGCGAGTCCAGCACCGCGAGGTTGAACGTCAGCGTTCGCAGCCGCCCCAGGTCCCGCTCGCCCGTCCACGCCATCACCTCCAGCAGCAGCCGAAAGCGCGCGATGTCCACCGCGTGCGCGTTGATGTCGGATCCCCACACCGAGGCCCGCGCCCGCTCGCCCGCCTCCCACCGGCCCAAACCCCGAGCCTCCAACCACGCCGCGAGCCGCCGCCACGCACCGATCAGAAAGTGCCCGCTCCCGCAGGTGGGATCGAGCACGCGGAAGGTCTCGTCCTTCGCCCGAAGCGCCTCGGGGTCGAACTCCACGAGCGCGGGGGTGAGCGTCTTGTCGAGGATGTACGACTCGACGAAGTGCGGTGTCTGCAACAGGGCAAAGCGCTTGCGCACCTCGCCGTCGAGGTCCTGGTACAGGTCCCCGAGGAAGCGGCTTTCGAACCCGCCGCCATTTGTGTCGGCGGCGGTGCCGCCCGCCTCGACCGGCCGCCAGTCGTAGAGCAGGTTCCCCCGCCCGTCTTCTTTGTGCCACAGGGTCCACGCCTCGCGGCAGAGGTCCTCGCTTGGCAGTGCCAATTCCTCGTCGCCTGCCTCGAACAGGGTGGGAAAGTCCGTCGCGAGGTCGCTGAAGATGAACGCGAAATAGGCCCGTTTTCCCAGCGCCGGGGCGAGTTGCCGGAACGCTTCCTCGCCGCGCAAGCCCCGGATCCGCTCGAACTCCAGCGCGCCCAAGTCTTCGAGCACGCGAACGTAAACCGTCCGCAACAGGAACTGCACCGCGCTCTTGCGGGCGGCCATCGCCGTGTAGTCGTCCGCGCGCCCGCCGACTTCGGCGGCAGCGTGGCGCTTCGCGCTGGCGGCCTGCATGACAGGGTCCGCGCGCACGGCGGCGATGTGCGCCTCAGCGATGCGCTTCTCCAGCTTCTGGAGGTCTTTCAGCAGCGTCTTGTACGTTTCGGCGTTCATGGGCGGCGGCCCCCCGGGGCCGGGGATGGCGTCGTGAGCTTCGTGAACTCGGCGCGGATATACGGCTCACCGTCCCGCATCACCACCTCGGTGTGAACCACAAACCGAGCGTCGGCGGGCTGGAGCGTGAGGCAACGGGTGAGGATGGCGTTGGCGATCCGTGCGCGCCGGGGCTCCCCGCGCGGCAAGGCTCGCCAGCGGTCGATCAGGTCCGGACCGGCGAGGTTTTGGGCGCCTCCGAGGAATCGGGAGACGTTCCAAGCCAGCGCGGCGAGCTCGGCCAGTTCGGCGACGCCTTCGGGGTTGTCGGGCGGATTCAGCTCGCATTCGAAGGGCTGTGCCAGCGCGGCGAGCACGGCCGACATCGGCACTTCCGCCTCAGATTCGGGCTGCGGTGCAGGACGGCGCGGAGACCGGGGGTTCCACCTCGCCATCAGGGAGTCCCGATTGAGGCGGCGCGAAGACGCAGAAGCGAGCCTTCAATCTCCACGTTGACGCCGGTCAGCAGGCGTCGGTCGTCAGGCTGCAGCTCGCGGGCTCGGTCGAGCATGGCCCAAATCTCCGGGGCCAGCTCCGGCGCCAGTCGGCACATCTCACGCAGGCCGGCGAGGGCGGCTGCGGAGGCGTCGCCCCGCACGCGGGAGGAGTTCCACGCTTGCATCGCGATGGTGGCCAGCAGCCGGTTGGTCTGCAAATCTGTGGGACAGCCCAACCGCTCGCGGGTCGGGCCCATCAAGTGGTCGATGATGTCGACGTTCTGCACGATGTCTCGACGCGTGGCTTTCACCAGCACCTTCCTACCCAGGAGCGCCTCGGCGTGCGCGCCGGCCTCGGCGATCCGCTCCGCCGTTTGCACGATTCGACCGGAACGCGGGCGCAGGCGGGGGTTGGGTTTCCATTTGCCCATCAGTCGATCTCGCTGGACGTGGCGTGCACGACCACCCCGCTGTCGACAACGCGGATGCTGGCCCCCGTGACGACGCGGCGATCCGTGGGAAAATCCCGACACGCGATTTCAAATATCCAACCGTACACCGCGGTGATGTTTGGATTGCCCCGGCACGCTTCGTCGTGGGCCTCGTCCACGAGCGCGCGCATATGCTCCCCCTGGAGCGCAAGGCGCGAGGCATTCCACGCCAATTTGCACAGCTCCAGCCACGCCTCGTATCCCGACTCCGTTTCGGGGATCTCCGACCGCTCCGTGATGTGTGCGATCAGCTCCCCGAGGATCGCGGACATCGGGGGCCGGGCGCTGCGAGCGCGCTGCCGGCCGGCCCGGACGAGCCGGGGATCGGGCTTCCACTTGCCCATCAGTCGTCCCCACCAACCGAGGCCGCGTTCACCCGCATCTCGCCACCCCCGAGGATGTCAACCGTGACGCCCGTGATCAGGCGGTGATCCTCGGGGTACATCCTGCGAGCGCGAGAGAGCACGGCCTCGAATACCGGCGCCATATCGGGTTCCAAGTCCGCGACCTTGCGCCGCGCTGCTTCCACCTCGGCCAGCGAGCCCTCGCCGCGGAGGGCCAGGCGCGAGACGTTCCACGCCGTCGAGCACAGCAGCGCGAGTGTCTCCATCGGCCGTTTTTCCACGGGGATGTCCACGAGTCGCCGGATGGGGGCCATCAAGTCGACGAGTATCGCCGAGGCGGCAACGCGGGTGCCGCGCAGGGGACGCTGAATCGGGTCCGCTTCTGTGCCCACGATCCGGGCCAGGCCGTTCGTGGCCGCGCGTTCGGCACCGGCGAGAGCGTTCGTTGAGCTGCGCCGCGCCCGCTTCGCTTTCCACTTGCCCATCAAACACTCTCCAGGAACACCGCACCCATGTCCGGCGTACAGGCGAGGTTATACCGCTCGTTCAGCCGCACGCGGTCGTCGTGGACGCCGCCCGGGATCGCAAACACCACGAGGCCGTGGGTGCCGCCGCGGGCACGTTCGTAGAAGCCGCTGAGCCAGTCCATCAGGCCGAGGGTGCCGAGCAGCGCCGGGCGGGCGAACACCGTGACCACCCCCGGCCGCGCGTCACGCTCCAACTGGCGCAGCGCCGGCCGCACTTCGTCCGCAACCCAGCCCCAGTCGGCCTTGGGGTTCGCTTCGAAGTAAGGCACCTGCTCCCAAAGCTCCGCCGCCTTCAGCGCGTCGATCACCGTGCGGTCCACATCTTCGAAGCGCACGCGGTCGTCCCCCAATTCCGCTCGAAGCCAGCCGACAAGCTCCCGGGAGCACCGATGGGCGGACTCCGGCCGCATCACGACCACCCGCACGCCGCCGCGGTCCACCTGCGCTACCAGGGAGCGCACCACGCCAGCCTCCGGCCCGGCTCGCTGTCGCGGCACCGTCGCATCCACGATGGGGTTCACCACCGGCGAAGCCAGGGAAACGCGACCGGGATCCGACCACACCCCGCCATCCAACCGATACCCCGCCTGCTCCAACGTGAGCGCGAGATCGTCGCAGTCGCCCACTCCCTCCCAGCGGCTCCGGGCCTCGATCACCAGCTCCTCCGCCGACGCCTGGGCAGTTCCGACCGGGCGGAGCTGGATGAGCGCATCGACCAATGGCACCGGAGGCAAGTAGAGCGCACCCAACGCATCGATCCGCAGGTTGGGCGAGAGGGCGAGCAATGCGTCGAGGAGCCCGGTCGCGTCGGCACCCCAGCGCACCAGGGCCCGGCGCGTGTCCTCGTCGAGCGCGTCCCATGTGGTCGCCTCCAACGTGCGCCGGAACCGGGGCGGCCACTGCACTGTGTCCTCCAGCGCCTCCACGAGCACCGGCAGCGCCTCAACCCGCCAGGGTGGACGAGCGACGTACTCCAAACCACCCGCGTCGGTCGGCCGAAGGTCGTCGCGGAGGAGCAACGCCGCCAATCTCGCGTAGCCACTCGCCGAGACCGCCCCGCGTGGACGCAAGGGAAGCCGGTTGGTGAGCGCCTCCGCCACCTCGTCGAGTCCGGCGAACCCCACAGCCGGCAGCAGCTCCTCCACGAGCCCGACGAGCTGGCGGCCGACGCTCCCCGGCTTCCGCAGGTCATCGGTGTCGATGAGCTGATGGATGCGCTGGCGACTGACGCCGAGCAGCTCCCCCGCTCCGGGGAAATCCCGCGCATGGCCATCGTTGAGCCCCACCACGGCGGCAAGCGCGGCGTAGGCTCGATCCCCCACCTCGGCACGCAGGGCCTCGTCCAGCGCGTCGAGCCCGTCGAAGCCCCCGTCGCGACCGGCCAGCCGGACGAGGTGTTTTCGGGTGGCGTCTCTCCGTTCCACGGGGAAGTTCGGCAGCCCAGCGAGCGCCACGAGCGGCATCCTCGCCAGGTCGCCCACCGTGCGGATGCCGCGTTCACCAAACGCCGCGGTTTGCCCCTTGCTGAGCCCCAGCTCCACGCTCCCGAGCAAGCGTTCATCGTTCGCCAATGCCGGGTAGTACCGCTCCAACGCTGCGGGGGCCTCGGTGGGCAGATCGGGCCAGCGCGCCCGAGCCTGATCGGCGTAGGCCAATAGCTCCCGGGTGGTCTTGGCCCCGACGTTGGGGAGTCGGGCGAGGAGCGGGGCGTCCAACGCCGCGAAGTCACCCACCGTGACGACGGCGAGCCGCGCCAGGGCGCCTTGGGCCCGCACCGACAGGGGCAGGTCGTTCACCAGATCGCCCGGCGCTGCCGCTTCGGGCAGGGCGGCGGTGTCGGCCGAGCGGGTTCGCGACGGGCGGGCGGAGGCGAGCGCGCCATCCAGCGCCACCAACGCTTCGGGAATGCCCCGCGGGCGGCGCTCCCTCGTGGGCGAGAGGGCCGCCACGAAGACTCCGGCCAGCGCCTTTGCCGCCGCCGGACTGAACGAATCCGGGAACAGCTCCGGCTCGATGGCGGGCTCGTGACCGCTGTCGGGCGCAGCGGAGCCGAAAGGGTGAGCGCCGGTGAGGAGCTGGTACAGAACGAGGAAGGCGGCGTATTGGTCGTTCGCCTTCGTCCACCTCCCCTCGGCATACAACAGCGGGTCTTTGTACTGCACGGTGCCGACGGCCAAGCCGCCCTCGGCGCTGAGGTTCGCCGCGAGGCCGAGGTCCACCAAGGTCACCCGAGCGTCCGGCTCCCGGAGCATGACATTGTCGGGCTTGACGTCGCGATGGAGGAAGCCCGCTTCGTGCAGCGCGTGCAACCCGCCCAAAAGGCCGCGCGCGACGTCGAGGAACCGCGCAGGCTCGAAGGGATCGCCAGCCCCGGCCCAGAGCGTCGCCGTCACCCCCTCCACGAACGCGAGGCCGAGCACGATGTGGTCGCCCTCGGGCTCGATGCTCAACACATCCACGACATTCGTGTGCTTCACCGCCCGACCGATGCGGTACTCCTCCCGCAGGTGGGGCGCGTGCACAGCCTCGGCGATCTTGAGCACGACCACGCCCTCGGCGTGCAGGTGGGTCGCCAGCCACGTCGTGCTGGTGGACCCTCGCCCCAGCCGCTGCTTCAGCACGTAGCTCCCGCGCACTTCGCGCCCCACCGCCCACTCGGTCGGGGTGGCCACCTTGGTCAGCTCCGCGTGCGCCGCTTCCAGCGCCTCCGCCACCTCCTCGGCCCCGGCAGGTCGATGCGCCGGGTCGGGATGCAGCAGGGCAACGAGCGTGCGGAACACGGCTGGTGGTACCTGTCGCCCACCGACGTCGAAGGGCACGAGGCTGAAGGGGCGAAGTACCGCATCTGGCGTGGCAAAGAGCGGCCGGCCCGCGAACAGCTCGTGGAGCAACGCGCCGAGGGAGAACAGGTCGGAACGAGCCGTCGCCTCCCCGGATCGCAGCGCTTCGGGCGCGCTGCAGCGAAAGCTCGGATCCCCCAGCGACGTGCCGGTGATCGTTTGGCTCACGGCGGTGAGATCGCGGGCGAGGTCGAAGCCCGTGAGCCGAACGTCCGCCTGCGCTTCGCCGCTTCGGCCCGTCACAAGTACCGCCTCGGGGCACAAGCGCCGATGAACGAGTCCGCGGGCGTGTACCCAGGCGACAGACCGAGCCACCCGGGCGGCGACCGCGAGCCGCGGGGCCAACCCGGGCGCCCGGTCTCGAACCCACACGTCGCAGGGCACCAGCGGCGTCGTGTCATCGAACATCAACACCACGCGCCGCGGATCGTCGGTGACCTCGAAGAAGTCGCGGTAGCCAAGCAGATCTGGGCCCCCACGCAGCTTCTCGTGGAGCGTGGCCTCCCGCATCGCGTGGTTGCGCGTGCGTTCGCGCTCGGCAGTGTCCTCGCCGCTCACGGTGTGGACGTGGAGCACGCGCTTGTCGTCCCCACGTCGGGCCAGCCATGCCTGATAAGGGCGGTCTTCCGCCGCGAGCCGCTGTTCGAGGTGGAAGCCGTTGATCTGTTCCGGCGCGCGCGTAGCCGAGCCGTCGTTCAGGAACTTGTGGACGGCGCTGAGCACCCCCGGCGCGATGCGACGCCCATCGCCGAAGGCGGTGGGCGTCGTGAGCGCCTGAACGATGTCCCGCTGGGTGCAGACCAGACTCGCGAAGTCGGGGGTGATGTGCGGGACCGCGTCGCCCCGCGACAAGAACACGAGCCCCTGCACCCACACGTCGGCAAGGTCGCGACGAAGCGCGATGAGGCGGCCCTTGAGTGAGCGGGACTTCGCGAGGATCAACGGGAGCGGTGACTGAACGAAGGCACCATCGGCCAGCGTCCAGCGATCTCGATTGCCGGTGATCGTGCCGCCCCAGCTCTTCAGCTCGACGGCGAACACCCCGTGAGGCGCCACCACCACCGCGTCGTGCTCGTAGGTTTGCGCCCGTTGCCCCGTCGCCAGCTCGATGTTGCTGTACACGACGTAGTTGTCCGGCAATCCAGCGACCAACGCCCGGATGCCTCGTGCTTCGCCGTCGTGGGCCGGGAGGCCCTTGGCCACATGCCGTGCCGCCATCAGGCCTCCCCCGCCAGCAGGCGGGCGCGACCGGCGAGGAAGCTGCGACGCAGGATGCCGTGCGCAATCCCGACTTCAACCGCCTGCCCGGCTTCTCCGGCACGCGGAGCGAACAACAACGCGGGGAAGGAGTGGGCGACGGCCCAGGCTTCGTCGCACTCTCCAGCGCCCCGGCGAAGCTGGTCCGCCAACGCCCATGCGAGGGCGACCGAGTCGGGCGCCCCGCGGGTGGCGCGTGTCAGCCGCGTTTTCTGCCCAATGATCGTGATGCAACCGGCCATCGCGAGGGCGGTGTGCAGGGTGCTCCTCGTCTTCTTGAACGCCTCCTCGGGGAGCCCCGGACGGAGCACCGACCGGAGCCAGCGATCCCACTCGGAGGCGGGGATCAGGCCTGCGTCGGCGGGGGCAAGCGGGGCCTCGGAGCGCAGCAATGCCGGGCGAACCAGCGTCGTCAGCGCGGGGAGGATCAGCGGTCGCTGGGAGAGCAGCCGCGCGCGAACCAGGCCGCGGCGGCGTGAGGCAGAGCCGCCATGGAAAAGCTGGAGGAATGCCGTGTTCTTTACGGCTCCGTCCTGCCAGTCCAACAGCTCGTCGCGCACGATCCCCACCAGCTCCCGGCGCCGGGCGAGGCTGCCCTGGGGGATGGCGGCGTGGCCTTCCACGATCCACTCGGCGAGCGGCCTGCCGGGAACCGCGAGTTCCAGCAGCGTCAGTGCCTCAGGTTCGTTGAGCGTTCGCGTCCACGACGGGAGCCAGCTCTGCGGAGGTGGCGCCTGCTGCGGGAGGGACGAGGTCATGCCCAACGAACGTCCAGTTGCAGCTCGGCGGCCAGCGCCTCGGCGGGGGCCCAACCGCGGATGCCCATCGCCCGGTCGAAGCGTACGCCCTGCTTCACCGCCCGGCGCAGCGCATCGGAGGTGTAGATCGTGGGCGGGTTGGCGCGGGCCTCAACCGCAGCGAGGCCCACAAGCGCACGCTCCTCGTCGGTGTCGGCCACGAAGGCGAACTGATCGTGGAACGAGAGGCCGGGCTGACCGACTACGTGCCACGCGGCGATCCGGCCCGCGGAGCCCGGCAATTCCAGTACGCGCTCACGGGGAAGCGGGCGCGGGAGCTGGGAAAACGCGCCGCCGGCGGGGAGGCCCAAGCCGCGGGCCGCCGCGCGGAGGAACGTGGAGGCGTCGGTTTGATCCGGCGTGGACGCGTCACGCACCAGCGCCTCCGCCTCCGCTTCCGAAAGGTCGGCGAGCGGGTCGATGGTCCAGCTCGCGAATCCAAACGGCGTCGGGAAGGACTCGGCGAGGTCGGCGTGGAGCACCTCGACGAAGGCCCGCCAACCGAGGTTTCGTCGGATTCGGTGCCACTTTTCGAACCCGGGCTCGGAAACGCGGGGCGACCGGAGCCCACCCGGGCGTTCGAGGCGCGCGATGGAGCGAAGCGTCCACGGGAGGGCGGGATGAGGCGGCATGCGGGACGGGCGTTCTAGCCCGGGAGGGAGGGTGGGGCGACGTAATTGGCGGGGTGGCGCGTTCCGGCGCGTGCGTCGGCTCGCGTCGCGTTAGCCGGGCTGCGACGTCACACGACGTTCCCCGATCACCCCTCCCTGGGAGTTCACGTGCGCATTGGCCTCATTCTCATCACCGCCGCGCTCCCCACCCTCCTGTGTCCGCATGCAGCGCTGGCCGGAGACTGGAAGGCGATCATCGCCAAGGACATGGTCGTGGTTGCCAACGGCAAGATGACCATGGACCGTTACTCGCTGTGCAAGGTGAAAGTGCCCGGCGCCAAGAAAACATCGGTACAACTTCGCGTCTATGCGGAGGCGTCTGAGAGTGCCGGGATATCCCGTGACTTCTTCGTGTCTCGGGGGCAAGCCGCTCAGACCGGCATCATCATGTTCCTAGGCGCTGGATACGCGAAGGGAACCGCCGTCTCGGCTACGGGCGCGCTCGATTGCCACGCGATCACCGCGCCCATCGGCAAGGTCGACGTAGAAGTCAGCGCGTACATGACCGGCGAGGGCGTTCAGCTCGCCGTCATGGACGCCGCGACGGGGACGACAGCGCAGGATGTCACCATGTGGGCCGACTTGTTCGAGGAGAAGTAGCGGGCGTGGCGAGAACGGCCGCGTCGGCTGCGCGATAGCGATTGATCATGCAGAGCCTTCAGCGATCCAAACGCCCTGCCCCGGCCTCCACGCCAGCGACTCGGCAGGTCACCGCGCCCCTCGGTTCCGACGAACTGGTGACGCTCGTCGCCGTCTCGTTGCGCGTAGGGACCGCCAGCGTTCGGACCGCGGCGCTCACCACGGCCCTTGATGCGGCGTTCACGGGCACGACGCCAGGGCCTCGCATCGTCTTGCTCCCCGGGTGGACCGCGGGCTGGCCCCTCTCCGACAGCGTGGTCGTGGATGTGTGCCGTCGCCACAGCGCGGCTGTCCGCTTCGAGCGCGCCCAGGTTGGCACAGGGTTCTGGACGTCCTACGATGCAAATGGCGACACCAACGGGCGGCGGATTCACCAGTGGATCACCGATTCCGGCCAGGCCGACCGCCAACCCGACCGAGTTCGCGACATTCTGCGGCGGAGCGCGCCCGGTGGGGAAGGCACGATCCACCTCGCGGGCGTTGATGTGGGCCTGTTGTGCTGCGGGGAGAACAACATCCTGCGGTGCGAGCAAAGCCACGAAAATCGGGTCTCCGTCCGCCACGATCCGCAGGCGTCGCTGTTCGACCACGTTGCCGTCGTGCTCAACGGGGCGCACACGAGGATGGGCAACTGGGGAAAGCTCACCAAGCGCTTCGAGTACCTCAGTCGGGGCCGGCGGCTCGCCCTATTCATCACGAACAACCTGGCTCGCGCAGCCGGACAACCCGGGACGTCGTGGCGCGGGGCGGTGCGCGCCTACTTCAACGGAGCGCTGCTCGCGGACGGTGGCGGCGTTCTCGGGGCGCAGCGCGACGTCGATGTTCGCGTCGTCGCGGACGACGCTCACGATCAGGCGTGCGCGTTGGTTGTCCGGGCCAAGGGGAGCTTGCTGAAGGCGAGGTAGGGCCGACGGGGTCGGCGTTGCCATGGAACCGACGCACCTCCATCCCAATACGCCCACAACGCCCACAACTCATCGCGCGGCGGGTTCTGGGCGTTGTGGGAGTTCTGGGATGACCGGCCTACCCCAGCTTCCAGGCGTGCGGGTTCACCTCCCAGCGGTCCGAAGGCGGACGGCCGGTACTCTTCGCGGGCGGCACGACCAGCCGGATGTACTCATGCTGCTCCAAAAGCCTCAGGGCCTGTTTGGTGTCCGACGCCGAGCCGCCGACGGTCCGAGTCCCATGGTAGGCGTCGCGAGTGCAGAACTCACTGAGGTTGTGCGCCTCAATCCACGTGAGGAGCCGCTGCGCGCCGCCGACCACGGGATCCGCGCCCATCATCCCAAACGCAACCAGGCCGTGCGCGAGGTAGTACCGTGCGAGTTGCACGGCCCGCTGCATGCACCCGGCGCCGATGTCGCCGACGTGATCGCCTCCGGCGGCTGCGTCGGCGAAGTGGAGCAGGCCGGCGAGGCGCAGCGACGTGCCGGCCAGCTTCGCGGACCAGGCCGCCACCTGGGAAAGGTCGCCACGGGGGCCAAGCCTCGGCTCCAACTCCCGCTCGAACGCACGATAGACCTCCAGCGCCGCGGGAGAGAGACTGACGGTGATGCTCTGATCAGCGGCGACGGCGCGCGCCAACTTGTCCACATTACGCGACCACTGCTCGACCGCGCGCTGAGGCAACTCAGGCGGATCAACTTGACGAGTACCCAAAGGGTTCGGCGGCACCGAGTAGAGGAAACGCGCCAGGAGCCCGCGCCCCTGCATGGCGCTGTCGGTGGCCAGGAGGCGGAGGATCGAAGGCTGGACCGCCACGGCCACCGTGAGGGCAGGCCGGTCGATGTGGTTGGGCTCGCGGCTGACCCGATCCACGGTCAGGCGGTCCCCGGCGTGTCCCTTCAGGTAAACGTCGAGGTTGGGAGGTCCCTTTGCGTACCGCCCCTGGAACGCATCGAAGATCCCCCCTTCGGCGCTCACGACGGCGATTCGGTCGCCGTTCTCGCTCATCAGCCCGGCCAGCCGCTCGGGCGTCGCGTCATCCACCAGCAGCCGAGGGGGAGCCGGCAGCTTCAGGTCCGTCACCTCCTTGGCGAGCGCGGTCACGGCGTCGAGATTTCCGTCTTGCTTGGCGGCGCGCCTCGCCTCCGCCAAGTTGGCTTCGGCCAGCGCGAGCCGCTCGCGCTGTTCGAGAAGGCGGGGTGCCGCCTCATCCTGCAGGCGGCGTTCGAGTTGCTCCAGTGGGGCGATCATCATCCTTACAACTGCGCTCTTCCGACACCCTGGCGGGAGTGCAACGACGACGAAGAGGTTCACGCCCTCCTCGTGCGCTCCCCGGGATCGAACGCGCACGCGCCCACCAAGCAGCGTCGCCAGCACCGCGAGGGCGAAGGTCCCGGCCATGTCGGGAGGCGTTTGGGTTTCGACCGCGACGCCCGTTACGAATTCGGCGACCCAGCCGGGGAGTGTGTCGACCGGAAAGCGGGTGGCGCACTCCGTTTCGACGAAGCGCATGGGCGGTTCCCAGGCTCCCGAAGGCGGCAGCCGCGTCTCGACAGGCGTCGTCAATGCCGCCTCATCGACGATGTCTTGGGCCGTCGCGCCGGCCCGCGCAGCGTCGTTCACATCTACCTTTGGAGTCGAATCCAGGCTTTCCACGCGATTCATCACCGTGCACCCCGTGCGCTGAGGCGGCGGACGAGCGCGCTCACGTCGATGCGGCGGAGCCGGCGGCCGGGCAGCGCGGCTGCGATCTGGAGGGCGTACCCTTCGCCTGCTGCGTCCCGGTCGACACACACCCAGCCTTCGCAGTCGGGGTTCGGCCAGAGTACATCGGCGAGCGCTTGGAAGCCGCCGCTCGCCGCGCCGAGCACGGCGACGCGTGGCTCGGCGGCCACCGAATCCACACCCTTGACCCGATCCACCCCGAACAGGGCCGCCGCCGTCAACCAGTCGGTCATGCCCTCGCACAGCAGTATTGCCCGGACAGGGCCGGCGAACTCGCCGCGGAGCACAGCCAGCGCAGTCGGGCAGGCGAACAGCAACCGCGACGCGCTGAAACGCCCTCCAAGGGCCGAGGGCACCGCCTCCGCCGCCGGGCCAGGCCAAAGCGTCTTCGGTTTGCCATCCGTGACGCGACGTGCGTGGATGCTCGCGAGCGTTCCATTTGCTTCGTAGGCGCGGGTGAGAAGCCGCCAGTGCTGGCAGCGCCCCGGCGCCCACCACTCCAGCCGCGGCGCCGATTCCGGCAACGGCGCGAATCGAGCGAGGTCGTCGCGTTCGATGACCGGGGCAAGATCGGCGAGCCCGCGGGACGAAAGGAAGCGGCGGTCGATGACGGCCAGGGGGTGCTCCCCGCCGCTCGTCACGGGGTGGCACGCCGCCCAAAGTGCGGCAACTTCATGGGCGGGGGGGCGACGAAGCGCTGCGGTGTCGGTCGGTGCCCGACGGCGGACGACCGGCAGCGAACCCTGCCCGCCGAACCATTCGGCGACGCGTTGGAACGTCCCGCGCCCACCCCCCTTCATGGAGCTGCCCGTGAGGGAGTAGGCGACAAATTCGATGGCGTCACCCCCGCATTGGCACGCGAAGCACTTCCAACGCATACCGCCGGCGAACACCGAGACCGGAAGGCGCTTTCCCGACGAGCCCCGCCGCGGCGCGTGGCACACGGGGCACCCGAACCCAGAGCGCACCGTTCCGTCCACACCCAGGCGCGCTGCAACGTCGGCGACCAGAGACGCGCGGGCATGTTGAAGCCAGTCGCTGTCGCCGAGTGACCGGCCATGCAGAGTCGCTTGATTCGCAGTACGATAATCCGACATTTCTTACGTCCTCCTTTGCTGGTGCAACGCTGCCCCCAAGTGGAAGGCGAGGAGCGTCACTTCGTGGTGTTTGCGAGGGTTGAAGAGAGTTTGAGGCCGGTCAGGGATCCGCATCGGAATCGAAGTCGTCCATTTCCTCCGGATCCGCCTCGCTGTCGGGCTCCGCTTCGCCGTCGGGCTCCTCTTCGCCGTCGCACTCGTCGTCGTCGTAGTCGGGCTCCTCGGCCTCAACCTGGACGCGTGGACGGCGGTGGAAGGGCAGGCACACCAGGGCGGCGCTGGCCCCAACGCAGGAATCAAGTGCCGGGATCACCGCCCACCTCCGTGAGGCCGGCCGTCCCGGGGTTCCTCGCGATGCTGGTCGACCCAGGCGCGGAGGGCGACGAGATCGAAGCGTTTGAACCGGGGGCCGAACGAGATCACGGGGATGCGTCCCTGGCTGGTGAGGGCGTAGAGGGTCGAGACGGGGATGCCGAGAAATTCCGCTGCTTCGCGGTAGGTGACGAGCTTCATGGTTAGGGCTCCGAATCATGTGGATGAAGCCGGAGCCAGTGCGACCCCGCTGTCCCCCTTCATCACCTTTCACCCCCGCCCTCCGCCCGCAGGGCGAATCGGCGATTCGGAGTCCTTGACACATGGCGATTGACGAAGCAGCGCCACAACTCGGCACGGTGCACGCGCCGTTTGCGCACCGCTTCGGCTACCTTCCGACGGTCGGGAGCCGCGCAGATCGCTTGTGGTGGCGCGTGGATGTCGTGCCGTGCAGTGGCGCCGCCGACGAGGGTGTGATCGTCACCACCCTCACGCCAAGCGTTCAAGTCGGCATCGACGTGGTACGCGCCCGCGACGCGTACCGGATTTGGCTCGCTGGAGGGCGCAAGCCCACCGCGGCACCCGCGATCCTCGAGTTGATCCCCTCGGTTGCCGGACGCATGTACCGCGCGGCGCCGGGACCTGCAGAGGTGCTCGCGTGTGTGCGCGAGACTGCGACGACGGCAGCGCGCCTCGCCGAAGAAATTCGTCGTCATGCGGATCCCCGCCCGCACGTTCTACGCCTCCTCGGCGAACGCCCCTTCGTCTTCGTCAATGAGCACTTGAACCTCGACAGGCTGCTGCCCCCGGCGCACGGACGTTGCCGATCCGCCGTCGAGGCCGCGAACGCGCGCGCCGATGCAGACGCAGAGCGAGGGCCTGAGCGACCGCGAGGCGCGCTGGTGGGGGGACTCCCCCTCCAGGCCGACGTGGCCGTGCTGCACGCGCTCAGCGCCGAGCCAGAGTCGAAGCATGCGGCCCTGTTCGTCCTCCACGCTTGGCTCAAAGGCGGGGTCAATCCCGTCAAAACGAGCAATTCCCATCCCGACAGCAGCCTCTCACGGAAACTTCGAGCGGATGTCGTGGACGAGATCGCCCGCGGAGTGGTTGGGCCATCCTGCAGCCAAGCCGCGGACAGCCTGCGCCGCGCTGCGAAGGATTGGGCAAACGGCGTGACCCGCCTAACCGAGTCACCCGTCGCGTTTGTTGCTCAGTGGGGCAGCCACGAGAGCCCCCCGCAGGGCTTGGCGGATCCGCACACTCTCGTTGCAGCCTGGCTCCGCACCACCGCTGCCGAGCGCCACCTGCGAGCGCTATCCGGGTACCGATGGCCAGACTGGCGCGTCCTCTCCGTCGCTGACTACAAGTTTGAGACCTTTCTACAAAGGCGATTCCGGAGCTTTGTCCGAATCTCCGGCAACGTGAGCGATGCCGACGCCGAGCGCGAGCCTCGGTTGCGTCGCCTACTATCTGCCGGGTGCCAGATGCGAACCGATGGTGAGTCGGCAATCAACCTTGGGTTATTCATCGACGCCGCCAAGCACCCGGAGCTCGCAGACGGGGAACTGAACCTGTGGGGGGCGCTCTTTGACGTGCACGCCGTCGTTCCCCCTGCCTCGCGATAATCGTAACCACTACCGTTAGTTCTGGCTCAATCCGGGCTCAAACGAGCCTCACATTTGCCAAGAATGGCAGGAAAGCCAAGAATAGAAATCGGCATAGCAAGGACGGAATAGAACAGTGACGTTTTTGGTTCCGTTCTCATAACCCGAAGGTCACAGGTTCAAATCCTGTTCCCGCAACCAACCTTGAAAGCCGCTTTTCGTCGAGAGACGGGGGGCGGCTTTCATCGTTTTGAGCGTGTTTCGTGACCACAGCGCTTCGACGCGCCCCCGCGGCCGCTGCGAACCGCGCCCCCCGCGAAACGCCGCCACCCCCGCCCGACCACGCACATAGGCCGCGCGTTTCGCCCCCATTCATTCGCCCCCATCACCCCGCCTCCCCATCCCCTCGCCCCACACCCAACGCATCGGCCATCCGATTGACGTAGTTGAAGAACCCGGCGATGGACGTCACCTGAAGCACGCCCCGCTCGTCGAGCCCCACTGCCCGCAGCCCCTCCAGATCGGCCGGGCCCAAAGCCCCCGGCGTACGCGTCATCTTCTCAGCGAAGCGCACGATCACGCGCTCCCGCTCGGTCAGCTCAGCGGCCTCCGGATCGCTCCGTACGCTGGCCACAAAAGCGTCATCCCCAGTCACGACACGCAGAAACTCTGCGTGAGACTCCAGTCAGTAAAAGCACTCGTTTGCGCGGGAGACGACGACGGCGATCAGCTCTTGCTCCCGACGCGAAAGGGGCAACTCGGGGTCGAGCATCGCGCGGAGGCCCGCAAACATGTGGAACATCACGTCGGGCAATTGCGCGTGGGAGGCGACGATGCTCTCTCGGGCGAGGGCGATCGGCAGGCGACTGTCGGCCCTCGGAGGGCCATACTCCGGCGGATACCCCGCCCGAACCTCGCGAAGGCGGGACAGGTACCGGGCATGCTCCGGGTCACGGGGGAGGACGGGGCGAATCCAGGTCATGGCGCCGTCTTATCCGCCCGCGGTTAGGCGACGGGGATGTTCTTGCTGCTCGGCGCCGCGTGCATCCTCGACTACGCCACGTACCAGGCGTGCCTCGCCGAGCTGACCGACAACGATGGGGACGGCGTAAACGAGGTGGAGGGAGACTGCAACGACGACGATGCGGCGGTGTTTCCTGGCCAGGAGGAGACGTGCAACGAAGCGGATGACGATTGCGACGGCGGGGTGGACGAAGCGGACGATGTTGTCGGGGCGGAGTGGTACCCGGACAGCGATGCGGACGGGTTCGGGAGCGGGGAGGCGGTCATCACGTGTGAGCCCCCAACAGGGATGGTCCAAAGCGGTGGAGATTGCGACGACACCGACGACGCGGCGTTCCCCGGCGCGCCGGAGCGGTGCAACGGCGCAGATGACGACTGTGACGGCGACGCGGACGAGGCGGACGACGTAGAGACCCTGGATTGGTACGCCGATCTCGACGGCGACGGTTGGGGCTCCGACAACGTGATCGCGAGCTGCACCGACCCCGGATCGGCTTCGCTGGCGACAGGCGATTGCGACGACGAGGCCGCCGCCGTTCACCCCGAAGCCACCGAAACGTGCAATGGCGCAGACGACGACTGCAACGGAGCCGTGGACGACGCGCCGGCCGTTACTTGGTACCTCGACCGCGACGAGGACGGATATGGCGACGAAGGCACGTCCTACCTTATTTGTGCGCCGCCTCCAGGGTATGTTCGCGACGGCTCCGATTGCGATGACGAAGACGACGCGCGGCACCCGGGAGCGGAGGACGCCTGCGAGGATGGGGTGGACAACGATTGCGACGGGCTGGACGTAACCTGCAGCCTCCCCTCTGGAGAAAGCACGGGCGCGGATGCCAGCGCCTCGTTCACGGGCACGGCCGGCGAGGCGTACATGGCCCGCACCGTCGCGGCGGCGGGCGACCTCGATGGGGACGGAAACGACGAACTGCTGCTCGCCCGAGGCGGCTTCGACGACTTCACCGGGGAGGTGATCATCCTCGCCGGAGGCGCAGAATTGTACCTCGGCGCGGTGGACACCGACCGGACCGGGACGGCCCTTCGCGGTCCGGTCGGCACGTCGGCATTTGGCGTGTCGCTGAGCGCCGGGCAGGACACGGATGGCGACGGCGTGGGCGACATTCTCGTCGGCAGCCAGGGGGCAAATCACGCGCACCTGTTCGCGGGCGGCGCCCATCTGCTGGCGGGCAACCTTGAGAGTGACGACGCGACGGTCCGGCTGGAGGGTCCGGCCGACGGCGTGGATTTCGGGCTCGCCGTGGCGCTCGTCGGGGACGTGGACGACGACGGATGGGGGGACTGGCTCGTGGGCGACTACGGCTACCAGGGCACGGGCGCGGCGTTCCTGTTTTATGGCAATGGGGCCCCTGGCACCCGGAGCGCCAACGACGCCGACGTGGTGACGCTGCTCGGCGAGCGAGCCGACGCCCAGGCCGGCCAGGAGGTGACGGGGGTCGGCGACTTCGATGGGGATGGGGTGGGGGATTTTTTGGTGGCCGACAACGTGACCACCGGCGGAGAGACCGCTCGAAACCACGCTTACCTCATGCTCGGCTCGACCAGTCGTTTCGTTTCGGGAGCGTTGGCCGACGCGGATCTGGCCTATGCCGGAATGCCCACCGACAGCGCGTTCGCCTCGGTATCAGGCCTTGGCGACATCGACGGGGACGGTCGCGACGATTCGGCGCTCTCCGCAGCTGGCACGAACGCGAGCGCGGGCGCGGTGTTCGTCTTGTTCGGCGACCCAGCCCCCACCGCCGGCGTCGAGATTTCGGACGCGGCGGATGTGACATGGACAGGCGCGGTGGCCGGGGAGGGCCTGGGCGCGTCCGTAGGAGGACCGGGGGAGGTAACGGGCGACGGCTACCGGGATCTCGCCGCAGCAACCACGCGATCTGGGTCGACGGGAGCCCATATCTACATCCTCGCCGGCGCCGCCGCGCTCCGAGGAACCTACAGTACCGCCGACGCCTGGGCCGATGTCGCCGGTGGCAACGCCGAGGCGCAGGGAGACGCGATCTCGGGAGCGTCGGACGTAAACGGCGACGGCAGCGCGGATCTGCTCTTCAGCGCTTGGGATGCGTCGAGCGCCCAGGGGCAGGCTTGGCTCTTCTACGGGGCGACGCCGTAGTTCCGGCGGGGTCGAGTTCGAGCACCCAGGGCGTTGTGCGGATCCAGGTCCCTTCGTCAGGCGAACCACGCCGCACAACGCGGCGCCACACGCGCGGGCCGCTGGAGGGCGCAGCATTCTCAGTGCCGGGAGGGGGCCAGCTCGCCCCCCACGATGTGAGAACGTTTCATGCGAGTTTTTCTCAGATCAGCGGGAGCGAGGGCCTCCCCCGTTTCGTTGTGAGAGCGTTTGGCTTGAAATGCTCTCACAACGCAGGGGGCGACTCCCACAACGGCGAGGGCGACTCCCATTCCCGCGGGGGGGACCTCGCCCTCCGGCCGTTGTGAGAATCCGGCCTATCGAAGCAGGTAGAATCGTGGTGTGGCGCCCGCCGCGCCGTCAGGCGCCCGCCGCGCCGTCAGGCGCCCCGCGCCGTCAGGCGCCCGCCGCGCCGTCAGGCGCCCGCCGCGCCGTCAGGCGCCCCGCGCCGTCAGGCGCCCCCCTGCGGCCCGAAGCCCGCCGCCCGTAGCGCGCGCTCCCCGCGAAACGCCGCCACCCGCTCCTGAAAACGCACATGGGCCGCGCGTTTCGCCCCCATGCTCCCACCGCCCGCATCCTCAGGTTAGGAGCTGAAATGGCCACCACGCTCTGCTGCCCTCACGACGCTTCCCCCCTCACCACCGAGCACTACGAAGGTGGGGTGAACGTGGATAGCTGCCCCGTTTGCCACGGCGCGTGGCTGGAGCAGGGCGAGCTGGACACGATCTTGAAGACGCGGGAGCGCGCCGTGGCGCAGTCGGAGAGCCCGGAGTCCGACGCGGTAGCCGCCGCGTACGAGATGGCGAAGGACAAGGCGGCGCCGGCCATCCAGTGCCCGAGCTGCAACGAGCCGCTCTCGCGCGAAGAGTTCGGGTTCGCCTCCCGGATCCTCGTGGATGTATGCCCGAAGGGCTGCGGTCGCTGGGTGGACAGGGGCGAGATCGCCGCGCTCGAGCAGTTCTACGAACAGAACCGCCCGGCCCAACGGCAACTCCCCTCGTTCCTCACGGCGATCCTGGTGATGCTGGGGCAGTGATCGCGGCGGAGCTCACCTCCGCAGCGGGGAGCCGCGCTTCGATCGCCTCCAGCTTTCGGGCGAGCGCCTCGAGCCGGGCGGTCGTTTGTTCGTCGATCTGGGAGGCCGCCATGCGTGACGCATCGACGTCGATCATCATCGCCTCATAATTGCGCTCGGACATCCAGAGGTTCAGGCCGAGCATGCCGAAGATCAGCGTGATGAGCACCACGCGCGCCCACCAGGTGTCACGCGCGTGGCGGTCGTGGAATTCCTCGAGGTCCTTCACGTTCACGGCCACTTCGGGTTCGCCCCGGTAGGGCAGGCCTACCGATTTCGCGTCTTCCAATTGGGACATGATCACCCCCTGGAGCGTGGACTTTACAACTTCTACACGAATGGGGGAAGCCCCCTGCGCAGCGTTTTTAGGTATTTTTCGGCGATCTTTCGGCTCACCCCAGCGTCGGCAACACGACCATCATCGTCGTGCCCCCGCCCGACGTCTCGCCGAGCGTGATCTCGCCCCCATGCACCTCCACGGTTCGCCGCACGATGGCCAGCCCGAGCCCCGTTCCCCGACTCCTCGTCGTGAAGAAGGGTTCGAACACCCGATCGCGGAGGTCTGCGGGGATGCCCGGTCCGCGGTCGATGACCGCCACCTCGCAGCGGGATCCACGATCCCGGGCTTCCACCCTCACACATCCCTGCCCGTTCATGGCCTGACCGGCGTTGAGCACGAGGTTCAGGAACACCTCGCGGAGCATGGCCGGGTCGGCGCTCAGCACCGAGTGGTCCCCCGCCACCTCCACGGTCACCGCCTTCATCGTCGGATCCTGGCTCACAAGCGAAGCCGTCTCCCGGAGCACCGCCTGCACGTCTACCGCTGTGCGATTTGGCGCACGCGGCCGTGCGTAGAGCAGCAGGTCGCACACCGAGTCGTTGAGCGAGGCGATGCGCGCCCGGATGTCGGCGACGATCTTGCGGTCGCGACTGTCTGGCGGCAAGCGCTCCCCGATGATCTGCAGCGCACCGCTGATCCCCGTGAGCGGATTCTTCACTTCATGGGCCACGACCGCAGCCATCTCGCCGAGGCGCGCCAGCGCGGCTTGCTCCCGAAGCCGAGCCTCCGCGCAGCGCCTCGCGGTGACGTCGTGACGGATCGCCAAATACCGCCTGGGTTTTCCGTGCTGATCGCAGAGCGGCACGATCGTCGTGTCGAGCCAATACAAGGTGCCATCTTTCGCCCGGTTGCAGATCTCACCTCGCCACGACTTTCCGCTCTGAACGGTGGCCCAAAGCTCGGCGAAGAAGCTGGCGGCGTGGGTGCCGGAGTTTAGGAGCCGCTGGTTGCGACCCAGAAGCTCGTCGCGCGCATAGCCAGCGCGCTCGCAAAAGCGGTCGTTGACGTGCACAAGCGTGCCTTCAAGGTCGGTGGCGCACACGAGCGCCGACTGGTCGAGGGCGTACTGCGTTTCTCCGAGGGTCGCGGTCGTTCGGCGAAGGCTCTCGCTCACCCGTCGGGTGTGGGTCACGCCCGCCGCCGTGGCGCCGACGGCGAGCAGCGCCAACACCCGGTTGGTGACCCCGAGCGCGATATCCCCGTTGGGCGGCGAGAGTATCGCGCCGAGGACCGTGAGGATCGTGGCGACCCCCGCCACCTGCACCGCGTGATTCCGGCTCTGGCTCCAAAGGCCGAGCACCACCGGCAGCAGGTAGAGCACGGGCACCGCCACACCCATCGGCGTGGCCGCGTCGGCGGCAAACGTCCCGATCACGAGGGCCACGCTGAACCAGAGCATCCGATCGTCGGTCACGACAAGGGCTCACGGCGGCACAGCCCTTGCTCACTCCCCGTGGGATGTCCGCCATTCCCACCGTCCTGATCGTCGAAGATGAGCTGCTCATCCGCTGGGCACTGGGAGAGCGGCTGGTGGCCGCCGGGTACCGCGTGGTGGAAGCGGAAGACGGGCGGTCGGCGCGCGAGGCGTACGGCGCCGGAATCGACGCCGTCGTGTTGGACCTCCGCCTGCCCGACACCAGCGGAATCGAGCTTCTCCGGCACTTCAAGCGCGCGATCCCCACCGTTCACGTGCTGTTGATGTCCGCCTACGCCACCCCGGAGGTGGAGCTGGAAGCGATGCGCCTGGGCGCTGCCGCGGTGGTTGGCAAACCTTTTGAGGTGGATGAAATGGTCGCAAGGGTGACCGCACTTCTGGCGTGAATCGGGGCGCATCCCCCAGAGCCCAGCAACTTCTGTGCCCCAGTCGGGGGAAAACGATCGCCGGCTGTGTAGAAGTCCCCGGGCTGTACGTACGCGCGTGGCTCGGCGCTTCGTGGTACCCTCCCCGACCATGTCGCTCGTCGCGTTCTGGCTCCTCCTGGTGGGCCTCTTTTCTCCGGTGTCCGCTGCCGACGCCACGGGCGTGCTCAAGGTCGCCACCGCGGCTCCCGGGGCGGAGGTGTACCTCGATGGTGCGCTCATCGGCGCGGCACCGCTCACCAAGTACATCGTCGTCGGAAAGCATAAACTTAGGGTTGTCGCAGACAACTTCGACCCGCTCGTCCGGCTGGTCGACATTCAGGCCGGGAAAACCGTGGAGCTCAACGCCACACTCACTCCCGGGCCGGGCTCGATCGAGTTCACGGGTCCGCCAGGAGCTACCGTGACGATCGGCGGACAAACCTACTCGGTGCCGATCCGGATCCCCTCGCCCGGGCCGGGCGCGCTCGACTACCGCGCCGCCGCCGCGGGCTTTGAGGACACGCCGGGCAACCTGCAGCTCGTCAAGGGCAGGAACTACCTGGTTGATCTGGTTTTGGAGTCCAGCGAGGGCGTGATCGCGATCACGACGAAGCCGGCCGGCGCGAGCGTGGAGCTGGATGGCGAAGACATCGGCGTCACGCCGACCAAACGCACCGGTCAAACGAACGGTCCGCACGGCGTTTCCGTGACTCTGGATGGCTACGGCACCGCCTACCGGATGGTAGATACGACGAAGGGTGGGCGAGGCACGGCCGACGTGACGTTGTCCAAGTCCTTCGCCGACTTGACGGTAAACACCGCGAGCGATTCGGCGCGCGTGCTGTTCAACCGGGTGGACGTGGGCTCGGGGCTGGTCGTGAAGGTGCCGCACGTCGCCAAGGGCCGGCTCGAGGTCACCATCGTAGACGGGGAAAAGACCCTCGCTTCCGGCAAATTCGAAGTGCCCGAGAGCGGCGCGCTCACGCTGCGGCAGGCGGGCAGCGCCGTGATCGAGCAGAAGCCGCTCACCCAGCAGTGGACCTTCTGGGCGGCCGTCGGCGGCGGGGCCCTGGTGGCCGGTACGACCGCCGGCGTGGTCGTCGCCGCAACGCAGCCTGAACCCGCGCCGGTAGGCGACGTAGTGGTAACGCTCCCATGAACCTACATAACTTCGGATTGCTCCTGCTCCTCGCCGCGTGCACGACGGAGGATGGTCGCACCAGCCTCGTCGTGACCGTGACCGGCGAGGAAGCGCTCGCTGCGGCGGATAGCTTCGCGATTTTCGTTGATCCGACTTCCCCTTTCCTCAATGGCGATGGCGTAGAGCTCACCGAGGCCGACGACGACTGCCTCGGCGACTGGGTGGTGGACGACGCCGCGCTGGAGTGCAAGGTGAACGTGCCGATCAAGGACGGCGCGTTCTCCACCGTGGAGCTGATGCCGGGCACCGACAACACCCCGTTCAACCTGACCGGAGCGGGCTGGCGTGACGACGTGCTCACGGTGGGTTCCAGCACCTACGGGCCGCTCTCCTTCGAAGACGGCGTGGTGCAGCACGTGGAGCTGCCGCTGGCGCCGCTCGAGAACCCGATCGACGGCTGTCACGACGAGCAGGACAACGACGAAGACGGCTGGCGGGACGCGGAGGATCCCGAGTGCGCGACCGGAACCACCGAGATTGCGTTCGGCACCAACGAGTGCAACGACGGCCTGGACAACGACGGCGATGGCTCGATCGACGCCGACGATTCCCGTTGCCTGGACGCGCTCGGCACCGCCGAGGCCGGCGCCTGCGAAGACAGCCTGGACAACGACGCCGACGGCTGGCCCGACGACGAAGACCCGGATTGCGCCGATCTGGGCGAAGAGCTGGGCTTTGGCGGAACCGCCTGCAACAACGGCGCCGACGACGACGGCGACAACAAAACGGATGCCGACGATCCGCAGTGCGACAACGCCCTCGACGACGACGAAGCCAAGCTTCCGTGCGAGGACGACACCGACAACGACGGCGACGGGTGGACCGACGAAGCCGACCCCGACTGCGCCTCGGGCGACCTCGAGATCAGCACCTCCGACTACCTGTGCAACAACGGGATCGACGACGATCTCGACGGGCTTGCCGACAACGATGACACGGGTTGCTCCTCGGCCACGGATGACACCGAGCTGAACATTTGTGACGACGGGCTCGACAACGACGGCGACAGCTACGCCGACCTCGACGACCCCGGCTGCGACACCAAGGCGGACGACGACGAAGGCGGGATCGAGAACGCTTCCGCCTGCAGCGATGGCCTGGACAACGATGGCGATGGCCTCGTAGATGGCTTCGATGCCGAGTGCGTGAGCGCTTGGGACGACTCGGAATTCGGCGATTGTAACGATAGCTATGACAACGACGGGGACGGCTGGGCCGACGACGCGGACCCGGACTGCGCCACCCTTGGCACCGAGCGCAGCTTCGGCGACACGGCGTGCAACGACAACGTGGACAACGACTCAGACGGGCGCAAGGACAGCGACGACAGCGCGTGCACCTCGGCGAGCGACGACGACGAGACCGACGCCTGCAACGACGGCGCGGACAACGACGGTGACGGCTGGGCCGATGGTAACGACCCCGATTGCACCTCGGGGATCGAGGAGCTCGGCTACGGCAGCGGCGAGTGCAACGACGGCGTAGACAACGACGGGGACCTGACCTTCGACGCCGCCGACAGCCTCTGCGTGCTCGCGACGACCGCTGCGGAGGCCGGAGACTGCGAGAACGGCCTGGACGAAGACGGCGACGGGTGGTTCGACGAGGAGGATCCGGACTGTGCGGCCGGGGTGACCGAAGTCGGCTTTGGTGGTAATGAATGCAACGACGGGCTCGACAACGAGACGACGGGCGACGGGCTCATCGACGCCGAGGACCCCGACTGCCTGGACGCCAATGACGCCCTGGAGACCGCGTACGCCTGCGCGAACGGTTTGGATGACGACGGTGACGGATGGACCGACACCGACGACCCGGCGTGCGCAGCCGCGACCGGCAGCACGGAGAGCCCCGCCTCCAGCGCCTACGCCTGCAACAACGGCAGCGATGACGACGCCGACGGGCTCAACGACGCTGAAGATCCGGGCTGCAGCAACGGAAAGGACAACAGCGAGATTGATCCGATCACCGATTGCACCGACGGCCTCGACAACGACGCCGACGGCTGGGCTGACGAGCTCGACCCGGACTGCGCCGACGGCACAACCGAGCCCGGCTACGGAACCGCCGCTTGCAACAACGGGAACGACGACGATGGCGACGCGCTGATCGACGCGCGAGATCCCGATTGCGCCTCGGCGACGGACAGCATCGAGGACAGCGCGACGAGCGACTGCGCCGACGGCGCCGACGGCGACCTCGACGGCTGGGTGGACGACGCAGATCCGGATTGCGACGGTGGTTCCGCGGAAGTGGGCGTTGGTTCAAGCGCGTGCAATGACGGCGCGGACAACGACACGGATCGCGACATCGACGCGGACGACGTCGGCTGCGCGAGCGCGAACGACGGCGATGAGACGGACCCTTCGGGGACGTGCTTCGACGGCGCCGACAGCGACGGCGACGGGTGGGCGGACAGCGCCGACCCGGACTGCGACAGCGGCAGCGACGAGCTGGGGTTCGGCAGCGGCGAGTGCAACGACGGCCTCGACAACGATGGAAACCACGCCATCGACGCCGGCGATAGCGCTGGCTGCACCTCGGCGACCGACGCCGTGGAAGATCCCGCGGCCGACGACTGCCAGAACGGCGAGGACGACGACGGCGACGGGTGGATCGACACCTTTGACGCCGATTGTTCACGAACCGGCGACGAAACGGGCACCGGCGCGCGCGAGTGCGAGAACGGGCTGGACGACGATCACGACGGCAAGGCCGACGCCGATGACGACGGCTGCGCGGTCGGTTGGGACGACGACGAGTCCACCACGCCCGACGACTGCGACAATGGCAGTGACGACGACGGAGATGGCTGGGCCGACGACCTCGACCCCGACTGCGCCGCGAGCGGCGACGAGGTGGGCTTCGGCACCGTCGACTGCAACGACGGCGAGGACGACGACGCCGATGGCGCCGTCGACGCCGACGACCTTGACTGTGAAGATGCCCAGGATGGCGATGAAGTTTCCGCGAGCGCCTCGTGCAGCGACGCCACGGATGACGACGCCGACGGCTGGACCGACGGCGACGATCCCGACTGCCTCGCGGGCGGCTCCGAAGGGGACGGATACGCGGCTTCGGCGTGCACGGACGCCACCGACAACGATGGCGACGGGCTGGGCGACGCCGACGACCCCGACTGCGAGAGCGGCTGGGACAACGACGAGGCGGCCGGATCCACCGACTGCGGCGACCTCTCCGATGAGGACGGGGATGGCTGGCTCGACGCGGAGGATCCCGACTGCGATGCGAGCGGGTTCTCCGCGCTCGCGTGCAACAACGGCGTGGACGACGACGGAGACGGCTGGATTGACGCCGACGACTCGGGATGCCTGGACGGCAGCGACGACGTGGAGACCGATCCCGCCGCCGTGTGCGCCGATAGCTTGGACAACGACGGAGACGGCTGGACGGACGCCGACGATCCCGACTGCGTGAGCGCCACCGCCGAGCGCGGTGCGGTGGGCCCCGCCGAGTGCCACGACGGCGCGGACAACGACGGCGACGGCCTGAGCGACGCAGACGACAGCGACTGCGCCAGCGCCTGGGACAACGTGGAGTCGCCGACGTCCGCGGGCGGTCCGAGCTGCGTCGATGGCGCCGACGACGACGGCGACGGCTGGACCGACAGCGACGACCCCGACTGCGCCTGGCTGGGCGAAGAATCGGGCACGGACGCCGACTTCGTATGCAACGACGGCGTGGACACCGACGGCGACACGCTCACCGACGCCGACGATCCTGGCTGCGACGTCGCGATGGACGCCGACGAAACGCACACCCCCGAATGCGAGAACGGCGACGACGACGACGGAGACGGCTGGGTAGACCTGCTCGATCCCGTCTGCACCACCGGCACCGATCTCTTCGAGGACGATGGCCTCGCCGGCACCGAGTGCAACGACGGCGTCGACAACGACGGCGACGGCCTCCTCGACAGCGAAGACTGGGGTTGTGAAGACGGCGCCGATAACGACGAGGTCGATCCCTCGACGTCCTGCAACGACGGCGTCGACTCCGACTGCGACGGCTGGATTGATCTCGACGATCCCGACTGCCCTACGCCAGTGACGGACACCGAGCGCACGGTGGACTGCGCCACCGCGCCTGAGGAGGACTGGGGCTATAACCTTGACTATCAGTGCAACGACGGTGTTGATAACGACGGGATCGAAGGATTCGACTCCGCCGAGCCCGACTGCCGATCGGGGTACGACAACCTCGAAGCGTACTGATGACCTCGATGTGCCTACGCGTGGCCAGCCTCGTACTTTGGGGGGTGCTGGTCGTCGGGTGCGACAGCGGCGCACGCCCGGAACCGTCCGGCGAAACGGGTGACGCATCCGGGAACGGGGATGACACGGGCCAACCACCCGATGAAGACACTGGAGAATCCGACACCCTCTCCATTGAGCGGGGCGAGTGCGACGCGCTTCTGGATCCGTGGATCGCCGCAAGCGCGAGCGACGCCCTCGCCACGTGGCTGCTGGTGAGCGAAGGCGCGAACTTCATGACGTCTGCGGGGCAGGCCGCGGCGCTGGGGGATGAGCATTGCCCGGTCGTGACCACGGAAAGCACCGAGACCAGCACGCACCAGGAGATCGTGGGCGGCTGCACGGCCGCCACGGGGTGGTCGTTCGCGGGAACCGCGACGGTCGACGTGGCCCTCAACAACGGGATCCCGTCGAGCTACCACTACGTCTACGCGGGCTTCGGGGCCGACTTTGACGACGGGAGTGACAGCCTGCACTTCCTGACGACCGGCGACATCGCGATTGCCGCAGCCGCCCGCACCTTCGACTTGACGTGGGAGGCGTCGGGTGCCGGCCGGTACGCCGATCAGGCCGGGCTCGGGAACGTGACGCTGCTGGCCTCCGCCGGGGAGTCCGGCAACGGCGTCACCGCGAGCGGGTACTTCCGCGTGCGGCGGAGTCCGGACGGGCCGGAGGGTGATGCCTGCTTTTTTGAAGATTTTCCTGGGATGAGCGACTGCGGCTCCGCCGGCACAATCACCCTCACCGGCGCCACGATCGCCGAAATCACGTGGGGCGAGGAGCCGTGCGGCTGCCACGACGTGCTCCTGGACGGTGTCGACGCCGGCCAAGCCTGCGAGTGAGCGAATCGGCCCTCCGCTGACGCCCCAAAACGGGCGACGCCCCCTCGGGAACCGACGGATCGCCCGCTGCGGGCGAGTCCGTCGGGCCGGTGGGGGTGGCAGGACCCGGCGCACCTACGGTGTCGACACCACACGCCTTTGGGTCGAACGATCCGGTTTCGTGATAAACGCCGCCCCCGAGGACGCCCCCATGCTGAAGAACGCCCGTCGCACCCACACCTGCGGGGAGCTCCGCCCCGAGCACGCCGGCCTCTCGGTTGTCGTGCAAGGCTGGGCCCAGAACGCGCGCGACATGGGCGGCGTGGTGTTCGTGAACCTCCGCGACCGCAACGGGATTGTGCAGGTTGTTGCGGATGAACGCTCGCCCGAGGCCGTCCGGCAAACCGCAGCCGGCGTGCATCTGGAGTACGTCGTGGAAGTGGAGGGCGTGGTGGCGCTCCGGGCAAGCCCGAACCCCAAGCTGCCCACCGGCATGATCGAGGTCGTCGCCTCCAGCGTGAAGATCCTCTCCCGCACCCCCGCGCTCCCCTTCTCCATCGAAGGCCACATCTCCGCGAACGAGGATCTGCGGCTCCAGTACCGCTACCTCGATCTTCGCCGCCCCGAGGTCCAGAAAAACCTGATCGCCCGCCACCGCGGCGCCATGGCCGTGCGGAAGTTCATGGACGGCGAAGGCTTCGTGGAAGTGGAGACGCCGATCCTCACGAAGGCCACGCCCGAAGGCGCACGCGACTACCTCGTGCCGAGCCGCGTGCACCCCGGCGAGTGGTACGCCCTCCCCCAGAGCCCGCAGCTCTTCAAGCAGATCCTCATGGTGGCCGGGATGGACCGGTACTTCCAGATCGTGAAGTGCTTCCGCGATGAGGACCTGCGCGCCGACCGCCAGCCGGAGTTCACGCAGATCGACATCGAGATGAGCTTCGCCACCCGCGAGCTGGTGATGGAGCTGGCGACTGGCGTGGTGAAGACGCTGTGGAACGAGATCGGCGGCCACGAAGTACCGGAAATCCCGATCATTTCCTACACCGAAGCCATCAACCGCTTCGGCGTGGACGCACCGGACACCCGCTTCGGGATGGAGCACACAACCGTTACGGCGCTGCTCGCCAAAACCGAGTTCTCCGTGGTTCGCGGCCTGCTCGACGCCGGCGGCATCGCGAAGGTGATGGTGGTGAAGGGCGGCGGCGCAACGGTGACGCGCAAACAACTCGACGCCTGGACCCAGTTCGTGAAAGCCTACCGGCTTGGCGGCCTGCTCTACGGCAAAGTTGGCGCGCCGTGGACCGGCCCGATGTCCAAGCTGAGCGAGGCGGAATTGGCCGCCATCTCCGCGGCGTGTGGCGCGGTTGAAGGCGACCTCGTGTTGCTCGCCGCCGGCACCGCGAACGCGGTGAACGCCGGCTTGGGCAAGCTGCGGCCCTCGGCGGCGAAGGAGCTGGGCCTCATCCCTCCGGGGTTTTCGTTCGTGTGGGTCGTTGATTTCCCCAGCTTCGAGCACGACGAGGACTCCGGCCGCTGGATGGCGGTGCACCACCCCTTCACCAGTCCACGCCCCGAGGCCATCCCCCTGCTCGGCACCGGGCGCGAAGGCGAGATGTTCGCCGACGCGTACGACATCGTGTGCAACGGCTACGAGATCGGCGGCGGCAGCATCCGGATCCACGACCCGGAGGTGCAGTCGAAGGTGTTCTCGACCATCGGGCTGAGCGACGAAGAGGCCCAGCAGAAGTTTGGCTTCCTGCTCGACGCCTTGCGCCACGGCGCGCCTCCCCACGGCGGGCTTGCCTTCGGCTTCGATCGCATCGTGATGTTGCTCTGCGGCACGGACAACATTCGCGACGTCATCGCGTTCCCGAAGACCACGAGCGCGCAGGACCTCATGTCCGGCGCGCCGAGCCCGGTTCCGCAGGTGCAGCTCAACGAGCTCCACGTGCAGAACATCCGGAAGAGCGAGGCTTAGGGGAGCGGCGGCGGCCCACCGCCGCCGAGCAGCGAAGCGATCTCGGGAACGGTGTTCGCCTCCACCCAGCCGGGCATCCCTTCCTTCCAGACGAGGTGCCGCCCCGGCTGCGCGCGCACCCGTGCCGCGATCTCGCCAGTAGAAAGCACCACATTTCCGCCCTCGGGGCCAGCATAGTGGTAGGGAGCGCCACCCGGCACGGGGGGCGGCGCCGGGGGCACGAGCCGGCTGATGTCGGCCGCCTCCGACCACGGCTTCCAGCCCGGCCACCCTGCCTGCCACACCAGGTGCTGCGCGCCGCGATTCGCCACAACAAAGCCGGCGATCGCCTGCGCGTCGAACTCCCCCTGGCCGCCCGCGCCGTTGTAGTGGAACTTCGCGCCGCCCGGGAGCGGAGGAGGCCCGCCGCCAGTCAGGCCCGCCTGCGGAGCGAAGGTGCCTGCCGGCGCCTGCTGCGCGCGCCCGAGCGTGTTGCCCATGGCGTTGCCCATGGCGAGGCCCAAACCGGCATCCATGAACGTGCCCCCTCCGCCGCCGCCTGGGCGCTTCGCCGCTTCTTCCAGGGCGTTCGCCGCCTGGAATTGGGTGTAGGCGTTCATGTCCCCCGCGAGGGCCATGGAGCTGCGCTTGTCCATCATCTTCTCGACTTCCGGCGGAACCGAGATGTTCTCGACCACGAAATCGGTGAGGGTGATGCCGTAGTTGGCCTGGAACCAGCCGTTCAGCCGCTGCCGCAACGCATCCCCGAAGTCCATGTAGTGGGCCACGAGATCGAGCAGCGGGATCTTGGACTCGCCAATCGTGTCGGCCAGCGCGCTCACGAGCTTCCGCTTGAGCTGGCCGGTAATCTCCTCGGTTGTGAACAGACCTGCGGTGCCGACGAGCTCCCGCATGAACACCGCGGGATCGCTGATCCGGAACGAGAAGTTCCCGAAGCCGCGAATCCGCACCACGCCAAGGTCGGCATCCCGGATCGGGATGGGGTTCTGCGTGCCCCACTTCTGATCGGTGATCTGCTTGGTGGAGACGAAGTACACATCGCCCTTGTAGGGCATGTTGAGGCCGTACTTGATGCTCTCGAAGAACGCCATGATCGGCTTGGTGCGGGTGCTCAGCTCGTAGGTGCCAGGACCGAACACATCGCTGAGCTTGCCTTCCGCGATGAACACGCCGGCCTGCCCTTCGCGCACGACGAGCTTGCCGCCATCCTGGATGGCCTTCTGGAAGATCGGGAAGCGGTACACCAGCGTGTTCGGCGAATCGTCCGTCCACTCCAAAACGTCGAGGAGCTGCGCGCCGGCGTGCGTTTTCAGCGTGTCCCACAAGCCCATGACCTTGCCCTTTCTGCCGCGCGGGAAGGTGAAGTGCGCGACAGGCCGGAATGTAAGCACCTCGGGGGAGCCGTGCAGAGCCGGGCCCGATCATCCACCCGGCAACGCCGGCCCTTCCCACACGCCCACACGGTTCCCCTCCGTGTCGAGGAGCTGGGCGATCCGCACCCCGCCCGGCCCGGGCCCCACGCGCGCGATGCGCAGCCCACCCAGCTCCACCGCCCGCCGCACGACCGCCTCGATCCCCTCCACCTCCACGTACAGCTCGGCCCCCGCGCTCGATGGCTCGCCGCCGCTCCAGAACGAGCCCTCCATCCCCCCGGGCGCCACGAATCGAACCCCCTCCGGCTCCTCGGCCAGGACATGCCAGCCGAAGCACGCTCCGTAAAAGCGAGCCGCTCGGCCCGGATCTCGCGCGGCGATACGGACGTGAACCAGTTGACCCCGTGCCATGGTACGACCTGAACATATGTTTATGTATCGCGCCATCGGCGAGCCTGTCAAGCGCGTTAGGAGCGGAGATGGCCACCTGCTACACCCGTTGGACCGTTCTGCCGCACCGCCCGATCGAGAAGCACACGGAGCGGTTGTGGACTGTGTCCGGCCTCATGGAGAACGGCACCCAGCGGACCATGAGCGTGATTCGGCTGGAGGACTCCCGCCTTCTGCTGCACAACGCGATCGCGCTCACCGACGAGGAGATGGCGGAGATCGACGGGTGGGGCACCGTCGCAGGAATCCTCGTTCCCAACGGCTTTCACCGCATGGACTGCCGCATCATGCAAGAGCGGTATCCACAGGCAAAGGTCTACGCCCCGGCCGCCGCCGCGAAAGCCGTCGCGAAGGCCACGCCCGTGCACGGCACGTTCGCGGACGCGCCGCAGGATCACACGGTTCGGGTCGCGCACCTCGCGGGGATCAAGGATCGCGAAGGCGTGATCGAGGTGGCCAGCGCCGACGGGGTGAGCCTCGTGTTCAACGACATGATCATGAACATCCCGCCGGCGAAGTGGCCGACGGAATGGATGGTGGGCCCCTCCGGGCGCGTGAGCATCCCCCGCTTTGCGCGCTGGTTCTTTGTCTCCGACACTGCGGCGCTTCGAACGGATCTCGAGCGCATCGCGGAGCGCTCGCCCTCGCGCCTGGTCCCCGGGCACGGTACCATCGTCACGGCCGACGTGGCAGGGTGCCTCCGCGAGGCGGCCGCGCTGTTGTAGCCTGCCTAGGCCGACTCTTCCGGGGGGTCTTCGGTCGCTGCCGGCGTCTTGGGCGTCACGCCAGCGTCGGATTCGGGCTCCGAGCCGCCCCCCTCGATCTCCCCGCCGAGCACGCCCACATCGTCCGGCATCCAGCCGCCGCCGGCCAGCTCGTCGGGGCGCGCTTCGTCCGCCGTCTCCGCGTCCTCCCCGTTCCCGAAGCTGTACTCGCCGCCGACGGAAGACTCGGCGATGAACGGAGGCTCCGCGGGCGGCTCAAAGGCGGCCGCCGCGGGGGGCTCCGCGCTCTCGTCGTAACAGCACTTCTTGTACTTCTGGCCGCTGCCGCACGGGCACGGGTCGTTCCGACGTAGCCCAGCTTGGAACGCGAACAACCGCGCCTCGGCGCCCTTCTCCGGGAGCCGGGCCGGCGCCCGCTGCGGGGCCTGAGGGAGCGGCGAGAACTCGGGGGGGCTTTCCAGCTCTGCGGCCTGCGCCGCCTGCGCCTCGGCGCGGGCGCGCTGCATCAGGATCTGGCGCTCAATGTCCTCCGCGGTCACCCGCGGGCGGGGGCGGGCGGCCGCCGCAAACCGATCCGCCATGTCCTTGTCGAGGCGCAGGATCCGCTGCACCACGGCCTCGTCGCGCAGCGACTGCATGAGCTGGAACATGTGGAACCCTTCTTTCTTGTACTCCAAAAGCGGGTTCTTCTGCCCGTATCCACGGAGGGACACGCCGTCGCGCAACCGATCCATCGCGAGGAGGTGATCCTTCCAGAACTGGTCGGCGAGCTGCAGCAGCACCTGCCGCTCTGCGAGGTGAAGTGTTTCGGCGCCGATCTCGACTTCCTTTGCCTCGTACGCCGCGGTTGCGCTCTTGAGCAGGCGCTCGGCGAGCTCCAGCCGAGCCTCTTCCCGCAGCGCCTCCGGCGTTTCCTCCCACACCACGCCGAAGATCTCGCGGGCCCGCGCCATGAGCTTCGGCGTGTCCCAGTCTTCGTGCTTCGCGCCCGGCGGCACGAATTCACCAATCAGATCGTCGACCAGCGCACGAACGCTCTCCAGCATCATGCCGCGGATGTTGTCGCCCGTGAGCGCGCGGCGCCGCAGCTCGTACACCGCCTTGCGCTGGAGGTTCATCACGTCGTCGTACTCGAGCAGGTTCTTGCGCATGTTGAAGTTGTTGCCTTCAACCTTCTTCTGCGCGTTCTCGATGCTGGAGGTGACCCAGCGGTGCTCGATCGCCTCGTCGTCCTTCATACCCATCCGCTCCATCCACACCACGGTGCGGTCGGAGCCGAAGAGGCGGAGCAGGTCATCCTCCAAAGACAGGTAGAACCGCGAGGATCCGGGATCCCCCTGCCGACCGGCGCGGCCACGAAGCTGGTTGTCGATCCGACGCGATTCGTGGCGTTCGGTGCCGAGGATGTGCAAACCGCCCACCTTGAGCACCTCCGCGCGCTCCGCCTCACACTCCGCCCGATGTTTTGCGAGCACCGCCAGGTATTCCGGGTGCGTGATGTCGGGCCCGGGGGGCGGCGCACCCTTGAGCTTGGCCGCTTCTTCCAGCTCTCGTGGCCAGAGGCCATCGAACTCTTCGCCGTTGGCGCGCCGATCGATCAATTCCAGGCGCGCGAGGCCCTCGGGATCGCCGCCGAGCTTGATGTCCGTACCCCGGCCCGCCATGTTCGTGGAGATGGTGACCGCGCCGCGCCGGCCCGCCTGCGCGATGATCAGCGCCTCCCGATCGTGCTGCTTCGCGTTGAGCACCTCGTGGGGAATACCCTGCTTCTCCAACAAGCGGTGCACCAGCTCAGACTTCTCGACGCTGGTCGTGCCCACGAGCACCGGCTGCCCGCGCTTGTGGCAATCCTCCAGCTCTGCCATCACCTTTTTGAACTTCTCGGCCTGCGACTTGTACACGATGTCGTGCTGGTCGTTGCGGGCCACCGGCTGGTTCGTCGGGATGGGGATCACTTCGAGGTTGTAGATCTTCGCGAACTCCTCGGCTTCGGTCTCGGCCGTGCCCGTCATGCCGCCGAGCTTGCCGTACATGCGGAAGTAATTCTGGAACGTGATCGTGGCGTAGGTCTGGCTCTCTGCCTCAACCGCAACCCGCTCTTTCGCCTCGACCGACTGGTGAAGCCCATCGGACCAGCGGCGCCCATACATGAGCCGGCCCGTGTGCTCGTCGACGATGACGACCTTGAGTTTGCCATCGCCCGACCGCGGATCGGGCTGAACCACGTAGTCCTTGTCCCGCTTGAACAGATAGTGCGCCTTCAACGCCTGGTTGACGTGATGCAAGACCTCCATGTTGTGGGGGTCGTACATGTTGTCGATGCCGAGACGGGCCTCCAGCTTGTCCACACCTTCGTCGGTGAGGCTCACCTGGCGCTGCTTTTCGTCGACCACGAAGTCGAGCTCCTTCTGGAGCACGCCGATCACGCTGTCGATCAGCTCGTACTTGTCCACCGTGTCGTCGGTGGGGCCCGAGATGATGAGCGGCGTGCGCGCCTCGTCGATCAGGATGGAGTCCACCTCATCCACGATCGCGAAATGATGGCCGCGCTGCACATATTGTTCGATCGAGAACTTCATGTTGTCGCGCAGGTAGTCGAAGCCGTACTCGTTGTTGGTGCCGTACGTGATGTCGCACGCGTACCCGGCTCGCTTCGACGCTTCGTCGCGAACGGCGCTGAGCACGGTGCCTACCGTGAGGCCCAGGGCCCGGTAGATCCGACCCATCCACTCGGCGTCGCGATTCGCGAGGTAGTCGTTGACGGTAACGACATGCACGCCCTTTCCCGCCAGCGCGTTGAGGTACACGGGCAGCGTCGCAACCAGGGTCTTTCCCTCGCCGGTGCGCATCTCGGCGACCATGCCCTTGTGGAGCACCTGCCCCCCGATGAGCTGCACGTCGAAGTGGCGCATCTCCATCGTTCGCCGACCCGCTTCGCGAACCACCGCGAAAGCCTCGGGGAGAAGCTCATCCAGCGGCTGCCCGTTCTCGATCCGCTGTTTGAAATCTGCTGTGCAGGCGCGCAAGTCCTCGTCGGACATGGGCTTGTACCGGGATTCCAAGCCGTTGATGCGCACCACGTTCGGCTGCATCTTCTTGATGAGCCGGTCGGCGGGGGAGCCAATGACGCGGCGGATGAGGTCGGTGATCATGAGGGGACCCGGCTCGGAAGCGGCGGCGGTTAACGCCTTGGACACACGCGCGCCGCCAGCTTGCGGTCTGCGGCGGGCCAAGCCTAATCACGGGCCCCGGGGCAGTTGTCCCGGAATGTCGCCACGGTCAGGGGGTGGGAGGGGCCTTCCCGCGTTCTCCGTCTACCCGTTCCCCGAGCGCATCCCGAAGAAGGTCCAGCTTCTCCCTGGCCATCGCATTCTTCGGATCGCGCGAGAGCACCGCCCGGAACGCGGCCGCAGCGCCCTCATAGTCATGCCGACGAGCGAGGCAGAGCCCGAGGCCGTTCTGCGCCTCGACAAAGCCCTCACGCCGCTTCAACGCGAGGCGGAACCCCGACTCTGACTCTTCCCACAGCTTGAGCTCGTACTGCGCGGCGGCGACCCAGTAGGCCGAGTCGGCCGACCCCTCGTCCACTTCCGCGCGGCGGGCCTCCGCGAGCGCCAACTCGGGCCGGGCGCTCTCAAGGTACAGCATCGCCAACGCCAGATGCGGCCATGAACGCCCGACGTCGCGACTCGTGCTCGCCCCCTCCACAGCGCGCTTGAGCCACGTCTCCGCCTCCTTCGCCTCGCCGATGCCCCGTAGGAACACACCGAGCCTCAACGCCGCTTGCCAGGAGTTCGGCGCCAGCCGGGCAGCGGCGCGAAACGCCTCCTCCGCCCCGACGCGATCGCCCTGGATCATCCGCGCGTGCGCCAACCCTTCCCACGGGGCGGCGCTCGCTTCGTCCCGCTCCGCGCACTCCCCATACCAGCGCGCAGCCTCATCCACTCGCCGACGCGCCATCGCGATGTCGCCGCGCAGGCACCGCGCGGTCGCCGACGCGGGGTTCAGCAACAACGCAGCCTCGATGGCGGCATCCGCCTCCGCCCACTTCGCGGAGTCGACGCCCTCCGCCCTCGCAGCGGTGGCCGAGCTCCGCGCCCGATCGAGCATCGGCGCGATCATCGGATCGATCGCCGCGCCGGCGCCCGGCTGATCCGCGAGCTCGCGCGCGCGTTCCAGTGCTGCGCGCACATCGCCGCTCGCACCGGCCAGGAGCACCGATAAGGACGCGCGACGCGTCGCCTGCCGGCTCCCCAGCTCCTCCGGCACGCTCCCCCCGAAGAGGTGCTCGCTCTCCGCGTTCTCCGCCAGCAGCGAAGCGATCGGCAGCAACGACGGCGCCTCGGGCATGCCGTGTCCCGGCTCTCGACCCGCCTCGACGGCGCGCGCAAAGTGGTGGTCCGCGACCGCGAGGCTGGCAAGCTCCACGGCGCTCGTCACCCCTTCGCTCCGGAGCCACGGGGCCGCCGCCACGCAATGTTCGATTCCGACCCAGGGAATCGGCCGCGCCGCGCCCACGAGCAGGAGCTCCTCTGCGCCCTGAGGCGGCACAAACACGCCGACCACGGGCCAGGCATCGCCGAAGTGACGGATCGCGCCGCCCAGCGCCCCGTCGTCGATGCCCCGTCCCGGCAGCACCAGGACATGCGCGCCACCCTCCCCGACGTGCGAGGCGGCTGCGCGCACATGCGCCGCGCTTGGCCACGCAGACCGGCCGTCGCGCCACCCATTTCTCACGATCTCCACCACCACGTCGGCAGCGCCGCGAGCGCCCAACAGGCTCCGCGGCGGCAGCGCCAGCAGGCGCACCTCGGTTGAGAGCCAGGCGCGCCGCGCTCCTTCATCCACGGAGGCCAATGCATCCGCGAGTCCAGAGTCCGGCAACGCCACGTCGATCCCCGAGAACCCCTGCTCCCGCAACGAAACCACCACGCGCCCGAAGTCATCTCCGGTAACGCGCGCGCGACCCCGTCCCGAAGACGCACATGCGGCGAGCGTGCCCGCCAGGCGCTCCGCCGACCGCGCACGCCCCGAGCTTCCGGCCACCGACCCGTCCAGCTCCACCAGGCTCGCGCTGGACCCGCCCCACACCTGGCTCGACCCCCACCAACCCCACGACGTCCGGATCGCGGCGCCGGTGCGCAACGCGCCGATCCGGTCGCGCAACAAGCTCTCCGGCGGCAGGCCCTCATCGGCCCGCGCGCCGACGGTTTGCCAGGCCGCGGGCAACGAGCGTACGACGGGGACCGCCAAGGCCACGGCCACCGCGGGGATAAACAGGCCGGTAATCGTCACTCCCAGCGCCCGCGCCACCAGCACCGGGGCGGCGCCCAGCAGGGGGAAAAGCACCCCCGGAGCCACCCACGGGTCTCCCCGCAGCGCCGAGGCGGCACCCAGCAGCGCGACCACCAGCGCAACCGCCGCGAGGCGGCGGGAGGCCGGCATGGCGCCGGCGACAAATGCCCATGATACCAGATGAATCGCCGACTCAGGCACGGGCCCCAGGCTGGGGCGCAACGCCAGGAACGAGGCGGCGCACGCCAACCCGGCGAGCCCCGCGACACAGGTAGCGATGGGGCTAATTCCGAGCCGGCGCAGACCTAAATTCGCGAGCGGAGGCTCAGCGCGAGCCCCAATCACCGCTCCGAGGGCCGCCAGCACCGCTCCGAGGCCCAACGGCAAGGTGGTTGCAGCCAGCCATCCGAGGAGCGCGGCGAGCGCAGCGACCCCCGAAAAACGCCCCAACGCCGCGGCGGCCGGCGCGAGGATCAACGCCGCGCCGAGGCCCACGAGCCACGGCAAAGTACGCGCCGCTGTTTCAAGCTCCGCGCCAGGCTCGAGGGCGGCGCCCGCAGCCAGCGCAACGACGGTAACGCCGATTCCAACCCCCACCAATCTCAAACCTGCGCGCCGACGGGGAAGCGCCCCGACCCCGGCCAAAACGACGGCAGCCGACAGCAGAAACGGCACAGGAGCACCGCCCCACACCACACCTGAAAGCCCTCCGGCCACGGCCATGGAGGCCCCGAGCGCAAGGCCTGCACAGGCGGTGGCGACACCCGGTCCGACAAACGTGCTCACGCCGATCCCCATACCCCGCGCAGGCACGGCGTTGACCAGCGCCCCCCGATTCTGGTACAACTGCCACGCCTCGCAGGAATAGACTTGGCTCTGCTCGCTCGACCCCGCAGCGCTGTAGCGCTCGACATTGGCTCAAGCCATGTCAAGATGCTGGAACTCGAAGCGGAAAAATCCGGGAAGTACCGGCTGAAGCACTTCGGAACCGCCCCGCTTCCGCCCGAAGCGGTCGTGGACGGCTCGTTCATGAACACGAGCGCCATCGTATCGGCCGTGCGGGAGCTGCTTGCCCGCCACAAGGTCAAGACGAAGGACGCATGCGTGGCCGTGTCGGGCAATTCGGTGATCATCAAGCGCATCTCGCTGCCGCAGATGTCGAGGGATGAACTCGAGGAATCGATCACGTGGGAGGCGGAGCAGTACATCCCGTTCGACGTGAACGACGTGAACATCGACGTTCACATCCTCAGCCAGCACGCCGACGAGGCGGGGCAGATGGAAGTGCTGCTTGTGGCCGCGCGCAAGGATCTCATCAACGAGTACAGCGCGTTGCTCATCGAGGCGGGCCTACGGCCGGCGGTGATCGACGTGGCCGCGTTCGCCTTGGAGAACATGTTCACGCTGAACTACGATGTCGGCCCGCAGCCGGTGGCGCTGGTGAACGTGGGTGCATCAACGGTGAACATCAATGTCCTTCGGGGCGGAACCAGCGCCTTCACGCGTGACGTGGGCATGGGCGGTCGCCTCTACACAGAGGAGATTCAGCGCGCCCTGAACGTGAGCTTCGAGGAAGCCGAGGCCCTGAAGGTCGGCGGCAACGAGCGCGACCGCGCGGCGGTGGTGCCGGAAGAGGTAGAGCGAGTGCTCTCGGGCGTTTCCGAGAACATCGCAACCGAGGTGCACCGCTCCCTGGACTTCTTCCTGTCGACCTCTGGCGGAGTCGGCCTCGGCGGCGTGTTCTTGTCGGGTGGCGCCGCGCCCACACCTGGGCTCGCCCAGGCGATCGAGCGGATCTGCAACTCGAGCGTCACCCTCGTCGACCCGTTCCGGCGGATCTCTGTCGATGAGCGCGCCTTCAACCCCCGCTTCCTCCACGACGTCGCCGGCCAGGCCGCGATCGCCGTTGGGTTGGGACTGCGCCGGGGGAATGACAAATGATCAGGATAAACCTTCTTCCTGTCCGCCAAACGCGGAAGGCGGAGTCGCTTCGGCGCGAAGCCGTGCTGGCCGGCCTGTTCGGCGCCATCATCCTCGGGGGCTGCCTCTTCGTGTGGGCAGGCCTCGGCATCCGGCTCTCTTCGGTGAACGCGGAGAACGTGAAGTTGGACGCCGAGATCGCCAAGCTCGCGGAAGACGTGAAACGCGTGGACGACGCCGAGGCCGCCAAGGCCGATCTCGAGCGCAAGCTCGATGTCATCGGGGCCCTTCGCGCGAAGAAGACGGGCCCGGCCCACATGCTGGACGAGCTCGCGCTCGCCGCGCCGGAGAAGCTGCAGCTCAGCGCGGTCACCGAGCACCAGGGCGCCATGCAGATCACGGGGCTCGCGGTGAGCAACGAGGTGATCAGCCAGTTCCTCCGATCCCTGGAAGCCAGCGACTACTTCGAGCAGGTCTACCTGCAGAACATCGAGGCGGTAGACCTCAAGCAGTCGAGCTCCACCGTGGTGCTGAAAAAGTTCTCGCTTACCGCGAAGCGGACCTCGCTCGCTCCGGCGAAATCGAAGAAAGACGCCAAGGACGACGAGAAGTCCGCACCCGCAGCGCCTGAAGCCCCGGCGGCCGGCGCCGCGCCTTCGGCTGCAGGAGCACCGGCCCCGGCGGCAGCCGCTCCCGCGGCGGATGGCACCGCTCCGGCCGCACCGGCCGCCGCCGCGCCGGCTCCCGCCACACCTGCCGCTCCGGCGGCGGGAGGCACGCCATGAACCAGATCCTCGAGCGCCTCGGCAAGCTGCCGCGGTCGCAACGCCTGGTGGTGTACGGGCTCAGCTACCTCGTGTTGGTGCTGGTGCTGTTCTTCGCGCTCATCGTTCCGGCGATGGACAGCATCTCCTCGGCGACTTCCAAGCGCGATGCGCTGCGGACGAAGCGCGACGAAGTACAGGCACGCGCGGCCAACAAGGGTGGCTTCGAAGCCGAAGTCGAGCAGCTCCAGGCCGACCTGAAGCAGGCGCTCAAGGAGCTCCCGAATGACCGGGAGATCCCCGGCCTGCTCAGCGAGATCGACGCGTTGGCGCGAAAGTCGGGCTTAGAGGTTCGGAAGTTCCAGCCGCTGCCAGAGTCCACCCACGAATACTACGCGGACGTGCCGGTGCAGATCATCATGGAAGGCAGCTTCCACGAGGTGGCCATCTTCTTCGACCGCGTCGGAAAGATGGGGCGCATCGTGTCGGTCGAAGACATCGAGATGAAGACTCCGAAGGAGACCGGCAGCGAAACGACCCTCACCATCGAAGGCAAGGTGGTCACGTACCGCTTCCTCACCGACGAGGAGATCAAGGCCGCACACGAAAAGGACGCGGGCAAGAAGAAAAAGAAGAAGGGAGGGGAGGAATGAGGCTCTCCGTTGCCATCGCGCTGGTGTTGCTCACGGCCTGCGGCGAGTCGCTGGATGAGGGCGCAACCACCAAGGCCCCGGTCAAAAAGGCCGGGCCGAAAGTTGCGCTCGACGAGGGGAAAACGCCCGGCGAGGAGTGGTTCTACAACCCCGCAGGCAAGCGCGATCCGTTCAGCAGCTTCCTCGCTCGGGCGGCCACCGCGAACACGATCTCAGCCGACGCCCCGCCGCTCCAACGGTGGGACACCGACCGATTCGTGCTCAGCGGCGTGATCTGGAACGTAGACGCGCCGCGGGCGCTGCTGGTGGATCCAGAGGGCATCGGGCACGTCGTTCGCCACGGCAATTATGTCGGGCGTAACTGGGGCAAGGTGACGGCCATCTCCGAAGATGGCGTGGTGGTCACCGAAGAATACCGCATGATCGACGGCGAGCTGGTCGTCAACCCCGTATCCATCGGGTTCGCCGGGACAGGGAAGAAGTGATGAGTACCTTCAACGGAGTGATGATGAGGCCACGCGTGCTCCTGGGCGTGCTGTGCTGGGTAGCCCTCGCGGCCAGCCCCGCGCTGGCAGCCGCGCCGACAACCGTCGGCACCGCGGCGGTAACGGGCGCGGCAGACAAGACGGAGGTGCGGATCCCGCTCTCCGGCGAGAGCCCGGCCTATAGCGCTTTCAAGGCGTCAAACCCCGATCGACTGGTGATCGACTTCCCGGCAAGCTCGCTGGCGCCGGGCGCCGCCGTGGGCGCCGGTGGCATGGTCAGCCGCGGAGAGCTGTCCAGCTTCAACGATGGCTCCGACGTTGTGCGACTCACGCTGTACGTCTCGGGCCCGTTCAGCCACGAGCTGCGCCAGGAGGGCACCGACCTCGTCGTTTCCCTCGTGCCGGGCGCCGAGGCCGACCCGTTGGCCAGCGCCTTGGGCGACGGTCGCCTGAGTGGCCCCTCAGCGGCCATCGATGGACCGGCCCTCACCACGCTGGACTTCGCCTACGACGAAGCGGCAAGCCGTGTCGTGCTCGGTCTCCAGGACGTCACGCCGGCCGTTTCTCAGCCTTCTTCGTTGCTTATCGTGGTTGACCTGCCAGGTGCCAAGATGCCCACGTCGCTCGCTCGCGAGGTGGACAGCAGTCACTTCTACAGCGCGGTCACCGGCGTGAAGGCCCGCCCCACCCGCGCGGGCACCCGCGTGGAGATCTCGCTCAAGCAGAGCGCCGAATACCAGGTGAAGCGAGAAGGCTCGCTCTACACCATCGAGATCACCAATCCGTCCGCCCTGGTCCAGGCGCGGAGCGAGCAGGTGCAGAAAGGCTCCGAGGCCGCGCCGTCGTCTCCCCAGACGAACGAAACCGACGGCCTGAACAACGCCAGCGGCGGCGAAGTCCTGATCGGCGCCTCCGGGCGCACCTCCGATCCGCAGGCCCGGTTCGGGGCGGGTTCGGGCTCCGACGACCCGAATTCGCTCTCGTTCGCAGACGACGCGCCGGGTGCCGGCGGCGCTCGGTACAAGGGCCGCCGGATGAGCATCGATCTGCAGGGGGCAGACATCCACGCGGTGTTCCGCTTCATCGCCGACACCGCCGATCTCAACATCGTCGCGAGCGACGATGTGAAGGGAAGCGTGACCGTGCGCCTGAAGGACGTGCCCTGGGATCAGGCACTCGCGGCCGTACTTCAGTCGAAGGGGCTCGCTGCGCAGCGCTTTGGCAACATCGTGCGCGTCGCCCCCATCGAAACGATCAAGGCCGAGCAGCAGGCTGCCCTTGAGAAGCAAAACGCGGAAGAGCTGCTGGAGCCGCTCCAGATCTACGTCGCGCCCCTGAACTACGCGAACGCCGAAGAGAGCGTGGCGCAGCTCAAGGAATTCCTCACGGCCCGGGGCTCGATCCAGACGGATGCCCGCTCCAACCAGCTCATCATCAAGGACGTGGAAGCCACGATTGCGATGATCCGGGAGCTCCTCAAGCGAGTGGATCGTCAGAACAAGTCGGTGTCCATCGAAGCCCGCTTCGTGGAGGCGAGCAGCTCGCACATCCGCTCGCTCGGCATCCAGTGGGGCAGCGGCGTGGATGCATCCGGGGCTACCGGCTACTCGACCGGCGCGTTCTTCCCAAATTCCATCGGGGTAAGTGGAGGACTCACCCGTACCGGCACGGCGCAGTTCTACTCCCCCGGCAACGAGAGCCTGTTGGTGGACTTGGGCTCGCCCTCCGGCACCAGCGGCGCGCTGGCGTTCTCGCTCGGGAGCATTCCCGGCCTGATCGACCTTGACGCGCGCCTCACGGCGCTGGAAACCGAGGGTTGGGGGCGAATTGTCTCCAGCCCGCGTGTCAGCGTGATGGACAACGAAACGGCGATGGTGAAGCAGGGTTCCGCGATTCCGTTCGAGACCATTTCGAACGGCGGCACCCAGGTCCAGCTCGTGGACGCAGTCCTGCAGATGGACATCACGCCGCACATCACGACCGACGGTCACGTGTCGATGGACGTGAAGATCAAGAACAACCGGCCGGACTTCAGCCAGTCGGTCCAGGGCCGCCCCGCGATCTCCAAGAAGGAGCTGGAAACCAAGGTGCTGGTCGCCGACGGCGATACGGCGGTGCTGGGGGGCGTCTACTCCGCCACCGAGGGCTCGTCGCAGGAGCGCGTTCCGGGCCTCGGCTCGATCCCGCTGCTCGGCTACCTGTTCAAGAACAGCACCTCGTCGCAGAGCCAGAGCGAGATGTTGGTGTTCATCACCCCGCGGATCGTCGCGGAGAACTGAGTGCTGCGGGTCGCCCTCGGCGGCCCGATGGCCTCGGGGAAAAGCACGGTCGGGCGGGCGCTATCCGTCCGGATGGGCGGGCCTTTCGTAGACCTCGACGCGGCGCTGGGGAACATCCCTGCGCTGTTTGCCGCGCACGGCGAGCCCGGGTTTCGTGAGCTGGAGACCGCGGCGCTCGCCCACGCGGTTTGCTCGAACGGAGTGCTCGCGCTTGGGGGCGGCACGCTGACTCGTGAGGTAAACCGCGGACTACTCGCGGGGTGGACGGTCGTGATCCTCACCGCGTCCCGGGAAACGCTCCGCGCTCGCCTGGCCGCATCGTCAGGAAGGCCGCTCGCCGACGGATGGGAGCAGCTCCTGGACGAACGCGCCGCGATCTGGGCGGCGTACGGCCCCAGTGTCTCCACCGACAGCCTTGACGTAGAGCGGGTGGTGGATGAAGTGCTGCTCCGATGCTGAGTCGCTCGTTGCCGCTGACGTTGGGGTACTCGGTGGAGATCGCGCCCGATTTTCGGGGGCTGGCCGCGGCGTTGCGAGCCGTCGTCCGTCCCTCGGGCGCCGTGGTGGTCACCAACCCAACGGTCCGCGCGCTGCATGGGGCGGCGCTCGCGCAAGAGTTAGCCGACCCGCGGATGACGTGGATCGAGATTCCTGATGGAGAAGCCTACAAAACCCTGGACACCTGGCAGGGTGTTGTCGGCGCGATCCTCGCGACGCGGCCGGATCGCGCGGGGGTGGTGCTCGCGTTTGGTGGTGGCGTCGTCGGCGACCTCGCTGGCTTTGCCGCGGCAACCGTGCTGCGGGGGCTCCCCCTCGTCCAGGTTCCGACCACGTTGCTCGCGATGGTGGACGCCTCGGTGGGCGGCAAGACCGGCGTGAACGTTCCGGAGGGGAAGAACCTCGTCGGTGCATTCCACCAGCCGCGGTTGGTCTGGGCGGCGCTCCACACGTTGGGGACACTCCCGGCGCGCGAGCTGCGCTGCGGCTTCGGGGAGATCGTCAAGCACGCGATCCTTGGTGGAGAAGGAGCGCTTTCTGCGCTTGAGGCGCAGGCTCCGGCACTGCACGCGGCGAAAGCGGGCGCGCTCGCTTCCGCGCTCGCGACCTCCATCGAGGTGAAGGCCCGGATCGTGGAACGGGATCCCCTCGAACGCGGCGAGCGCGCGCTGTTGAACCTGGGCCATACCCTCGGGCACGCCGTAGAAACCGTGGCTGGCTACGGCACGTTCGCCCACGGGGAGGCCGTCGCGATGGGCACCATGGCCGCCGCGCGCTTGGCGGTGGAGCTCGGTCTCGCGCCAAACTCCGCCTTCACGCAGCGTGTTTCGCGAGTTCTCCGCCAGCTTGCGTTGCCGGTACAGCTCCCGGCCGGCCTCGACGACGACGCCTTGATCGACGCCATGGGGTTCGACAAGAAGCGGGAGCGTGGTATGGTCAAGCTCGTGATTCCTGTCGCGGCCGGCGATGTACGTGTGTGTCCGCTCCCCGAAGCGGAGCTGCGCCGACTCGTCGTCGCAGGGAGAACAGCATGTTGATCGCCTTGATCTTCTCAGGATGCAGCACGCCCGATGCAGAGCCAGGCTCCATCGTGCTCCCACCGGAGGATCTCGCCGCGCCGTGGGACGATGCCTATGCCGACGACGACGATATTGGCGGTCGCTTCGCGATGGGCGCTCAGGTGCTCGGTCCCGACGGGCTGCCGGCCGTTGGGGTGCGCGTCGGCGTGCTGAGCGGGTGGGACGGCGCCGAGGTAAGCCCCGTGGATGCCCGCGGCGGGCGCCTCGTGCTCGACGTGCGCACCAACGAGGTGCTGGAGCTTGGCACGTGTGGCGCGGCACTCGTGTGCACCTGGCTGGAGCTGGTCACCAACGTCGACGGGCGTGTTGATTTCGATGTGTTCGTGGATGTAGCTCCAGAATCTGGCGCGAGCGTGCCGTTGTTCATCTCCGCCGCCGACGACGTGGCCTCCGTGGATATCGAGCTCGTCGATTCGATTGTGGTACACTAGCGCGGCTGAGGTGCTGGATGGTTTTTCTGCTCGCTCTCGTCGCCTGCTCTGAGGGCCCGTTCGACGCGCCCTCCGACGCGAAGGTGGACAGCACCGTCGAAAGCCTGACGGTCACCTACAACGCTTCGATCGCCCCGGCGGAGGATGGCTACGGCCTCCTGTTCCACAACCAGGCGCACGTCACGCAAGAGGACCGCTTCGGTCGCAGCGTGGGCCTCGAGAACATCGCGGTCGATATCTACAGCTACTGGTCGGGCGCCTACATCCTGCCGCAGAAGGCGGTGAAGACGGTGGACGACTTCGCCACCGCCTGCGCGGAAGGCGCGGGCGACGAAGAGTATCAGGAGCTGTGCGACGTTTTCCTGAGCGGCGACGGCAACCAGTACTTCGAGATCACCGGTGAGTACGAGCTCGCGAACGACAGCGGCGACGACCCGGGCTTCCGCCCGAACTACCTGCGCGGCGTGACCGACAACACCGGCACGGTGGACTACTACATCTTCTTGGACAGCACCCCCGGCGCGGGCACGGACTTCGGCATCGAGATGTCGATCTCCGCAGATTACACCTCGCTGATCGTCTCGACCGCGAGCCCGGAAGGGGCCTAGTCCCGAGCGTGGATCGCACCACCGACCTCGCCCAGCTCCGCAAGCGGGTGAAGGACGATCCTCGATCGTTGGCGTTCGTGCCGTTGGCCGATGCGCTGCGCCGAGCTGGACACCGCGCCGAAGCGATGTCGGTCATCCGCAACGGGCTGCGCCACCATCCCGACCACGCCACGGCGCGGGTCGTCCTCGCCCGCCTGCACCTCGAGGCCGGCAATCGCGGCTTGGCCGTAGCGATGCTCGAAGAAGTCGTGCTCTCTGCGCCAGAAAACGCGGCGGCCGGCTCGCTGTTGGCGGAGCTGCTGGTCGAGGACGGTCGCATCCGTGAGGCCGCAGCGCTCATCGACAGGCTGCGAATCGTTGCCCCACACGACCCCGTGATCCAGGCCCTCTCCCTGCGCGCACGCCCTCCCACCAAGGCGCTCCACGGCGCGCCGGGGGATCCCTTCGACCGGGTAGCGTGGGCAGATGGCCTCGCGGCGCGTGGCGACCTGCCGAGGGCAACGCGGGCCTGGCAGCGAATCTACAACGCCAACGCCCAGGATTCACGCGTTCGCGATCGCCTCATCGAGCTCTCCCGCGCGCTGGAGGGACTGGGCGAGGTGGCGGGCGCCGGCTCCTCTCGGCATCGGCTTCCCGGGGTGGGAGACGCGGTCCGAGCCTGCCTGGAAGATCACGATGGCCCCGCCCCTCCCGGGGCCGGGGCGCTCGCGGTATGGGCCCGACAATACTGGAGCGCATGATGCGAGTTCTCGTGCTTCACGGCCCGAATCTAAACCTGCTCGGCGCTCGCGAGCCCACGACCTACGGCCGCGTGACCCTTGCGGAGATCGACGCACGCCTGCACAACCTCGCCGGCGAACGCGGCGCCACATGTGAGTGCCTGCAGAGCAACCACGAAGGCGCGCTGGTCGATGCAATCCACGCGGCGAACGGCCGCTTCGACGCGATCCTCATCAACCCCGGCGGCCTCACCCACACCTCCGTGGTGCTGCGGGACGCGCTCTTGGCGGTCGGACTCCCGTTCGTCGAGGTGCACCTCAGCAACGTTCACGCCCGCGAGCCGTTCCGGCACCACTCGTACCTCTCAGACGTTGCGAGGGGCGTCGTGAGCGGCTTCGGCGCCATGAGCTACGAGTTGGGCCTCAGGGGGCTGCTCGGTTAGCGTAGCGTCGCCGCGGAGCGAGGATGGATCAGAAAGACGTGCGGAGCCTGTTGCGCCTGATGAAATCTCAGGGCGTTGCGGAGTTCTCCTGGAAGCAAGATGGCGCCGAAATGTCGGTGAAGTTCGGTGGTTATGCGGTGGCGCCCGTCGTGGTCGCCGCGCCGCCGGTGGGGGTGGCTGCGCCAACCGCGCCGAGCGCCGCGCCAGCCCCGAAAGCGGCGGCCGAGGGGCGGGTGATTCGCTCCCCTATCGTCGGCACGTTCTACCGCTCGCCCTCCCCCGATCAGGCCGCCTACGTGAGCGTCGGCGACAAGGTTCGGAAGGGGCAGGTCGTTTGCATCGTGGAAGCGATGAAGCTCATGAATCAGGTGGAGTCGGATGTGGATGGCGTCGTGGCGGAGATCCTCGTGGACAACTCCCAGCCGGTGCAGTTCGGCCAGGAATTGTTCAGGCTGACCCCAGGATAATGCCGTGTTCCGCAAGGTCCTGATCGCGAACCGCGGCGAGATCGCCATGCGCGTGGTGCGCGCGTGCCGCGAGCTCGGAATTCGCACGGTCGCTGTGTACTCCGAGGCCGATCGGCACGCCTTGCACGTGAAGTTCGCCGATGAGAGCGTGTGCATCGGGCCGCCGCAAGCCCGCCTCTCCTACTTGAACATCCCGGCCGTGATCTCCGCGGCCGACATCACCCGCGCCGATGCCGTTCACCCCGGATACGGCTTTCTGGCCGAGAACTCCACGTTCGCCGAAGCGGTGAACGCTCACGGGATGACCTTCATCGGCCCCTCCCCCGAGCACCTCCGCCAGTTCGGCGACAAGCTCTCGGCCAAGGCGGCGGCACGTGCGGCGGGGCTGCCCCTGCTCCCGGGTAGCCACGGCGCGGTGGACAGCCTCGATGAGTGCGTGGAGGTTGCCCGCCTGATCGGGTACCCGCTCATGCTCAAGGCGGCCTCCGGCGGCGGCGGCAAGGGGATGCGCGTCGTGGAAGACGAGGAGACCTTACGCAAGGTCTTCGCCGTTACTTCCGCGGAGGCGCTCGCTGCATTCGGTTCAGGGGCGGTGTTCCTGGAGCGCTTCCTGCGCACCCCCCGGCACATCGAGGTGCAGTTCGCCGGGGATCGTTTCGGCGCGGCCGTGCATGTCGGTGAGCGCGATTGCTCCATGCAGCGGCGCCATCAGAAGATCATCGAGGAGGCGCCTGCGCCGGGCCTCGCGGAGGATCTGCGAGACCGGATCCGCGCCGCCGCCGCCCGCCTCGTGGCCTCCACCGGCTACGTTACCGTTGGAACCTGCGAATTCCTCGTGGAAGGGGACGAGTTCTTCTTCCTTGAAGTGAACCCGCGCATCCAGGTTGAGCACCCCGTCACCGAGATGGTCACGGGGATCGACCTGGTGCAGCTCCAGATTCGCCTCGCAGCCGGCGAGCCCATGCCGTTCGCGCAGAGCGAGGTGCGGCTGAGGGGGCACGCGATCGAGCTGCGGGTGAACGCGGAGGATCCGTGGAAGTTCACCCCTTCGCCCGGCCGAATCACGGGGTACCACGCGCCAGGCGGTCCGGGGATTCGCGTAGACAGCGCGGTGCATGAAGGGGCCATGGTTCAGCCGTACTACGACTCGCTCGTCGCCAAGATCATCGCCTATGCGCCGGATCGCGAGTCCGCGATCCGCAAGCTGCTCGGAGCCCTCGATGAGGTTGTGGTAGAAGGAATTCGTACGTCGCTTCCCCTGCAGAAGCTCCTGCTCTCGGATCCGGCGTTCAGCGGCGTGCGCTTCCACACCCGCTACATCGACGACTGGCTCAAGAGCCGCCCGGGGTGAGGCCGTGAGCAACGAACGCCAACGACTCGAACAAGAGGCCCTTGAGCAGCTCAACCGGGGCAGCACGGAGGGCGCGCTGCGGGCGTACCTCAGCATCCTTCGGCTCGACCCGAAGGATCGGCGCGTGCGCCAGAAGGTTGGAGAGATCTACCTGCGCACCGGAAAGAACGCAGACGCCGAGCGGCACTTGCGTGAAGTCGCCGACTCCCTGCTCAAGGAGCAGAGCCATCGTGCCGCCGTGTCGGTGATCAAGCAGCTCGTGGCGTTGCGGCCCGACGATCCGCAGCTACACCTGGATCTTGGCGAATGCTACCTGGCGGGCGCATACAACTCGGACGCGCGGGGGTGTTTTGACGCCGCGCTGCGCGGCTGGATGGGGCTCGGCAAGCCGCTGCTCGCGGCGAAGGCGGCCCGGAAGCTCGCGGAGCTCACCCCGACAGATCTGACGTTGCGGCTCCGCGTGGGGGAGCTGCTGGAGTCCGGCGGAGACGCGGCCGGGGCAGCCTCGACCTACCAGGAAGTCATCGAGGAATTCCGCCGGCGAGGGCGCACCGACGAGGTGGGTCGCGTGGCCGAGATGGCGCTCAAGGGCAGCCCGGAGGACGTCGGGCTGTTGCTCGACGTGGCGGCGTCCCGCATCGCACAAGGCGAGCACAAAAATGCGCTTCAGGCGCTCCAAAAGGCGTTCATGGCTGGGCCCAAGGAGCCCCGAACGCTGGACCTGCTCGGCAAGGCCTTCGAGGGCGCGGGGCAGCCCGATCGGGCCCTCAAGGTGGTGCTGGAGCTTGCCCGGGTGTGCGCCGATCGGAAGGATCACGCCGGCGAGAACGACGCGCTGCGGCGGGCGGCCGCGCTAGCGCCCGACGATGCGGACGTGCAATCGCGCCTCTCCAAGGCGGAGGATCGACTCGGCCGGCTTGAGCGCAAGCTCACCTCGTTGAGCTTCGTGGAGCCGAACGACGAGAGCACGTTACGCGCCATGGTTCGGGCGGACGTCCTCGTGCGGTATCGCTTCCTTGATCGAGCCGATGCCGAGGTCCGCGCGGCGCTCGTTCAGGCTCCCGACTCGCTCCCGCTGGCGGCGGCGATGGCCGAGGTGCTCATCGCGGCTGGCCGCGTGGACGAGGCGATGCCGTGGATGGAGCGCCTCGTGCCCCGTGCCGGCAGCGAGCGTGTCGCGGTATTGGACCGGATGGCCCTGCTCCGGGGCGCCGACGGCATGGCGCCAGCCTCGCTCCCCTCGATGGACGACGAGGTGGACGATGAGCTTGATGTGGACCCCGACACCGACGCCGGCCCGGTGATGGATGAGCCAAAAACGCCTGAAAAACGCGGCGATCGCCTCGCCGCAGCGGGCGATCTCGCCGGCGCACTGATGGCGTGGCGCGAGGCACTGTCGGACGATCCGCTCAATGAGGGTGTGCTCGGAAAGATCGCGGCGCTCCGCACCGCCTCCCGCGCCGCGGAGAGAGTGAACGCGCCCGAGCCCAGCTTCGGCCCCCCGGACGAGGGGACGTTCGCCGAGGTTGAACCGGATGCGTTTGCCGAGGAGGCCGTGAGCGAAGGGGATCCGGTGGAGGAAGCGCGCGCGCTGGCCACCGTGGGCCAGGGAGAGGCCGCCCTCAGCCTGGTGCGCGGGGTTCGCGGCCTCGCCGCGCGCGTCGTCGAAGCCCAGGCGCTGCGCTCGATCAACGACATCTCGGGCGCGCTCGAAGTGCTCCGCGAGGCGACCAACGACGCCTCGGACTCCGACCCTGCATACCCGGAGGCGCTCTTCGACCTGGCGAGCCTCTACACCGCCACCCAGAAGCACCGCTCGGCCCTGCGTTTGTTGGACGAACTGCGCGACCTCGCGCCGGACTTCCGACCGGGGGATGTGGAGGCGCGGAGGCGAGGGTTGCAGATGATTGCGCGGTAGTCGTCGCGGCGGTGAACGATGGCCGTGCAAAACGCGGCGCCGTCGCGGCAGGAGCCTCGGGTTCGGTGGAGCGGCACCGAGGGACGCAGGAGTAAGAACCCAGGTTAGCGCCGGGTCCTGCCGGCACAGTCCGTCGGCGCGCTCGCGTGTCGCGACAGGATGCGCGCCGCCGAGCCCCGCGCAGCCCGCCCCGCCAGATTCTCACAACGGTGATGGGGCCCGCTCCCCCAGCCCGTAATGAGAACGTTTCAGCTCCGAAATTCTCACATCGGCGAGGGCGACGACCTCGCCCCGGGCGAACTGAGAATTTTGGGGTCGAATTTTCTCATTACGGGCGAGGTGACTCTCATATCGCCCGGTTCCATTCTCACTTCGGCGAGTGCGCCCGGCCCCTCTCCCTGTTGTGAGAATGTGTCGCGACAGCATGGCGCCGAAGCGCCGACCCGTCGTCAGGCGCCCTCCCCCGCCGAGCGGCCCCAGTCCCGGCCCGCGCCGTCAGGCGCGTAGCCCGTAGCCCCGTAGCCCCGCGCCACCGCTGCGAAGCGCGTTACCCGTCGCCATGATCCGCCTCCACAGCGCCGGAAGGGGCGGCGGGTACAGCCGGGCGCGCGGGGTCAGCGAGGCGGCTCTGGGTCGGTTGTACCGCGGCGGGTGGGCAGCGCGGCTCTGGGCGCGAGCCCCCGGCGCGACCGAAGTTCAGGCTCACCACCACCGCCTCGCCGTTCTCCCCACGGGCGCGCCGCCGCTGCGAGTCGGCTACGCCTCCGACCTCCACATCGGCCCCACCACCCCGCCGGAGGTTTTGGCTCGCGCTGCCGACCTGCTCGCCGCGGCTTCCCTGGATGTGCTGCTCCTCGGCGGCGATTTTGTCTTTCTTGAGGCGACCGTCAACACCGCGCAATTGCTGCGCGACTGGGTGCGTTCGGTGCCCGCAACCCACAAGTTCGCTGTGCTCGGAAACCACGACTTGTGGACGCATCATGCCCGCCTGGAAGCTGCGCTCCAGCAGGAAGGCGTGCAGCTCCTCGTGAACGAAGCCTCGACCGTGGGCGACGTCGCCTTCCTCGGGCTGGACGATCCGTGGACGGGCGCACCCGCTCCCCACGCCGCGCTCGCTGCGTGCGGGTCTGCGCCAACCCGAGTCGCCCTGGTGCACTCGCCCGACGCCGTGCCGCTATTGCAGGGGAAGGTCGATGTTTATCTCTGCGGACACACGCACGGAGGGCAGCTCGCGCTGCCCGGCGGCCGGCCGATCGTCGTCCCGGGGCCCGGCGGGCGAAAATGGCCGCACGGCCGCTTTGAGGTTCAGGGTACGACGGTGCTGGTGTCCCGCGGGCTGGGGGGCGTCGAGGTGCCCGTCCGCACGTTCGCGCCGCCGGATGTGATGATCGTTGATCTGGTTGGACGCTGAGAAAACTCGCGCGCCGTCAGGCGCCCTCCTCGCGCCGTCAGGTGCCCCTCCCCGCGGGCGCCAGCCCGCCACCCCGTAGCCCGTAGCCAGGGCCGAAGGCCCGTTCCCCCGTAGCCCGTAGCCCGCCCCGCCCCCCGCCCTGCGATCCGCCCTCGGCGCTTGACCCAACCGGTCGCTTCGCGCCCGGTCGGGGCCCCGCGCCGAGCCACTCGACAGACCGGGTCGGGGGCGCCCGCCTTTCCCGGTCCATAGGGATGGACCGCGGCTGGGCGCCCTTGATCGGCTCAGGCCCAGCGGATCGCCCAAAACCTGCCGCTAAACTCGAATTCCATACAACGTATCCAGCCACGTTACCGTCACGTTGCTCCACGCATGGAACATCGCTCCCGCCACCGGGCTGCGCGTGCGTTCGCGCATCCACCCGAACACAAGTCCGGGGAAGAACGTGGCGAAGTGCCACCATCGGAACGTCACCAGGGAATGCCCGAACGCGAAGAACAGGCAGCCGATGATCAGGCCGGGGCCGACGTAGGTGCCAAACACGTTCCAGCGCCGCGGGAACACTTCGTTGAGCCGCGTCTGCATGTAGCCGCGGTAGAAAAACTCCTCGGGAATTGCCACGAAAAAGAGATGGTAGGGCACGAGCAGCCATGCGTCCTTCGGCACTCGCCAGGCCGGCAAAAGCGTGTGGGTCAGCGTCGCCCAGGGATCGGGCCCGAGCACATCCACCCGACCGGAGCTCAGCGCCGACCACGCCGCTTGTGCGCTTGCGACGTCCCGAATCGGGCCCACGGCGTCGAGCAGAGCGGCAACAGCGTTCTGGTAGAGGTGGTAGCCCAGTAGCCACGGCAACACGACCACCGCCACGACACGCGCGCAGAGGCCGAGCGCCGCCCCCCAAGCCGGCAGATCATCGAAAGCCGGAATCGCGATCTTGTAGGCGTAGCTGTCTACTTTTCGCCAATGGCAGAGCCACACCGGTGCGTAGATGAAGAGGAACGGCACCAGCGCCAAAACCACGTCGGGGAGGCCGAGCTTTTGGATCACCACGACCAGGCGGATCGCGAGGAGCGTCGCCAACCAGAGCAGGCCTAGCTCGATCAACACCTTCCTTCGGGTTTCAGGGCGGAGATCCTCGGGGAGCGAAGAGTCCGGCGCAGGCGCCGCGTCGGGTTCGCTCACGCGCGGTCCGTTGCCACGGAAACCGAGCCGCGCCGGTACCCCGCCGGATCCACGGAGACCCGTAGAAACCCGAGCTTCTCCGCGGCCGCGCTCAGTCGATCCCGCAGCTCACCGTCGTCGAAGCGCGCAACTTCCGCTGCCCCGACCTCCACCCGGGCGAGCTCCCCGCCCTCGGCACCGTGCACCCGCACGCGCACCACCGCGAACCCCATCGCCTTGAGCTCCCGCTCCAACGACGCGACGCGGGCCAGCCGCTCCGGCGTTACCCGGGTACCTACGGCAAACCGGCTTCCCAGGCAGGGCGCTGCCGGCTTGTCCCAGACCGGGAGCCCGCGCGCCCGGGCGGCTTCGCGGACCATGGCTTTCGTGAATCCAGCTTCGACCAGCGGGTGCCGCACCGCGTGCTCGCGCGCCGCCGCGAGGCCGGGCCGATGTTCCCCGAGATCGTCGAGGATTGTGCCATCCAGCACCCAGGCGTACCCCTCTCGCTCCGCCGCGACTCGCGCGAGATCAAACAGCTCCGTCTTGCAGTGGTAGCAGCGATCACCGGTGTTGGCCCGGTATGCTTCCCGATCGAGCTCCCGCGACCCCGCCATCAGGTGCCGCGCGCCCAGCGCACTCGCCACCGCCTCGGCGCCGCCCCGCTCTTCCTCCACCAGCGTTTCGCTCGCCGCGGTGAACGCCACGGCCCGATCTCCAAGGACCTCCACCGCAAACGAAAGGAGCAACGCCGAGTCTACCCCGCCCGAGAAGGCCACGAGCGCGGACTCCATCTCCGCCAGCAGGCTGCGGAGGCGCGCCGTGGCCTCGACGAGATCCGGGAGCGGCCGTGGCCCTTCGTTCATGGAACCGCGGGGTATCACGCCCGGAGCTTCATCCGAATACGGCTCGCCGAGGATCGATCCCGAGCGACTGCGCGTCGACCGTGGAGCTCACCGATCGCTCGCAGCTCGGGTCCGCCAGGTCGACCAATGCTCCATGACTCACGATGGCGCCCCGCTCATCCCGCACGATGCGCACCAGCGGGCGGTTGGCGAGCGCGGGGTCGCTCGGCGTGTGCAGCACGATGCCCACGGAGCCGTTGTCCAGCATCAGCGCAGACCCCAGGGGATACCGGCCGATCACGGATGCGAACAGGCGGAGCAGTTCAGTGTCGAAGCGCACGGTCGCCTCCTCGGCCATCGCCGCGAGCGCCTCGTCGGGCAAGAGCCCCGGGCGCCCGTCTCCGGTGGTGGTGAGCGCATCGAACGTCGTCGCGATCGCGCAGACACGGCCGAACAGATGCGGTCGGGACTCGATCGGGATGTACGGCGGGCCGGTACGGTCAACGCCGCTTCGATACTCGAATACTGCGAGCATGCGGCGAGCGCGAGAGAGCGAGAGGCGCGAGCTGGCCAGCATCGAGAGCACCATGCCCAGGATCTCGTCGGCTCCGGCTTCATCCGGCAGGGTGGCGGCCAACAACGCCGCGAGGCCGAGCTCAACGAGCAGCACCCGCGGGAGCGCCAGGCGCGCCCCGAGCGCCATCGCGAGGATCATGCTGTGAACGGGGTGCCGCACTTCATAGTCGAGGTCTTCCTTGATGGAAGCCAGCGCCAGGTGCATCCGAAGGTCGCTGTCCGCGATGTCGGCGAGGCCCTGCGCGGCGCGGAACACCCCCGGCGGGATGCGTAGCAGCGTTCCCTCCTCGCGGGCAGTATGTACCGCCAGGATCGCCCGGATATACGCTTGTAATGACTCGACAGCCGCCACCCGCACTGCCGCGCCCGGGCCCCCGCTCATCCCCGACACGAGCACCCGTGGCGCCAGCAACTGCAACACGGAGGAGCCGGCGTCGTCGAGGGCGCGCTGGGTGACCGTCCGCGGGGTTCCCTTCGGGAGCTCGTGTAGGTACCGGAACAAGGCCTGGAGATCCTTCGCCGTAACGTCGCCGACGAGCCGAAAGCCGCCGGCGCCCACATCCCTGAGCAACGCCGCCAACGGAAGCAGTTGGGTACGCACTTCGCGCCGCATTCGAAGGGGAGAATTGTTGATGACCAACACCCCGGCCGAATCGACCTCAACCCGCGCATCCCCCGCCTCGCGAAACAGCGCGGTGAGATCGCGCGAGCACCATTCGAGCAGCCGGGACACGGCACGGTTGCCCACATCGTGAATGCGCACCGCTCGGGTGATCGCCCCGAGGTGGCGCGCGAGCATGCGCGAGTCCAGGCTGCGATCGACGCTCATCGCACTTCCCGCAGCAAATTGTGCACTTCGTCGGCCAACGCAGGCACGACGAGCGCGACGCGGCCCATCGCCGCGCGCCCCGCCTCCGTGTTCATTGCGCGGAGCCCGTGCAACGCCAAGCGGGGGAGCTCCGGATGCCGCGCGGGGCGCGCCCCGTCCGCGAGCTCCACGAGCAACTGCAGCGAGTTCACCCCGTTGATCCTCGCCACAGCGATGCACATCGCCCGAACTTCGGCAACGCTGGTCTGGCTCAGCCCAGCTCCCTGCAGGCGGCTCTCCAGCTCCGACACCACCTCCAGATCGCGGTAGGCGACGCAGAATCGCAGCGCCTCAAGCCGAACCCGCTCCGCGGCGTCGTTGAGAGCTGCGCGCACGGCCTCCCGAATCTTCGGTGTTTGATGATTCCTTAGCGCCACGAGTACCGCCTCCCGCACCTCGTCGGCGGCGTCCTTTGCGTGCACGAGGACGCCCTCGATGAGCCGCGGATCCTTTTGCCGGGCCGCCATGGCCAGCCCGATCAGCACACCCCCGCGCTCGGGGTGGGACATGAAGCGCTTGGCCACGTCGATCGCAACCAGAGGCTCGGGAGCTGCACGGAGCAGAACCGTGTCAGCGAGCACCCGCACCGCCCACGCGGGGAGCAACGGCGCGATGGCGATCGCCTCGTCCTCACCGGGGAGCAGGAAGAAGAGCGTGAACGCCAGGCCAGACGCATCCTTCGCATCCGCCGCCGTGAAAAGCCGCGCCAGCCGGCTGCGGGTGGGCTCCTGCGCGAGCACCGCGGCCGCATCCCTCACCGCCTCCCGGTGTGCAAGGTGCGGCGTAAGGTCCGCATCCAGCAGCTCGGCCGTGCGCTGCACGAGGCTGCTGCCCCCGCCTTCGGCCAGCACCGCGTTGATCACGTAATTGAACAGGGCTTCGCCGATGTTTCGCGCCTGCTCCGCCTCCCCGGCGGCCTCAAGGCACGCCGTGAGCAGGCCAGCAACGTCGGCCTTGACCATGTCCTGGTCTTCCCGCGCCGCGCGCACCTCCTCCATGAGCTGGGGGCTGAGGTTCGACTCGAGCCTGAGCCGCGCAGCCTCCGCGCCGGCGTCCGTGAAGTCCACCTGATCGCGCACGCGCAACAAAACCGCGAGCTCGTCCTGTCGCAAGCGGGAAACCTCAGTTTCATCCGCGCCCTCCGCCCGCGCGTTCAGCTCGGCCACCAGGCCGGCAAGCTCCCGCACGATCGGGCTCTCGCCGGCCTCCTCGTGATCGCGGTCGGCGAGTGCGTCGACGATCTCCAGGTACACATGCGCGAAGTCCGCGCGCCACACGGCCCCCGAGAGGTCTTCATCGTTGGGACCCATGTTGTGCCACGGCGTAAGCAGCAGCCGCCCCATGGTGATCAGCTCGTCCTCCGAGACGCCAGCCTCGACCGAAATCCCACGTAGTCCCTCGGAAAACAACATTTCCACGAGGTCTCCGCGGCGCTCGGTGGACTCCACCACCACCGTGTCGCCCAGGTGGATTCCCTCAGGGGAAACCTCCATCATCAACACGGGCATCTCCTGAAGCGCGTCGCGAACGCAGTTGAGATACGCCGCCTGGAACCGCCCACGCGCCGTCTGGGTGTCCTGGTTCGCGCTCCCCTGGTAGATCCGCTCCGCTCGGGCATCTTTCATCAGCGCGGCGAACGCCTCTCGCATCCGTGAGGCCGCGAGCGCCTGGGCGCGGGTGGTGCCTGATTCGTTCTCCGCCTGCCGCCTGGCCGCCATACCGAGCAAGCTATTCCGGATCGGAATACGAGGGCCACGATGAGCCACACACCTCTGGGCGAGATCTGCGTCTCCCTCGGGCTGCTCACGCCGGCCGAAGTGTCCGGCGTGCTCGAGCGCATGGCCAGCCCTGGCTGTTCGGGGATGCGTTTTGGCGAGGTGGCGCTGGATATCGGGGTTTTGGACGATGCGGGCCTGAGCCGCGCCCTCGCCCAACAGTTCCGATTGAACCTGGTCCCCGACGATCGCGTCGAGAAGCTGCAGATCGCGCCGGAGGTGTTGAGCCTCGTGAGCGCGGGGCTCATGCGCGAGCGCTTGTTGATTCCGACGTTTCTTGAGCCGGAAAAGCGAGTTCTTTCCCTACTTACGGCCGATCCGACGGACATCACGGCGCTGCGCCAGGTGCAGGCCGCCACCCAGGCCTCGCGGCTTCGGCTGTTCATCGCCTCCAAAAGTGCACTGCGGCGGCTCGTGGATCGCCTGGTGCCACAAACGGCCGACGGGGAAGCGGAAGGTGCGACGTCCCGCCTCGCCGAACAGCGCGACCTCGACCCTGATCAGCCCCTGAGCATCCTTGTCGAGCCCGACGCCGGGATGGCGGCGGCGCTGCGGCGCCTCGAGGCCCTCGAAGGTGGCGAGGCCGAGGTGGTGGCCGATCCCGAAGCGGTGGCCGCGCTCCTGGGCCCGGATCGGCAAGTTCGCCTCTTCTACCGCCGCGCCCACGCGCGGCAGCTCGATCCGTTCCTCGCCGGCTGGCGCCGCACCTGCGCCGGGCTGAGGCTCTGCCCCGTGGATGCGTTCGGGCTCACCGGGCGCAGCGCGGTGCCCGATGATCGCGCCCGCGCCTTCTTCCTGCAGCTCACCGAGTTCCTGCTTCTCGCGGGCGAATCCCGGCAGATGGATGCGCGTGCCCGCGTTCGGCGCACCACCCGGCTCGCGAACGCTCTCGCCGAAGAGATGGATCTTCGCCCTGAAGATCGAGATGCCGTCAACATCGCGGCGCTGTTTTGCGATGTAGACGAGCTCAGCCTCATCTCCGGAATGCTCGACTCGCGCGACGAGGGTCGGCGCTTCGCCCTCGCGATGACGGTGCTTCGCCAGTTTGATCCTCCATGGGACATCGACAGCCTGCTCTCCGGCGTAGAACGCCGTCTTGCTGGCCAGGAGGGCCCAGGGCGCGACGTTCGGGTGGAGATCCTCTACACCGCGCGCTCCGCCGTGCGCGCCGCCGTCGTCGATGGCGGCGATCCGGTTCAGGCGCTCGGCGTTGAAGCCGCCCGCCATGACGCTCGGGTGCTCCGAAGCCTCGCGCAGGTGCTGCGCCGGCAGGGTCTGCGCCACCAGGTCGCGGCCGGCGGCGGCGGGAGCTCGGCGGTGATCGTGGCGGAGCGCGAAGCTGCGGTGCTCACGGCGCTGGAGGCCAGGTTGGGAGCGGCGGGCTTCGATGTCATCGTCGCCTCCGACGGCGAACAGGCAGCGCAGCTCGCGAGAAACCTCGTGCCGGCCGCGATCGTCGCCAACCTCCGCCTGCCCCGCAAAGACGGGCTGTCGCTCCTCCTCGAGCTCCGCCGGCACGACAACACGCGCCACATCCCCGTCCTGCTCATCACCGACAAGGGAGGCGGAGCCAAAGACGTGGCGAGGGGCCTGGAGCTGGGCGCGGAAGATGTCCTTGAAAAGCCGATCCACCCCGACGTCGTGGTAGCGAAGCTGCGGCGGGCGATCGCGCGGCGGCCCACCACCACCGTCGGCATCACGGGCGTGCTCAGCGATCTCAGCCTCGTCGATCTGCTACAAACGCTCACGCTCGGCGGCAAAACGGCCGTCGTACAAGTGAGCGGCATCGCCGACCCGGGCGCGATCCAGGTGCGCGAAGGGCAGATCGTTGCCGCGCAACACGGGCGCCGCACCGGCGAAGAGGCCCTCTACTCCCTCGCGGTGCTCACTGAAGGTCGCTTTGACGTGCGCTTCGATGACAGCGGCGCCGACAACATCCACGGGCAGGCCGAGTTCCTCTTGTTGGAGGCGCTGCGCCGCCGCGACGAGTCCCGGGCCGCGACGGAGTGACGTGATAGAGCGGCGCCCATGCCGAGCCTCGTAGACCTTGTTCGTTGGAAGCCGCTCCCCGTGGGCACCCCGGCCACCGGCCTCTCGCTCACGGCCGACGATGGGACATGGATCAAGCTGCAGGACTTCAAGGGAAACCTGCATGTGATGCTGGTTTTTCTCCGCACCCTCAACGAGGGAACCGGCGAGTGGCTCAAGCGGCTGGACCATGAGCGCACGCGCTTCGAGGCGCTCGACTGCGCGATCTTCGGCGTTCACACTTCGCGAACCGATGTGCTCCGGGCGTGGCGCCAGCAACTTGGGCTCGACATCTTCCTGCTCTACGACCCGTTCGCCCTCGCCGCCCGCGGATATCGGGCCTCTGGCCGGCTCATTCCCGGCTGTCGGGATCAAGTGGTGATCATCGGGAAGGATGGCACCGTGCGCTTCAACGAGCGCGAGCTCCCCTCGCCCGACCGGCTGCTGGACATTCTTTCCGGCATCGAAGGCCGTGAACCCCCGCCGCCGCCGCCCCCACCGCAAGCCCCGAACGCCACCGGCGAGGGCCAGCTCCGCACGCCAGGGGCGCCCTCGGCCGCGGTGCGGGACGTCACCGCGGCCGAAGCACTCGCGCTCCTCGGCGAAGCGGATTCGCCCTACATCCTCGTGGACGTACGTACGAAACGCGAGTTCGAAGGGAGCCGCTCGCCCCTCGCACGCCTCATCCCCGTAGATGAGCTGCCGCACCGGTACGCGGAGCTCGGCCAGACCACCCACGTGATCTTCGTGTGCCAGGGCGGCGGGCGCAGCGCCTCCGCGGCCGAGTTCATGACCAGTATCGGCGCCACCTACGTGTGCAACGTGCTGGGCGGCATGTCCGAGTGGAGCGGTGAGAAGGTGTCAGGAGCGATCTGAGCGCTTGCGCGCAAACCTACGGCCCCGTTACCCTCCCCACCTCGTGCACGCCCAGTCCCAGGCCATGTCCTCTTTCTGTCCCTATTGCAAAGGCGCGGTGAGCCCCGATCTCGTGAGGGCCGGCGGGAACTGCACCCATTGTATGCTCGAGATCCCGGGCGAGGAGGCGCCGACTGATCCGGGGCTGGAAGCGCGGATGCGCCAGGTCGCGGAAGACGCGCGTCACGCCAAACGGGCCCGCACCCGGGCGCGCATCTTCGCAGGATTGGCCGCATGCACTCTCGCGGTCGCGGCTGGGGCGGGTTGGTGGCGGATGCAGCAGGAGGCGGAGGCGCTGGTCTACGAGCTGGATGATGTCTACATGGCCCCGCGCGACGGCATGATCGCCGCGGTGGAGAAACCGGCTACCGGGCCCGGTGTCGCCTCGATCCCCAGCAAAGTTGGCATCCCGACCAAGCGCACGCCTCGCGGAACGCCGGGAACGGGAGATCCACCGACCGGTGATCCGCTGCACACGGTCGCGGAGGGCGGCTCTCGAGTCGGGCCAGCCTCGGTAAAGTACGTCGAAGGAACGCCGAACGACGACATCAAGGTGGGTCTGGGCGCGGGCGGCGCCACCGTCTCTCCGCTGGGCGGCGTGGACATCAAGATCGACCGTCTCGGCACCGGGGTGCTGCAAACCGACGAAGAGATCCTGAAGATGGCGAAGACCGTGACCGGCGCCTACGCCCCGCAAGTCGAAACCTGCGTTCAGCAAAAGCTGAAGGTAGACGAGTCGTTTGGCGGCGGTTGGCGCGTGAACTTCACGATCGGTACGGAGGGCACCGTGAAGGGCCTGAAGATCTCGGCGCTCAACGCACCCGACGCGGAGCTTGAAGCCTGCATGCAGCGCGCGATCAGCTCGTGGAGGTTCGAGCGCATCGCCCACGAGTTCAAGGTGGCCAAGAACTACCGGTTCTCGCCCTCGCTTTAGGGCGCCCCGAGCCCCTCGAGCCGGAACAGGAGCGCATCCTCCCCGTCGGCATAGTACCGCGGGCGGCGCCCAACCTCGACCCAACCGAGGCGCAAATAGAACGCGATCGCCGCGACATTGTCGGCGCGAACCTCGAGCCACGCAGCGCTCGCTCGACCGCGGGCGGCGACCAGCAGCGCCCCGTGCAACACGGAGGCCAAACCGGCCCGTCGGGCTTCGGGGTCCACCCCGATCTGCAGCAAGTGCAGCTCATCGAGCACCGCCCACGCGCACACGAACCCGATCAGCGGGGAGCCGATCCCCAGGAAGATGCCTCCCGGGCGGTCGAGCTCCTCGTGGATCATGCCGCGCGTCCACGCCTCGTCGCCAAAGCAGGCCTGCTGGAGGGCGAGGAGCCGGTCGAGATCCCCGGCGTGGATCTCCCGCACGGTCGTCATTCCGACTCAACCGGCTGGCGTACGTCCGTGCGCTGACGAAGCTGCAGGATCCAGACCCGGTACTTCTCGAGCCACGCAGCCACTTCCTCCGGATCGTCGGGTTGCAGCGGCAGCGCCACGCTGCGCGCGATGCAGCGCTCCACAACCATGCGGCTGTAGACGAAACCCATGAAGGTCTGCTCGTCCAACCCCCAGCCTTCGAGCGCCACGAGACCGTCGTCAGCGCGCGGCCACGTGGCAACGAACGCATCCGCGCGGGCCCGCACCTCCGCGTTCGATGGGCGAAACACGGAGGCCTCGCCGGCCAATTGCCGCACTACCGCGACGTCGCGCAGGCGCTCTGGCAGAGACAACGTGGCATCTTCGAGCGCGGGCACGGGGCTGCGATCGTGCTGGTCGAAGAACAACTCGAACGCCGCATCACTTTGGGTGACGATGCGATCCCCCACCACGAACAGCACGCGATCGATGGGTCCGCCGAAGGACTGCGCCGCGAGCAACAACCACATGCCCGGGCGGTTAACCGCCCGCGGAATGATTGAAGTCCGCGGTCTGAAGAAGGCCTATGGCCCCCGCCTCGCGATCGACGATGTCACCTTTACCGTGGGCAAAGGCGAGATCGTGGGCTTCCTCGGGCCCAACGGCGCCGGCAAGACCACGACGATGCGCATCCTCACCGGATTCATCCCGGCCACGGAGGGGGAGGTGCGCGTCGCAGGGTTCGACGTGTTCGAGGAGCCCTACGCCGTTCGCGAGCGCGTGGGCTATCTCCCGGAAACGCCGCCGCTCTACCCCGAGCTCACCGTCGGCGCGTACCTCGAATTCTGCGCCGAGCTTCGCCGGGTTCCGCGGGCGATCCGCTCGGTGCGCGTGGGGGCTACGATGGAGCGGGTGGGGCTGCGCGGCTGGGAGGGGCGCCTCCTCGGCTCGCTGTCGAAGGGCTACCGCCAGCGCGTGGGCTTCGCACAGGCCATCCTCCACGATCCGCCGGTGCTCATCCTCGACGAGCCCACTTCCGGCCTCGATCCCGCGCAAGTCGCCGGGATCCGCGAGCTGATCCTCTCGCTCGCCGGCACTCACACGGTCATCCTGAGCACCCACATCCTCTCCGAAGTGGAGGCCCTCTGCCCGCGGGCGGTCGTGATCAACCGGGGAAAACTCGTCGCCCAGGGTACGATCCCCGAATTGCGGGCGGGGGCCCCGGGCGGCGCGTGGACCTATGTCGAGGTTCGCGGGATCGACGGTCCAAAACTCGGAAAGCTCCCGGGGGTGGAGGTCGTCGAGCCGCTCGGCAACGTGGAGGGCTGGGAGGCCTGGCGGGTGCGAGCCGCGGGCGACCCGCGGGAGATGCTCGCCGCGCGAGCCGCTGCGGGAGAGCTGCAGCTTCGTACGCTGGAGCGTCGCATGCCGAGCTTGGAAGATGCGTTCATCGCGATGGTGGGCCGCGAAGGAGGTCCGGCATGAGCGCCGTGTACACCATCTGGAAGAAAGAGATGCGGGTGTACGCCGTGAACCCCACTGCGTATGCCTTCCTCGCCGTATTCCTGTTTCTCAGCGGTTTGTTCTTCTATCTGGGGATCACGCTCACCGGGGAGGCGAGCCTCCGGGTGCTGGCCAGCAACCTGGCGATCGCCGAGCTGTTCATCCTACCCATGCTCACGATGCGGCACTTCGCCGAGGAGCGGCGCCAGGGCACCCTGGAGATGCTCCTCACCTCGCCGATCTCGCCCACCTCGCTGGTGGTTGGCAAATGGCTGGCGTCGATGACGCTCTGCGCGTTCATGTTCCTGGGAACCGGCGTTCTGCCCGTAATCCTCGCCTACTACGGCGATCCCGACTGGGGAGTGGTGGCCTCCACCTACGTCGGCCTGTTCCTTGCCGCGGGCGCGTTCTGCGCCGCCGGGTTGTTCTCCTCCACCCTGCTTGACGATCAGCTCGCAGCCGGGCTGATCGGGATTCTGCTGTTGCTGCCGTTCTGGTTGGTGTCACGGGCCGAGGCGCTCGTGGGCGACGAGCTCGGGGAGAAGCTCCAGCCCTTCGGCGTCTTGCGTCACCTCGACGGCTTCGGGCGCGGGGTGATCGACAGCGCGGACGTGTACTACTTCGTCGCGATGGCGTTCTGTTTCCTGCTGCTGACCACCCGGTCGTTGGAGTCGCGTCGATGGCGGTAAAACAGGCCCAACGCCGCTTTGCCGCCGGAAGCAACGCCGTCCTGGTCAGCGTGTTCGCGATCGCGGCGGCCTGCGTGGGCTACCTGTTGGTCGATCTTCACCGGGTTCGACTGGATCTGAGCGCCGACCAGGGCTCCGTGCTGCTCGCCGACACCCGAACGAAGCTCGCCCTGCTCGACAAGGACGGGAAACCGGTCGTGGTTACTGCCTTTTCTGGGCAGCGTGGAAAAAAGGACAGCTACTTCAAGGATCGCGCGCTGGAAGACCTCCTGGAGGAGCTGGACTACAACTCCCAGGTGGTCGAGGTGCACCTTGTGGACTTCGACAAGGACAGGTTGACGGCGGAGAAGCTCGGCGTGACGGACTATAGCACCGTCGTCGTGCAGCGCGGTGAGGCGCGGGTGGACATCAAGGATCGGGAGCTGTTCAAGCGCGTAGGCAAGGCCGAGGAGCGCCACCTGGAGTTCCTCGGCGAGCAGGCCGTGAACCGCGCGTTTTCCCAGTTGATGGCGGAGAACAAGCGAGTCGTCTACGCGCTCATCGGTCACGGGGAGCTCGATCCCGACAATCACGATCTCGGCGGCCTCTCCGAAGCCGTCGCGGTGCTCGCGCAGGATGATTACGAGCTCAAACGCCTCGACTTCGTGCGGCAACGCGACATGGAGGTGCCGCGGGTGCCGGACGATGCCGCGGCGGTGGCCGTGCTTCGTCCGAAGCTGCCCATCCCCGCCCTCGAAGAAGACCTTCTCCTCGCCTATCTCAGCGGCGGCGGCTCCATCTTGCTGGCGGTCGATCCAGACTCTCCAGTGCCGGGCCTCCTCGGGCGTATGGGCGTGGCCATCCCAAGCGGCCGGGTGCTCGACAAGCTGCTCGTCTTCCCGTACCCGGATCGGCCGGTGCCGCGGTACAAATCGCACCCGATCACCAAGGACCTCTCGGAAGACAGCCTGGTGACCGTGCTCAGCGGCATCGCCCCAGTACAACCATCGGTTCCGCCGATGGAGGGGATCCGGAGCACGATCGTGCTGGAGACCGGTCGTGATGGCTGGATCGATCGCGGGGGCGAACTGAAGAACGGCCAGGCGCTCTACGAGCCCGACCTCGACGGCGCCGGACCGGCCACGATGGCGGTGGCGCTGGACGTTTCCCGGGATTCGGGGCTCGTGAAGAAGGGTGCCGCCCGCGTGCTGGTGGTCGGAGACGCGGACCTGTTCACCAACTCGCTGCTCGCCGAGGGCCCTGGCAACGCGAGTTTCATCCTTAACAGTTTCCGGTGGCTGGTGGGCGACGAGGACCGGATCTCCGTCGTGGGCAGGCCAGCGTCGAAGCGCCGCTTGGCGCTCACAGCCGAGGACGGCGAACAGATCCGCTGGTTGGCCATCGGCTTCGGGCCGCTGCTCGTGGTGCTGCTCGGCGCGGCGGTGTGGGCAACCCGGCGGGGGAGGTAGCATGAAGCCATTTCGCGGCACGCTGATCGCGCTCGTGGCGCTCCTCGTGCTCATCGGGGGGTACCTCGCGCTGAAGCCCACGGAGCTGACGCCAAAGGAGCGGAAAGAGGCGCTCAAACAAACGGAAGGAGTCGCCCTTTTCGTATTTGAGAAAGCCGACCTCGTGCGCATCGACGTCACACGTCCAGATGGCACCATCAGCCTCGTAGAACGCCCGGATAGCTGGTGGATCGAAGGCACGGAGATGCGCGCGAGCCGGCAGATGGTGAACCGGGTGAAGCATCAACTCCACGACCTCGTTTCGCGCGCCACGGTGGTGGACGACGCCGACGAGGGCGCACTCTACGGCCTCGGCCCGAACGCGATCCACGTCAAGCTCACGATGCGTGCCGGCGAAATCCATGAGTTCGAAGCAGGCGATCCAAACCCCTCCGGCGTGAGCTTCTACATTCGGAAAACGGGCGAGGATCAGATCTTCACCGTGAAAAAGTCGGCGGTCGACTACTACTCCTTGGAGCTGAACGAGTTCCGGGAGCGCCGGTTCGCCAGCTTCGACACCAAGGATGTGGACGGCATCACGGCCGACCTGCCGGGTGGGAAGCGCCTGAAGCTCCAGCGCACCGGGGAGCGCTACTGGGACCTGCTGGAGCCGGTTACGTTCGCTGCCGCCGACATGGAAGTTCGCGGTCTTCTTGGCCGGGTTAGCGCGATGAAATCGATCAAGTTCGTGGACGGCGAGCCGACGTCCCTCGACAGCTTCGGCCTCACGCCTCCGCGCGCGTCGATCACCATCACCTTCACCGGTGGTCGCGAGCCGTTGACGTTGGAGCTCGGGAAGCCCTCGGGCGAGAAAGACGGCGAGTACCCCCTCGCCTATGCGCGCCTCGCGGGTGAGCCCTTCGTGTACCAGGTTCGCGACGTGTTCCTGGACGACTACTTGCGCGACCCTGCAGAGTTTCGCCTGCGGCAATTCGCAAGGATGGACCAGAATACGCTCGTGTCTCTCACCTCCGAGTTCGCTCCCCCCGATCCCGACGACGCGGAGCTGGCCGGCACCGTGGCCGTGCGGCACGCCGCCGACGAGTGGCAGTGGGACGATGGCGTGATCGTGCCCGGCAGCACGCCACGAAGGGTTGCCGGCCGCGCAGCCGACATTCAAAGCGACGAATTTGTGGCCAGCGCCGGCGCAGACGCGGATTACGGATTCGACCACCCGGTGGCCAAGGTGTCGATGGTCGACGATGAGGGGCGCAGCGCCGTCATCGTCCTCGGAAAGCCGGCCACGCCGAAAGTGGATGAAGAAGGCCACGAACACGCTCGTTGGTACGCTCGCCATCTGAGCTACCCGGAGGTCTACATCGTGGACGACGGCCTGCTGGACGTGCTCAAGGATCTGCATCGCGAGCATGGCCGGCACGCGCGCGGGGAGCTGGCCGAAGAGGAGCGCCAGGCGCGCATTGACCAGGAAGCCAAGGTTGAACGAGAGAAAGAACGTCAGGAGCGCATCGAGAAACGAAAGGCCGAGAAGGCCAAGGACAAGGGCGCCGCTCCATGATCCTGCTGCCGACACTCGCCGCCTTGCTCGCCGCTTGCTCCACGCCCGCAGAACCGGTCGCGACGCCGCCTTCGTCGCCCGCCTTCACCCTCGCCTACCAGGGCGCGGTGGATGGCGAGATCGAACCCTGTGGGTGACCCAAGCACCCCCAGGGCGGTCTGTCCCGGAGAAACTCAGTTCTTGCCACCCTCAAGCCCGCCGACGTCCTGATCGTCGACGCGGGCCACACCTTTCGGCGCAGCCACACGCTGGGGGAGGAGGAGCGCACGGAGCGCGAGGCGAAGGCGCGGCTGATCGCGGAGGGGCTGCAGCTCGGCGGGATCGACGCGATGATGCCCGGCCGCGGCGACTTCGCCTTCGGCCGCGCGTTCGTGGAGTCTGTCGGCAAGGAATTCGAGCTTCCCTATGTGATCTCCAACGTGGAGTGCATCACGCCCCTCCCCTGGCCGGCGACCCGGTCATTTGAGCGCAACGGCGTGAAGATTGTAGTGTACGGCATCGCAAACCCGAGCTTGGAGCTGGTCGGTTGCCGCGTCACCGACCCAGGCGCCCTGCTCGAGACGGTACGAGCCGACGACACGGTGGTCATCGTGCTCTCCGACCTGGACAAGGGTCGCGACGCAGACCTGGCCAAGCGCGCCACCGGCGTCGACTTCATGGTGCGCAGCGACTCGATTGAGGGGCTGGTGACGCCGACACCCATGGCGAACGGCGGGCTCATCCTCAGCTCCGGCTCGCGCGGGCGACAGCTCGGCCTCCTCGAAGTGGAGCTTACGCCTGGTGCTTTGGGGTGGCGAGACGAGGGCGAAGGCGCAGCGCGCGCCTCCGACGTAGACGCAGCGACGGCGAAGCTCAAAGAGCTCGCCACCCGGAAGGCTGCTGCGACCGATACGAAGTCGGTTGAGCGGCTCACCCGACAAGAGGAGTTCTGGACGAAGAAGCAGGCGGACGCGAGGGCGGCGCTCGAGCTGGCCACGGCCGCGCCGGGCTCAAAGGGTCGCGTACGAAACGAGCTGCGGGGCCTGGGTGTGGATGCCGGGGAGCACGCGCCGACCTTGGAGCGGGTATCCGCCTTCAAGGCTGCGAACACCGGCTCGGCGCCCTCTGCCGCTGGCGCGGTGTCGTCCCCGATGGGGGAGGGCGGGGTGGGCGTAGGCCCCTTCGCAGGCTCCGCCGCTTGCACCGCTTGCCACGCACCCCAAGCGAAGCAGTGGGCCTCGACTGGCCACGCGCGCGCCTATGCCGCCCTGGTGGCCGATCAACGGCAGTTCGACCTCGACTGTTTCGGCTGCCACGTGACCGGAGCAAAAGACGCGAACGGCCCCCAGGATCCGCGCGCGCTACACGGCCTTGAGAACGTCGGCTGCGAGAGCTGCCACGGCGCCGGCCGCGACCATGCAGCGTCGCCTACCACCGCGCACCTCGTCGCTTCGCCGCCGACCAGTCAGTGCGTGCAGTGCCACGACTCCCGGCAGGATGGCGGGCGCTTTGAGGAGGCGGCGTATCGGGCCCGGGTGACCCATTGAAGCCGTTCTCACGCTGCGTGCACTTCCTGCGAAAGTGACAAAAGGCACACAATCCCAGCGGGAAAGGCCGGATAAACGGGAATGTGGCCGCCCCCGACCTCTACACCTACCTCGACTACCGGGCCTATCTAGGCGATTGGTTTGAGGCGCGTAAGCAGGTAAATCCTCGCTTTTCGTATCGCGCGTTCGCGCGCAAGGCGGGCCTCTCCTCGCCCAGCCTCCTGATCGCGATCGTGGCCAGGCAGCGCAACCTGACGGCCACCACCTGCGCCGCGTTTGTGAAGGCCGTTGGGCTGGCGTCGGAGGAGGCGAGTTGCCCGGGTTCCCTTGTC
>BJHF01000003.1:0-104762 GCA_014191855.1 Deltaproteobacteria bacterium
CGGCGATGTCGAGGTTGGACATGATCTTCAGACGGCTCGTGATCGCGTGCTTGAGCCGGAGCGGCGGCTTCATGACCTCGTAGAGCATGCCGTCGATGCGGTACCGGATGCGAAGCTGCTTTTCGTAGGGTTCGATGTGGATATCGGAGGCGCCCTTGCGGATCGCGTCGAGCAGCACGAGGTTGACGAGCTTGACGACGGGTGCATCGCCGGCGCTCTTCTCGAGGTCGAGGACGTTGATGTCTTCGTCTACATCCCCGCCCAGCTCCAGGTCTTCTTCACCTTGCGAGAAGTCCACCATGACGTCTTCAAAGGTGACGTTGCTGGTGTAGTACTTCTCGATCGCCTCGGCGATCTGCCCTTCAGACGCCACCACGATGTCGATGTTGAAGTTCGTGATGAACTTGATGTCGTCGACCGCATAGATGTTCGACGGATCGGCCATCGCGACGATGAGCGTGTTGCCGGACTTGTTGATCGGGATCACCTGGTGGCGAACCACGACCTCCTTCGGGATGAGCTTGAGGACTTCGGAGTCGATCTCGAAGTCTCTCAGGTTGATCGAGGGCACTCCGTAGTGCTTGCTGAGGAACGAGGTGAGCTCGTTCTCCTCGATGTACCCGAGCTTCGTGAGCTGGTGCCCGAGTCGGCCGCCCGTGGCCCGCTGCGTCTCCATCGCTTTCTGAAGCTGCAAGGGCGAGACGAGGTTCTCGCGGACAAGCAGCTCACCGAGCCGCGCGTTGGACACACCGGATCCGGGGGTCGATTTCCGTTCGTCAGCCATGGGGTTCCTCTGGGCGCGCGCCATGGTAGCGCACTCGCGGGCCGCGCGGGCTAGCGGAGTTCGCCTTCGGCACCTTTCGGGGCCGCCGGACTCGAACGATCCTCGATCACCAGCCGGGAGATCATGCTCATCGTGTCGGGGTTCACGCGCGCGGCGAGCGTCCAGACGCCCGTTGGATCGCGCCAGCCCGCGAAGGCCACTCCGTCGTCGCCGCCCTCCGAGCGCCCCTCCGCAGCATCCGCGCCGGGGAGCGCGCCGCCGCTCCGATGCTGAAGGGTCCAGTCGGCGCCGAGGCCGAAGTAGAGGCACACCACCACGCCGGCGTCGTAACGGCCGCCGACGAGGCGCAGGGATTCACGGCTCAACAAGGGACATTCCGCGAGCGGGGGGGGCGCACCCGCTTCCTGCAGGCGCGCAGCCAACCGCAGCGGATTGCCCTCGACCAGCACGCCTCCGCTGGCCGAGAGCGCATCGTCGTGCAGCCGCACCGGATCCGGAGGCCGCCACGCGGACCAGCCTGCGAAGCCGAGGATCGCGAGGAGGGCGGCGCCACCGGCGAGGGCGAGGCGGAGTCGGGGTGGCGCGGGCGGGCGCTCGGGCGGGAGCGTGACGCCAGGCGGGAGGATCAGCGCATCCCCCGGCGGATTTCGGAGGAGCGCGGTGTGGACCAGCAGGCGCGCGTCGGTGTCGGCCGAAGGTTCCAGCAGGCGGTACGCGGCGCGGACCGTGGGATCGGGCGGGGTCCAGTCGAAAAAGAGATCTACGAGGTACCCGAGTCGCGTGCAGGCCGGGAGTTGGCGTACGCCCAGCTCATCCTGGGAAAGGGTGTGCGTGGGGAGCGGCCCGGTATCGGAGAAGGAAGCGAGGGCGTGCTCGTACAGCGCACGGCCCACCTGGGGCGCCACGCCCTCGTCGGCCCGAAACGACGCCGTTCGTTCCTGGAGATCCACGCGGAAGGAGCCCATCCAACCGAGGGCCTCGCTGTCCGCATCCACGAGCGCCCGGAACACCGACCACGCCGCGCCAGCCTGGGCGTTCCAGAGCTGCGTGAACGCGGCCCCGGTGCCCGAGCGCAGCGCCCGAAGCAACCGGAACTCGGCGAGATCCATCGGGGTGAGCGCCACGGGGGAACGTCACGCCTCCGCGGTGTGCCGGCAAGCGTGGCGAACGATCCGGGGACGTGTCAGGATGGGGGCGGCATGATGACCCTGCTGATCCTCGCTGCCTGCTCCGCTCCGGAGCCGGCTGGCCGCGCAAGCTGGCGCGAAACGATGCCGGCCCCCGGGCCAGACCCGGCGCTGGCAGCAGCGGGAATCCCCCCAACCGCGAGCCCCGACCTCGCGGCGGGCATCGACACGGTGATCCTGCTCCCTGCGCAGGACGTGGTCCGCTTCGTCGCGCTCGGCGATGCCGGGCAGGGCAACGATCTGCAGTACAAGGTGGGCGATGCCATGTCCGCGATCTGCGCCATACGGGGCTGCGACTTCGCCGTGTACCTGGGGGACAACTTCTACAACGACGGCGTGAACGACATCGACGATCCCCAGTTCGAGGAGAAGTTCGAGCTCCCCTACGCAAACATCGCGTTTCCGTTCTACGTGACGCTGGGCAACCACGACTACGGCGCCGGCGGTTCGGGCTACGAGTTCTGGAAGGCCCCCTACTACATCGAGTACACGGATCGCTCGGAAAAATGGGTATTTCCCGCCCCCTTCTTCCGCGTGGACGCGGGCGTCGTTGAGCTGTTCTCGCTCGACACCAACGCGATCGTGTGGGGCTTCTTCGACGACCAGCTCGCGTGGCTCAACGAGCGGGTACCGGCCTCAACCGCGGCTTGGACGGTCGCCTTCGGCCACCACCCCTACCTCTCGAATGGGCCGCACGGGAACGCCGGGCTGTACGACGGGCAGAACAGCAACGGCATCGGGGACGGCGAATACGTGAAAGAGGTCTTCGACCAGGCGATCTGCGGCAAGGTGGACCTCTACCTGTGCGGGCATGACCATAGCCGCCAGTGGTTGGAGGACACGTGCAACGGCACGGAGCTCATCGTGAGCGGCGCCGGGGCCACCACCACGAGCCTCGACGACACCAACCCCGTGCGCTTCCAGGAAGACACCGAGGGATTCTTGTGGGTGGAGATGGACGCGACCCGCTTCACGGGCGTGTTCTACAATGAGAACGGCGTGGCCGAATTCGAGTACACGATCGAACGGTAGGGGCCGCCGAGCCTCAAGGACCGTGGCCGCCGCCGCCCGGCAGCATGCCATCACTCGAGTCGCAACACTCGATGATCAAGGGCGCGCCCTCGGAGATCCATGCGCTGCCGGTGCCGTCCTGCCAGCTCACATTCGGCGCGTACCCGATCTCGCGGCCCGAGCAGCTGCCTGCGTAGGTGAGCGTATAGCGGAGCTTGGCGATGTCGTATTCGGTCGGCGCGTACGGATCCGATGGCTCCACCGCCGCCTCGAGGTCTACGCTCCAGGCGAGCTGCGTGCTGCCATCGCTCGCCACCTCCTCGCGCAGCGGGGCCGGAGAGAGGTCGCTCGCGGTCCACCCCGGGGGGAGCTTCTCGAGCACCTGGGCCGTACCGTCCTCGCGGCCGAGGTTGTGCACCTCAAGCACCACTTCCACCGACTGCTTTCCTTCCACTTCAAACCAGTTCATGTCGCGACCAACAATGAACACGGGCCGCTCGGCGATGTAGTCCCACACGTTGTGTTGGGTTTGGGGCACCCCGTCCGCGCGGCTGTAGTCGTCGTGGTCCTCCGTCGAATCCGAGTCGTCATCGGACGCGTCGTTCGTCCACTGCGAAACCCGGGAAGGCGCCCGCGAGCCGTTGAACGAGTACGCGGCGCCGGAGGCGGTGTACTGGTTGTGCTCAATGCACCACCAGGCCTCCTGATCGTCGCCCCACTCTGCATAGGGAATGTGGAGCTCCTCCCCGACAGGGAGCTCGGTGTCGCTCGTCGTGCCGGCGACCGCATCCTGCGACTCCGAGCTCAGGAACGTGTACCAGCGCTCGAAGCAGATGGCATAGGGCCCCAGGTTGTCGACCACGATCCCGGCATAGCCGTAGCCGATGGTGGCGAACCCGCGGTCTACCGCTTCGGCCAGCTCGATGCACCCGTCCGGCTCGCACTCGGGGTACTCGATGTCGAGCTCCTCCTCGGCCGAGTCATCGGCGTTCGCCGAAGGATCCGCCGCCGTGTCGTCGGCCTCCTCCGCCCAGCCGGGCCAGGCCTCAGCCGCTCCAGAGTCCTTGGCGGCGTCCGGATTCGGGCAAGCGAGCAGCAGGGTAAGGATCACGACGCCTCCGCCAAGAGAACATAGCACCGGATTCGCGACGCGGCGGGATCAGTTTCCCGCGCCGAGGATGAGGAATACCGCGCCGACATTGGTGAGGCCCGTCGTGGGGGAGTCGAAGTTCGTCGCCCCGACCAGCAGATCGTCGAAGCCGTCGGCGTCCGTGTCGCCCACGAAGTCCATCGAGGCGCCGAGCGCATCCGAAAGTACGACGCCAGTTACCGCAAAGTCGGCGGTCGTGGACGCGTAGGTGCCCGCGCTGAGCGGACCGTACCACACGCCGGCCACGCCCACGCCGCTGAGCGGCAGGTCGAAGGAGGTCGCCGAAATGCCGATGTCGTCGTTCCCATCCCCGTTGAAGTCGCCGCCGCCGGCGACCGCGCGCCCGAAGAAGTCGCCGGAGGCGTAGCCCGTGAGCCGGATGCTCGCGGTGGAAGCCGCGCCGCTCACGACCGGTGACGCGAACACGTACGCCGCGCCCGACGTGCTGGAGCCGTTGGAGGCGCCGTCCGCGCCGAGGAGCAGGTCGTCGTCCCCGTCCCCGTCGAAGTCGCCGGCGCTGTCCACCGAGCGACAAAGCTGCGCGGACGCGACGGCCGGACCGGTGAGCGTGGCATCCACGGTCGTGGAAATCGCGCCGCCGGTGAGGCTGGCATCGCCGAACACCACGTACGCGGTACCGCTGTCTGTGGCGGTACTATCCGCCTTGTAGGCGCAGATCACGATGTCGCCAATCCCATCGCCCGAGATGTCCGGAACCAGGGCGACCACTTGCCCGGCCTGGTCGGAGCTTCCCGCCGTAGCGGTAAACGCCGCGCTCGCCGCCGTGACGAGCTTCGTGCCGGTCGTGCCTCCAAAGAAGACGCCAGCCATACCGTCATAGATGGAGGAACTGCTCCCGGTGTCGTAGCCGTAGGCACCCACGACCGCGTCATCCCGACCGTCGTCGTTCACGTCATATCCACCCGAAACGTCATATCCAACGTTGTCGGATCCCGCGCGGCCCTGCACGATCAGGCTGGCGCCCGTCTTGGAGGTGGCGCCAACGGGGTTCGAGAACACGTACGCTTCCCCGGCGACCGAGAAGGTCCCCACCTTCATGTTGGGCGCGCCGATCAGCACGTCCGCCGTCGTCGCGCCCACAAAGCTCCCGGCACTCGACACCTGGAACCCTAGGTAATCCGCGTTCGTCGTCGAGCTTCCGCTGAAGGTCGCGTAACCGGTCGTGCTCTGGGACAGCTCGGTGTCGCCGCTGAGCGCGCCGCCCGCGTAGAGCCACGCGCGCCCGGCGTTCGTGACCATGCCCGTGGGATCGTAGGTGTTTGCGCCGAACAGGATGTCGTCGTTTCCGTCGCCGTTGATGTCCCCCACACCGGCGCCGCTCACGCCCACGTTGTCGCTCGCGGTAATGCCAAACCAGCTCGCCTGGTCGTAGCTGGTGATGAGCCCGCCACCGGTGAGCTCGCAGCCCGTATCGGAGCCGCCGCAATCATTCACGAGGAGATCGCCGCAGATCGTGGGCGCACCCGGGTACACCGTCGCCTCCACGTCGTCGCAGTCGGTGTCGTCGGCCACGTAGTCGGTGGGCGCGCTGCATGCATACGTGCTGGTGCCCGCGTCGCCATAGCCGTCGCCGTCGGAATCCGCGTACCAGTCCACGAACAGGCCGTCGTCCACGACCGTGTCACAGTCGTTGTCCACGCTGTCGCACACCTCGGTCGCCCCGGGGTTGATCGCCGCATCCGCCTCATCGCAGTCGCCCGAGGTGGCGGAGGAGAGCGCTTCGTAGGCGTCCGAACAGTCGCCATCCATGGAAAAGCGAGTGTCGAGCGATCCGTCCACGTACCCATCGTTGTCGTCGTCTTCGTAACAGAGCTCCGCGCCGTCGCAGTTGTCGTCGCGACCGTTCGCCGTGGTTTCCGGGGCGCCCGGATAAACCGTGTCCAGCGCATCGTCGCAGTCCGTGTCGTCCGTGACATACCCAGGGGGCTGATCGCACACGGATACACCGACCGCGGAGTCCCCGTAGGCGTCCGAATCGCCGTCCGCATAGAACGACGCTTGCCCGGAGGCGCCGCTGTCGTCGTCATCCGCGAGCTCGTTGCAGTCCTCGTCCACGTTCGCCGGGTCGCAAATCTCGGCTTCGCCCGGGTTCACGTCGATGTCGCCGTCGTCGCAGTCCGTCGCGTCGGCGACGTAGGCGGCGGGGCGGTCGCATAGCGTGGTAGAAACGCTGAGATCCCCGTACCCGTCGGAGTCGCTGTCGGCGTACCAGGTGCCCCGACCGGAGGCGCCCACGTCGGCATCGTCGGCTAGCTCGTTGCAGTCTTCGTCGACGTTCGCTGCGTCGCACACCTCCACCTCGCCGGGGTTCACACCGGTCTCGGTGTCGTCGCAATCGGTGCTGTCCGAAACGTACCCGCTGGGCTGATCGCAGTCGATTTCGGAGGCTGCGGCATCGCCGTACCCATCGCTGTCTGCGTCGGCGAACCAGGTGGCCACGTCTACCGCCGAGTCTTCGTCGACCTCCGTGTCACAATCGTCGTCGTCTCCGTCACATCGTTCGGTCGCGGCCGGGTTTTCCGTCGCGTCCGCGTCGTCGCAGTCCGTCTCGGGCTCCGCGTTGGTCCCCTCCCCTGCATCGGCACAATCGTCGTCCACCGAGATCACGGTCGAGGAGCTGGACATCGGCCGATACCCGTCACTGTCCGCGTCCACCCAACACAGCTCCCCGCCGTTGCAGTCTTCGTCGTCGCTGTTGCCAACCGTCTCCGGGGCGCCCGGGTGGTCGTCGCCGTCGGCATCGTCACAGTCCAAATCATCGGCGACGTAGCCCGCGGGCTGATCGCAGAGGGTGGTGGAGATCGTGGAGTCACCGTACGAATCCCCGTCCGCATCCGCAAACCAGGCCGTCGCGCCAGTCACCCCGGCGTCGGCATCGTCGGCGCTGCCGGAACAATCTTCGTCGACGTTCGCCGAGTCACACACCTCAATCTCGCCGGGGTTCTCCCCCGGCGCCGCGTCATCACAGTCGGTGCTGTCCGACACATAGCCGCTCGGTTGGTCACAATCGATGTCCGACCACGCTGCGTCGCCGTACCCGTCTGCGTCCGCGTCCAAGAACCACGTCGCGACGTCGATGGCCGCGTCCTCGTCGACCACGCCGTCACAGTCGTCGTCGTCCCCATCACAACGCTCGTCCGCGGCCGGGTTCTCCGTGGCGTCCTCGTCGTCGCAGTCGTCATCCGTCGCCGAAAAGCCGCTGGGCATCTCACACGCCACGATGGCCGAGCCCGCGTCCCCATAGCCGTCAGCATCCGTGTCGGCGTACCAGGTGATCGCGTCCCCCGCAGTGCTCTCGTCCACGTCACCATCGCAGTTATCGTCCACGGCATTACACAATTCCAAGGCGGCAGGGTTCACCGAGGCCGTGGTGTCGTCGCAATCCGTAGTGTCAGCCACAAAGCCGCTGGGCATCGAGCAGGCCACGGTCGTCGACGCGGCGTCCCCGTAGCCGTCCGCATCGGCGTCGGCGTACCAGGTTGACGCATCCACCGCCGTGTCCTCGTCGATCGCGCCGTCGCAATTGTCATCGTCGCCATCGCAGCGCTCGTCGGCTCCCGGATATTCGGCTTCGTCGGTGTCGTCGCAATCTCCCGCCGAGGCCAACCAACCCGACGGTTGCGTGCATGCGACCTGACTATCCGCGGGATCCCCGTAGCCGTCGGTGTCGGCGTCGTCGTACCAGGTAGACGCGTCGATCGCCGTGGACTCGTCGACCACACCGTCGCAATTGTCGTCGTCGCCATCGCAGAGTTCGTCTGCGCCGGGGAATTCCGCCGCGTTGGAGTCGTCGCAATCGGTGGTGTCAAGAACATAGGCTGACGGCTGGTCGCAGGCGGCCAGGGTGGTGGCGGCGTCTCCGTAGGTGTCGCCATCCGCGTCCGAGTACCAGATCGTGGCATCTGCAGCGGTGGACTCGTCGATCACCGTGTCGCAGTTGTCGTCCACGTCGTTGCAGAGCTCCACGGCGCCGGGGAAGTGGTCCGCGGAGGCGTCGTCACATTCGGTGCATGCCGCGTACCCGTCTCCATCGGCATCGTCGTACCCCACGGATCCGTCGCAATTGTAGTCGTTCGGATCCGTGCAATCGGTTTCGCTCGCGTTCGGGTGCCACGCTGCGCTCGTGTCGTCACAGTCTCCACTGTATTCGGCGTAGCCCGCAGGCTGTTCACAAGCGACGAGCGTAACGTCCGTGCCGAAGCCGTCCGTGTCGGCGTCCTCGTAGAACGTGAGCGCGTCCACCGCGTTGTCGTCGATCGCTCCGGAACAGTCGTCGTCTACGCCGTTGCAGACCTCCACGGCACCGGGGAAAATCTCGTCATCCGCGTCGTCGCAATCCTCGCAAGCCGCGATGCCGTCGCCGTCCGAATCCGCGTAGCCTACCGAACCATCACAGTTGTAGTCGTTGGGATCGGCGCAGCCGTCCTCCGCCGCATCGGGATTGTAGGCGACGTCGTGATCATCGCAGTCTCCAGCGCTGGCGACATAGCCCTCCGGCGCGGCGCAAGCGGAGAGCGGTTGGGCGGGATCGCCGAAGCCATCCCCGTCCGCATCGAGGTAGAAGACGGTAGAGTTGGTCGAGCCGTCGTCGATCTCGCCGTCGCAATCGTTGTCCAAGCCGTCGCAAAGCTCGGCGGCCCCGTCGTGCACCGTGCCGTCCTCCTCGTCGCAGTCGGCAGCTCCGACATACCCATCCCCGTCGTTGTCCACGTCGAGGCCGGTCTCCTTGCCGTCGCCCGGCGTCGTGGCCGGCAAGCAAGCCGTGGCGAGGAGCAGAATCAGGAGAGCGCGCATGAGCAACCCGGTGGGGCGCGACGTTAGCCCCGCCCCCAGAGGCCCGCAAGTGACGAATTCACGGCATTTCGGGCATGGGCAGGGGGAGCGGGCCTTCGTCGACGAGCGCGTCTACGAGGTCGAGCGTGAGCAGCGAGGGGTTCCCCGACCACGCCACCCGGCCCCCGCGAACGAACACCGCGTGCGGCACCCCGACGACGCCCCACGCCTCCGTCATCGAGCCATCCTCCTTGCCGATCGGGAAGCGCAAGAAGCCCTGCTCGATGAACGCCGCCAACTGCTCATCGGTCGCGCCACGCGTCATCGCCGTGACGCCAATCATTCCCAGCCCGCGCGCCTCGTAGTCGCGACGTAGCAGCTCCAACCCGGGCATCTCCTGTTGGCAGTGCGGGCACCACGGCTCGAAGAAGATCACCATCGTAACCGGATGATCTGACAGCGACCCGGGCGCGCCCACCCACTGCACCACCTCCAGTGGCGGCGCCGGCTGCCCGATCGTGGCGAGATCGGCCCCCCACCCCTCCACCAGATCCCGCCACGGGGAAGTGGGCCAGTCGACCAGGAACTGGGCGATGCCCGCGTTGGCCGCCGCAACGTCCACGCGCATCACGCTCACCTGGATCGCGGACACCTGATCCTCGGCGGGCACCTTGTTGGGCAGCGGCGCATCGGGCAGCAGATCCAGCGTTTCCTGGGTGAGCGGCGCGGGCGGCGGGGCATGCGGGCACCCGAGGAGCAACAATACGGCCAACATCGCCAGCTCAGCCTGCGAGCTGCCAGATCGCATCGACCAGCTCGGCCGTGGTCGGCCAGTCCCAGCTCTGGCCGAATACGGCGAGGTCGTCCTTCTTCCCGTCTCCATCCTTGTCGAACTTGCTGTCGGTCCGGGTGGCCAGCGCCTCGAGCTGTTCCTGGGGAGTCGGATCCTCGTCCCAGAACTCGTAGGCGTTCACTCCCAGGAACTTCGCGTCGATGTCCGTGATCGCCGTAACGGCGTCGCTCCGCGTCGCGCCCGCCGGGCACGATCCCTTCGGCATCTCGTGGCCATAGCTGGACTCGCGCAGCGCGTTCTCGGTGATCAACACCACCACCCGCTTGCTGTCGGGGCGGAAGCCCATCCCGCCTTCGGTGCCCGAGCCGGCGACGCCGACGTCGTACAGGCTGGCGACCTTGCCGCCGAACGCATCCCCTCCCGACTTGATGAACGGGGAGATGTCGTAGGTGGCATCGAGCTTACCGTCGCAGTCCTGGTCGTAGCCGATCCCGTTGCCGGCCTGGCGGATGGCCTCGTACCCATCCCCCGGGCCATCCCCTCCCCACTCCAGCTCCAGCGAGCTCGCCACGGAGGAGAGCCGGCCGCGATCCGTCGTGATCTGGGTGCCGAAGGTGTAGGGCTCGCCGCCCCAGGCGGTGTACCACTCGTCGTCCACATAGTAGTCGTCGAACTTGGCGATGCCGACGGCCACGTTCGCGCCGCTGGCGAAGAGCGCATCGATCAGCGCCGCGGTGTTGAGCGCGAGATCGGCGTGGTAGCAGTCGTAGAAGTAGGCGATGTCGATGAGCAGGACCACATCGACCTTGCCCTCGGGCACCTCCGTGCCGGGGTCCACCACCTCGCCCGAGTCCCGCCCCGAGTCCGCGGACTGCGACGTGTCGTCGGTGTTGGGGTCGAAGCTATCGCCGTGCTTCGGGCTCAACCGGGTGGGATCGTTGTCCGCCGCCAGGTCGTAGTCGGAGCAGGAGAGCCCGATCAGGGGGAGCGCAAGGAGGGGGAGCAAGGTGGAACGCATGGCAATGCATGCGATAACCGGCTTATCGGCGTTGCGTGCACGCCACTCTCACCTTCCTGCTGCTCCTCGGGGCCTGCGCGCCCACCCCGGCGGTGCCGGAGCCCGCTTCGACCACCGCGCCCCGCACGCCAGACGACCTTGAGCTCCGACGCCGCGCGATGACCGACGAGCTTCGGGCCCTCGTTTCCGAGCTGGAAGCGGCCGGGCGGTATGACTGCTGCATCGCCCATCCATGCAAATTGTGCGCGGTGCGAGCCGGAGGTTGTCGTTGCGGCGAAGCGGCCCGGGCGGGCGAGCCGGTCTGCGAGGAGTGCGCGACGATGTGGCTCAAGGGCCAGGGAGCGGAGCCGGTGGAACGGTCCAGCATCCGCAGCTTTCTGGAGGCCGAACGCATGGCCAACGGGGACTACGGCGTGATCTGCGGCCAGCCGAGGCCAGCTACTCCCTGACCACCGAGTCGAAGGTCGTTCCCCGGAGTTTTCGCCAGCCCTGCCGCGCGTCGTACAGCGTATGGGCCACCGACTGGATGCCCGCCACGGCGTACTGAAGTTTCCCCGGGTTCCAGAACTGCCCTTCGACGAGCTGGTGATCCTTGTCGATCAACCCGGTTTCCTTCGCCAGCTCGTAGAGGCGCGTGTGCGGGTAGATTCGGATTGGCTGCATCATCAGCAGGGTGAACAACCGCAGGTGCCCCCCGAGCTCCCAGCGCGCGTGGGCGAGGAACTTCACGATGGCGTACAGCGAACGCAGGTCCTCCCCCGGACTGTTCAGGAAGAAGCTGTACTCGACGTCCATCCCGTGACGTTTCGCCACGTCCACCGTGTACAACATGTCTTCGTAGCGGAAGTTCTTGTCGAGGTTGCGAAGCATCCGATCATCCACGTGATCCGGGCTGAACGACAACAACCCGCACCCGGCCCGCTTGAGCGCCACCATCAGCTCATCGGGGAGCGTGTTGCGGTGCTCGTTGAACCACGCCGACCACTTCACCTCCAGCTTCCGGCGGGTGATCTCCTCGCAAATCGCGATCGCGTGCGTGGCGGGGATGTTGAAGATCTGGTCGCACATGAACATCTGGCGAACGCCGTGATCGACGACAAGCCGCTCCATCTCGTCCACGACATCGACCGGATCACGCATGCGAACCCGGTGACCGAGCAGAAATGTATCCGAACAGTGGATGCAGTGGAGGGAACAGCCCCGCTTCGCCTGGATGCCGACGGAAACGAAGGACGATGCGAGGTACGGCGCATGGGGGACGAGATCCCGCACGGGCGCGAGGTTGTCCTTCCAGTCCACGCCCGGCGGCTGCCCGGTGTAGATGAGCTCGCCGTCGCGACGGAAGTACATGCCCTTGATGCGCTCAGGGTGCTCCACGTCCTCAAGCAACTCCCGGAAGCGCAGCTCGGCCTCGCCCCAAACCCCGATGTCGACCTCGGGCAGCCGCTGCATCATCACTTCGCTGTAGAGCGAAAATGCCGTTCCACCGGCAACGATCTTGACATTCGGCGCGACACGCTTGATGAGCTGGATCGCCTTCTGCTGCGGCTCGAAGTCGTCGGTATGCAGGTGGGGCATGCCCACCTTCATGTTGCGAAGCGAGATCCCCACGACATCCGGTTGAAACTCACGAACCTTCGCCTCAAGCGCGGTGTACGGGTCCGCCCGGTAAAGGTTGACATCGAAGATATCGACGGCGTGCCGATCCCGAATGTGGGCGGCAAGGTAGGCGAGCCCGAGCGGGTAGACCAGCTCCATGTCGAGGGCCGTGAAGGCCTGTACCAGCAGGACACGCATGGGTAGACCATAGCCCCGGTACGCGGCGGGTGCGTGTCGGGCGGGCTACACGCGCAGGATGCGGGTGCTGGAACACGAACCGCTGGCGGGGCATGGTTACTGGCGGGTCGGCGGGCCGCTGGAGCGGCTGGTGCTCGTGGACTCCGTCGAAGAGCTGCTCGCGCTCCCCCACATCGACCACGTCCTCGGGAACGGCTCGAACCTCCTGGTGCCCGACGAGGGGCTGCCGGGTGTCACGGTGAAGCTGGTCGGTGAGCTCCGAAACCTGACGGTCGAGGGCGATGTTGGGCGTGACGTGCTCGTGCGGGTGGGCGCTGGAATGCTCAACGCGGTGGTGCTTGCGCGGCTCGACAAGCTCGGGCTGGGGGGGCTCGGTTGCCTGGCAGGGGTGCCGGGTACGGTGGGAGGCGCGGTCGCCATGAACGCAGGAACGGCGCTGGGGGAGATCGCGGAGCGCCTCGTGGCCGTCGAGGGGCTCGACGGGCGGGAGTGGCGGCGAATCGACCGCACCTCGCTTCCGATGGCCTACCGCGAAGGGGGGCTCCCACGCGGATTCGTCGCCGTAGCCGCGCTCCTTCGCGCAACGCGTGTGGGGGTTGACGAAGAGCGGGCCCGGGTGGGCGAACATCTGTCGCGACGAAAAGCCACCCAGCCGCTCGACTTCCCGAGCTGCGGCAGCGTGTTTCGAAACCCACCGGGGAACCACGCTGGACAGCTCATCGAGCGGGTGGGACTGAAGGGTTGGCGCCACGGCGGCGCAGAGATCAGCGCCCTTCATGCGAACTTCATCGTGAACCGTGGGGGAGCGTCGGCCAAGGACGTGATGACCTGCATCCACACCGCGTGGTCGAGGGTGAAGGCGGAGACTGGCGTAGCGCTCGTGCCAGAAGTGCACGTACTTGGCGCGTGGCCGGCTGCGCTCTGGCCGCTTTCAGGTTAGCTCGGCGTCTCTCCGAGACCCCGCCATGACCTCCACGCAGGCCGAGATCGACGTCAGCTACAGCGTCTCCAACGAGTTCTTCAAGCTGTGGCTCGATGAGAACATGCACTACACCTGCGCGGTGTACCAGTCAGCAGACCAGTCGCTGGAGGCCGCGCAAGAGAACAAGGCGCAGGTGCTCTACGACTTCGCGGAGCTTGGCCCGGACAAATCCGTGTTGGACATCGGCTGCGGCTGGGGCTCGATGTTGGAGTTCTGCGTGCGCCACGGCATCAAGCGAGCGGAGGGCGTCACGCTCTCCACCGCGCAGGCCGAATGGTGCTACGCCCGCAAGCTCGACAAGTCTTCGATCCACATCTGCGACTACCGGGACTGGAAGCCGGCGGAGCCGTACGACGGCCTCGTTTCTATCGAGATGATCGATCACCTCTGCTCGCCCGCACAGGCGCGCGAGGGGCGCGCCATCGAGATCTACCGGGAGTACTTCAGCAAGCTGGCGGAGTGGGTCCGCCCAGGCGCCCACTTCGGCTTTCAGGCCATCCTCACGAACAAGATCCCGCGCACCCGCAAGGACCTGCAGGATCTGCAGTTCACAGCCGACGTGATCTTCCCCGGCGGAAGGAACCCGCGCCTGGAGGAGCTCGTCACCGCGGTGAACCCCCACTGGGAGATCCGCGAGCTGCACACGCGCCGCGAAGACTACGGTCGCACCACGGGCGAGTGGCTCCGTCGCATGCGCCTCCACGAGGGCTACATCCGGGAAACCTGGGGCAACGCGCTCTTCGACGACTACGAGCGCTACCTCGACACCTGCGTGCGCGGCTTCGCGAACCACTGGACGAGCGACGTTCAGATGAAGCTTCGCCGGATCTGAGCTTCGGGCACTTCGCTCCGAGGGGCGACGATGCGGCCAGGCCGGCCAGCGCGCGGACCCCGAACCGCCGCCGATTAGTCGGAGTAGCCGAAGTGGAACGGCTGCTCTGCACCCTGGGTGGGCAGGCTGGCCTCGTTCTGCGAGCCATCCAAGGCGAGCAGGTAGTACCACATCCCGCTTGAGTGCTGCTCGTCCTCCCGGATGGTGGCCTGCCATTCGTCACCATCCCCCTGGTGAGCGAAGCCAATGCTCTGCCAGTCCTTGCTGCTGTCGGTTTCGTTCCGGTAGTACAAGGAGGCCAGGAAGACTCCCGAACCCTCATCCGTGATCGACGCGGTGATCACCACATCCTCGCCGCTCGGCTGGTTGTCCGTGAGTGGCTCGAACACGATGACGGGCGGCACCTCGTCCCCCTCGGTGAAGCCAGAGTCTTCCCCCAGCGCGTCCGGGGTTTGCCCTACACCGCTGCCGGTGCACGCCATGCTCAGAATCAGCGTGATCGTCATCCGATCTCCTGCTCGCCAGTGTACCGCGAACCCTCGCGCGCCGCCGGGGTGCCGGAACGCTATTCCGTGCCGCCCGCGCGAAGGATCAGCCGGTAGGTCGTGAACTGCTCCTTGCCCGCCTGATAGAGCACGTTGCTCACCACATCGTAGGGAGTCTTCTCGTCGGCGATGACCATCACGTTGCCGTCGAACTGCGAGCCGCCGTGATCGCCGATGTACTTGATCGTTTCCCGGCGTGCACCCAGCGCTTTGCCAACTGCTCCCCAGCCTTCGGTGCCGGTGGGCTTGCCATCGGCCAGCACCACGATGCGTTTGTTGTCGACCATCACCGACGTCTTCGAGATGATGAGCGAAACACCGGGCACCATCTCGGCCGTCGTGGTGCTCAGCGGCGGAGACAGATCCTCGCTCAAGGTGATGTTCTGCGGAGCAGCCTCGTACTGCTTGATCAGAAACACGAGGATGATGGTAAAGATATCCATCATCGCAGTGAGGTTCAGCCCCTCAACAGCGCTGCCCACCTTGGCGTGCTTTCGCCGCCGCATCATCATCTCGTCGTCAGACTCGCCGCTCGGGGTGGAGTCGTGGATCTCGGAGCTGTGGGTTGCGGAGGGGGTCATTGGGAGAGGCTGGTGGCAAGGGTGATGGCCGGAAACAGGGGTCCCTGCTTGTCGGACCGGGCCGCGTCCATCACCTTCACGATTTCCCAGTAGGGCACCGTCTTGTCTGCGGTGACCACGAGGTTCTCGGAGACGTCGGGGATCGCGGTTCGCAGCTCACGCAGCCGCTTGGTGAGCGCCGTACATGGCCCCTTCATCACGCACTTCGGGAGCGGCTCCGCGCCCATCGCGCCCGCTCCGCCCGCAAGGAGATTGATTTCCGTGGTTGCGATTGCGACGGTGATGAACGGTGCCTGCTCACCGCCGCCTCCCGCGCCGCCGTACGTTGGCGCGATGATCGGCGCTTCCTTGAGCTGCACCAGGTAGGCCGTGACCACGACCATGAACATGATCAAGTTCACCATGATGTCCAAGTACGGAACGAGGTTGAGCTCCTCCGTACCGCCGCCACCGCCTGCCATGCGCTACGCCTTCTTCTGCTCGCCCTCGGCGGGGCGATAGCCCTTACGCCACTGGGCGTGCACGTTCACAAAGTGGAACAGTGCGTGCTCGGTCTTCTCCACGATCTTCACTACCTGATTGTTCAAGATCAAGTGGAAGAAGATGCACAAGACCGCGATGCCGAGGCCGAACGCGGTGTTGTTCATCGCTTCGGAGATGCCCTTGCTGAGCGCGGCCGCTTTCGCATCCGCGGCGAGGGCACCGACCGCCTGGAACGCCCGGATCAGGCCGAGCACCGTGCCGACGAGGCCGATGAGCGTCGAGATGTTGGCGATCGACCACAGCCACCCGACTCGCGCGGTGACCAGCGGCCTGACTTCCATAAGGGACTCTTCGACCGCGAGCATCGGGCTCTCAAACCCATTGCGCATCAGCTTCAGGAGGTTTCTCGTGGCGCGGGAGAGCGCCGGAGAGGGACTGGCGGAGCAGACTTTCGCCGCGGCCTCGATGTTCCCAGCTTGCAGGTATCGATCGACGGCGGCCACGAAGGGCTTGTCGTTGATGCCGTAGCTGAAGAACAGCGAATAGGCGCGCTCGACCACAACGGCCATTGCGAACGCCACGAAGAAGACGTTCACGACCATGAAGGGGCCGCCTGCGCGGAAGAACTCGATCACAGACTCCATGCACTCTCCATCCCCATGGGGGGGAACCCACGTGTCAATCTACCACGCTGGGGGCGACGCGCCGCTACGACTCGGAAAGAGAGTTGCGATCGCGTCGCCCTAGCACCAAACAATGTTCCTCCAAGGCGATCTAACCGGGTCGGTAAAGGAACGGTTAGCACCGAGGGGCTACGAGCCGACCGTGGCGACGAGCGGGGCGATGAGCAAGCTGACGACGCTCATCACCTTGATCAGGATGGCCACGCCGGGCCCCGAAGTGTCCTTGAACGGGTCACCCACCGTGTCGCCGACGACGGCGGCCTTGTGGGTTTCCGAGCGCTTCCGATGGCCATCGCCCAGGCCGCCCTTCTCGATGTACTTCTTCGCGTTATCCCAGGCGCCACCTGCATTCGCCATGAACAGCGACATCGAGGCGCCGACGGCGAGCGCGCCCGCCAGCGTGCCCGCCAGCGCCGCCGGACCCATCGTGAAGCCGACGAGCACGGGGCCCAGCACGGCGACCAGGCCGGGCAGGATCATCTGGCTGAGCGCCGCTGAAGTGGCGATGTCGACGATCTTGCTGGGCTCTGGCTCGGCCGTGCCTTCGCGCAGCCCCTTGATCTCGTCGAACTGCCGCTTGATCTCGATCACGATGGCGCCCGCTGCCTTCCCGACCGCGAGCATCGTGCTGGCCGCCACAGCGAACGGCATGACGGCACCGACGAGCAGTCCGATGAGGATCTGCGGATTGTCGAGCGCGAGGTTCATCGAATGCCCCTCACCGAACTCCACGAGGCGAGCGTGGTTCACCTCAAGGCTGTACGCCGAGAAGAGCGCAACCACGGTAAGCGTTGCCGACCCGATGGCGAAGCCCTTGCCGATCGCCGCGGTGGTGTTGCCCACCGCGTCGAGCTCGTCCGTGATCTCGCGGACGGCGGGCGGAAGCCCGGCCATCTCGGCGATTCCACCCGCGTTGTCGGAGATCGGCCCGTAGGCGTCCACCGTCATGACGATGGCGGTACCGCTGAGCATCCCAACCGCTGCGAGCGCGATGCCGTAGAGACCCAGCTCCCCCATCGCGTTGTTCGCCACGATGGCCACGCCGACCACCAGGAGCAAGCACACGCCAACCGACTCCATGCCCACGGCCATGCCGCGGATCACGTTGGTGCCAGCTCCGGTTTTCGCCGACTCGGCCACCGCCTTCACCGGCGCGTAGCTCCCGGTGTAGTACTCCGTGATGAGGCCGATTGCAGCGCCGCCGATCGCCCCGGCCGCGAGCGCGATGGTCACCGCCATCTTGACGTGGAACATCGGCAGGATCACCGCCGTCAATCCGACCATCACCACCGGCGGCAGCACCATCGCCGCGCGCAGCACGGTGGACGGTGCGCTGTTGCGCATCGCCCGCGCCACGAAGATGCCGGCGACGCTGACCACCAGCCCAACGCCGGAGAGGACGAGGGGCAGGCCGACCGCCACTTCCCGAGCGCGATCCCCGCCTTCGACGAGCTGCGCGATCACGCCCGAGGGAGCCGTGAGGCCGATCGCCATCGTGGCGACCACCGCAGCGACGAGGCTCTCGTAGATGTCGGCGCCCATACCCGCGACGTCCCCGACGTTGTCGCCGACGTTGTCGGCGATCACACCAGGGTTCCGGGGGTCGTCTTCCGGAATGTTCTCGATCACCTTGCCGGCGATGTCGGCCCCCACGTCGGCCGCCTTGGTGTAGATACCGCCGCCGATGCGCGCGAACAGCGCGATGGACGAGGCGCCCACCGCGAACGCGTGCAGGCTGGAGCCCAACGTCGCGTTGGCGGCCACCGCCGCAGCGCCGTCTCCCACGCCCATCGGGTTCACGAAATACACCGCAAAGAGGCCGATCAAGGCCAAGCCGGCGACGCAGAGGCCCATGACGGCGCCCCCGTCGAGCGCGGTGAGAAGCGCGTTCGCCTTGCTCCCCGTCGCCGCCGCCTGGGCGGTGCGGACGTTTCCGTAGGTCGCCGCCTTCATCCCGATGAATCCGGCGCCGAGCGACAGGGCCGCGCCAGCCAGGAACCACAGGCCGGCGACCCAAGTGATCATCAACCCCAGCGCGACGAACACGACCGCGGCGTACACCGCGAGCACCTTGTACTCGCGGGAGAGGAACGCCATGGATCCCTCACGGATGTAGCCAGCGATCCGGGACATCGTGGCGTTGCCCTCGGGCAGCGCACGCACGCGGAAGTAGAAGAAGGCGGCGATGACCAGGCTCAACACGCCGGCAGCGGCGGGGAGGTAGAGCCAGGATCCGAGCGGACCGTTCATGGAGCGTTTTCCAGGGAGGCAATCGGGCCAGGGAGCGGCCCGGAGTTGGGGCGCCTTTCTGCCACGTTCGGCGCGCCCGTGCAAGCTGAACGGCGCGGAACCGGCCCCAAACACGGGGCGTTCGCTCAGTCGACGACTTCGCCCACGAGGTCGTGCGCCGTCGCCTTGGTGATGCGAACCCGCCGCATCTGCCCAGCCTTTACGCTTTCATCCGTCTCCGTGAGCCACACCTGGCCGTCCACGTCGGGCGCCTGCGTAGCGAGTCGCCCAACCAGTACGAGGGGGCTCTCCTTGCTCGGCCCGTCCACGAGGACGGTGGCCTCCGACCCGATGAGCGCCTTGTTCTTGCGCCGGGAGATGACCGCCTGCCGCTTCATCAGCTCCTTCTGCCGCGCCTTCTTCACCTTCTCGTCCACCTGACCTTCGAGCGTGGCCGCCGGCGTGCCATCTTCCGGGTAGTAGGTGAACACCCCCACGCGATCGAACTGCTCGGCGTCCACAAAGTCGCACAGCTCGGCGAAGTCGGCGTCGGTTTCGCCCGGAAAACCTACGATGAACGTCGTGCGCAGCGTGACGTTGGGGATCCGGTCGCGGATGCGCGCGAGAACCTTCTCCTGGCCCTCTCGGCTCACGCCCCGCTTCATGGCCTTGAGCATCCGGCCGGAAGCGTGCTGCAGGGGGATGTCCACGTACTTCAGCACGCGCGGCTCCTCCGCAATCGCCCGCAACGCGCTCTCGGGCACGCCCAGCGGGTAGACATAATGAAGGCGAATCCAGCTCAATGTGTCGATTCGACCGAGGGCGCGCAGCAGCGTGCCGAGATCGGACCCATCGCTCAAATCGCGACCGTAGGCCGTGCTGTCCTGCGAAACGAGGTTGAGCTCCTTCACGCCCTCTTCTCCCAGGCGCCGCGCTTCGGTGACGAGTGAGGGCACCGTGCGGCTGCGGAGCTTGCCGCGAAGCTGCGGGATGATGCAGAACGCGCAGCGATGATCGCAGCCTTCGGACAACTTCAGGTACGCGGAGTGGGGCGCCCAACTGTTGATGCGCGGCGCCATCTCGTCGTGCAGGTAGAGCGGAGTGTCGATGTAGCTGCGGGCGGCCTCGCCCTCCCGGGCCTGCAAAACCTCCGCAATCCGGTGATATTCGCCGGTGCCCAGGAAGTGATCGACCTCCGGCATCTCGAGCTCAAGGCTCTTTCCGTATCGCTGAACCATGCAGCCGGTGACAACCAGCTTCCGCGCGCGACCCGTCTTCTTCAGCGCAGCCATCTCGAGGATGGTGTCGATCGACTCTTCGGTAGCCGGGCGGATGAACGAGCACGTGTTCACCACGATGACATCCGCGTCTTCGGCTGAACTAACCAGCTCAAACGCGCCTTGTCGGAGCTGCCCGACCATGACTTCGGAGTCAACACGGTTCTTCGGACAGCCGAGCGAGATGAGGTGTACGCGCTCCATCTACATCTGTACGACGGTGACGCCGGGCGGGGCCTTGAACACGAACTGAGTGTCGGGGATGTCGCCGCCCAGGACCATCCCCGTAAACGCCATCTTCACACCGACGCCGCCGGAGTAGGTGAGGTTGAGCTCCTGAAGGATGTAGCTCATTTTTTTGAGCGTGATGTCCATCTGCACCAGAGAACCCGGCGTCTTCGGCTTCAGCGTGAGCTGGAAGATCGGCTTCGGAGGCACGGTTGCGACCGCCAGTGTGGCGTCGAAGAGCTCCGTGAGCCGACCGAGATCGTCGATCAACTGCACGGGACCGCCGCCGGTGCCGAGCTCCTTCTGCACGGTGACCTGCTTGGCCTGGGCCGCGTAGATCCACTGGGTGGTGCCATCCCCGACGACCGCGCTGGTGAGTGGGAGCCCGAGCTCCAACCTATATTTTCGAGGGCGCTCCAACAGGATCTTCCCCCGTTGCTTCTCTTCAACCCCGGTCATGGGGTTCTTCGACGTTTGGACGAACTCGGCCCGGATGGTCTGCACACCTTTGTAGGTGGCCTGCACAACCGGCACGAGCTCGCCGACGGTCTTCGGCTCGGCAGGGGCGCCCGCGGAAACCCACGCCGGCACGAAAAGAGCCGAGAGAAGCGTGAGAGCGGCGAGCGAGCGCGAAACGCGCAAAAGAACCTCCAAGCGGAACGGCGGCATACTCCACATCATCATCGGTCGCAAGGTAGCTCCGGGGCCGCGCACCGACGCCCGACCGCGGAATTGATTCGTTTCCGTGACGAAGCCTGACCAGCCCGGCGCCGCCGCTATTCCTGCGCGATCACCTTTCGGGGCTTGGCGCCGTCGGCCGGCCCGACGATGCCGTTGCGCTCCAACTGCTCCATCAACAGGCACGCGCGGTTGTAGCCGAGCTTCAGGTGCCGCTGGATCATCGAGGTGCTCATCTGGCCTTTCTCCAGCGCCAACTCCACAATCTCGTCGTAGTAGCCAGACATCTCTTCGCCGAGCGGCTCAAGGTCCGAGTCGGGGTCATCCGACTCGTCGAGCCGGATCGCCGGGGCGTAGTTGGGCTTGCCCTGGGCGCGGCACATGTCTGCCACCCGCTTCACCTCATCGTCGCTCAGAAATGGGCCGTGAATTCGGGTGAGACTGCTCACACCCGGGGGGACGAACAGCAGGTCGCCCTTTCCAAGGAGCTGATTGGCGCCGATGGAGTCGAGGATGATCTTGCTCTCCGTCGAAGTGCGCACCTGATAGGCCATCCGCGAGGGCATATTGCTGCGGATAAGCCCGGTGATGACATCCGCCGAAGGACGCTGCGTCGCGACGATCAGGTGAATCCCGCAGGCGCGAGCCTTCTGGGCGATTCGCGCGATGCTCATCTCAACATCCTTGCTCGCCACCATCATGAGATCGGCCAGCTCGTCGATCACGACCACGATGTACGGGAGCTTCTTCGGCGTCGGGATCAGCTCGCCTGCAGGCCATTCAGGGAAGAACGTCCTCGCCTTTGCCGAAGTCCAGTCCGCGGATTCGTGCTCCACCTTGGCGTTGAAGTTCTCGATGTTCCGCACCTTCCAGTCGCCGATCAAACGGTAGCGTCGATCCATCTCCTCACACGTCCACGCGAGCACCTTGCTGGCCAGCGTGGCGTTGGTCACCACCGGGTGGAGGAGGTGGGGAATCTCCTTGTAGAGCTCGAACTCGAGCATCTTGGGATCGATGAGGATCAGGCGAAGTTCCTGAGGTGTCTTCGTCATCAACAGCGAGACCAGCATCGCATTGATGCCGACGCTCTTGCCCGAGCCCGTGGTGCCGCCAACGAGCAGGTGCGGCGCCTTGGTCAGATCCGCCACGTAAGGACGGCCTTCGGTGTCCTTTCCGAGCATGATCGGCAAGGTATGCCGTTGATCGCGGAACTCGGCAGACGAGAAGACATCGCGCGCCCAAACGGTGTGCCGCACCTCGTTCGGAACCTCCACGCCCACCACCCCTCGCCCCGGCAGCGGCGCGACGATGCGAATCGCGAGCGCCTTCATCGCCATCGCGACATCGTCCGCCAACGCGGCGATCTTGCTCAGCTTGATCCCGGGCGCGGGCTCGTACTCGAACATGGTGATGACCGGGCCAGGCCGGATCGCGGTCACGCGCCCCTCTACGCCGAAGTCCCGAAGCTTCAACGTGAGCTTGCCAGCGAGGTCGTGCAAACGCGACTCGTCGGCGGCGCCCACGATCGCGGGGTGCTCGTCCAGCAACGAGAGCGGCGGCAATTGGAAGGGTTGGTTGGTTTCGCGCACGGCACCGCCGTCGTCGGTGCATCCGCCCGAGACGAGGTTCCCCGGCACCACCGCAGCCTGTTTTTTTCCCTTCGAAGGCCGAGGAAACGAGTCCGCAGCGGGGCCGACCGGCACGATGCTCGGCGCGGGAACGAAGACAGCGGGGTCGGCGACGGGGCGACCGGACATGGAGGGGCGCGTGGGCGGATCGGCGTCGAGGCTCATGCCGAAGGCGTTGGACACCGGCGCCGGCGCCTGGCCACCGATCGGAGCGAGCGGCTCCACGTCGTCGATGCCGTCGAGGTCGTCATCAACGTAAACCGGCGACGCACGGTGCACTCCACCGAGGCTGCGCGGTGCGGGGACGTCGTACTCGTCGCCCTCGGGATCGGAGGCGGCCGGGGGTCCGGCTGCGTAGACGGGCGCGGGCGCGTAGGCCGGCGCCGCAGGTGGGCGGGCGGTAGCGGCGGGAGCGGCGGGAGCAGTAGCGGGCGTCCACGCCTGCGGCGCGGACGGCGCTGCTTGGGCCGGCGAAAACGCCTCTCGCGAACGCCGGGAACCGGAGACAGGGAGCGGCTCTCCGTCCAGCTCCACCTCGACCAGCGTTCGCGGGCTCACCAACGTGGCCCGATCGACCGGAGGCGCGTCGTACAAGCTGCGCGGCTTCGGCGCTGGCGCCGCCGACCAGACGCTTCCGTGAACCGACGGCAGATCGGCGACGGGCTCGACAACGTCATCTACGCTCGGGGCCGGACGCGCAGTGAGGCGCGCGGGCACCTGCGGAGCTGCGGCGGGCGGCGAAACTCGCGCTTCAACGGGAATCCCAGCCTCTGAAGCCAGCTCCTCCTCCTCCTCGTCCGCGTCGTCGTCATCGCCGCCAAAATGCGCACGCACGGCCGAACCCGCCCTCGACCCGATTGAAACCGCTCCACGGCCTGCGGCGAGCGTAGCCGCGCCCAGCATCCGCCCCACCTTCGGGGTGCCAGACTGAACGCGCTCCACCGTCGCCACCGCGAGGGGCTGCCAATTGATCCCAAACAACGCGGTGAGCGCCGCGAGGAGCCCCGTCGCAACCCCCAGGGCGCCACCCGCCCGCCCCACGTGCGAAACGAGCGCGTCGGATGTCAGCACGCCCATCAGGCCGCCAGGCGGAAACGCCCGGCCGGACGCATGCCCCAACGCAAGATCGAGGGCCGTGGCCATCATCCAGATGGAGAACGCGCCCAGAAGCGCGTTCCAGACCGAGCTTGAGACGCGACCTGCGAGGCGCAGCACCAACCACGCCCCGACCACGAGGACCGACCAGCTCGCCCATCCGAACGCCTGGTAGAGCAGATCAGCGGTGTACGCGCCCACGGGCCCGCATGCGTTCATCACCGCGGGCGCGGAATTCGCTACCGAGAACGAGGCATCTGAGGGCGACCATGAAGCAAGGCTGAGCGTGACAAACGCGCTTCCGGCCAGCGCCACCAAGGTGAGCACTTGCCCCAACTGCACACGCCCAGGCGAGGGCTCGGCCTCGCGCTTCCGCTTACTCGACCCCTTCGATCGCGGGGCCGCCTCGCGCGTTGCTCCCGGTGAACGCGCCGGAAGGGCGGCGGAATCGGCTTCTTCGCGCCGCGGCCTTGAGCGGCGAACCAGCGGCGCCGCATCCGCCACGCTCGGCGGGTCGGACATCGTGGTTTCGGGAGCTTCGGTGCGTACACGGGCCAAGCTGACACCTCGTCAGTTCCCATCGTACCGCTTTCCTCTTGACGCGTCGAGAGCAACCCGAAATTCGCGGGATTCCCTCAGATCGCAGACTCGGGGATGTACACGTGATCTCCCGGCTTCAACGCCACGTCTGAAACCTGCCCCTTCAAGATTTTCCGCAGGTTGATGATCACCTGCTCCTCGCCGCGGATCAGCTTCACTTTCGCCGTGAGCGCCGTTCCGTTGGCCCCGCCAGCGGCCGCGACCGCGGTGGACAACGTCATGCCGTCGTGGAACACGTAGCTTCCCGGCTTCTGAACACAACCATCCACGAAGATCTGCTGCGGCGGCGGGACGACGAGCGTATCGCCGGGCAGCACCTCGACATCCGAAGCGGACTCCCCTTTCGACACCCGCTCAAGGTCCACGGCAATGACAGTTCGGGCGCCGCCCACCACGCGCCAGAGCTCCGCGCGCGGTGTGCTGGGGTCGACAAGACCACCCGAACGCACGAGGATATCACTCACCCGCATGTGCGCGGCGGTCATCGGGTATTCCCCTGGAGTAACGACGCCGCCCGTGACCTTTAGAATCTTGGAGGTGATCTGCACGACCGCCAGGACCACCTGAGGCTCCCGCACGTACCCGTCGCGCAGCCGCGCCTCTACCTGCTCCTTCGCCGCGGCGACGGTGAAGCCAGCCACGGCCACCCGGCCCGCCGACGGAATCTCGATGGACCCATCCACCGCCACCGGAAAGGTGCCGCTCATGTCCAGAACGCCCAGCACATCCAGCCGGATCGTGTCCCCCGCTCCAATTTCGTACGTGACATCCACGCTTAGCGGCTCGGACTCCGCCGCCCGCGCCGAGGCACCGGCGAACGCGCCCAGAACCACCAGAAACCGGATGAACGCACCAAACATCGCGCCGCCTGCCCCCAGCTTAGCACCGCCGCCGACGGACGCCTTCCTCAGTAGGTGAACGTCGCACCGAGGGTGCCCGAGAAGTCGTCGTACTGGGTGCTGTAGAAGGTCGTGTCGCAGTCCTGCGAGCCACAGGCGCGCCTCGCCCAGGAGCCGGACGCCCCGGCCGACAGCCACGGCGTGAACTTGTACGACGCGTTTACCTTCGCGAGCAGGTTCTGGTCGGCTCGCGCGACCTCGCCATGGAAGTCGTCCAACCGGTAGCTCAGCTCGCCGCCGACGCCGAAGCGGTTCTGCAGCGTGCCTTCGTAGCGCAGGAATACGTAGTTATAGGCTACGTAGTTGGTGAACACCGCATCCTGGAAGTCCTTACGATATCCGGCCGTGAGCGTGTGCCCCCGAAGCGGCGCATAGGAGACCTGCAGGTTGATGAGCACCCCATCGCCGATCGATGTGTCGGTGGCGAACGTTTCCTCGCCCACCACGTTCAGCTCGTTCGACGAGCCAGCCAACGAGGCCGCCTTGGGATCTTCGAGCACCGTCGTCTCATCGTACGTCATCATCCCGAAGCCGACCTGCGCAGAGGCGGCGAGCTTCTGGGTGAACTGGCCGGTAACCCCGGCGGTGAGCCGCCACGCATCCGCGTCAGGCTTGCCGATGTAGCTGCCGATATCCGACCCTTCGATGTCGGGGCCGAGCGCTTCGATGAGGTTGTTGTCCCACCGAAGGAAGTTGTAGGAGAAGCTCGCGACCATCGAGGTTTTCGGCAGGAACTTCCACGTACCGTTCACGATTGGCCCGTACTGGGTGCGGCCGTTGAACGCAGCGTTGTCCTCCGTGGTGAGCACCTCGGGAACATCGTAGGTGTCGATTCCCACCTGCCCCAGGACGTCGAAGGACAGCGCCGAACCAGGCCGCAGCACGACGCCGCCGGACAAGTCGTTCCCGGTGTGGATCACGTTCGCAGTCGCGTTCCCCTCGGCGGTAGGCAGCTCGGCCGGGAGAGCTTCATTCTGGAACTTGTCGACCAGCTTCGCGCCGATCTTCGACTGCGGGAAGAGCTGCAGCGCGAGGTCCGCATCGAAGTCGGAGAAGCGATCCGCGTTCTCGGGGTGAAAGTCGTCGTCCGGGTAGAAGTCGATGAACTTCTTCAGACCGTAGCCCGCGCCCAGGTTGAAGATGACCGTGCGCGCGTTGAGATCGAGCTGCACGCGGGGCTTCAACACCCAGGCCATCGCGCTGACCTCGGGCGACTGATCGCCGCCATCCGCCAGGTACAGGTTTGAGTGAGCTTCGATGCCGGTCATCACGGACGGGGTGATGACGGCATCGCCCGCGCGGATGTGGTCCCCCGGTGCTGCATACGCAGGCAGGGATGCCCCCACCAAGAGCATGGCAACAAAACCGGCTTCGATCCTCACGTTCACAATCAGCCTCACCTTACGCGACAATACCAGCGGCTGCTAACCCGGTCGGCCCGGGCTTGTCCCCGGATTCGACACCGGAAACTCACACTTCAGCTAGGCGTATCGATGGGGGGAATCACGACGTCGATGTACTCATCGATGCTGTCCACCGTGCCTTCGGTTCCGCCCGAGATGGACGAAGCCGTTTTTCCTGACTCTCCCTGCGTGCTCTTGACGCATTGCTGCGCGGCGGCGAGCAGCTCCTTGGCCCGGCCGAAGAGCACGGCGAGCTGCCGGTACTCCCGATCCGCCGTCGCCATGTCCCCCCCCGCCATGTGCGTTTTCATCGCCGTGTTTGAGCGACCGGCGATCTCCTGGATGGTCTTGAGCTGGGGGAGCTTGTCCTCCAGGCACTTGATCATCTCCTGGTTCTTTGTCTTCTCCGCCTTCGCGGACTCCAGCAGCTTCGTAACCGTGGTAACGGCCGCATCGACCTCAGCCACCATCTCTGACGCATTCTGCGCCTTCTCCTTGGGCGTTGCCGTAGCCGACTGCTCGGCGGTGCTCGTGATCTCCGGCGTGGCGGCGCGCGCCGAAGGTGCCGTGAGGAGCATCAGGGGGAGGAGGACGATCATGAGCACGCTCCAGATAGAGGCGGTCTACCGGGGAGCATATCCCGAAGGCAACGCATTCGCTGGTACGAAGATCCGCCAACCGCGATCACTGACCGGAGACGACCCACGCGTACTCGTCCACCGTGCCGGTGAAGCTCTCATCGAATCGCATCGTCCGCACCGCCTTCGCGATGCACGTGCCGAGCTCGTCGTTGCCCGTGGTGTTCTTGGTGACGGATGCGCCGGCGACCTTTCCCTTGTTGATGGTCCAGGTGACACCGACGCGACCGCTCGTGCTCGGATCCTGCTTCAGCGCGTTCTGCACGCACGTTTCGATGCGGCCCTTGTTCCCGCGTACGACCTTCTGAACCTCGCCAGCATCTCCCTCTGCGACGTCGATATCCCCGGCGGCGTCCGAGTCGATCCTGGCCTTCTTGACCTTGATCGTCGCAGCATCGCCGGTACCCGCTTGACCCGCCGTTTGCGCGGTGATCCCCACCGCCGCATCGCCGGTGCCGCCGCCGGCGCCCGCCTTGAGCCCCACCGAGTCGGCCGTGGCCATCTCCGCGCCGTTCACGCCGTTGAGGGCCGCATCGAGCTGACCAGACATCGCCGCCTGATCGCCGATGATGTCGTTCGCGAGCTGATCGGAGCCGACGCCGCTGGTTCCGAGCATCTGTAGCAGCACGGACTTCTTGACTACGTTCTCTGCGGTGGCTTCCTGCTTCGCGGCCGGCGCGGCATCTTCCGTCTTGTCGGCGGGCTTCTTCACCTCGTCTGGCTTGGCCTCGTCGGTCTTGCCGATTTCGGTCGCTTCCGGCGGGAGGATGATCTTCTCGACGTCGACCACGAGGTCGAGCGCATCCTCCAGGTGGTCGATCGCGTTGTCCTCCACCGGATCGGCCAGCAGGATCGCGATGTAGAACAACACCGCGATGCCGTTGAACACGCCGAGCAAGCCAAGGAACAGCGGATCGTCGTCGTTGAACACGCGCGGTTTGAAGTCCGACGGCGTGACCGCTCGGACGGGCTCCGGAGGCGCGTTGACGAACTGGAACAGCAGGGTGGTGTTCCCAAGCGCGATCTTGCCACGCACGCTCTCGTTGAGCTGCAACGCCCAGAACTGGCCACGCTTCTGCATCTCGCCGCGAGTACGCAGATCCGACAGATCACGGATCCCATCCTTCCACGAGATCTTGCCCTCAACCGACTCCGGCACCACCAGCGCATAGCCGCCGGCGGACGGCACAAAAAGCTGGTGCGCCGGGCCGAGGCCCAAGTTCTGGAACGCGAATGTGGCGCGCTGCCCATCGCCGACGGTGACCGCCTCGCCCGCCCGAATCAGGCGTTCCTGCGCGATCTTCCCTTCCTGCACCACGCCGATTCGCAGCACCTTGGGGAGTTGTTTTTGGGCGGCCTGGGGTTGCGCGGCTGCAGACATGGGCACCTATGGCTGGATACTTACCGCGCCGCCAGACACGCGCGCGTGAAAGAAGTTCAAAAAGTTCTCGCAGCGCCGCTCACTCGCCGCTCAGTACGAGGAACCGGTAACGAGGGAAGCCGGCGCGCGCACCGCTCTCCAGAACCGCCCCAAGCACCGTCCACGACACGCGCTTGTCGCACTCCACGATCAGCACGGGCGGCTGCCCATCCAACGGGGTGGCGAGCGCCTCCCGCGCCCGGGTGAGCGCGGCGACAACAGGCAGCACCGCTTTCCCGTCCCGCGGAACCGAGGCATCCAGCGCACCATCGCGCAACCCGGCCACGACCGCCCCGCCCACTTCGATCCCGTCGGGAGAGACGCGCACGGTGGCCCCCGACTCTGCGGGCCGCCGCGAGGATGCCGTAGGCAGCTCCAGCTTGGTGTCCCCCTGATAGTCGGGATCGTAGAACACCAGCAGGAACAGCAGGACCAAGGTGAACATATCGACCATCGACGTGATGATCAGCCCGTGGTCGACCGCGTTGCGCTTACGACGACCTCGCGCGCGCCTCACGGAGCCCCTCCCGCCGCCGCGGGAACGCCCGCGCCATCTACCAGCACCGGATCCGAGAAGAGTGGGAGCACCTGGCCTCCCGACACACGCTGCGTCGCCGCGTCGAACACGCCGATGATGATGTCGTAGGAGATCGCCCCATCCGGCGCGACGATTACCGTGTTCGTGGCGGGGTGACGCTGGCGGGCAGCGACCATCGCATCGGACAAAGATGCAAAGTCGTAGTCGGCCGGCCCGCAGGGCGCTCTGCACGGCAGGTTGGCCTCACCGTCGCTCGATCCGCGGACCACGAATCCCGTGGGCAGGATCCGGACAACCACCCGTTCGGCGTCCTGTTCATCCAGCTTCTCGCGGCTTGGCGCCTCGCTGGCCGTGATCGTCGGGTTCTCGACGATGTGCTCGTTCACCGTCACGAACCGCACCGCGATCAGCACGATGGGGATGATGTGAACAATCGTCGACAGCACCGGCGTAAGATCGATCTCCGCGCCAACCGGATGCCGCTTGCGCATCGATCAGCGACTCGGGAACGGCAGAACCGGCGCGCCACCCGAGGACTCTTCCGCGGCGCGCAGCGCATTGAGCAGGTTGATCATCTTGAGGCCGTAGTGGTCGATCTCATCCAACAACGAGTTCGCCCGAGCCGCGATGATGCCGTGCGCCACCAGCGTTGGAATCGAGACGATCAACCCAAAAAATGTCGCGTACATCGCCACGGCGATACCGCTGGACAGAAGCTGGCCGCGAGTCTGGGCGTCCGCCTCGCCCACCGCGTCGAAGGCGATGATCAGGCCGTGAATCGTGCCAAGGAGCCCGATGAGCGTGGAGACGTTCGCGATCATCGGCAGGAATGCGAGCCGCTGGTTGATCTGCGGGTGAACCTCGAGCGTGGCTTCCTCGATCGCGTCCCGCAATTCTCCGTCTGGCCGATCCGCCCGTAACAACGCCGCCTTCACGACCCTCGGCAACGCGGCCGCGGGCTCGGCGTTGCACAGCCGGAGCGCGCCGTCGACATCGCCATCGAGCAGCAAACGCTGCACCTGCCCCATGAATGCCGGCCCGTGGACCGCTGCACGCAAGAACACGTAGAACGCACGATCCGCCGCGATGGTGAGCGACGAGAGCGCGCAGGCGAGGATTGGCCACATGAAGATGCCGCCCTTCGCGAATCCGTCCAGGAGCACCTGCATGCGGGGCTAGAACGGCTTCTGCGCCACGCTGTCCACGACCTTGGGGAGGAAGCTCTGGGTGAGCTCCAGGTCGTACTTCGGCGTGAGGTTCTGCTTGTTCATGATGATCGCGACTTCGGGCTTCTGGATCTTCACCTTGACCTCTTCGCCCAGCTTGATGCCAGCGGAAGCCGGGTGCACGAGCAGCAACAGGGTGATCAGCATCAGTTCCCCCAAGGTGTCGGTTCAGGTTCTGGTTCAGGCGACGGCGCAGGCTCGGGCGCGGGCTCAGGAGCGGGGATCGGCGCCGGCGCCCAGGTCGGATCGGGCGGGGGGGCCGGGACCGGCTCCGGCGCGGGTGTCCAGGTCGGCTCGGGCTGCGGGGCGGGGGCGGGCTCGGGTGCCGGTGCCCAAGTGGGATCGGGTGCTGGAGCAGGTGAGCCTTCCGGAACCGGGGCCGGAGCGGCTTCGGGCAGCGGGTCCGGAGCGGGCGTGGGCGCGGACTCAGGAGCGGGCGGCGGCAGCAGAGCAGCGGCCTCTTCGGCCTCCCGCTTCGCCCGGGCCTCCTCGGCCTCTTTCACTGCCTTCTCCTGCTTCTTCCTCGACTTGTCCTGATCCTTACGAAGCTGCGCCGCCCACGCATCCAGCTCTGCGACCGGACCGCCACCTGCGCGACGGTACGCTTCGATCTCGGCGAGCGCCGTGTCCCACGACTTCAGGTAGTCGCCGTAGAGCACGGCGAGGTTCTTGTGCGCCTCGGCGTTGCTCGGCTCCAGCCGCAGGGCGTCGTTATAGGCGCGGATTGCATCTTCGTAGCGACCTTCGCCCCGATACGCGATCCCGAGGTTCAACCGTGGGCCTGCTTTGTCGGGGCTGAGCGCGACGATGCGCTCCAACAGCGGGATCGCATCCCGGTAGTTGCGGTTATCAAGGTAATAACTGCTCAGATACCCGAGCGCGGCGCGCTGGTTCGGATCGAGCTCAAGCGAGGTAGAGAACGCAACGATCGCATCCCCGGTGAACCCGTCCCGGAGGTGAATCTGGCCAAAGTTCGCCTGCAAGCGGGCGTTCCGATCGGCGCCCTCGATAACTTCGAGCGCCTTGTAGGACATGAAGCGGGCAAGATCGACCTGGTTCGTTTCGAGGTACACCGAGGTGAGCTCGTTGTAGACCTCGATCGCCTTGCTGTTCACCTGCAGGGCCGCCTTCGCTTCCGCCACCGCGTCTGGATACCGCTTGAGTTGCCGCTGCGCGTCGATGGCTGCGACGCGAAGATCCACATCCGCAGGGGCGTGACGAATCCCCGCCTGGAAGCTGGCGAGCGCGGCCTCGTACTGGCCGCGACGAGCGGAGAGCGCACCAAGGTTGAGCCAGGCCTTCGGAAACGCCGAGTCTACCTCGGTGGCGCGGAGCCACGCACGGCGGGCCTCCGTGTCGTCCCCCAGGATGTGCTGAGCGACCCCGATGTTGTAGGGGATCTCCACCATGTCGGGATAGGTGGACGTGAGGGGCTTCAGTAGCTCCAACGCTTGCTTCGCCCGACCGGCATCCTTCGTCGTGAGCATCGCCACGGCGTCCGATAGCGATTTTTCGGGGCCGGTTTCGGCGGGGGCCGACCACGCCGCCGCCGGGTCGGCCGCAGGGATGCCCGTCGCCGAGGGATCCGCTGCCGGAGAGAGGCCCGAGGGGTCGGGCTGAGGGACCGGCTCCGCGGGAAGCGGTGCCGGGGCAAGCTCGGGGGCCAAGGTGGGCGAAGCTGCGGTGGGCAGCGGAGCCGAGGGCGCGGCGGGCTCGACCGGATGGGGCACGCACGCCAACGAGAGCAGCAGCAGTACGCTCACTTGGCACCTCCAGACTTCGGCGATGCGGGCCCCGCGGTTTCCATGGTGCTGTCGTTCAGGGTACCCCGACTTTCCTGGCGCTCCGACGGGAATTCGATCGGGAAGCGATCATGGAGCAGCTCGACGGTCTTGCTGTTCCAGGTGCTCCAGCGCTTGTCGACGCGGGCTTTTTCGAGGGCGGCACCGAGCCGGGCCTTGCCCGTGTCCTCCGCTTTGATGCGGATCGGGCTGAACTTCTCGTCGACCAGATCCTGGAAGAGCTGTTGCTCCTCCTCGTTGAGGCCCGGGGGCAGCGGGTAGGCGTAGACGATGTCGGAATACGCGAAGTACGCGGCACCCTGGACGTAGAGCGCAGCCGCCGCTGCGTCATAGTCCTGGTACGTCTGGATCAACTGCAGCGCGTCGTCCGTGAGCTTCCGAAGCTCTTCCGGCTTCTTGGTGAGCACGAGCTCCGCGTTCGTCTTCTCGTTGGTGGTCCACTTGAACGTCTTGAACGCTTCAAGCTCGGCCACGAGGGCTTGCATCGGCGCGAGCGCCGCAAGCTTCCGCGCATCCGAGTTGACGCCCTTCGAGACGTTGTCGCGGAACGTGGCATCGAGATCTGCAAGCTTTTGCGCGGCTTTCCGCTTGTCCCCCTTCGCGAGGTACAGGTCGGAGAGCTTGGACTGGGCGATGATCGCGTGGCTGGCGTTGAAGCCCGGACGATCCGAGGGGAAGTTCCTCAGGTATCGCTCGTAGAATTCGATCGCCTGCGCGCTGCCGACGAGCTCCCACTGCTCGCCGGCCTTCCAGTAGATGATCTCGGCGTCGGGGACGTTGGGCAGGTTCGCGTACTTCTCGTACGCCTGCGCCGCTCCCTTGTGATCGCCGATGCCGGTGCGGAGGAAGGCGGCGCTGTAGAGGGCCGCGGGCGAATCCACGTTCTCTGGCGCAACCCGAACCAGAGTTTCGAAGTACCTGATTGCTTTGTCGAGCTCGAGGATGGAGCTGTAGCCGGACGCGATCCGGAAGTACAAGGACTTCGAGCGTTCGTCCGTCGGGTTCTCGTTGATGTACTTCTCGAACAGGACGTTGGCCTGCCCGGTTTGTCCACCGAGGTCGAGCTGGTTCGCCTGGTTGTAGAGCGCCACCGATGCGTACTTGTGCTTCGGGAACTCAGCCAGGAACTTGCCATAACATTCGGCCGACCCCAGATGATCGCCGCCCCTTCCAGTCTGCAAGCAGATCTCGAGGGTGCCCTCGGTCACGATGTCTTCGACGTTCAGCTCGCGCGCCTTGGCAACGAGCGTGGGGATGTCGCCTTCGTTGGTATACGTCTGCAGGATGAGCTTCGCCGAGAAGCCCGCTTCTTTGCTTCCCGGGTATCGATTCACGACGGACTGCAGGCGCTTGCGCGCATCATCGTAGTAGCCGTGCGTGAACGAGATGACGCCGCCGTAGTAAGCCATGGCCGGGCGGATCTTGTCGAGGACGGGGATCCACTCCGGGTCACTGAACTCGCGGTCGGCGAGATCGTCGGCGGCGACCCGGAAGGCCGTTTGCTCGTCCGACACCATGTACTGCACGATCTGCTTGCCGAACGGCGTGGTGATGGTGTTCGTGACGAGGGCACCCTGCGGCACATCTTCGAGCTTCCCGTACTTGGCCAACGCGATCTGCTCGCGCGACTTCATGAGCTGGAAGCGGGCCCCATCCTTGAAGGTGCTGTGCGGGTTCTTCAGCACCTGCTGGTACTGGCGCGCCGCCTCCGCGAAGTCCCCCGCGCTGAACCACGCGTAGGCCAGATACCACTCGTACTGGTCATAGTCAGTCGCGAACGGGTACTTCTGCAGGAAGTCGCGGAAGGTGACCGCCGCGTCGCGACACATGGCCGCGTCCGTCGTTTCCCGGCAACGGATCAGCTTCTCCGTGGCCACGGTCGCGAGGGAGGACTCGATGAAGCCGCGCGCCTGCGCGATCGCATCCGGGTTGTTCTTGTTCGCGGCGTACCAGCTCGTCTTGTCGGAGTACTTCTCACCCAGCTCCTCAAGCGCCTGACCGGCGGCCGAGTCGTTGTGAACCGGCATCTTCACCGCGTAGATCTGGGAGATCTCGTGCTGGTAGATCGGGTTCTGGGGGTGCAGGGGCCAGTTGGACTGGAGGAAGCGGTAGGTTTCGACCGACTCCTCGAACTTCGCCTGCGTGGTGAGGATGGACGCGAGGCGCTCGATGACGTCGTGTTCCCAGCGTTTGTCCCCCACCTTCGCGAAGTGGGCCTTGGCGATGTCGACCGGCTTCTTTCCTTGGCGGTCCGCCATGTCGGCGTAGGAGATCGCGAGGTACTCAACCGCTTCTTTGCGGGTGTCGGCCACTCGCCCAGAGCGATCGTAGAGGGAATCGGAGTAGTCGAGGAGCTGGACGAGGTAGGCCAGCGCGCGATCGTACTCGTTTAGCTTGTAATGCGACCAGCCAAGCTTATAGATCGCGCGATCGTAGTTGCGCCCGGTCGGCCCGTCGGCGAGGACGGCGCCGTAGTACTTGATGGCGGTGCGAACGTTGGCGACCGGGTCTTCCCGGGTGGCGGGGAGCTCGAAGTAATACTCGCCGAGCCGCATGTTCGAGTCGTTGGCGAAAACCGACTTCGAGTACCGGGTGACGATGGCCAGGTAGGCATCTCGCGCCGCCTCGTCGTCCTGCTGCATCGCATTGCTCGACCCGTAGCACCAACCGAGCATGTAATAGGTGTCGGGGCGGTACTCAAAGTCGGGGTAGCTGGCCAGGATGTCGTTGTAGATGCCGATCGAGCGGCGGTAATCCTTCTCCGGAGGCTCGGGCAGCACCATGCTCGGGTTTGATTCCGCTTGATCCTGCAGCTTGCCGTACTCCTCGGTACGCGCGACAAAATCCAGCTCCGACTCATCGTAGTAGAGGTCGGCGAGCCGGAACTTCATGTCCGCCGAGTACCGAGTGTTCGGATAACGCTGGAGGAACGTTTCGAGTTTGGCGATTGTTACGCGGCGCAGCGTGTTGCCGTCGTCTTCCGCGCGGGCCATCGCCGCGCCAAACGAGGAGAGAATGCGGCTCCGCTCTTCTTCCTCAGTGAGATCCACGATCTGGCGGACGTCGCCTTCAAACTCGGCCATCCGGGCGGCGTAGCGCTCAGCCGTGTCCCGAAAAGCACGGAGCTCCGCCTCGTTGGGTTCGGCCTGCGCCTTGGCGGGCGCGAGGAGGGCCAGGAGCAGCAACGCAGAGAAGGATTGCGGGCGGAGGGAGGCGATCATCGCTCGAGGTTCTCCCGGATCACGCGAAAGCGTTCGTCGAGCTCGTGCAGCATCGACGCGCGCTCGTCTACGAGCGTGTCCTGCTCATCATTGTTCTCCATCCGCCGAAGCCAGTACACGTCGACAATTCCCTTGTCGGCATCCACCACGTCCGCCTCAAACTCCGCCTGCAAGCCGCGCAGACCGATCAAAACCGCGCGGGTGGCCACGCTCTCCGTCGCGGCGGCGCTCGCATCGAGATCGCGACGCAGCTCGGTGACCTTTTGGGCGGTGGACGCAAGCCGTTGGCGCACGGCAGCGGTTTCCCGCGCCTCACCTGCAGCCACGGCCCGCGCGGCATCGGAGGAGCTCGTTTCAAGCTTCTCCAGGGTGGCCCACAAACGGTCAATCTGCGCGTAGAGCGCGGCGCTGTCTGTGTCCTGCGCGTTGCGCCGGAGCGAGGCGACGCGGCTGCGCAGCGACGCATACTTCGTGATCGCCGAGGCCCGCCCCACGTCGTCCTCGCGGATGGACCCGGACTCCACCGCCCGAAGCACCTTCTTGCGCACCACCTCCGACTGCGCGGCCTCCAGATCCGAGGAGGCCTTCGCCAGGTCGGCGCGTGCAGTCTCAAGCTCTGACCTCACCTTCTCCGTTTCGGCCGGTGACAGCTTCGAAGAGCCGTTGCTCAGAACCTCGGCCAGGCTCCGACCGCTCGCCGCTGCCTCATCCGCAACCTGTTGGATGCGGAACGCGCGCTGCTGCACCTCACGAACCTGAGCTTCGTAGAGCTGAAGCCGGTCGGTCGTGCTTCCAACACTGGAGTCGGCCGCGGTGGCGCCCTCCTCAATACCGGCCAGCTCCTTGCCGAGCGCGGTGACCTCGGCCTTTACGGGGCCCGACGTCTTCGCGCGAAGATACTGCAGCTCCGCCTCGAGGAGACGCGCGCGCATTGCCAAGGCGGCGCCGCGCATGGTCGTGAGCTGGTTTCGTGCGGCCACGAACATACCCAGCGTATCCTTCTCGGAAGAAAGCGCGGTTTGTAGATCCGCCACGTCCCGCTCCGCGCGGTCCAACTCTTGCCGCTGACGCCCCGTTTCCAGGTAGGCAGCGATCGCCCGGCTCACGTCTTCTCGACCGAGCAGCATCTCGATGGCGTACGCCGGCAGGCCGGAGGTGCCGCCCGTATCCCCGATACGCTCGATGAAATGCCGCGCTTCCGCAGTTCCCTGGCTCAGCTCTTCGAGGCGCGCCGCGACCGGCGTGTACGAGGCGACGACATCCTCGTAGGAGGTGCGTGCGGCGTCGTACTCCTTGAGCTTCATGTGCAGGTGGCCCTGAAGCACGCGCATCTGCGCGGTGTACTGGTGCTCGGGGTAGGCGAGGAGGAAGTTGTCGACCTGACCCAGCGCATCGCGCCAGCGATCGGACGCATCCGCAGCGGCGAGCTCCGCTTCCCGAGAGCCACGCTCTGCGGCACCCTCACGAGCCTCGGCAGCGCTCCCCTGCTTGACGTAGCTCCACACCGACTCGTACAGCTTGTCGGCGAACTCGGGAGAGTTCCGATCGATCCGGCCGTAATACTTGCTGGCCTCCGCGAAGTCCCCCACCTCGTAACTGAGACGACCCAAGGCCAGGATCGCGAGATCCTGAACGCGCTTCTGGTCATCGTCCGACACGGCGGCGGTTTCGATCTTCTGGAACTCGGTCGTGGCCTGCTTGAGGTTCCCCTCCTGGATCATCAGCACGCCAAGCTGGTAGCGGGCGCGTGTGTACCAAGGGCTGGTGGGCGCGATGGCATCGAACATCGACTTCGCCCGCGCGAACTCCTTGCGGTGCACGAAGGACTTCGCGAGGGTATAGTTGACGATATCGGTGGCCGGCACCTTGCCGGAGACGATCCAGGTGTTGTAGTAGCCGGTGAACCCGGCATCGTCTCCAAGCAACGCATACACTTCAAGATTGCGGCGAACCGCATCCGCGAAGTAGGGGTGGGTTTGGCCCTTGTCCACGATGGAACGGTAGACCTCCTCGGCCGTGCGGAGGTTCCCCAGCTCCACGAGGCACTCCGCGAGGTACCACTCGGAGTCGCGCGCGAGGTCCGCGTTCCCGAGCGCGCGGGACTGCACCAGGATGTAGAAGCTCGTGGCCGCGCTCTCGTAGTCGCCGACCAGGTAGGAATAGACGGCATCCTCATACCGCCGCCGGGCCTCGGACACGCCGATGAGGCCCGAGCGCTCGGAGAAGTTCAACCGGGTATCATCAACCTCGGAGCTCACTTTTCCGAGTTCATCCTCCAATTCACGCAGGCGTTCGCCCGTCGCCTTGTCGGCGGCGTAGCTGAGCCCCGGAACGAACAGGAGCGCGAGGAGCAGCAGCCTACTTGCCATCCGTGATCCGCTCGCACTTGAGCTCGAAGTCCACCTTGGCGCGCTCTTCGAAGGAGTTGACGACCCCCCCTCGGTCGCTCACCACGGCCCGGACAGTACAGGTTTTCCCAAGCTCGGCTGCGAACGCATAGTTGCTGCGTACGTTGATCTCGTAGTCCTTGGCGTAGGTGAACACACCGCCGCCGGTGGGGCGAATCTTGAGATCGACCGACAGGTTGTGGTTGCCAGGCGGCACCGCGCCGTCGTGGATCTTGAACTCGCGGCTGGTATCGAGGCTGCCCGCCGGATCGGCCTTGCTGAATTTCGACTGACCATCAAGCAAGTACTGCAGCGACTCAAGGCGGAACGCACCCGAGAGCTTGTTGACGTGCCAGATTGTGGCTCGAGCCCCTGAAGAGCTGCCCTCGATCACGATCTCCTTGAGGAGTTGCAACGTGGCCTTGCTACGAAACACGCGCTCCTTGAGCGCATCAACCTGCTGCTCAACCGTGAGCAGCTCGCGGTTGAACTCGGCCGTGGAGTCGGCGCCGCCCAGCACCTCTTCCTTCGTGGCACCCCCAGCATCCTCGCCGGCATGAGCAAGCGGCGAGGCCGCGATCGTGCCGAGGAGACCCACCACGGCGAGAAGGACGGACCAGCGAGTACGCAACATGCAGGGACTCCAAGGGGGCTGCGACGCCTCGTAACGCGGATTCAGTCTCCCCCGCCATCCCCTGCTTCAGCCAGATTGCCGGTAACCCCGGCGAGGGAGCGGACGAGCTGGTCGTGAGCGGCGCGGGCACGAGCGGTCGAACCCTCGAGATCGTTGACGAAGAAGGAGAAGGCGTAGTCCGTACCGTCCGCTGCCGTAACGTATCCGGCGAGGCAGAATACTCCAGCCAACGAGCCGGTTTTCGCCCGCACGCGGCCCTCCATCCCATCCTCACGGAACCGGTGCCAGAGGGTGCCATCCCGCCCACCCACGGCGAGCGTCGTGAGGTATTCGGGGCCAACATCCACGTTGGCATGCATGTCGACCAGCACCGCATCCATGGCGCTCGGCGCGATCATCATTTCGCGCGAAAGCCCGGATCCATTGACGAATTTGTAACGATCGGCCGGCACGCCCAGCGAAGCCATGTAGTCGCCCAAAATCTTCACGCCTCCGGCGGTTGTACCCGGGAGCCCGCCCCGCTCGGCCGCCACTGTGCGGAGCACCTGCTCGGCGATGAAGTTGTTGGACTGCTTGTTCATGTCGGTGAGGATCTCCGCCAGCCGCTCCGACTCCGCCTTGAACAGGAGCTTGGACTCGACCGGGGCCACCCCCACCTTGTGGCGACCCTTCACCTTGATCCCGACGGACTTGGCGAGCTCGCGGAAGACGGACACGTAGTTCCCGGTGGGATCAGCCAGCGTGCGGTAGACGTTGTCGGGGGCCTGGTCGACCGGCACGTTGCCCGTGAGCTTGTACGTTGCGATCTTGCTGTTCTTTTCGTCGAGGGTGCGCTCGACCTTCACCCAATACTTCGAGTTCGCGCGGCCCGTCGTGAGCTGGTTGTCGAGCACGAGCACATCGCTCGGCGTGTCGAACCCTGCCTGCGCCGCGCTGCCGACCGCGGCGCCGGGACGCACGACGATCGTGGCGATGTTGTAGTTCAGCGACAGCGCGCCAAGCGCCGAGTAATACGTATTGCCATCCTCGAGATCTTCTGGTTTGTCCCATCCGGGGATCCACACCCCGGGGCCGGCCATGTAGCTGTCGTCGAACACGATGTCGCCCTTGACCTCGCTCACGCCTTTCGCCTTGATATCGGCCACCATTCGCCACATGCGCTCGACGACCATCGTGGGATCGCCCTGGCCGACGACGTAGAGGTTTCCCTCCAAAACGCCGTCCGCGCCGAGCTCACCGTCGTACTTGATCCACGTGGGGAACCGGTAGGCGGGCCCAAGCTCGCGAAGCGCAACCGCGCTGGTGATGAGCTTCATCGTGCTGGCCGGCATGAGCAGCCGATCATCGCCATAGGTGAAGAGCTTCGCCCCCGTTGCGGCGTTCACCACCTCCAGCGAGATGAGCGACTTCGAGAACACCGGCAGTGAAGGCACCAAGCCGAGCGCCGCTGCGAGATCGGTTGGCGGGGTGGTGGCGAGGATCGTGGCCTGGTCGGTCGCCGCCGCAGCGGCCGCCGCGGCAGGGCCATCCTCCGCCCGCGCCGACGAGATCAACAAGAACGAGAGGGCGAGCAGCAGAGGACGCATGGAGGACCCCAGGAAGGGCAGGTCACCGGTGAGACACCGATGGGAAGGGAGACGCTCCGGCTATTCTCACGCACCTCGCGCACGAGGGCAAGACGATCAATAAAAAAAGCTAGATGCATGTTCATATGTACATGCAGATCGAGCCATACCCACACGGCGTCAAGACTGCGCTTCCACGCCCCACCCCGTTACGCTCCCAGGATGCTGTTTCTCCTGGCCACTGCCGCGTTCGCCGAGCCCGTAGAGCGCCCCGAGCTCCCGTTCAAGGGCGCCGCGGGCGAGGATGGCGCGCACACGCTGTACTTCAACCCCGCCCTGCTCAATTTCGATCGTGACCCGGTGTACGCCGTGTACTACGACACCGCCGACGCGGTGGCGGGCGGCGGAAACGCGCTGACGTTTGCCACGACGGGGAGCGGGGTGGGGGTCGGCGTGAGCTACCGCGACCTCGTAGGGTCTTCCGCGTGGTGGACCCTGACCAGCGGCGTTTCCCTTCGCTTAACCGACTCCCTGGCCGCGGGCTCCGCGATCCACTGGCAGCTACCGAACGGAGGAAACGACAACTTCGTGAGCTGGGACCTGGGGCTCGCCTGGCGGCCGACATCCTGGTTGGGTCTCGGCGGCGCCGTGCTGAACCTCGGCTCGCCCGCCCCGGATCTCGGCGTCGTAACTCGCTATGACGCGGGAGTCGCGCTGCGCCCGTTCGGAGACGCCTTGACGCTGGGCGTGGATTACCGTGCAGATACCCCGGTTTCAGGCGCAGTCGTTTCCTCGGTGGAGGCGTCGCTGCGCGTGAAGGCGGCACGCGGCATCTGGCTTCGCGCCTGGGGGGACCGGGCGCTCTTCCCCGACGCGCCCGTCGGCTTCGGAGGTTCGCTTGAGCTGCACTTCGCAGACCTCGCGGTCGGAGCGACGGCCCGGAGCGACTCGGCCGGGGCACCAGCCGGGGCCGGCGGCTATGTGACCAGCCTCGAAGGCACCGATCAGCTCTTCATGCCGGGGCGGCAGATCGCGGAGATCGACGTTTCAGGTTCGTTTCCGTATCAGCCGCAAGGGAGCCTCTTCGCCGCGCCGCAGGAGAGCTACCTCTCGCTTTTGCGCCGAGTGGACGCAGCCTCCCGCGATGGGCGCATCAAGGGAATCCTCCTTCGCATGGATGGAATGTCGCTCTCGCTCGCCCAGGTGGAAGAGCTGCGCGGAATCGTGAAACGGGCGCGCCACAACGGCAAGGCGGTGGTGGCCTGGCTGGCCGGGGGGGCCTCCAACGGCGACTACCTCCTTGCCTCGGCCTGCGACAAGGTTTACCTGCATCCCGCAGGCGGCCTCGATCTCGTGGGGATCTCCGCCGAGGTTCAGTACTTCAAGGGCGCTCTCGACCTCGTGGGCGTGGGCGCGCAGTACGCACAGCGGGCGGAGTACAAGTCCGGCCCCGAGCCGTGGACACGCTCCAGCTCCAGTGATCCCGCGCAGGAAGAGATGGAAGCGTTGATCGACGATCTTTACGACACGCTGGTGTCGGGCATCGCGGAGGGGCGCGGGCGGAGCACCGACGAGGTGATGGCGATCGTGGACGCAGGCCCGTACAGCGCCCGGGAGGCGCTGGCGGGGGGGCTCGTGGACGGACTGCTCTACCCCGACGAGCTGATGACCGAGTTGGAAGGCGTGTTCCCGGCAGACTACCACCTCGCGGAGGCCTACGGGCGGGAGACCGACGAGAGCGGCTGGAGCCCGCAGCGCGCCGTGGCGGTGGTGGTGGTGGACGGCCCGATCGCCGACGGGGAAACCACGTCGGGTGGGCTGCTCGGGGGCGCGGCGACGGGCGCGAAGACGGTGGTGAAGGCGCTAGAGGAAGCCGCAGAGAACCGTGCGATCAAGGCGGTGGTGCTCCGGGTGGACAGCCCCGGCGGGAGCGCGTTCGCCTCCGACGAGATCTGGAGGGGCGTGGAGCGGGTGAAGGAGTCGGGCAAACCCGTGGTGGTATCGATGGGCGGCTACGCGGCGAGCGGGGGGTACTACGTGGCGGCGGGGGCCGACGCCATCTGGGCCGAGCCAAGCACGATCACCGGCTCCATCGGCGTGTACGGGGGCAAGTACAACGCCGAGGGGCTGTTTGGGAAGCTCGGGATCAACACCGAGATCACCGCACGCGGGCGAAACGCCTCGATGTTCTCGATGTCCCGGCCCATGGACGCAGTGGAGTTCGCCGCGCTCGACCGCCTGATCGGCGAAACCTACGCCCAGTTCAAGGACCGCGTCGCGACCGGTCGAGGCCTGCAACCCGAGCAGGTGGAGGACGTCGCGCGGGGCCGGGTGTGGTCGGGCTCGCGAGCGAAGGAGAAGCACTTGATCGACGCATACGGCGGGTTCTTCGAGGCGCTCGACGACGCCCGTCTCCGCGCCGGGATGAACCCAGGCTCCCCCTACACCCTCGTGGTCATGGACCCGTGGTCGGGCCCGACCGCGTTGCCGACACAAGTGGCCTCCGTGGGGCGGATGGTGCGCCAGGCGCTCTCGCCAAAGCTCGAGGTTCCCCGCGAGATGGCGGACTTCTGGCGCCTGGCGGCGCTCCGGGACGAGCATGTGTTCGCGCTCCTCCCGTACGACCTCCGCATCCAGTGATGAGCGCCAGCCCCGCCACCAAAGTACTCGTGTGCGACGACGACCGCGCCGTGCGTGGCGCGCTCAACGTGAACCTGGGCAAAGCCGGCTACGCGGTGACGTTGTGCGACTCCGCAGAGGAAGCGCTGGAGCGGCTCCGGGCCGAGCCGTTCGACGTGCTGCTCACCGACGTGAAGATGCCCGGGATGTCGGGAATGACGCTGCTCGGCGAGGTGCGGGTGCACTGGCCGGACACGCGGGTGGTCGTGATGACCGGGTTCGGCTCGGTGTCCGACGCGGTTTCGGCGATGAAGGAGGGGGCCGCCGATTACCTGATCAAGCCGATCGGCCGAGACGAGCTGCTGTTGTTGCTGGAGCGCGCGCTCGAAAATCGCGCGCTGGTGCGGGAGGTGCAGCAGCTCCGCCGCGAGGTGGACGCGAAGTACGGGTTCTCCAATCTCGTCGGTTTGACGCCGGTGATGCACGAGGTGTATGAACAGGTGGACGCCGTGGCGGACTCCAACACGCTCGTGCTGATCAACGGAGAGACCGGTACCGGCAAGGAGCTGATCGCGCACGCGATCCACTACCGGTCGCGGCGGGCACAGGCCCCCCTGGTGGTCGTGAACTGCGGCGCGCTGCCGGAGAGCCTGCTGGAGTCGGAGCTGTTCGGGCACGAAAAGGGCGCGTTCACCGGGGCGATGCGCACGCACCAGGGGAAGTTCGAGCAGGCCGATGGGGGCACCCTGTTCCTCGACGAGATCGGGGAGATCCCGGCAACGGTGCAGGTTCGCCTCCTGCGCGTACTCGAAGGGGGCTCGTTCACGCGCGTGGGCGGCGAGCGCGCCCTGAAAGTAGACGTGCGCGTCGTGACCGCGACGAATCGGGATCTACGCGCCGAGGTAAAATCTGGCAGCTTTCGGGCCGACTTGTTCTACCGACTCAACGTGTTCCCCATTCGGCTGCCGCCGCTTCGGGACCGCCTCGACGACATTCCCCTCCTCGCACGACACTTCCTCCAGAAGTTCGCAGAGCGCCACGGGCGACAGCCACCGCTCTTGAGCGAGGACGCGATCGAACAGCTAAAGAGCTGGCGTTGGCCAGGGAATGTTCGCGAGCTGGAGCATCTGATGGAGCGCACGCTGCTGCTCAGCGGCGGAGGCGGCGAGATCCGGGCGATCCGCCTGCCCGAAGACGCGTACGTTGCGACCGAGCTCGCCGACGACTCCGCGGGCTCCGAAGGCGGCGGAGGCACCGGTGCCCCGGGCGCGCCGACGCTCGAAGAGATCGACGCGGGCGGCCTCCCCTCGCTCCTCGACCGGTGGGAGCGGGCGCTGATCGTCGCCGCGCTGGAGTCGGAAGGCGGCGTGCAGGCCCGCGCGGCGCGCCGCCTGGGCATCAGCCGCTCGAACCTGAACTACCGAATTGGGCGCCTGGGTATTGCGCTACAGGACGTGAAGTTCGCCTGAAGGCGCCGCGATCCTCCCGAGCCGCGCCTGTGGAGGGACAGGGCCACGAGGATCGCCCAGATGCTCCTCAGGGATCGAAGTAGAGGGCGCGCAGCTCGTCGCAGCTCATGTCCGTGAGGTCCTCCGAGGCGTCGGTGCACTGCTGCGTAGCGACGTCGATCTGGCGCAGCTCCAGCGTGAGCCGCTCCCGCTCCCACTGCGCGCGGCAGCGATCGCCATAGACCACGCGCTCGCTGGCATCAAAGTCTTCCCAGGTTGCACCCCAGCTCTCGAGGCACCCCTCAAGCTTCAGCGCCGTCGTGGCGCAGAGCTGATGACAGGTGTCGCTGCTGCACGCGATCAGGAAGAAGAGCACCCGGGTGCGCTAACCGACCGCCGCAAAAAGCACGAAGGGCCGATCCTTGCGGATCGGCCCTACGAGATGGTGGCCGGGGACGGGATCGAACCGCCGACACGGGGATTTTCAGTCCCCTGCTCTACCAGCTGAGCTACCCGGCCGGAAGTCCACCGCTATTATGCGCACCGGGGCTCGTCGTCAACCCGGATCAGCTCCCGGGGTCGAGCCGCACCACGGCATCCGCCACGATGCGGGCCTGGCACGCCAGCCGCTGCCCGGGCGCGTCCAAAAACGGAGCCTCGGCCTCATCTTCCGGACCCAGAGCCCCGGCGATCAGCCGCACGCGACAGGTGTTGCACCCTGCGAAGCCGCCACAGGCCGCCTCCATCGGCACGCCCTCGCGCTCGGCCAGATCCAGCAGCGTTCCGCCCGGCTCCGCCTCAAAGCTCCGGCCGAGATCCTCGAAGGTGACCCGCACGCGCTCAGACGTCGAAGCTGGTTCCGCAGCCGCAGGAGCGCTTCACGTTCGGGTTCTCGATGTGGAAGCCCGCCCCGATGAGCTCATCCCGGAAGTCGACCTCGGAGCCGTTGAGGTACTCCTTGTGCAGCGGGTTGAGGAACACGCGCACGCCATCGAAGGTGTACACCTCGTCTTCCGGCTGGGGCGCCTCTTCGAACTCAAGCTGGTAGCTGTAGCCCGAGCATCCGCCGCCTTGAATGCCGAAGCGGAGGCCGTAGCCCTCCATCTGGTTCTCCGTGAGCATCCGCTTGATGTGCGTGACCGCGCCCTCCGTGAGACGAACGGCGGGAGCATCGGCGGCGACAGGGCTGGGCGTGACGGTTTGAGTATCCATTGGGGCAGTCTAATCACGATTGCGGTGCAGCCGCGCCGGCGTCCCCGCAATTTGATAGTTCCACCGGGTGCGCGTACTGGTGGTAGACAACCTCGACAGCTTCACATGGTCGCTGGTGCAGCTCCTGCAGACGCTCGGCGCCGCCACGACCGTTGTTCGCGACAAGCTACCATTGAACGCGGGCGTCTACGATCTGGCCCTCTTGTCGCCGGGGCCGGGACGCCCTGAGGACCACCCGGCGCTGGTCGAGGCGATGCACACCCTCTCCTGCCCGATCTTCGGTGTTTGCCTTGGAATGCAAGCGATCGTGCTGCACTTCGGAGGCAGCGTGGTGCCGGCCCGGCAGGTGGTGCACGGCCGAACCAGCGCAATCCACCACGACCACCGCTCCTTCTTCGCCGGAATCCCCTCCCCCTTCCGGGCGACGCGGTACCACTCCCTCGCCACAACCGGCCTGCCGGACAGCCTTGAGGTGCTCGCCCACACCGCGGATGGCGAGATCATGGCGGTTCGCCACCGGGAAAGGCCGATCGCCGGCGTGCAGTTTCACCCGGAATCGGTGCGCACCGAGCACGGGCTCGCGCTCATGGGCGGCGCACTTCGGGAGCTCACGGCGCAGCGCTGAGTACGCCGCGGCCCTACTTCTTTCGACGGCTGCCGCGCCCCAGCTCGCCGGCGATCCGGTCCAAAAGACCGTTCACAAAGGCGCGCGACTCGGCCCCGCCGAAGCGCTTCGCCAGCTCGATCGCTTCGTTGATCGTGACGCTGGTCGGGATGTCGGCGCGCTGCGTGAGCTCCCAGGTTCCCAAACGCAAGATGTTCCGGTCCACGACCGGCATCCGGGCGAGACGCCAGTTTTCGCTGGCCGCTTCGATGCGCGCATCGATGGCCTCGCGATCATCCATGACGCCGCGGACGAGCTCAGTGGTGAACTCGATCTCCTCAGGGCCCACCGGCTCTTCGAGCGGCTCCCCCAGCTCGTCGAGCTGCGCGGACCACAGGCCCGACAGCGCACCGGCGCCGCCCGCACCGGCCACATCGGCCGCATAGAGCGCTTGCAACGCGAACTCGCGCGCTCGGCGGCGACCGGCCTTCATGATCACTCCAGCTTCCGTAAGAGGTCGACCATCTCGATCGCGGAGAGCGCAGCTTCTACGCCCTTGTTGCCCATCTTGCCGCCGGCTCGATCCGTGGCCTGCTCCATGCTCTCGGTGGTGAGCACCCCGAAGATCACGGGGACCCCCGAGCTCATCCCCACCGCACCAACCGACTTCGCCGCCTCGCCCGCCACGTATTCGAAGTGGGCCGTGCCGCCGCGGATGACACAGCCGAGGGCGATCACCGCGTCGTAGTCGCCGCTTTCCGCCGCCTTTTTGCAAACCACGCCGATCTCAAAGGCGCCCGGCACCCGGATGAGGTCGATGTTCGCATCCTCCGCGCCGTGCCGGATGAGCGTGTCTACCGCGCCCGCGACCAGCGCCTCGACGATGACCCCGTTGAAGCGGCTCGCAACGATCGCGTACCGACCGCCCTTATCAACGAGATTGCCTTCCAGGATACGCGGCATCGGCTACTCCTGTGCGCCGCTGATCCCGAGCAGGTGCCCGAGCTGCGTACGCCGTGATTCAAGGAACCGACGCCTATCCGGGTGCGGCGCGATGGCCAGCGGCACCCGCTCGACCACGTGGAGCCCGAAGCCCTCCAGGCCGACGATCTTGCGGGGGTTGTTGGTGAGCAGCCGCAATTCGCGCACGCCGAGGTCGACAAGGATCTGCGCGCCCGTGCCGAGCTCGCGGAGCGCGTTCGGCGGCTTGGGAGCCGTCAACTCGGGGGTGAGGTGCTCGCGTAGCCGCTCAATCATCGAGCCCTCGTCCCCGCCGTCGATGTGAAGATAGAGCAGTACGCCCCTACCCTCCTTCGCGATTGCGGCGAGCGCTGCGTCGATCTGGGCGGCGCTATCGCTCGTGAGCACCTTGAACACGTCTGCAGGGCCGCAGGCGGTTTGCACGCGAGTGAGGACCGGACCGGGGGCAGAAAGATCGCCCCGCGCGAGAGCCAGGTGGAGGCCGCCACCGGTGGCGCGGTAGATCCGGGCCCGGAATTCGCCGTGATCCGGGGTGGCGACCGTCGTATCGATCTCGATGTTCACCAGGCGCTCGTGGGTGAGGCGCCACCGGATGAGGTCGGCTACCGCGACGATGCGAATGCCATGGCGAAGGCCGAATTCCTTCAGCTCCGGGAGGCGAGCCATGGTCCCGTCGGCGTTCATGATCTCGCAGATGACGCCCGATGGCGTGAGGCCGGCGAGCCTCGCCAGATCGACGCTTCCTTCGGTTTGGCCGGTACGAACCAGCACTCCGCCGTCGCGCGCGCGAAGCGGAAAGACATGGCCTGGAGTGACGAGGTCGTTGCTGCCCTTGCCCTCCTCGATCGCGACGAGGCAGGTGCGGGCCCGATCCGCGGCCGAGATCCCGGTGGAGACGCCCTCACGGGCCTCGATCGACACGGTGAACGCCGTAGAGAACGGCGAGCGGTTGTTCGTTGCCATCATCGGCAAGCCGAGGTGGTCCACCCGGGCCTCCGTGAGCGTGAGGCAGATGAGGCCTCGCGCGTGGGTGGCCATGAAATTGATCGCGTCTGCCGTGATCTTCTCGGTGGCGATCACCAGATCACCCTCGTTCTCCCGGTCTTCGTCGTCCACCAGGATGACCATGCGGCCCGCGGCGATGTCCGAAATCGCGAGCTCGACACGACGGTCCGGGCTCTCCGACATCACTTCAAAGCTCATAGCGACTCCTTCACGCTTCCCGGGTATCAAAATAGCGACCGACGTAGCGGGCTAACACGTCGATCTCCACGTTCACGGTATCGCCCACGACCACGCCCCCGAACTTGGTGACCTCATCCGTGTGCGGGATGATCCCGACGGTGAGGCTCTGCGCGCCCACCTCGTTCACCGTGAGGCTTACGCCATCGAGCGTGACGCTGCCCTTCTTCACAAAAAACCTGATCATCGATGCAGGTACTTCAACCTCGATTTCGGTGAATCCCTCCCGCCTGTCTACCCGGAGGAGGGTGCCGATTCCATCCACATGCCCTGTTACGAAGTGGCCGCCGAGCCGATCAGTAGGGAGCAGGGCGCGTTCCAGATGGACGCGACTCCCCGGTGCAAAATCGGACATTCTGGTCCGACGAAGGGTCTCCTCCCCCGCTGTCACCTGGAACGCCCCGCGCTCACTTCCTCGGCCTTGCGCCGAGCTTTCCCCAACTTCGGCGCGCTCAACCGTAAGGCATACGCCATCGCAGGCCACCGACTCGCCGACGCTCAGGTCGGTGAATGGGCACTCGATCCACAAGGATCGCCCGGTTCCCACAGGGGTGACCGAGCGGACCGTGCCGAGCGCCTGGACCAGTCCGGTGAACATCGCGCGGCGACTAACCCCAAACGGGGGGCTGCGCCTACCCGCGCTCCAGGCCCAGGCGGAGGTCGTCTCCGACGCGCTCCACGTGGTCGAACCGGAAGGCTGGCGCATGGGCCAGCGCATAGCCTTCCCCCGCCACAAATCCCGGACCGCCCGCGAGCACGCGCGCGTTCACGAAGAGCTCGATGCGGTCGACCACGCCCGCGTCCAGGAAGCTGCGGTGCACGTGCGCGCCGCCATCGACCAGCACCCGATGCAGCCCGCGCGAGGCCAGATCGCGAAGCACCGCACGGACATCCACGCCGAGGCCGGCGCGGGGAACGCGGACCACCGTGGCGTTCAGGCCGGGATCGACCGCCTCAAAGCTGGTGTAGATGAGCGTCGTGCCACGCCGCAGCACGGCCGCGCCGGGCGGCGTGCGAAGCGTGCTGTCGAGCACCACCGGCACGGCATCTCGCCCCCCTGGAATGCGGGTTGTAAGCTCGGGATCGTCGGCGATCACGGTGCTGACGCCCACAACCAGCGCGTCGTGCTGATCGCGCAGGCGGTGGCTGAGCTCGCGAGCCGCGGGCCCGGTGATCCAGCGGGCTTCGCCGGAGGCGCTGGCGATGCGACCATCGAGTGTGATCGCCGCCTTCAACGTGAGCTCGGGAAGGCCCTCGGTGTGGGCGCGAATGAACCCCAACATCAGCCGGCGACACTCCGCCTCTCGCACGCCCACATCCACCTGCAGGCCAGCCGCGAGCAACTGCGCGATGCCTTTGCCGGCGACGAGCGGGAAGGGATCGACCGTGCCCACCACCACCCGCGCGATCCCCGCGCGGAGGATTGCGTCGGTACATGGCGCCGTTCGCCCGTGGTGACAACAGGGCTCCAACGTGACGTACATCGTTGCGCCGCGGGTATCGACGCCAGCGCGCTCCGCCGCGGAGAGGGCGTGAGGCTCGGCGTGGGCCTGGCCCGGAGGCTGCGTCCACCCCTCGGCGACGACGCTGCCGTTTTGCACGATCACCGCCCCGACCGGCGGGTTCGGCGCCGTGCGCCCCAGCGCCCGCCGCGCCAGATCGAGCGCCAGCCCCATGAAGCGCGGGTCGTAGTTCACGGCTCGTGCCCCCGCTCCAAAAGCGGGCGTAGCACCTCAAGGAAGTCGGCCGGTGAGGTGATCTCGTGGTACACGGAAGCAAAACGGAGGTAGGCGACGTCGTCGAGCTTACGCAGCTCCGTCATGGCCAATTCGCCGATCTCCGCCGTCGGCACATCGCCGGAGCGCTTGGTGAGCTCACGCTCTACCCGAGCGCACGCCGCATCCAGCTGCTCCTCGGTGACAGGCCGCTTGCGACAGGCCAACCGAAGCCCAGCGAGGAGCTTGTCGCGGTTGAAGTGCTGCTTGCGCCCATCGCGCTTCACCACGTCGGGCAGCCGGAACTCGACGCGCTCGAAGGTGGTGAACCGGAAGCTGCACGACTGGCACTCCCGACGACGCCGGATGCTGTCCACCGCTTCGCGGCTATCCACCACGCGGGTGTCGGGGTGTTGGCAGCTCGGGCAGTCCATCTCGGGCTCGACCGCTACCCGATGCCTGGAACGGGGAAACGGGCGGTCATGTCCCGCACTTCACCGCGGATCCGCGCCAGCCGTGCTTCGTCCTGCCCGTTGTCCAGCGCCTCGGCGACCCAGGCGGCGACCTGGCGGGCCTCCGCCGGGCCCATCCCCCGCGTCGTCATCGCCGGCGTGCCGATCCGGACGCCAGATGTCACGAACGGGCTGCGCTTTTCATTGGGGACAGTGTTCTTGTTGACCGTGATCCCCGCGCGACCGAGGGCGGCCTCCGCATCCTTCCCGCTGTAGGGCTTCTCGGAGAGATCGACGAGCATCAGGTGGTTGTCGGTGCCCCCGGACACGAGCGCGAACCCGCGCTCCGTCAGCGTTTCCGCCATGACCTGCGCGTTGTCGAGCACCGCCTGGGCGTACACGCGGAATGAGGGCTGCAGCGCTTCACCGAGCGCGACGGCCTTGGCCGCGATGACGTGCATGAGTGGCCCCCCCTGGGAGCCGGGGAAGACCGCGCTGTTCAGGCCCTTCATGAGCGGCTCGCGCGCGAACGCCATACCGCCGCGAGGGCCCCGCAGCGTTTTGTGGTTGGTCGTCGTGACGTAGTCGCAGTGGCCGAACGGGCTGGGGTGTAGCCCCGCGGCGACCAGGCCCGCGACGTGCGCCATATCCGCGAGGAGCAACGCCCCCACTTCATCGGCGATGCTGCGAAACGCTGCGAAGTCCCACAAGCGCGGGTAGGCGCTGGCGCCGGTGACGATCATCTTCGGGCGTTCGCGCAGCGCAATTTCCCGAACCTCGTCCAGATCGATGCGGCCGGACGCGTTCACCTTGTAGTGCACCGCCCGGTAGAGCTTGCCCGAGCTGTTCGCCGGGGAGCCGTGAGTCAGGTGGCCGCCGTTGCTCAAGTCGAGGCCCAGGAGCGTATCCCCCGGCTTCAACGCCGCGAGATAGACAGCGGCGTTGGCCTGCGCGCCCGAATGCGGCTGCACGTTCACGCCCTCGCTGCCCGGGAAGAGCTCCATGGCGCGGGTGCGCGCCAGATCCTCCACACCATCGACGAATTCGCAGCCACCATAGTAGCGCTTTCCGGGTAGACCTTCGGCGTACTTGTTGGTCAACACGCTGCCCGCTGCCTCCATGACCGCGGCCGAGGCGTAGTTCTCCGAAGCGATCAGCTCCAGATCGTGGCGTTGGCGCTCACGTTCCAGCTCCATGAGCCGGAAAACGTCGGGGTCTTGCGAGGCGAGCGACATGGGGAGGGCTCCGGGGGCCGGCGGGCGTAACCCGAGCGGCTGGGTGTGGCGGCGAAGTGGGGGCTACGCCTTTTCCAGCGCCGTAAACTTCGCGATGCGCCCGGCATGGCGGCCTCCTTCGAAATTCGCCCCCAGAAACGCATCAAGGATGTCCCCCGCCAGGCCCGGGCCGACGACCCGCTCGCCGAGGCACAGCACGTTCGCGTCGTTGTGCTGGCGCGTGGCCCGGGCGGTGAAGGTGTCGGCAACAACAGCCGCTCGTACGCCGGGGATTCGGTTCGCGGTCATCGCCATCCCCTGCCCCGTGCCGCAGACCAGAAGCCCGAAGTCGGCGGCGCCGCCGGCGACCGCCCTGCCAACCTGCACGGCGTAGTCCGGGTAGTCGCAGGAGGCGGCGTCGTGCGTGCCCACATCCACAACCTGATGCCCCTGGACCCGGAGCCGGGCAACGAGGGCGGTTTTGAGGGCGAGTCCGCCGTGATCCGAGCCGGTGACGATGCGCATGGGTGGGCCTCCGCACGCCGCCTACCCTATTGCCCCAGCGCCCGCCCCTCCACGACAAGCGTGCACGGCCCCGAAGCCCCCCCCTCGCAGTCGGCTTTTTCGTGGTCCAACCAGAGGATGATCCGCTCCCCGACCAGCGCGTTCACGCCCTCCGCGAGCCGCGGCGTGCCGGTGAGCGTGATCTTGCCGTTGGCGCCAAGCAGCTCGGCGCGCTCGGCCTGCGCGCGCCGTTCGCCAGTTTCGACGACGACCCCGCCGGTTGCAACGACCGTATCGATCCGATCGGCATCGGCATAACTTACGTCCAATGCCCCACAACGCATCGTAACGGCACCCCGAACCACCACGACCTCCCCCTCGAAGTGGGCCGTGCGCTTCTTCAGATCCCAGGACGATCTTGCGGCGCGGATCTCGAGGGGCGGGCCGGCCGTTGCGGCGTGCGTGACGCTGGTCCGGCTGGCCGCGATCGGCGCGCCGCCGACCAGATCCGCCTCGGCCCCGGCAAACGCGAGGGAGTAGCTACCGGACGCCGAGGTGGCCTCGACCGTGATCCCCTCCCCGGTGGCGACGGCCGGAAGGGGCTCGAGTGGCGACGGTGCGCAGGCCCCCATCAGGAGCGCGAGCGGCACCGCGGCAGGGATGCGGAGCAGCCCGACGGCGCGAATGCGCCGGGCCGCCCTCATCTTATTTGGCCTCTAACGCTGAGGTGGCCGTTTCCGGACGCGACCCCGCCCCGGTGCGGAGCTTGTGATCAACCGCAGCCTTGACGAACGCCGAGAACAGCGGGTGCGGCGCGAGCGGGCGCGACTTGAACTCTGGATGGAACTGGCACGCCACGAAGTACGGATGGGAAGGCAGCTCGATCATCTCGACGAGTTTGCCATCGGGAGAGAGACCCGACACCGCCATTCCGTGCCCCCGAAGAAGCTCATGGTACGCCGGATTCACCTCGTACCGGTGCCGATGGCGCTCACTGATCTCGGCGGCGCCGTAGATCGCCCGCGCCTTCGTACCCGTCGCGAGCTGGCAGGCATAGGCACCGAGGCGCATCGTGCCGCCCATGTCCGTGACGTTGTGCTGCGCATCCATCAAGTGGATGACCGGATGCGCCGCGCCGGGCTCGAACTCGCTGGAGTGCGCCGCGATCCCCGCCACCGACCGTAGGAATTCGACGACGGCGAGCTGCATGCCGAGGCAGATCCCAAAGAACGGCAGGCCGGCCTCGCGGGCATAGCGGATCGCGGCGATCTTCCCCTCCGTACCCCGGCTCCCGAAGCCGCCCGGGATCAGCACGGCATCGCACCCGCCGAGCAGCGTGGCCGCGTTGCTGGCGTCGAGCTCTTCGCTGTCGACATAACGAAGTTCGACCTTCGCTTCGTTCGCCACGCCGCCGTGCGCAAGCGCCTCGTTGAGGGACTTGTAGGTGTCGGTGAGATGGACGTACTTGCCGACGATGGCGATGCGGATCTGGTGCACCGGGTTCTTCGCGCGGCGAACGTACTCCTCCCAGCGGAACATCTGCGGACGTGCGGCGAAGAACGAGAACTTCTTGAGCAAGCGATCATCGAGCCCCTGCTCGTGGAACACCAGGGGAAGCTCGTAGATGTTGCCGACATCGTGGGCGCTGATCACGTCGTCCACGCCGACGTTGCAGAAGCTGGCGATCTTCTGGCGTAGATCGCGAGGAACCGGGATGTCGCAGCGGCAGATGAGCATGTCGGGCTGGATGCCCGTGGAGAGGATCTCCTTCACCGAGTGCTGCGTCGGCTTGGTTTTCATCTCGCCGGCGGCCTTGATGTAGAACACCGGTGTGACGTGGATATACGCTACGTTCTCCGCCCCGAAGTCGGCCCTCGCCTGGCGGATGGCCTCCAGAAACGGCAGCCCCTCGATGTCGCCCACGGTGCCGCCGACCTCGACGATGCACATGTCGGAGTCGGACACGCCTTCCTGGATCAACCGCTTGATCTCGTCCGTGACATGCGGGATCACCTGCACCGTGCGCCCGAGGTACTCCCCGCGGCGCTCCCGCTCGATCACGTTTCGATAGATTCTCCCGGTCGTAAACGAGTTCCGCTGTGTCATCTGCGTGCTGACGAAGCGCTCGTAGTGACCCAGGTCGAGGTCGGTTTCCGCGCCATCCTCGGTGACGAACACCTCGCCGTGCTGGTAGGGCGACATCGTGCCGGGATCGACGTTGAGGTAGGGGTCGGCCTTGATGTTGGTGACCCGGAGGCCGCGGGCCTCCATGATCGCTCCAATCGCGGCGGCGCTCAAGCCTTTTCCAAGCGAGCTGAGCACACCTCCGGTGACGAACACGAACTTGGTCTTCATGGCCGCGCTCTCGGTAACGCCCGGCCTAACCCATCCCCACCGCCGACGGGTGCTGGCTCGCGAAGATCGCGCGGACCCGATCGAGGTCGGCCTGGGTGTCGACCGACGGGGCGGGCGCCGCGACGTCCACCACGCGAATCCCGACACGATGCGCCATCCAGCGCAGCTGTTCGAGGCGTTCACCCTCATCGATCGGCGATGGATCCAGGCTGGCGACAAGCCGAAGCGCGGTTCGATGGAACGCGTAGACGCCGACGTGCACGCGGTACGGCCCCCCCCACGGGATGGCGGACCGCGAGAAATAGAGGGCTTGACCATCGAGGGCGGTCACGACCTTCACCCGCTCCGGGCGCTCTGCCTCGGCAGGATCCAGCGGCGCCGCCGCGGTGGCGATCGCGACCGCGGGCCGAGTTTTGTCGAGCAGGGTTCCAGCCACTTCATGCAGCGTTTCGATGGCCACCAGGGGCTCATCGCCCTGAACGTTGAGCACGATCTTCGTCCGACTCTCCGCAAACGCCTGCGCGATCCTCGCGGTTCCGTTCGCGGCCTCCCCAGTCATCAAGGCCTGGCCGCCCGCTGCTCTCACCACGGACGCGATCTCTTCATCGTCGGTTGCGACAAAGACACGTTCGAAGCCGGCTTCGCGAACGCGCTGCCAGGTTCGGACGATCACCGGGGCCCCGCACAGATCGGCGAGCATCTTGTTCGCCAGCCGCGTGCTGCCGCGGCGGGCGGGGATGCCGACGATCACCTCGTCGTTCAGAGCGAACAATCGTCGCTGCAGTCGAGGTGGGCGCCGAGGGTGTTGCTGCCCAGATCGTTGCCGGTGCACGCCGTGAGGGTGGTGCCGACGCACATCATCCCATACCCGGTGTTGGTGGCGAAGATGTTGTTCGTGACCGACGCGCTCACGGAGTCAAGGCTCAGGCCGTCGTCGCCGCCATCGAGCGCCAACGAGCTGTCGATGCTGACGACGCCATTCGTAAAGGTGAAGCTGTCGGAGGTGGAGGCTTCGACTTCCACACCGGTGAGGGTGATCACGGGCTCGCGCGTGCCGTAGACCGAGGTGGAAGTCGCATAATCGTAGTAGCTATAGCTGCCGCTGCTGCTCACGCCGTAGCCGCCGACATCCACCAGAGCCACGTCCTCCATGGTCCACTCCGCGAGTCCGGTGAGCACCACGCCGCTTCCAGAGACGACGTCGAAGCTGACGTCGGAGATCAGCGCGTACCCGCCGTCCGGCGTGTTGCCGTACAACGAGATGCCGCTACCGGTGACATCCGGCACCTCCACGCCGTCGATCTCAACTTCCGGGGCGTAGTGGCTCCAATATGCGTACACGACATCGCCCCCGGCGCTCTCGGCCGTAAGGTCGGTGATCTCGAGCGACGCCTCGCTGGCCTGCACGATGCCGGCGATCGAGGCGCCCATGCTGATGTTCTCCAGCGTGAGCCCGGCCGGCGAGCCGTACTCGGTATCGTTCACGCCGTCGCCATCGCTGTCGTACATGTAGTAGTAACCGTAGGCGTAAAAAGCAGGCTGGCCGTAGGCATACTCGTAGGAGTACACGTCCTCCACCGTGCCGTCGGCGTGGATCCACGTCTGCGCGTAGCCGTAGCTGTACTCGCGCAGATCGCCGACGACCAGATCCTCCACCGTGGTGGTTCCATAGGAGCTGTACACGATCCACCCCGCGTGATCCGTGACGTTGTTCCCGCTGAACGTGACCGGGTCGGTGTCCGTGCCTTCGTAGTTGGTGAGGATCGTGCCGTTGTACCCCGACCAGGTGTTCCCGATGATGTCGCAACCCGACGTTTCAATGTACAGGCTGTCGTCGCCAGCGGTGAACGTATTGTCCTTGATCAAGCAGGCGGAGGAGGCGCTCGCATAGAAGTCTCGCCCGTACCCCGTGGACGAGTAGTGGTAGTAGCCGCCGGCGCCATCGTCGGAATCGCTCAAGTAGTAGGAGCGCGTGTTCGTGAAGCTGTTCCCCTCAAGAATGGTGGCGCCCTGGTAGTCGAACACCTGCCCGAAGGAGGAATACAGCTCGGTGGTGTTGGTGAAGGCGCTGCCGGAGAGCTCGAGGCTGCCGGTGAAGTTGATGACGCCGGCGCAAACGGCGTCGCTGAAGGCCGACCCAGACACCTCAGCGTTGGACTGAACCAAGGAGAGGCCCCAGCCTTCGGTGCCGCTGACGCTGGAGTTGGTGATCACGGCGTCGCCACCGTACATCAAGATGCCCGCACCGCGGTCCACCGAGGTGTAGTAGGACCCATCCACCTCGTAGGTGCACTGGTCGATCCAGCTTGCATCGGGCTCGCGGACTCCGGTGACGTTCACCCCATCGTACGTACCCGTGCCCTCGTTCACGTAGAAGCCCCAGCGGCCGACGTTTTCGACGGTGACCGCCGAGACGACCGCCGTGACGTCCCCATTGTTGCGAGCCGAGCCGATGATCACGCCGAAGCTCTCGTAGTCGCTGACCGTGACGCCGGACATCGTAACGCCATCCGCCGCGAGGTAGATACCGCCACAATTCCCATCAAACGCGTCGTAGTCGTGCGAGCAGGAGGTGAGCCCCGTGGTGCTCCCGCCGTTGAGGGACACGATGGTGTTGGTGACCGAGATGTCGGACTTCGACTGAACGAAGATCCCTTGCGTCGTTGCCCCGTAAACCTCGACGCCATCCGCGGAGAAGGTGCTGCTGTCGGCCGCAATGGCGTAAGCCACGTCGTTGAACAGGTCGCCGTCGAGGACGAGCGCGCCGTCCGTGACGAGCACGCCGATGCCATCCGTTGCGGTGACGACGTTGTGGCTCATCGCCACCGACGCCCCTTCCCCGAACACCGCGAAGCCGTCGGCCCCGGCGCTCGTCTCGATTACTCCATCGAAGATGTTGTTCGAAAGCGTGATCGCCGCGTCGCTCGAGGCCCACACCGCGTAGCTCGTCGGATCGGTGAACACGCAGCCATCGACGACCGCGGTGCCGCCGCTGAGGAACATTCCGCCGTACACCGGCGTGTTGAACGCGCTCGCACTCACGCTGAGATCAACGGCCTGGTTCGCCTCGATTCCGTAGTTGGCGGGGGTGGAGAAGACCACATCCGAGATCGCGACATCCGACGCCTGATCCACGGTGATGCCCGAACGCGTGCTGGTGATCGTGAAGCCAGAGACACCGGCGCTTGACCCGCTGATGTCGAACGCAGCCTCGTTCACCGGCGCATCGATGAACGTCGTTCCCGAGCCCGCGCCGACGACGTAAACGCCGACATCGAGCAGCACATTTTCGGTGTAGGTGCCGGCGCACACGTTGACCGTATCTCCCGCGGCGGCGTACTCCAACGCGGCGGTGATCGTGGCGAAGTCGCCTTCTTCACCGTTGAGGTTGATGCAGCCGGGCGGGCCCAGGTCGATGTCGGCGGTATCGCCGGAGTCGTTCCCGCCGGCGCTATCGGAGTCCTTCGAGCCCCCGGGGCAGCCAACGGCGAGGGCGAGGAAACAGGGGAGGAGGACGAGACGCATGGGGCACTCCGGCGGCGCCCCCACGGTAGCGTCCGGAGCCGATTTCCACAAGCCGAACGCACCACCGGCGACCCAGGAGCACGGCACGGGGTTAGGCGCGGCGGCCGGAGGCAGCATGGATCCCGAACGCAAGGCCCTGTACGACGCGCTGGATCGGAACGACGCGCTCGCGCTCGCGGGGGGCGGGCCCGACGCGGTTGAACGGCAGCATCAACGCGGTAAGTTGACCGCCCGGGAACGGGTGGACTCGCTGCTCGACGCGGGCACCTTCCGGGAGCTGGATCGCTTCGTCGTGCATCGCTGCAACGACTTCGGCATGGATGCCCGCCGGGTTCCGGGCGATGGCGTGGTGACCGGGTACGGGCGGATCGACGGGCGGCTGGTCTACGTGTTCGCCCAGGACTTCACGGTGTTCGGTGGCACGCTCTCCGGCGCGTACGCCAAGAAGATCTGCAAGGTGATGGACCTCGCGATGAAGAACGGCGCACCGGTGATCGGCATGAACGACTCCGGCGGCGCGCGCATCCAGGAGGGCGTGGAGAGCCTCGGTGGGTACGCCGACATCTTCCTGCGCAATACCCTGGCCAGCGGCGTCGTGCCGCAGCTCAGCGCGATCCTGGGCCCCTGCGCTGGTGGCGCGGTTTACTCCCCGGCGATCACCGATTTTCTGGTGATGGCAAAGGGCACCTCGTTCATGTTCGTCACCGGCCCGGACGTGATCAAGGCCGTGACCCACGAAGAGGTGACGCAGGAAGCCCTCGGTGGGGCGACCGCCCACACGCAGACCTCCGGCGTGGCGCACTTCGCGGCCGAGGACGAGCAGGGCGCGCTCGCGATCGTGCGCGCCCTGCTCGCGTATTTGCCGCAGAACAACATGGAGGAGGCGCCCCGCCGCCGCACGGATGACCTGCCGAACCGGGAGATCCCGACCCTCGACGAGCTGGTTCCCACGAACCCGAACCGCCCCTACGACATCAAGGACCTGATCACCGCGGTGGCCGACGACAGCCAGTTCCTCGAGGTTCAGCCGGACTATGCGGCGAACATCGTGGTGGGGTTCATCCACCTTGGCGGCCGCAGCGTAGGCGTGGTGGCGAACCAGCCGGCCGTGCTCGCAGGCGTGCTCGACGTAAACGCCTCCGTGAAGGCCGCCCGGTTCGTACGCTTTTGCGACGCGTTCAACATCCCGCTCTGGGTCATCGAAGACGTGCCCGGTTTCCTTCCTGGCACCGCGCAGGAGCACGGCGGCATCATCAAGCACGGCGCGAAGCTGCTGTATGCGTTCGCGGAGGCCACAGTACCGAAGGTGACGCTGATCACGCGGAAGGCGTATGGCGGCGCGTACTGCGTGATGAACAGCAAACACCTGCGCGCAGACTTCAACCTCGCCTGGCCCACGGCGGAGATCGCGGTGATGGGCGCAGATGGCGCCGTGAACATCATCTTCCGCAACGAGCTCGGGCGCGCCACCGACGCGGTGGCGACCAAGGCGCAGCTGGTGGCGAACTACCGGGAGCGCTTCGCGAATCCGTACCGCGCCGCCGAGCTGGGCTTCATCGACGAGATCCTGCGCCCGCGCCACACCCGCACCCGGCTCATCGAGGCGTTCGACTCCCTGGAAAACAAACGTGAGAAGAACCCGCCACGGAAGCACGGGAACATCCCGCTGTAGCCGCGGCGCCTTGCCAGCCGTGGCGCGCTGCATTAGACGCCGCCACTCGTTTGGAAGGAAGACCATGGTCCGCATTCGCCTCACCCGCACCGGCGCGAAAAAGAAGCCCTCTTACCGTTTCGTGGTCTCCGACAAGCGCTCCCCGCGCGACGGTCGTTGCCTCGAATACATCGGGCACTACAACCCGATGGTCGAGCCCCCCGTGGTCGTGGTCGACCTCGCGCGGGCCGACTTCTGGATCAAGCAGGGCGCGCAGCCCTCTGAGACCGTGGCGAACCTGCTGAAGCGCGCGCGCCTCGCCGCGCCGGCCGAGGCGTAGCCCCATGGTCGCGCTCCTCCAGCACATGATCAAGGGCCTCGTGAAGTCGCCCGATGCGATGCAGATCAACGAGGTGGAGGGCGAGTCCAGCGTGCTCTACGAGCTCACGGTCGCCGAGAGCGATGTGGCCTCGGTGAAGGGCCCCGACGGGGAGACGCTGCGCGCGCTCCGCACCGTGCTCAGCGCCTCCAGCGGCGAACGCCGTGCGGTGCTTGAGCTCGTTGAGCCCGACGCCTAGGACTTGATGGCCGACCGCATCGAGCTCGGCTCCGTCGTCGGCGTATTCGGCGTTCGCGGGGAGGTGCGCTTGCACCTGCACAATCGCGAAGAGAGCGTGCTGCGCGAGCCGCGCTCCGTTACCCTCGTTTCGCCGGATGGTGCAGAGCGCACCGCCACGGTTTCGGCGCGACCCGGGGCCGGAAAGCGAATCATCGGCAAGGTGGACGGGGTGGGCACGCCCGAGGATGCGGCGGCGCTGATGGGCTGGACGGTGCACATCGACCGGTCGCAGCTCCCGGAAGCGGGGGAAGGCGAGTATTACGTCGCCGACCTGATCGGACTCTCCGTGGAAGACGAGAGCGGCACCGCGCTCGGCACGCTGGCCGACATCGTTCCGGGCGAACGCGACATCTGGGTGGTAACCACCGACGCGGGCGAGGCGTTCTTCATCGCAACCCCGGAGACGCTGCGGCGCGTGGATACCGATGCGGGCGTGGTGGTGATCGCGGACGGGGCACTCACGGCCGGGGAGTAGCCCGTGCGCGTGGACATCCTCACCTTGTTCCCCGAGATGGTGACGCCGGCCCTCACGGGATCGATCCTGGGGCGCGCGGCGAAGGCCGGGGCCTGGAGCCTCGGCGTGCACGACGTGCGCGACCACGGGTTAGGCAAGCACCGCACCGTAGACGACGCCCCCTTCGGCGGCGGCAGCGGGATGGTGATGCGCCCGGACGTGGTGGCCGCGGCGATCGCCGAGGTGCGACGTCCTGAAAGCTACGTCGTGCTGCTCGAGGCGAGCGGAACGCGCTTCACCCAGGCGGTGGCGCAGCGCCTCTCGGAGCGGCCCCACCTCGTGTTCGTATGCGGGCACTACGAGGGGGTGGACGCCCGCGTGCGCGACGTGCTGGTGGATGAGGCCATCTCCATCGGCGACTATGTGCTCACCGGCGGCGAGCTGGCGGCCTGCGTGATCGTGGACGCCGTGGTGCGGCTGCTCCCCGGCGCCCTGGGGAACGACGCGAGCATCGTGGACGAAAGCTTCTCCGCGGGCCTGTTGGAGTACCCGCACTACACCCGCCCGCGCGACTTCGAGGGGCATCTTGTGCCCGATGTGCTGCTCTCCGGCGACCACGGCAAGGTGGCGACGTGGCGGAAGCGCGCCGCCGAGGCGCGCACCTGGGCGCTTCGGCCTGATCTCGCCGCGGCGCTGGGGCTGCGCGATCCGGCGCTCGTTGCCGCGGAAACACAGGCGCTCGCGGAGGCGAAGGAGGCCCGCGCGCAAGCGCGAAGGGCTGCACGCGCGGCCCGCCGCGAAGGCGGCTGAGCTACTGAATACAGGCGTTGGTCTTGTCTTTCGCCTGCGCCCGCATCACGTAGCAGAGGCCGTTGCACATCGCCCGACGGTCGGACTCCGCGAGCTCCAACCCGGGGTACCCGCCCTGGGTGGCGGCCAGGGCGGCGCAGTCGGGGTCCCGCGCCAGGCAGCGCGCTTCGCACGTTGCGCCCCGGCCGAGCGCCCAGCCCAGCTCACCCCGGTGCGCCTTCCACCATCCCCAACCGACGAGGAGGATGGTGGCGGTGAGGGCGAAGATCGCCAGCTCTCGACTACGCTTCACTTGACCGAACAGTTCTGGAATTGCGAGGTGCAGGTGAGCGTGGTGGTTCCACCAGTGGCCACCACCACGCCCCGCCTGGTGATGGTGGTGCCATCCGGGAAGGTGGCCACCGCGCTGTAGGTGCCCGCGGGCACCTCGCCACCCGAGAACGTGCCTGCTTCGCCGGAGAAGGTGACCGATGCCGCATCCCCCTTCACGACGATGCGACCGGGGCCGGCTGCTGGCGCGGGCTCCACAGGGGGGGCCACGACCGACGCTGCAGGCGCCGGGGCCGGAGCCGCGCCCTTCGTCGGCGTAGCCACAGGCGGCGCTTTCGAAGGAGCGCCAGCCGGCTCCGGCTTCACCTTTGCCGGCTCCGTGCCCGGTTTTGGGCTTGCGGGCGGAGGTTGCGCCGTGGTCGGCGCCTTTGCGGCGGGCGTGGGCGCCGGCGCCTTGCTGACCGGCGGGGGCGCGGCGACACCGGGCACCGGAGCCGAAACGGGCGTGGCCTTGTCCGGCTTGTCTGGCCCAAACAGCAGCACCCCCACGATGATCACGGCAGCCACCAGCCCGGCCACCAGCAGCGCGGCCGGAGCCGCCAGCCACGACAGGGAGAAGCCCCCGGCTGCCCTTGGCTTGGAGAGCGGCAGCACCCCCGAGCGCTCGATGAGCAGCGTACCGGAACGATCCGCGGGTGCCTGGCCGCGGCGCTCTTCCTGGAGCTTCAGCACGCCAGGAACCACCCGCTCCGCCCACTCATCCAGCGTGTCGCCCGGGAGCGCCTGCCGGATGGTCGCAGCGAGGCGGGCCGTTTCCCGGGCGGTGGGCCGATCCTGCGCTTTCGGCGCGAGCATCTGCGCCACAAGGTCGTGCAGCGGCTGCGAGATCTCCTCGAGCCACGCCCACTGCGCGCGCAGCTTGTCGCCCGGGGGGACCCGATCCGCGTCCATCGCCGTTTTTCCCGGCTTCACCGACGTGAGCATCTCAAACAGGGTGACGCCGAGCGCGTAGATGTCCCCCGCGTGGGTATCTTCGCCGTAGAAGCGCTCCGGCGCCATGTACGGCACGGTGCCAAACGCCGCCTCGGAGGTGTGCTCTTCACGGTCCTTCATCTCGGCGCGCGCCACGCCGAAGTCGAGGATCTTCACCTCGCCCTGCGCCGTGACCCGCAGGTTGGAGGGCTTGATGTCGCGATGGATGAGCCGCAGGGGCTGCCCATCGGTGCCGTTCTGATGGTAGGCCGCGTGCAGCGCCCCGGCGACTTCCTCGATCATCGCCAAGGCCGCGACGGGCGGGATGGCGCCCTGCTTCAAGAGCTCCGTGATGTCGCAACCCTCGACGTACTCCATCACGATGGCCCAACTGCCATCGAGCTCCATCAGGTCATCGACGCGAACGATGGCGCGGTGACGAATCGCGGCCAGCATCCGCGCCTCATCCCGAAGCCGCCCCAACAGCCCGGGCGTGGAGACCTTCTCCGGGCGCAGCAGCTTCACCGCAACGCGACGATCCAAGCCGGAGCCGACGGTGTTGGCAAGGTACACGGAGCCGAACGCACCCTGGCCGAGGAGCGCGGCGATCCGGTAGCTTCGCCCGCCCCTCACCACGGGAGGAGCCTCCCGCGCCCAGCGCTGCTCGTGCCGTGCCGCATGACGGGAGATCCTACCACGCGCGAGCGCGCAGGCCCGCCGATTCTTAGCCCATCAGGCTCAGTTCGCCCGAACGCATCGCCGCGCGGCGCCCGGCGCCGACGCCGATCCACTGCACGGTTCCGTCGAAGCCCACGACGACGACTCCGCGAAGCACGCTCGCCGTGCGCGCGGCAATTTCTCGCTCACGTGAGGCTGCGAAGCGCCCGACGAACGCGAGCACCGCATCCTCCGCATCGCCCACGGGGAGCCCCGCGAAGACATGGAGCCCTTCCTCGGCCGCGCGCAGCACCGCGTCGGCGTCGTCGATGCCGGGCACGTCCGTCACCGCGACAGCGTCGGCGTCCTGCCGGAGCGCCTGCCGGAGGCCTTCGTGGAACGAGGCCACATCGGTACCCACCTCCCGCTGGCTGATGCTCGCGCGAGCATCCTGGTGCAACCAATCGATCGGGTCTTCGATGCTCACCAGCCGGCCCCACGCGCGCTCGTTGAACTCCCGGATGATGGCAGCGACCACGGCCCTGCGTTTGCGCGCACCCCCGATCAGCACCAGGCCCGGCGGCCCCTGCATCACCTCGCGGATCGGCTCAAGACCCGCAAAATCCTCGACACGCGGGGCGTTGGACTCCATGCGGTGGATGACGATTTCGAAGGTGCCGCGCTGCCGCGCGACCTGCGCGCGGAAGCGTCCCAGCCCCTCGATGGAAAATGCGAGTCGCGACTCACGCACGCCGGCGGCGGAGTCGTACACCCCCGCGAGCTGGAGGACGGCCTGAGCGAAACCGGCGGTGTCCGGCGGGAGCAGGCGCTCGTGCGGCATGGGAATCAGATCCCCGTCGACGCGCACCTGCGGCCGGCCGGGCACCTTGATGTGAAGATCGGTAGCGCCCGCGCGGCACATCTCGTCGATAAGCTGGGTGAGACCTCTCGCATCAGGCGAAGGTCCTGGGGGGCGTCCGGGGGCCGGTGCGCGCATGGGGGTTTCCTCCCCCCGGGGATCGGATCGGGGCCCGAGGGGGATGAGCCCAATTCACGATCGTGCGCCGGAAAACGACGAACGCCCGCCGAAGCGGGCGCTCGCGGGCCAACGCGGCCGGAATCGACTAGCGCTTCGAGAACTGGAAGCGGCGACGGGCGCCGGCGCGACCGTACTTCTTCCGCTCGACCTTGCGGCCATCGCGAGTGAGGAAGCCGGCCTTCTTCAGCTCGGGGCGCAGGTTCGGATTCGCGAGGACGAGCGCGCGGGCGATGCCCATGCGGATCGCTTCGGCCTGACCGGACTTGCCGCCGCCACGCACGTTCACGATCACATCCCAATCGGGCTGGCTCGTGACGACCATCGGCTGGCGCACCACCATCTCCAGCACCGCGCGGTGCAGGTAGACGCCGGCTTCGCGCCGGTTCACGGTGACCTTGCCCGAACCCGGGCGAAGGAAGATGCGGGCCGACGCCGTTTTACGACGACCGGTCGCACAGAACTGAACGAGCTGCTTGCTAGCCATCAGACGTACTCGGGGAAGGGCTTGGGCTGTTGGGCGACGTGGGGGTGCTCCCCGCCGGCGTACACCTTCAGCTTGGTGAGCATCTGGCGACCGAGGCGATTGCGGGGGACCATGCCCTGCACCGCGGCCTCGAGCACCCGCTCCGGATGTTCCTGGAGCTGTTTGCGCGCAGTGATGGAGGTGAGGCCCCCCATGTACCCGCTGTAGTGGTGGTACTGCTTTTGATCGAGCTTCTTGCCCGTGAGCACGATCTGCTCAGCATTGACGACCACCACGAAGTCACCGGTATCGGTGTGCGGGGTGTACGCCGGCTTGTGTTTGCCTTGAAGGACCTGCGAGATCCGCGTGGCGAGGCGGCCCAACGTTTGCCCAGCCGCATCCACGACGTACCAGTCGTGCTGCGCCTCTTGGGGCGACGTGGAGTGTGTGGTCCAGGTGTGATGCGCGTGCATTGAATTCCTGAGAGGGGGGAGATGCACCCCCCAAAGCCCGCGGCGGTTATCTACATCCAGGCGGGGCGTCAAGGAAGGATCCGCCCGCGCGCCAACGAGCGAGGCCGCGGAGCTCGGGGTGGGCGGCTTGGAGCGTGGCCAGGGCGGCATCGCGAGCCTCATCGGGCAAGTCGATCGCGCGAACCCACGCATCACCGATCGGTGACGCTCCGCCGACCGCGCGGAGGTGCATTCGGGTGCCGATATAGGTCCACGTCCACGGCACAATCGCCGACCAGGGCGCCTCGCGCCGGGTAACGACGCCGCCCAGACGGACGTGGTCGGAGTTCACGGAGCCGAGGAAGCTGCCCGCCGGTGAGGAGTCGAGCCCACGCTCCAGCCGAATCCCCAGGTTTGCCCTCAAGAGCACATCGGACGTGGGCGCACGCTCGAGCTCCGCTTCGAGGCGACGCAAATCGCCGGTGAGCCGGGCGTGGAGCACGAGCGGCTCGAGTCCCGGCAAGTCGGGGAGCGCGGCGATGGCCGTAGGACTCCCGGCGAGCGCCCGGAGCATGGTCGCCTCGGGGCTGTCGTCAAGACGCGAAACATCCACAGGTTCATGGCGAAGCACCGCCCGCCATCCGCGGTGCAGCGCCACCGGAGGAACGTCCTCGTCCATGCGCTGGAGCGCCTCCGCATCCCGCTCGGGCAGCTCCTGATAGAGGATGGCAGCCGCGTGCAGCGTGAAACCGGCTGCGTCGTATGCGTCCACTGCGTCGGCGTAGCGCCCGGCCTCATCGAGGGCTCGGCCCCGCAACCGCATGACGGCGCTGCTTCGAACGCTCGCGCACACCGAAAGGGCGCCCGCCAGCTCGCCACGATCGATGGCATCCTGAATCACGACGGCACACGCGAAGGGATCCTCCGGGCTGGCGGCGAGGACGGCCTCCGCAGCGGCCACCACCGCGGCCTGGTCGGTACCGCGCAACAAGACCCGCAGCCGCGAAGGCGGGGAAAGCGTTGCGGGGTCCACCCACAGATCGTGCCCCGCCTCCCACTCCCCCACGGCGTCCTTCCAACCCTCTCGCCCCTTGGCCCAGGCCGCGAGCGATGCGCCCGCCTCCGGTGCCAGACAACCCGGGTCGCGCGCCGCGACCATCAGCAAACCACGCCAGGGGACATCGTCCAGCGAGGCGCGCGCGGCTTGTTTGTACCCGATGCAGGCCTCAAAGTGCCGCCCGTCGCGAAGCGCGTCGTCCGGGGATAAGCGCACGGGGCGCCCCTCAACGAAGCCCGCCTGGAGCGCCGGGCGTGGGTCCTCGGGGCCTCGCGAGCACGCCGCGAGGACGAGCAGCCACATCCGTCGTTACTTCCCGCCGCCTTCGGCCGCCACGAACACGCTCTGTACGCCGAGCGCGCGGCTCGCGGCGAACACGTCGCTCGAGCCGCCGCGCCCGTCCGCCCACACCGTCACCGCCGCATCGTCGAGCAGGTAGAAGCTGTGATCCACCGCGTACGACGTCGCCGGCGAGGTGCTGTTGATGCGCACGTCGGAGGTCTGCCAGTCCGCGCCCGCGTTCACGGTGTACTGGTAGTACAGGTCGTTGAACCCGATCCCCTCAAGGTCATCGCGATAGTCCAACCACGCGACGCCCCAAAGATCGCCGTTGATCGCGATTTTCGGGTAGTAGCTCTGCGCGGCGCCGTTGTCGTCGGTCTCCATCCGGGTTTCGACTTCGGACGCCCAGGACTTTCCACCGTCCTCTGACCAGCGCAAGAACACATCGTAGCCGCCGCCGGTGCGATCATCCTGGAAGGCAACCCAGACCTTGTCGCCGTCCGCCGCCACGTCTGCATTCCGGGAGTCGGCAATCCCTTCCGCGTCGCTCTCCACGCGCAACGCCTCGTCCTTCCAACCGTCCCCGGCGCTGTGGCTGTAGTTCAGCAAAATATCGGCATTGTCCCCATATCGTTCATCCTGCCACACCACGTAGACGTTCTCACCCGACATCGCGATGGTCGGGGAAAAGCTGTTCGCCGAACCCGCCTCGTCCCCCCCATCCAGCCGGCGATCGTCATCAGGGAACGACTTGCCGCCATCGGTCGAGGCGTTCACGTAGATGTCGGAGTTGCCGTTACGACGGTCCTCCCAGGCGATGACCACGTGCCCGCTGTTGTCGCCTTCGACACGCGGGTTCGCGGAGTACGCCGAACCGGCGTCGTCTCCGTCGATTCGCAATGGTTCATCCAGCCATTTGTCCCCACCGGTTCCGGTGCGGTTGAGGTAGATGTCGTAGGCGCCGTTCACGTCGTCGGCCCACGCCACCCACGCACTGTCCCCAGCGGCCGCGATCGAAGGGCCCTGGCTGATGAAGTCCCCCTCCGGGTCCGCGTCGAGGGCGAGGTCGTCGTCCTGCCAATGGCGGCCCGCATCGGTAGAGTACTGTAGGTAGATGTTGCTGTATCCGAGCTCGCCATCGCGCTTGTCTTCCCAGGCGACATACACGAAGTCGCCCGCGCACGCGATCACCGGGTTCGCCGCATCACCCTTGCCATGGCTGAGCAGCGTGTCGGACCCGAGGAAGGTTTTCCCGCCATCGGACGACATGTTGAACCACACGGCCTGGTATTTGTCGCGTTCGTCCTGCCAGACCACGAACAGGCGGCCCTCCTCGTTCATGCAGGTGCGCGGGAGGGTGGACTCCACGTCCTTTTTCGCATGATCGACGCGAACATCCTCCGTTGCTTCGGTGGTGACCTCGGGCGTGCACCCCAACAACGCGATGAGTAGAGTGACCATGACTGCCTCCTTCCGAGCGCCCCGGACGCTAACCCAGCATGCTCGCACCGTCAGGGTTGCGTCTACCGATCAATCCGGTATAGATGGCGGCCCGCGAGAGAACCATGCAGGACAAGAGCAAGCTCGGCAAGCGATATGGCTGCTTCGAATGCGGTCTGAAGTTCTATGATCTGAACCGCCCGGAGCCGCTCTGCCCGAAGTGCGGCGCCGATCAGCGAAACGACCCGAACCCCGACCCGCGCGACGCGATCCTGGCGAAGTACCGCGGGAAAGGCGGCGGCAAGCGTGAAGAAGAGCTGGCCGAGGAAGAAGAGGAGGTCGACGCAGAGGTCGACGCCGAAGACGACGAGATCGAGGACGACGAGGAAGAAGTCGAAGAGGTCGCGGAGGACGAATAGTCCTGCGCAGCCGGCCTCAACCCCCGGCTAGTGTGCCTCGTCTTCGCGTACCGGCGCCGCTTGCCCCGTCAGTTCCTGCTGACGGCGCCGGCGGCGTACGGGATAGCCGAGCACCAGCTCCAGCGGTCCGCTCGCGACCGCCAGCGCTCCAAAGCTGGCGAGCACGGTCGAGATGTCGTACTGCACGCCCATGTAGATGAACGCGCCCGCAAAAACCGTGACGCCGGCGAGCGTGCGGGCGTTGCGGCGAAGGGACTTCATCGTGCGGTAGGGCACGCTCGACACCATCAGCACGCCCATGACGCAAGTGGCCACAAGCAACTGCGACGCGGAGAGCTCAAACCCGGCGCCTGGGGCCGCCTGCCACATCACCGCAGCGGCCAGCGTGCCGCCCGTGACGGTGATCGTGGAGCCCGGGCCGTAGGTGTGCACCTTCCCGTCGGCCATCACGTTGAAGCGCGCGAGGCGGAACGCACCACACAACATGAAGAAGAACGCGCCGAAGACCCCGATCGGCCCCAGCTCCTTCAACTTCCAAAAGTAGACGAGCGCGGCCGGAGCGACGCCAAAGCTGACGATGTCGATGAGCGAGTCGAGCTGCACGCCAAACGCGCTCCCGGTTCCCGTGAGCCGCGCCACGCGCCCGTCGAGCGCGTCGAACAACCCGGCGTAGAACACGAACAACCCCGCCTGGTAGAACGGAACTTCGTCCCCGTTTGCCCCGCCAGCGAGAAAGATCGCGTACAAACCACAGAAGAGGCTGGCAGCGCTGAACCAGTTCGGTGGGTTGAGGAACTGACGGATCATGTGCCGCGACTGATACCGGAGTGGCCGACGAAAGAAAAGTGCAGGTGACGTTCCAGCGCAGCGACCTCCGAAGTTTTGACAAGCAGCACAACGGCGTCGGCGTTGGCCCACCACACCTCTGGCGTGCGCCCAAGCCCCACGTTCGCCGCGCCTAAAACGGCGCCAAGTTGCGCCGGATCGGCGCCCACCCGGGTGCCAACGACCGCGACGGTGGCCACCCGCTCCAGCGCTGCGATCGGCGCGTGGACGTTGCGCAAGTCGACCAGGACGCCCCACGGGCCGGCGGCGCGGACGCAGGGCCCGGGGAGCGCCGCCAGGAGCGATGGGGGGCCGAGCGCGAGTTGATCATCGGCCACGATCGCCGCGACCCGGGGCTGCGTAGGCCCGGATCGAACCACCGTACCGCCGCCAAGCTGCGCGGTCGCGCTGGCGCGGAGCGTGATTCCTTCACGATGCGCCCACGCGACCGCCTCTTCGTAGAGGACCTTCGCGCCATTTCGCGCCATCGCCAGCGCCTCGTCCAGACTCAGGGAGTCCAGCTTGATCGCATCCGGCACGGTGCGAGGGTCGGCCGACCAGATGCCATCCACATCCGAGCAGATCTCGCACTCATCGGCCCCGAGCGCGGCAGCGAGCACGACCGCCGTGGTATCGCTCCCGCCCCGACCCAGCGTGGTGACTTCGCGCTCGCGGCTGACGCCCTGAAATCCTGCGACGATCGGCACTTCACCGGCGGCGAGGCTCTCCCGAATCCGATCCGGCCGCACCTCCACGACCCGCGCGCTCGCGTGCGCCTCGTCCGTGATGATCCCGGACTGGCTTCCGGTGAAACTGCGCGCTGGAACCCCCAATTCCCCGAGCGCCATCGCGATGAGCGCCATGCTCACGCGCTCGCCCACGGAGATCAGCATGTCGAGCTCCCGGCGAGGCGGTGCGCGGCTCACCTCGCTCGCCAACGCGAGCAGCTCGTTGGTGGTGTTCCCCATCGCCGATACCACCACGACCACCTGGTCGCCGCGTTCGCGGACGTCGGCCACGCGCCTCGCAACCAGGCGAATGCGCGCCACGTCGGCCACCGACGATCCCCCATATTTCTGGACGATCAACATGGGCAAACCACGCTCACAGCACATACACGTCGTCGAGGATGAGCGCGTTCGCCCCGCGAACATCGCTGCGCTCGCCCGTGATGTCCTCGAAGCGCAGGTCGATGACGCGATCGAGCCAAACTGGGCCGCGAACCCCCTCTTCAGGCACGAAGCTCGCTACGCCGACGCGAACGTCGAGCCAGTCGTCGGTCGGCACCGTCCATTCGGGCGAGAACCACCGTTGGCCCCAGGGATCGACGGCCACCACCCGCATGACCGCTTCGGCGTCTGCCGCGCGAGCGGAAAACCCAACCTCCCGGGGCACAGCCGCCTCGCCGAAGCGCAGCGTCACTCGGTCGGGCTCGCCCGGTCGCACGCTCGTGTTCCATCGGAACGCGATCCGCTCCCCCTCGCGACGCACGCCTACCTCGCCGCGGCCATCGCCGACGGCGCCTCTTACCGCAGGAAAGCCGCCAGTTTCGAAGCTCCATCGGGCGGGGAGGCGCCCGATCGCGTCCAGGCGGAGCTGCCCATCTTCGAGCAACACCAGCGCGGCCAGGCGAAGGTCAGCGTCCGTTTCATCCCGAAGCCGACCCCTCGCGCTCTCCCCGGTCATCGAGGACAACACTCGCATCCCCTCATCGATCTGCTCGGCGCCCAACAGCGCGCGGCCCAGCCAGAAGGAGGTCATTGCGTACAGGGGCTGCGCAGCGTCCACATCCTCCAGCAGCCCACGGTACAGGCGCACGGCGTTATCCGGCGTTCCATCGGCGACTTCGGCGAGCCGCGCGTCGTAGAGCGTGGCCCAGTCGGTCGCCGGGTCGGCCGCGAAGGCACCGACGACGACGACGAGGAACATCAGTGCTCCTTGGCGATGAACTTGTAGCCGATGCCGTGAAGCGTCTCAATGAACGCCGGCTCCGACGCGTCGTCCCGCAGCTTCTTTCGCACGTTGAGGATGTGCGTATCCACCGTGCGGGTGGTGACGCCCGCGCTGTACTTCCAGATGCTGGTGAGCAGCTCATCGCGCTGAAGCACCTTGCCCCGGTGCTCGATCAGGTAGCGCAGCAGCTCCTGCTCGCGGTTGGAGAGGCGCTCCAGCTCGTCGTCGTGGCGAATGACGTAGTTATCCAGGTCTACCTCGACCTTTCCGTAGCGGTACACCGCCTTCCCTCCGCCCGCGCGCTTGAGCGCGGCGCGGACCCGGGCGCGCAGCTCCAAGAGCGAGAAGGGCTTGGTGATGTAGTCATCGGCACCCAGATCGAACGCCAACAGCTTGTCGGTTTCGAGGGTGCGCGCGGTGAGGAAGATCACGGGCCCATGAAAGTCCCGATCTCGCAGGGCGCGAAGCACCTCAAAGCCATCTTTTCCGTTCGGACCCTCTGGGCCCTCGTGCAGCATGACGTCGAGCACCGCGATGTCGGGGCGCATGCGAGCCGCGAGCTGGATGGCGGCATCCCCTCCCCGCGCGTGGAACACCTCAAAGCCCTCCCGCGTGAAGAACGCGACGAGTGAGCTGAGTAGATCCTCCTCATCTTCCACGAACAGGATTCGTGCCATCGTACTTATGCTCCTTGGCGGTCGAGCCCCGCCGGACGTTCTATCGGGAAGTGAAGCACAAACGTGGTGCCCACGGTGAGCGTGGACCGAACGGTGACGGACCCGCCGTGCGCCTCCATGATGTACTTCACGATCGTTAGCCCGATCCCGGTGCCCTTGCGTCGTCGGGCCGCGGGATCGTTGCTGCGGTAGTACTGTTCGAAGATGGCCTGAAGTTCGGAGGCATCCACCCCGATGCCGTGGTCGGACACCTCCACGCACACCTCGCCTGGAGCGGCTCGAACGGCCACGCCGATCCAGGCCGCCTCCTGCCCGTACTTGGCTGCGTTTGACAACAGATTCACGACCACCTGGGCGACCGCTTCGGCGTCGTGCCAGACCGGCGGGAGGTCCTCCGGGTAGGTTTCTTCGATGGTCATCGAGCGAGTTTCCATCGCGACGCGCGCCGTTTCAACCACGTTCTGCACGGTGACCGCGAGATCCCCCAGCCGAAGATTGTACTTCTTTTTTCCACCCTCGATCGCCGCGAAGTCGAGCATGTTGTCGACCATTCGAGACAGTCGCTCCGCCTCCCGTACAATCACGTCGTAGTGCCGGGCCTGCGCCTCGGGCGTCTCCGCGAGGCCGAGTTGCAGCGCCTCCGCCTTGAGCCGGATCTGGGTGATGGGGGACCGAAGCTCGTGGGAAACGTTCGCGGCGAAGTCGCTTTTCAGTCGGGCGGCGTCTAGCTCGCGACGAACGAGGCGCGCGCTGAGCACGGCACCGACGCCGATCATCAGCACGGACAACAGCACGATGCCGATGCCCCGCCGCGTGTCCTCGGCCTGCCGCCGCTGCAGCGCCGCCGGGTCACGCGGGTAGGCGACGATCGACCACTGCGGGGCTCGAGCGAGCGGGCGGCGCACGCGGATGTCTTTGGGGGGCCCCCGCTCGTCCGGACCGATCACCGTAACGGCGACATCGGAGTCGGCGCCGATCGTGGTGCGACCGAGGCTTTTGAAGCGGGCCAACAGCACCGCCGAGTCGAGCGCGAACACGTACTGGTCGGTGTTCGGCCAGGTCATCGCCCAAAGCACGCTGCTGGTGGTGAAGTAGCTGAACGCACCGGGCTCGCGGGGGATGAGCCGCCCCTTTGTGCCCAGGGAATCGAGCTCGTCCTGATACGCACCGGCCCAGTAAAGCTGCGTTTGCAGATCATCGACTGTTTCCCGAAGGCGGGCGATCTCCTCTGCATTTTCCCGCGTCGGCAGGATGTTGTCGATGGAGCGCCGCGCGATGGCCGCTTCGCCCCCCTCCCCCAAAATCCACTCCTCGGCCAGGAGCGCATCAACCAGCTTCCGGAGCTCCACCCCGCCGACGACCGGATCGCGGGCGAGCAGCATCTCGACGAGCTTGAAGCGGGAGAGATCGCCGTAGCGGAAGCCCTCTGGCGAGCGGAAGCCGCGTGCGTCACGCTCAACCTCCCGGAAGCCGGCCTCCGCCTGGCGAAGATCCCCCGCGCGCATGGCACAGCGTGCCCGCGCAAAGGTGGCATCGCTGCGGGCGTCGGCGGCCTGCGCGCGGCGGGCGAAGGCTGCAAACCGACTGGCCGCCTCCACATAGTCGCCGCGAAGCTCGGCTTCCGTCGCGGCGCGCCACGCCGCGCTGAGCCGCCACGCCCCCGCGCTGAGCGAGGCGGGAGGCCCACGAAGAAACGGAGCGGCCAGCGTGCCGCTGTTGTCGTACCGGAAGACCACGCGAAGGGCCGCCGACATCTCGCCGGGGCGGGTGTGCAGCGACTTGCCTGTCGTGAGCCGATTCAGCGCGGCATCCTCAAAGGTCTTGAACTCCGCCTCGATCTGCGCGCCCAGGGCATCGGCGGAGAGCTCTGCGTCGTGCGCCACCTGAGCGGCCCCGGCATCGCGCTGCGCGCGCAGCCCTGCGATGCCGTAGTACGCGAGCAGCAAGCCCGGTAGCGCCACCGTTGCAGCGAACAACCCCACGAAATTCAACACGCCCCGCAGGTGGTAGATGTCCTGCTTCGCGCGTGGATCCCCCCGGCGCGCGTCGAGCGCGCGTCGAATCAGCCGGAGCGGTCCCATGCCAGGCGATTGAGCCACGGGCCAACGTACCCCGATCGGCAGGAGAGGATACGCCGCGGGCGGAGGGCTGGTGCGGGCGATCGTGATTCGTGCACACGGCGGCGCGGAGGTGCTCCGCCCCGAATCGTTGGCGGAGCCCGAGGTGGGCGCGGGCGAGGTGCGCGTGGCCGTCACCCACGTCGGCCTGAACCACCTCGATGTCTGGGTTCGGCGCGGCGTCGCCGGGCACGACTTCCACCTCCCCCGGGTGCCGGGCAGCGACGTAGCCGGGGTCGTGGACGGGGCCCCGGTGGTGCTGCACCCAAGTTGGGGGTGCGGCGCGTGCCGGGCCTGCCTGGATGGCAACCAAAATCGGTGTCGCGACTTCCAGATCCGAGGGGAGAGCGCGGACGGTGGGTGCGCGGAGCGGGTAGTCGTTCCGCGGTGGCAGGTGCTCCCGGTGCCCAACGGAATGTCCGCGGCAGAGGCGGCTTCCCTCCCCCTGTCGCTGCTCACGGCGTGGCATATGCTCGTCGCTCGTGCCCGGCTGCAGCGGGGCGAGCGAGTGCTCGTTCAGGCCGGGGCTGGCGGCGTGGGCGTGATGGCGATCCAGGTCGCACGGATGTTCGGGTGCGAAGTGCACGCAACGGCCAGCACCCCTGAGAAACGAGCGCACTTGGAAGCGCTCGGGGCGACGCCGTGGCCCTACGAACGCATTGGCGCTCGAAACATGGACGTAGTGGTGGAAACGGTCGGCGTGGACACCTGGGCCTCCTCGATGGCGGCGCTCCGATGGGGCGGAAGGCTCGTTTGTTGTGGTTCAACCTCCGGCTTCGAGGTGCCGCTCAACCTCCGGGCGCTGTTCTTCAAGCAGATCGACATCCTCGGATCAACGATGGGCACCTCGGCCGACATGCTCCGCGCCTGGGACGCCGTGATGGCGGGGCACATCCGCCCCGTGGTTCATGAGGTGTTGCCGATGTCCCGGCTGGGGGAGGCCCACGCGCTCCTTGAGTCGCGGAGCGCGGTTGGCAAGGTGGTGGTGGAACAGGATCTTGATCATGGCTAGTTTTCGTGGAAAAAGGCCGATGCGCGGCCCCCCTCCGTCGGTTCGCGACACCCCTACCCGCACTTCGCGGCCCCTCCCAGCTCAACCGAGCGCAGCGCCGGAGCGAGCCGTCGGCTTTGAGGTGGACCCGCTCGCGCCGCGCTGGCTCGGGCCCGGAGGCGCAGGCGGCCGATACAAGCTCTCTGCCGCCGATTTTGTCGTGTCGGAACTGCCGCATGGCTGTGTGAAAGGCGACGGTTTGCCGTGGTACCGGGTGCGGCGCTCCGGGTGGGACACCCCGGAGGTGGCTCGCGCGCTGGCCCGGGCGGCCGGGGTGGAGAGCGAAGACGTCGGCTGGGCGGGACTCAAGGACCGAGACGCGGTCGCCGAGCAGCGCTTCACCATTCTCGGCGGTCGACGCCTGCGGGAGCTGCCGCGCGGGCTTGAGCTGATCGACTCCGGCACCACGCGCGAGCCCCTCCGGCCCGGCGCGCTCGATGGGAACCGGTTCACGATCGTCGTTCGCGGTGGCGATCTGGGGATCGCGGCCGCGCGCCTCGCGAAGCTCGCGCGCTTCCCGAACCGCTTCGGGCCCCAGCGCACCGGCAACGGGCTGCCGGAGCTGGGAAGGGAGGTACTGCTCGGGCAGGCCGCCGCCCTCGATCCCCAGCGCCGCCGCTTCGCGCTGATCGCCTGGCAAGCCGCGTGCTTCAACCGCATCCTTGAGGTTCGCGGTCCTAAATCCCTGCCGGGGGACCTGTTTGAGGGTGGCGTTGCGACCGGCCCCATCTTCGGCACCCGGATGCGCTGGCCCCGCGGCCTTTGCCTGGCGCTGGAAGAGGGCGTGCTGCGTGAAACAGGGATCACCCTCGATCATCTTGAACGCGTTTCGAAGATCATCCCCGGCGACCGCCGGCCGCTCACGGTGCCGGCGATCGACGCCCGCATCACGCCGCATCCAGACGGCTGGGTGCTGGAGGTGACGCTCGGGGCAGGGTGCTACGCGACGTCGTTGTTGCAGGAACTGCTGTAGGCAAAACGAAGAAAGCCGGCCCGAGGGCCGGCTTTCCCAGGGGTGACCCCCGCGCGAACTAGTTCGCGTTCGGAACCGGGCCCTTGCCCATCTTCACGCCGTGCGCGACGATCGTGGCACAGCGGCGGCCGAAGATCGGGGGGCCGAACTTGCCGGCCGTGAGGCCATCGTTCGTGACGTGGCTGCGATAGGCGGCGAGGTTGGTCGCCTCGGGCATCTTGTCGAGCGCTTCGTACAGCGCGCGAGCCTCTTCGGCGGTGCCGCCGCCGAGGAGGGCGCCGAGGAGAGCGCTGATCGGATCGCCACCGCTGCCACCACCGGAGGTGGCGCCGGCCTTGTCCACGAACAGGTGGCCGAAGTCGATCGCGAACACGTAGGTGCCGCAGGCTTCCGCGCTGGTTTCGCCGAGCACGGTGTAGTCCACGCTGGCGAAGCGAGCGCCGAAGCCGGGGGAGTTGTGGTTCTTGTACGAGCAGCCGGCGAGCAGGAGCGCAGCGGCGATGAGGGCGAACTTCTTCATGATGGTACCCAGGGGAATGAGGTCGCGCCCCGTAACGCGGGGGTTTGGGGCCGCAAGTGTGCAATCGGCGCAAGTGTCCGCGGAGCGCGAACCGGCTAATCAGGCGCGCACGGAGATTCGGATGCTCACCACGCTGGCCCTGGCCCTGCTCGTCGACCCCGCTCACGCCGACACCGAGGTCGGCACCACGCGGAAGCTGGGCATTGGCGCCTCGGTGGGGAACGGCATCATCGGTGCGGCCGGAAAATACTGGTTCAAGCCGAACCTTGGTGTGAGCGCCTACCTCGGGAACGCGATTGAGCTGCAGCAGCTCCGCGTGAACTTCGAGATGGACATCTTCACGGTGCGCGACACGGACTTCGGCCGGTTCGACCTGTACTGGCTCGCAGGAATGGACGCAGGCGTGTGGCTCTTCCCCGGCTTTGCCTCGGGAAAGATCGGCTTTGGAGCCGGCCTGGGCGTCGATCTCAAGTTCAAGGACTCCCCGATCGACGCGTTCGTGGACGTGGGCCTCGGCGGTTTTCCGGAGGACTACTGCGCGTCGTCGGTCTCGTTGTTCTGCTACCTGCAGCCGCGGGCGGACGCGGGGGTGCGGTACTACTTCCCCTAATCGCAGGACCCATTCGCGGCGTTGGGCGTACCGTAATCGGGATGAGCGACGAGGCTTGAGTCCGTCCACGTCGTGGTGATCGAGGCGTTGCACCACGCCGAGAGGTCGTCGTTGGCGGCGGCGGTGAGCGCGTCGTCGTCGAGGCGCATGGCGTATTTGGCGGAGCGCGGCCAATACCCGGCTGTTTCGTCGTAGGTCCAGTGGACCTCGTCGATCAACAGTCCGCCGGCGTAGAGTGCGACAAAGTCCTCGTCGCGGTCGAAGTAGTAGGTGGAGTCGTACCAGGGCGCGCCGTGGGCGGCGTCGGCCCAGGTCCAGTCGCAGAGCGTCGGATCGGCGAACGTGAGATCGTCGTAGCAGAACACGAGGGTGCCGCCGGGGGCGACGACGAGGCCCTGTTCGGGGGGGACGAAGTACCCGTCGCCATCCTGCTCGGTGATGTACCAGCCTGCCAGATCGACGGCGTCGGAGCCCGGATTGTAGATCTCAAACCACTGTGCATCCACGTTTGTGCTGGTGCCCGTGCCACCCGCGTACGGCTGGCGGGTCACCTCGCTGACGACGACGATCCCCGCCGCGATCCAGTCCTCGTCTACGAGCACATCGCAGTCGTCGTCCACCCCGTTCTCGGCTTCGGAAGCGCCAGGACGCCGGGCAACGTCGGCGTCGTCGCAGTCAAGATCGTTGGCCACGCCGCCGTCGGGGCCCTCGCACGCTGCGATTCCCTCCCCCGCCCCATACCCGTCATTATCGGCATCAGAATACCATAATCCTGCGTCTGATGCATCCTCGTCCACCACGTCGTCGCAGTCGTTGTCCACGCCGTCGCAGCGCTCGCGCGCGCCGGGGTTTCGCCGGGGGTCGGTGTCGTCGCAGTCGGTGAGGGTAGCGGCGTATCCGGCCGGGGGGGAGCACGACGGGGTCGAGATGCCTTCGACCCCGAAGCCGTCAGCGTCGTGATCGGGGAACCACTCTCCGGCGCCATCGGCGCTGCGTTCGTCCAAGGCGCCGTCGCAGTTATCGTCGACGTTATTGCACAATTCTACGGCTGACGTATTCACCAGCGGGTCGCCATCGTCGCAATCGCCCCCGAGCGCCACCCACCCAGCCGGGCTCTCGCAGAAGACAGTGCCAGTCAAGGCTCCCTCGCCGTCGCCGTCCTCGTCCAGGTACCAGACGGAGCCCTCCGACGCGTCCTCGTCGATCGCGCCGTCGCAGTCGTCGTCCGCGCCGTCGCAATGCTCCTCGGCCCTGGGGTAAACCGTCGCATCGCCGTCGTCGCAATCGGTGGCGAGCGCCGCAAAGCCGGCCGGCACCGCGCACGCCGCCTGCGCCCCCGTCGCGACGCCAAACCCGTCGCCGTCGCCGTCGGGGTACCATGTACGATCCTCGGTTGCTCCGTCGTCGGAGGTGCCGTCGCAATCATTGTCGCGCTGGTCGCACAGCTCGCCTTCGCCGGGGTTGCTCAGCGGATCGGCGTCATCGCAGTCGCTCCCGGTGCCCGACCACCCCTCGTCTACGGTACAACGAACCTCAGGAAACGCGGCGTCTCCGTACCCATCGAGGTCGGCGTCGAGGTAGGCCGCAATTCCGTCCAGCGGCGCGTCGTCAACGGCCCCGGAGCAGTCGTCGTCAACCTCGTTGCACAGCTCCGCCTGGCCGGGGAACACGTTGGGGTCGGTGTCGTCGCAATCCCCGGCGTGAAAGCTAAGTCCGTCGATGGCGGCGCAGCCCAACCCCACGGAGCCGCCCACGCCGAAGCCGTCGCGGTCATTGTCCGTGTAGAGCGCCCACCCCATCGACTCGTCGTCGTCCACGTTCCCATCGCAGTCGTTGTCGACCCCGTCGCACGCCTCCGGCGCCCCCGAAAACACCCCTGCATCCAGATCATCGCAGTCCGTCGCCCGCGGCTCCCCGTCCCCATCCGCATCCTCGTCGTCGTTCCCGGCACAATCCGCGTCCACCCCGTCGTACGGAGCGTCCAACGCGCCAGGAAAAACGCCGATATCCGCGTCGTCGCAGTCGCCCTCTTCGAGCGACCACCCGTCCTCATCGGCGTCCGTCCCCTCCCCCGCCGCGCCCCCCTCGTCGCCGCAGGCGCTCACGCCCAACACGACGAGGAGCGCGACGCGGATCATCAGGGGCAATCCTCGTTTACGGCGCCCGGCGTTCCGTATTCCACCGCTCCGGAAGCGTCGCTGTACCAGAATTCCGTCGCGGTGAGGCACCAGCCCGCGGCCGCGTCGTTGCTCGTCGCGTCCATGGCGCTTCCCGCCACGGCCATCGACTGCGTGGCGCCCTGGGTCCACGTTGCGTCCCACGCCACCGCATCGATCTGCGTGCCGCCGACCCACACGCTCAGCGTGTCCTCGTCCCGCTGGAGGTGGTAGGTATTATCGAGGTAGTCCGTGACGAGATCATCGGCGAGCGTCGCGTCTCCCCACACGTAGTCGCACACCAGCAGGCTGTCGGCCGTCGTCGCCATCGTCCACACGTCGGTCGCGCAGAACACGGCGTAGGTGCCCGCGGCGATCACCACGCCGTCGGCCGGGTCCACGTTGAATTGGTCGGTGCCGATGGACGAGGAGCGCATCACCGTCCACTCGTCGAGCACCAGGTCGCTGGAGCCGGCGTTGTACACCTCGAACCACTGCGCGTCGGTGTCCGGGGAGGTGCCGCCCATCCACGGCTGCCGGTCGATCTCCGTGATCACCAGCGCACCCACCGCGATGAAGTCCTCGTCCACGAGGCCGTCGCAATCGTCGTCGGTCGCGTTCTCCGCCTCCGAGGCGCCGGGGCTGATCGTGGACTCCGTATCGTCACAATCCCCCACGATGCTCGCGGTGTAGTCGCCCGCGGCTTCACACAGGTACTCGCTATCGGTGTCCAACCCGTACCCGTCGGCGTCCGCGTCCATGTAGAACGGCGCCGCGTCCACCGCGTCGACGTCCACCCCGCCGTCGCAATCGTCATCCAGATCGTTGCAAAGCTCCCGCGCGTTGGGGGAGATCGCCGCGTCCGCGTCGTTGCAGTCCCCCGCGGTAATGCTGTATCCGGCTGGTAGAACGCAGTCATTCCCCGCGGGTGCCCCGTCGGCCCCGAAGCCGTCGGAGTCTCCGTCCAGGTAGTAGTCCACGTACACGATGTCGTTGTCCACGACGCTATCGCAGTCGTTGTCGACGAGATCGCAAAGCTCTGGAGCGCCGGTAAAGGCGGTTGCATCGGCGTCGTTGCAGTCCAGATCGTCCAGCGACCCGTTGAACGCACACGCGGTCATCACGACGGCCGGATCCCCGTGCCCATCGCCGTCCGCATCCGCGTAGACGGTCGTCGCGTCGATCGCATCGTTGTCCACCGTGCCGTCACAATCGTTGTCAACCGTGTCGCACAGCTCGTCCTGGTCGGGGTTCACGTCGGCGCGGGTGTCGTCGCAATCGTCGGAGCTGGACACCATCCCCTCGCCGCCTTCGCAGGACCGAATCCAGCCGGACGCGGTGCCGTGACCATCGCCATCGGCATCCGGGTAGAACGGCAGGGTGTCCACCGCGTTCTCGTCCACCTCGCCGTCGCAGTTGTCGTCGTCGCCGTTGCAATACTCCAACGCGTCGGGCGCGACGTCGTGGTTGTTGTCGTTGCAGTCCCCACGCTCGGTGGTGTACCCGCTCGGCACCGACTCGCAGAATGTCACCTCCGCCGCGTTGTCCCTCGCATATCCGTCGCCATCCGCGTCTGCGTAGGCGATGGTGCCTCCATCGGCGCCCTCGTCCACGTCGCCATCGCAGTCGTTGTCGACCTCATCGCAAAGCTCGGTTGCGCGCGGGTAGGTGTTCGGATCAAGGTCGTCGCAGTCTTTGTCGCGCTCGGAGCCATCGCCGTCCTGATCGTAGAGGTTCCCGTCGCAATTCTGATCGATGTCGTCGGTCCAGTCTTCCGCCTGTCCGGGACTGATGCTTCGATCGGTATCGTCGCAATCTCCCTCCTCTTCCGTCCAACCGTCCTGGTCCTCGTCGCCAGGAAAGTAGTCGTTGGTATCCACATTGGACACGGTGTCGGGGCAACCGAGCAGGAGGAGCAGGAGGGTCATGTGGCCTCGGAGGGGCGGAGGTGGGAGAAGTGTAGCCGCGCGTAATCGGTTGCGGCGCACAGGCCGAGCGCGCCGACGGTAACGGTGAGCAGAAGCGAAGGGTGATGGAGCAGCGCGAGGACGGTCGACACCGCGAGCAGGATGGTCGTGAGCCGACCGGCGAGGCGGGTTTTGGGCTGCCCAACGCCGATCCGCCACCGGTGCGCCAGCGCCAGGACCATCGGAACCTGCAGGATCTCCCGGACGAACCACGGCAGCATCCACCAGGCGGGGATCACACCGGCGTTCACGAGCGTCCAGGCCACGTTCACGTGCAGGATCTTGTCGGCCCAGGCATCGAGGGTGGCCCCCGCAGCGCACGCCTTCCCCGTTCGCCGCGCAACGAACCCGTCGATCACATCGGTGGCCACCGCGACCACGTAGACGGCCAACCACCAGGAACGCGGCAAAAGCGGCAGCGCCGCCGCTAGCAGGATCCGCAGGGTTGTGAGCGCGCTGGCGGCGGTGGCGAGGTCGGAGAAACGCACGGAGCACACCTTATCCCCACGAGATAGCCACGCGAATGTCCTCCCGCGCCCGCCCCGCACCGTTTGCCATCGTCACGCTCCTCGCCGCCGTGGCGTGCCCCCTGGACGAAACGGCCGACTCCGCGACCACGACCGCGCCCGATCTCACCGAAGCGCTTTCCGCCACGCAGGTGCGCGCCGGGATCGTCACCGACACCCGTGCGTTGTTCGGCGGGATCTCCGCGGAAGGCGCGCCTGGCGACATCAAGATCTACAACGATCGCGTGCAGTTCGTGATCGAGGCGGTGGGAGACTCCTCCTACTACGTCGACTACGGCGGCAACTTGATCGACGCCGACCTGGTTCGGCCGGCCGGCGTTCCCGGTCGCGACATGATCGATGAGCTGGCGCCGATGTTGAGCCTCGGACGGGTGTGTGACGCAACCTCGGTTGAGGTAATCGACGACGGCTCGTCGGGCGTCGCGCACGTTCGGGTGAGCGGCCCCGCGGCGCCGATGCGGCTCATCACCGGGGCCCTGGAGAACCCGGATGTAGTGCCCGACTACGACCTCACGATGGTGACAGACTACGTGCTCAAACCTGGCGAATGGTCGGTCGAGGTGACGACCTCGTTCACGAACAACGACGCGCGCGATTTTGTGGCGACCATCGGGTTGTTCGGCATCTACGCCCAGGAGATCGCGGAGCCCTGGCATCCCCGCACCGGGTTCGCGGACTCCGATGGGGATGCGGTCGCGATGGAGGCGATGGTGGCCACCCACAACGAGGGCGTGCTGGCGATCATGGCGGGCTCGGGCGAGCTCGTCCCCTCCGCGATCGGCGACCTGATCTCCGGGATCGCGGCCGGAGCTACGGCCTTCGACCTGCCGCAGACGGTCGCCCCGGGAGCCTCGCTGAGCTGGGCGGCGCGGGTGGGCGTCGCGCCCGATCTCGCGACGCTGGAGACGGAGCGGCTCACCCGCGAAGGGAGCGTGCCAACCGCCGTTTCCGGCACGGTGAGCGCCGGCGGCAGCCCCGTAAGCGGCGCGCGCGTGCATGGGCTGAACGCCAGCGGCGCCCCGCTCACGATGGCGGTCACGGACGCCACCGGTTCGTTCACGATGCCGGGCACCGGCGTGACCCAGTGGGTGGCCTCCGGGCGGGGCACGGCGATCGAAGTGGATATTCCGTCGGGGCACGGCAACATCTCGCCGTACGACCGCGGTCCGGACGGCGTGCTCACCACGCTCACCGAAGGCGCGACGCCCATCCCGTTCGCGCGCGGCTACGGCCTGGGAGAAGTGTCGGCTATCGCGGCCGCGGACCTCACGCTCTCCGCACCGGGCACCCTCGCCGTGAGCATCGCGGACGGCGGCCCCGCCACTGTGCTGGTGGACTTCGCGACCGCCGACCCCGTGAGCGCCGACGAGCGGCTCGTCCCCGGGCGCCCGAGCGGGCACGCGGCGCTCGCCTTCGTACGGGATGGAGCGATGGATCTCTCGCTTGAACCGGGAGAGTACCGAGTAACGGTACATCGTGGCGTTCGCAACGAGGTGGACGTGCAGACGGTCACTGTTGCCGCCGGAGAGACGACCGCGCTCGTGGCCACCATCGTGCCCGCCTACACCCTGGAGGGTGTGCTGACCATCGACCCGCACCAGCACGCATCCCCTTCGGGAGACGGCAGCATTCCCGTGGAAGATCGGCTGCTCGTGAACGCCGCCGGCGGCGTGGATATCCACGTGGGCACCGACCACGACCACATCGTCGACTACCAGCCCACGCTGGAGGCGCTCGGGCTGCAGGCGTGGCTGAAAACGGTGGTCGCCGTTGAGGTGAGCCCGGTGCTTCGCGGCCACTTCAACGCCTACCCCGCCACGCGGGACGGCCGGCCCAACGGCGGGGCGCCGCGCTGGTGGCAGCGGTTGGAGACCACCTCAGAGCTGTTCGCGTGGATTCGGGAGTCGATCGGGGATGAAGGCGTGCTCCAGGCCAACCACCCCGTCAGCGGCTCCGGGTTGTTCACCGCGGCCGACTACAGCACCACCACCGGAACCATCGGCAACGCCGACCACTGGGACACCGACTTCGATGCGATGGAGCTGCTCAACAGCGGCTCCCATGAGGAGTACTTCCCCTACTACCTGGACCTCACCGCCCGCGGCAAGCTGATCACCCCCGTGGGCGTGAGCGACAGCCATAGTTGGACCGGCGGACAGCCCGGCCTGAACCTCACCTTCCTCAACACCGGCACGACGCTCGGCGGCTTCGACGCCGACGTGCTCAAGTCCGCGATGGCCAGCCGCCAAACCGTGGTCTCCTTCGGCCCGTTCATCGAGGCGAAGGTCGGTGGGGAATGGGCGCCGGGACGCATCGTGAGCCCCGGCGTCGTGGACGTGCGCGTGCTCGCCCCCACCTGGATTCCCGTCCAGTATGTGAGCCTGTGGCGGGACGGAGTGGAGGTGCAACGCAGCACATGCACGGGGGAGCCTCCCGTGCAGTGTGAGGCCGAGTGGCTGCTCGACGGCGATGCGGACGCGAGCTGGGTCGTCGTCGCCGGCAGCACGGACGCCCCCCTCACCTCGGTGTGGCCAGGAGCGCTCGCGTGGGGCGCCACGAGCGCGATTCTCACGGACGCAGACGGAAACGGGTGGTCTGCCCCACTCCCTGCGCTCGTTACGTTGTGATATCCACCCTTCGGGGGAACCTCCGATGGGGCTTCTACGTTCGTTCGCCAAGCGCGTCGTGAGCCGGATCGGTGGCGGCGTCGGCGAGGTCAAGGCGGGAGAAACGGTGGGGGCTACACCGGTAAACTCCCCGGTCGCGCCGCTGCCACCGCCGCAGATGCGGCCGGGTAGGGCGCCAGTTGCGGTGACCGCAGGCGAGGAGGGCCCCGTGGCCGACGCGGATGCGCTCGCGAACCTGGAAGCGGGGGTGCAGGAGATCAAGGAGCGCGTGGAGGCGGGGGAGCCCGTCGTGCTGCTCGATGTGCGCGAGCCCCACGAAACCGCCCACGGCGTGATCGCGGGCGCCCGGCTCATCCCGCTCGGGCAGCTCGAGGCCCGCTGGAAGGAGCTGGCCAACTGCGACGAGATCGTGTGCTACTGCGCGCACGGGATGCGAAGCCTCAGCGCCGCGGAGCTCTTGCGGAAGAAGGGTTTGTTCAACGCGACGAGCCTCGAAGGCGGCGTCGCGGCCTGGCAGGCGCTCGGCGGCACCCTGAAGGCGCGGTAGTGCTCACGGTTGTCGGCGCGGGCCGAATCGGGGGCGCGCTGCACGACCTCGCGACGAAGCAAGGGCTGGACGTGCTTCTGGTGAAGCGCGGGGAAGAGATTCCGGACGTGGCCGGCCCCGTGGTCGTGTGCACCCGAAACGACGATGTTGCCGCGGTGGTGGCCGCGAGCCCGCGCCCTCAGGACCTCTGCTTCGTGCAGAACGGGGCGTTGCTGCCGTGGCTGCGCGAGGTGGGTCTGGGTGGCAACACGCAGGGGCTCCTGTACTTCGCGGTTTCGGCGGCGGGGGCGGCGCCGGAGCCCGGCGGAGAAAGCGTGTTCTTCGGCCGCCACGCCCCCACCCTGGTGTACCTGCTGAGCCGGGCGGGCCTGCCCGCGCGGGCCCTGGCGAGCGAGGCGGAGCTGCTCGACGAGATTACGGTCAAGCTGCTTTGGGCGTCGATCTTCGGCCTCATGGGGGACCTGCACCGCGAGACCGTGCTGGCGAGCGCAGCCCGCCGCGAGGAGGTGGCGGCGTTGGTCCGCGAGCTCAACCCCGTGTGTCTGGCAGGGATCGGCTCGAGGATAGGCGAAGAGGAGGTGACTCGCCGGCTTCTCGCATACTCGATGTCGATCGGGTCGTGGCGCGCGTCGGTGAAGGAATGGCGATGGCGGAACGGGTGGCTGGCGAAAGAGGCCGCCCGGCTTGGCCTTGCCGTGCCGCTCCACGGCGCGGTCTGTTCGCGGATCGGCGTCGGTGCGTGACCCGGTGCAGCAGCGCGCTATACTCCGCGACGTGTCCGCCCAGACTGCGCCCCCGATCCCCGAGCGAGTCCTGCGCCGGGGGGACTACATCTGGGGCTCCTTCCTCAAGCCGGAGCAAGTAGACGGCTACTTGAACGCCACAAATCCGGGCGATCGGCGGGATGTGTTGGGGCGCTTCGCCTTCTCCGTGCGCAGCGTGGACGACGCGGTGGAGTCGGCCGCGAAGGGCACCCGCGCGTGGCGAAAGGTCGGCCTGATGGAGCGCGCCGCGGCCGTTCAGCGCTTTCGAGACCAGCTCGCGGAGCAGGCGGAGCCGATCGCCCAGCTCCTCGTGCGGGAGTCGGGGAAGCCGCTGTGGGAGGCGCGCCAGGAGGTGGCCGCGAGCCTCCGCGCCGTGGACTTGTTCCTCGACGATGGCATCGGTATCGTCGCGCCGCGGGTGATGGAAGACATCGCCGGGCGAAGCGACTACGTGCCGCGCGGGGTGGTTGCGCTCATCGGTCCCGCCGTGATGCCCCTCTACAATGCAGTCGGGAGCACGGTCGCCGCGGTGCTCGGCGGCAACGGGGTGGTGTTCAAGCCCTCGAAGTACAGCCCCGTAGCCGGCCAGGTGCTCGCCGAGCTCTGGGACCGCACCAAGATGCCCCGCGGGGTGTTCAACCTGATTCAAGGCCCGGGTTCCGCGGTGGGGCAGCGCCTCGTCAACCACGCGGGGATCGATGCCCTGCTGTTCACGGGCAGCTACGAAACGGCGAGAGAGCTTCGGCGGGCGCTCGTGGAGCGGCCCGAGTTGCCCGCGATGTTCCAAACGGGCGGCAAGGCTCTCGCGTATGTTCACGAGGATGCTCCTCGCGAACGTACGGTGTACGAGCTGCTCGTCGGCGCGTTCTTGACCGCCGGCCAGCGCTCCAACTCTACGGCGCGCGTGTTCGTGCACACCAAGGCCTGGGACGACGTCGTGCCCGACCTCGTTCGCCGCGCCCAGCGCCTGCGCGTCGGCTACGGCCTCGACGACGACGTGTTCATGGGCCCGCTGATCAGCGATACGCTCCGCACGCGCTTTCGTAAGTATTGCCGGGCGCTCGTGTCGAAGGGTCATGTGCCGCTGTGCGAGGGCGATGCCATCGAGCTCAGCGGCCACCGCGGGCACTACGCGGCGCCGGGGATCTACGAGGTGCGCTGGCGCGGCGGCTTGCCCTTCCTGAACGAGGAGCCCCCCGGGCCGCTGCTCCTGGTCTACCGGGTGGAGTCCATCGACGAGGCGGTAGACCTGCACAATCGCGCCGTGTACCGCCCGGTCACCAGCGTGTTTACACGCGTGGACGGTCCGGCGCTTCCTGAGCTGCGGGATCGGCTCCGAACGGGGGCGCTGAACGTGAACCGCAGCACGATCGGCGCGAGCCTGCGCCTGCCGACCTCCCCACAGGGGCGCTCCGGTATGGGGCTCCCGGGAGGAATGGAGCTGATGCGCCACCTCACGTACCCCCGTGCCGGTATCGTCGAAACCCGGGCGTTCGACGCAGCCCATCTCGTGCCCGGCGTGGAGTGGGCCGACGACTCGACGGTCGGCGAGCTCGGCGCAATCGATCTGCACGCTGAATGAAGCCGCCGCGCTCCATCCTGATCGGGAACGTGCACATGGACCTCGGCGCCGGTCGTCGTGGCGTGGACATGGGCCCCTCGGCGATTCACCTCGCGGGCCTCAACGCCGGGGTGGAGTCGCTTGGCATCAAGGTGGCCGACCACTTCGCGCTGCGCGTGCGGTCGCAGGAGATGTTGGAGCCTGGAGACGAGCATGCGAGGTTCCTCCCTGAGATCCTGCAAGTGTGCGGGCGCCTCGCCGACCGCGTGGAGGCAGGGCTCGAAGCGGGGCACCTGCCCGTCGTGCTCGGCGGCGACCACTCCGTCGCGATTGGCACGATCACCGGCATCTCGCGCTACTGGAAGAAGCGCGGCAAGCGCATCGGCGTGATGTGGGTGGATGCGCATACGGACGTAAATACGCCGGAAACCTCACCAACAGGCAACATCCACGGCATGCCGCTGGCGGTATTGCTCGGCCACGGCCCCCCCGAGTTGGTGGCGCTTGCGGGTGACACGCCGGCCCTCGACCCACGCAACGTCTGCGTGATCGGTGCCCGCGATCTTGACGACGGCGAACGCCAGTTCGTGCGCGATTCGGGGCTGCGGGTGTACACCATGAGCGAGCTGGACGAACGCGGCACCGCGGTGTGCGCGCGCGAGGCCGTTGAGCGCTGCCTCGACGGCACGGCCGGCATCCACCTCTCCTTCGATCTGGACGGGGTTGATCCCCAACACGCCCCGGGCGTCGGCACGGCCGTGCAGGGCGGGCTCGATCTGCGTGAGTCGCACTTGATCTGCGAAAAAGTGGCCGCCACCCAGAAGGTGCTCGGCATCGAGATGGTCGAGCTCAATCCGGTGATCGACACCGAGAACCGCACGGGGCGGCTCGCGGTGTGGCTCATCCTCAGCGCGCTGGGGAAGACGATCCTGTAGGCGCCGATCTACTGGCTGTCGTCCTTCCAGTCGTTGTAGAACATCGTGTCGTCCCCTTCCACGTGCTTCGCGGTGAACGCGCTGCCGGCCTGGGTGCACGACGTCTTCATGATCATCTCGCACTCGTCGCCGTCACAATCGTCGTCTTCCCAGCCGTTGGACTGGGGAATGAGATCACCGTCTTCCTTGTACACGAGGTAGGTCGCCGACGGGATCTGGCCCATGCCGAAGTCGGTGTCCGCCGGGTCCCACTCGTCGCTCTCGGTGTAGGTGGTCGTGGAGGAGGACGAGCCGCTGATCGTGCCGGTGAGGTCGGCGAACAACGGCACCGCCACGTGGATGACAGTGGTGGAGTTGCTCTTGTGGCTATCCTCGTAGAAGTAGCCATCCTCGTGCTCGGCGCGATCGCTGGCGGAGGTGGCCTCGGTCCAGGAGAAGGTCCACCCGTCGCCTTCGGGCACGCCCGGGAACACCGCATCGCCCCAGGTGAGCACCGCGGTGCCGCCGCTGGTGGCCGCCATGTGGAAGAACATCACGGCGTCGGCGCCGGTAAATTCCTCTTCGTAGGTCCACGAGGTATCGCCACCGTCTTCGGGATCGGGCGAGAACCCATCCTCGAAGTTCTCGTCCAGCGGTTCATCTTCGCATTCCACGGCGCCATCGCTGTAGGGCACGGTGATCATGTAGATGCCGCTCGGCGCGCAGCCGGTGGCGAGGAGGAACGGGAAGAGCAGGCGCATGACGACTCCAGAAGGTGCCGGCGGCGAATCGGCAGCCCCGAAGCCCGCAAGCGCGATCTTGGGGGTCAACTGCTCGCGCTGGAGTATCGGCGCAGGGCGAAGAGTAGCACCGCCCGGGAGCCCACGAGGCTGACAACGGCGGTGGCCACCGCACCGAACGCGAGCGACCCATCCAGGCGTTCCAACAGGGCCATTGCGGGATAGCTCGACACCAGCGCCACCGGGATCACCGTCGTGAGCGCGATTCGCACTCCTCTACCATACACCGAGACTGGCCAGCGCCCCGCGTCGGTGACCGCGCCCAGCAAGAAACGCAGGTTGTCCACCCGAACGAACCAGAAGCTGGTGCAGACCACGAGCAACCAGAGGCCGTAGGTTGCGACAATCCCCGCGGTCAACATGCCGAATGCGACGACCGACGCGAGCGGAGCCGGGGGGCCAAGTCGCCAGAGCGCACCGCCGATCACCGCAACGCCCGCGAGCACATCCCAAATTGCGGAGGGGGCGATCTTTCGGAAGGAGATCGTCCATTGTACGTCTACTGGGCGCACCAGCAGGTAGTCCAGGGCACCCGTGCGAACGCCGTCCACGATCGCGCCGAGGTTCGGCTCGACGAGGCCACTCACGAAACCGTTGTAGAGCAGGAAGAACCCCGTCACCAGCAGCGCCTCATCGAGCGTCCACCCCGCTACGTGCGGCACGCGGGCGTACACCAGGAAGAGGGGCGCGGCGATCCCCGCCGCGGAGAGCGCGCCCACGACGATCTCCGCCACGAAGCTCGCCCGGTACTGGATCGCCTCGCGGATGGAGACTCGAAGCAGCGCCGCGATCACCTCCATCCGGATCCCGGGGAACCAACGTGTCATGCGCCAACCGCCCCATACCGCCGGATGCCCGACCGCCACACCAGCGCGGTCAGGAGGCCCAACGCTGCTAGCCAACCGGCCTGGATGGCGAGGGTCGAAGCCACCGGCGCGTGGCCGAGCAGGACATCCACTGGCGCGCCCAGCGTCGAGTAGAACGGCAGCACCTGCGCGAGGGCCACGAGCGAGGGCGGGAACAGGGCGAGGGGCACAAAATAGCCCGCGAACAACGCCCATACCGCGAACCATGCGCTCCAGAAGCCCATGGATTGCTCCGTCCAGAACGCGATCATCCCGAACAGCGCCTGCACCAGCCAGGCGAGGCAAAACGCGAACAAGCTTGACGCCACAAAACCCGCTGCAGCCGCTGGGCTCGGCAGGAACAACGCCTCGGGACGCCACATGGCGAGCACGCCGACGAGGGGCAGGAGCACGACCACACGAAAGGGAAGCGCGGCGAACGTTTCCGCGAGGTTGAACACCAGCGGGTTCATCGGGCGGAGCAGCTTCGGCGAGAGGTCCCCCTTGCGGATGGACCAGTTCAGCTCCCACACCACCCAGCTCCCCGTCAATTGCCGTACGACCAGGTTCACGGCGAAGTACCGGGTGAACGCGGTCTGATCCCAGCCGTCGATCGCGCCGCCGCCGGCCGCAGCGTTCCAGAGCGAGAGCATCACCAGCGGGAGGGTGGCGCTGAGCACCCAGATGATCATCTCGGCGCGGTAGGCCACCATCCCCGCGAACGCGACACGCAGGATCGAGGGCCATGCGACGATCACGTGCCGCAACCTCGCGATCGGGCCGGCGCCGAGCACCCGGCTCACGGGGTTTCCGTCGGCGACGCCCCGCGGAACACGCGGCCGATCACCTCGTCCAGCGGCGGCACCTCCACGCCCAGCTCCACGAGCGGCGCGACCGCAAATACTCGCTGCAAAAGTGCGTTCACCTCGCTCGCCGGCACGGTGGCAACCATGCGCCCCTCCGTGACGGCAAAGCCCAACGCTGCGAGTTCGGGAAGCACCTGATGCACCACGATCCGGCGTTCGGGAGCAACGGTTCGCGTCAGCTCGTCCAAGGCACCGTCGTACCGAAGCTGACCCTCGTCGATGATGAGCAGCCGCGGCGTGAGGGCGGCGATGTCCTGCATATAGTGGCTGGTGAGGAGCACCGTCGCGCCGGTGCGGCGGTTGTGCTCGGCGATGAACTGGCGCACTTGAACCTGCATCTCCACGTCGAGGCCGATGGTCGGCTCGTCGAGGAACAGGATCATCGGTCGGTGAACAAGCGCGGCGATCAGCTCACATTTCATACGCTCGCCGAGCGAGAGGTTTCGTACGGGCTTCTCCAGCAGCGGCTCGGCCCGCAAGAGCGCGATGAGCTCGTCCAGCGTTTCGGTGAACTCCTTGCGGTCAACACCGTACATCGCCCGGTTCAGCTCAAAGGTCTCCCTCGCCGGGAGGTCCCAGAGAAGCTGCTGCTTCTGGCCCATCACCAGCGTGACCAGCTGAAGGAACGCCGGATCGCGCTCCTGCGGCACGAATCCACCCACCCGAACCTCGCCGCCGCTGGGGTAGAGGAGCCCCGACAACATCTTCAGCGTGGTGGTTTTTCCCGCCCCGTTCGGGCCGAGGAATCCCACTCGCTCGCCCGGCTCGATCCGGAACGAGAGATCCCGCACCGCGTGCACCTCGCGCACCTCCCGCGCGAAGAACGACGCGATGGACCCTCGCAATCCCGGCTTGGTGACCGGCACACGATACGTCTTGGACAGGCCGGTAACCCGGATCAAACGCGCCTCCGGGCCCGTCGTATCCCGGATCAACGGCTGCGCGCCGGCCCGCAGCCGGCTAAGCCGCCGCCACTCCATGTCGCTCACCATCCTCGGGCCGGAACGGCCGGACGGCGTCCTCCCCTCCGTCCTCGCCCGCCACGGCGTCACCGGCCCGATCGCGCTGGTAAGCGCCGGCTGGCGCTACGATGAGGCACGCGACGAGCTGTTGCGCGCAGCTCTCCCGAACGAGGTGCGCAACCTCCGGCTCTACGATCGCTTCCGGCACCTTGAGCGCGAAGAAACCGAGCTCATCGGCAAATACACGGCGAAGCAGGATGCGTTGCGCAAGGTGAAGGATCGCTACCGGCTCTGGCTCCGCACCTCGCTCGGCATGGCGGCTGGGCTGCTCGCCGACAAACCCGACGCCGATTGTCCCTGGTTCCGCCAGTCGATCCGGCACCTGCAGGAGGCCGACGAGCTCTTCCTCTCCGAGGCGAGGCGGCTGCACGAGGCGTTCGAACAGGAGGTGCGCCCGGGCGAGAACCCCCGCGTCCGCAAGGAGCGCGACGAGATCCGCGCCGAGCTGGCCGGCTGCGCCGCGCTCTGCATCGCCGGCGGACACATCGGGGTGCTCCGGAACCGATGCTTCTTCTTCGATCTCGGGCCCACGCTCACCCAGCGCCCGCTGTACGCCTGGAGCGCCGGGGCCATGCTGCTCACCGAGCGCTTGCTCCTGTTCCATGACCACACCGGCTTCGGCCCCGGCACCGCCGAATTCCTCGATCACGGCTTCGGTCTGCTTCGAAACACGGTGTTTCTGCCGCACGCCCGCGAGCGCCTGGATCTCACCAACGGCGCCAACCTCACCGTGCTCGCCAGCCGCCTCGCGCCACGCAAGGTCATGGGACTGCAGAACGGGGCGATCTTTGAGGACGGCCGCTACACCGGCGCCCCCGACAGCGCGTTCACCATTCGCCCCGATGGGAGCGTGCATGCAGCGGTTGCTTGACCTGATCGCGCAGATCGAGCGACCGCGAGCCCACCGCAAAGCGCTGCTCGATGCGTTCGTGGCCGACACGATCTTCCCGCTCGTAACGGACGACCACGCCGTGTTCTTCTTCTGGGACGGCACCGCCACCGAGGCGGTGTTCCTCCAGCACTGGGTGTTCGGCCTCCCCTCGCGGATCGAGCTGCGCCGCATCCCGCACACGGATGCGTTCTACCTCCCGTTGGACCTGCCGAAGACCGCGCGCGTGGAGTACAAGTTCGAGATCGTGAAGGCCGGCAAGGGGCGCTGGTCAGCCGATCCGCGAAACCCCCGGCGCGCCTACGATCCCTTTGGCAGCAACTCGGTTTGCCCAGCTTCCTCCTACGAAGAGCCGGAGTGGACGCGCCCCGACACCAGCTCGCGGTGCGGCACGATCGTAGACGGCGAGCTGCACTCCGCCCAGTTCGGCGAATACCGACCGTACCAGATGTATGTGCCCTACGGCGCGCGACCGGGCAAGCGATATCCCTTGCTGATCGTGCATGATGGGAGCGACTTTCTCCACTTCGCGCAGATGCGCTCCTGCTTGGACAACTTGATCCATCGCCACGAGGTGGCCCCCCTGCTCGTAGCGTTCACCAGCGGCGTGCAGCGCAATTTCGAATATGCGGCGAACCCCAAACAAGCGGCGTTCCTGGCCACTGAGCTGCTCCCCCACCTGCGCGAGCGTTTCCCCGTGCTCCCCGGCGCGGAGTTCCAGGGGCTGATGGGCGCTTCGTTCGGTGCCGTGTCCTCGCTGTACGCCGCCGTGCAGCACCCCGGCGTTTGGGGGCGGCTCATCCTGGAGAGCGGCAGCTTCGCGTTCACCGACATCGGCGAGCACGAGCGCGGCCCGCTATGGGACCCGATCGTCACCTTCGTCAACGAATTCCGAGCCAACCCACCCAAGCTGGACGCCCAGATCTACCAGAGCTGCGGCACCTTCGAGTCGCTGATCTACTACAACCGAAGCCTGTTTCCTGTGTTCCAACGCTGCGCCGACCAGGCCCGGTTCACGGAGGCGCCAGACGGCCACAACTGGATCAATTGGCGCGACCGGCTCCGCGAAGCGCTCACCTGGCTCTTTCCCGGCCCGCTGTGGATGTACTACGAATAATCAGTCGTTCCCGCCGTGCCCGCCGTAGCCACGGAGCATGAACCCCCAAGTGTAGGCCGTGCCGGTGTAGGCGCACGTTGCGCCATCGATCCACGCCCAGGTGTAATCCAGTCTTGAACCGCAGTATTCGCCGGCGTAGTCGGTCATGTGTCCGCGGGGGCCCCACTGCCCATCGCTGTCACACGCATATTCCTGGACGACGCTCCCGCTGTACTGATAATCGACACACGCCATGACCATGAGGGAGTCGGCGGGGCCGTAGGTGCCCTGCGCGAAGGCAAATCCGGCGTCGCCGATGTCAAGATTGATGGCGGTCTCGGCCCACGTGCTCCCATCGTACACCTGACTCTCGAATAATGAGTAGGTCTGGTTGAACACCGCGATCTCGTCGAAGCCGAGGCAGCTCAGGTCAATCGAAAAGTCGGCGTCACCCGGAGCGTTTCGCACGCCCAAGCCAAGGGTGCTCGTGGCGTTTGCGGCCTGCCACCCGGCCACGGTCCAGCCGCCGCCATCCGTGGTCATGTCGCACCAGAATTGGGACGCCGCGCCGCCGCAGGGGTCGAGGGTGTACACCCCATCTCCCGTCGAAACGCCATAATCGAGCACCTCCTGGCAGCTCTGACACACGGTCACCAACGGGTCCGCGTCGTTGCAGTCACTCCCATCGGCCACGGTGTCGGCGGGTTGGGTGCAGGCCTCGACGCCGGTGTATGCGTCGCCAGCTCCATCGCGATCGCTGTCGGTATACCAGGTTGACATCGAGGTATCCTCGTCGATCACTCCGTCGCAGTCGTCGTCCTCGCCGTTGCAGAGCTCGGTGGCGCCCGGCCGGACCTCGGCGTCGCCATCGTCGCAATCGCCGTCGTTGTTGACATAGTCGTCGGGACGCTCGCATGCCTCCAGCGGGGTGCCGGGATCGCCCCATGCGTCGCCGTCGGTATCGGCGAAGAAGGTGGTCATCCGGCCTTCGTCGATCTGGCCGTCGCAATTGTTATCTATCCCGTCGCAGATCTCTGCGGCGCCGGGGTTGATCTCGGCGCTGGCATCGTCGCAGTCGCCTTCGGAGGGCTTGTAGCCGTCGCAGTCGTCGCAGTCGCCGCAGTCGCAGGATTCCCCCGAATCTATGGTAGACGCTCCACTATCCGCGGGAATCTTCTCACCGGCAGCGTCGCTGCGGCAGGCGAGGGCGAGGAGCGCGACGAGGAGGGCGGGCGGGTGGGTGAAACGCATGGGGGAACCCTACACCTTTGTGGGAGAGGAGGGCAAGGGCGGAGGAGGACGACCGGCGATCGGGGCGAAGCGCAAGGCCCAGTCCCCTTTGTCGGGCGGAGGTGGCGGCGCTTCGCGGCGTGGCCGACTCACGCTCGTCGCGACTGCAGGAGCATCGCCTTCGCTGTTTCTTTCTTCCTTGGCGCCTTTGCGCCTTTGCGCGACCCTTCAAGCTCGGAGGTGGCGGGCAAATCCCCTTCAAAGCGCGCCTCATGCTGTCGCGACACCTTCTCACAACCCTAAGGGCGACGCGCCGCCCTCCCCGTTCTGAGAGTCGCCCTCCCCGTTGTGGGAGTCACCCCCTACGTTATGAGAGAATTCAAGCCCGAAATTCTCACATCGCCCTGGGGGAGCCCCTCGCCCTCCCCGTTCTGAGAACTTTCCACCAGAAACGTTCTCATTGCGGGCCGGGGGGCCGGCCGCCCACCGCGTTGTGAGAATCGCCCCCGACGGCGCCACACACCCCGGTGCCGTCGCGCTCCGGTCGGCGCGTCCCCCCCCCCGGCGCGCCTTTCTGTCGCGACACCTTCTCACAACCCTAAGGGCGACGCGCCGCCCTCCCCGTTCTGAGAGTCGCCCTCCCCGTTGTGGGAGTCGCCCCCTGCGTTATGAGAACATTCGGACCCGAAATTCTCACATCGCCCCGCGCGAGCCCCTCGCCCTCCCCGTTCTGAGACAATTCGGCCAGAAACGTTCTCATTACCCACGGGGAGACCTGCCGCCCTCCCCGTTGTGGGAGTCGCCCCCGTTCGGCCCGCCCCCTACGGCGCGACACACCCCGCCGCCGCCTCCTCCATCACCTTCTGGAACTCGGGCGAGTCCGTCTCCGCGGATAACTTTAGCAGCTCCGTAGCCGAATACTTCGTCAACATCACATCGGCCATGCACCCGCAGGTGCGCCGCGCCTCCTCCGCCGGCATCCCATCAACCTCCGGCGCGCAGCTATCGATGAAGCTCTGGCGAAAGCTCACATCGAAGCTCTGGTTGAACGACTGCGTGAAGCCCTCGGTGAACCCCGTGCAGCAGCCCATGCAGCCGAGCAGGAACAGGGAACTAAGCGCGAGACCGGCGAGGGGGAGCTTTCGCATTCCCGGCGGGTAACTTGCGCCCCTGCCCCAAGCAATCCCGACTTACCGCCTCCCCTTCGCCGCCTCCACCGAGATCGCCGGCGCGAACCACGGCACGACGAGCGGGTGCCCCTTCTTCGCATCCTCCGTGAGCGCGACGACGCACATGCGCCCGGGATCCGGCGCCGCTTCGCCGCGGAGGATTGCCAAGGAAGCGCGAGGTTCATCGTCCGCGATCATCACCCCGCGCCACTGCTGCGTCGGCCCCAGCGCGGTGGCGGGAACCCCCGCGAGCACGACCGAAACGCCGATCACCGCCAACGCAGCCAGCACCGCGGGCCACCCCCGCCACCCCAACCACGGCCGGGCCGCGACGCCGCGCCGCCGCGCCCAGTCCAGCCCGAACAGCGCCCCCGCGCATGCCGCCCCGAGCACGACCGGGAGCACCACGCTCCCCATCGCGAGCTGCCTTGGGTGGGGCAGCGTCATCATGGTGCTGCGAAGCACGACCAGGAACGGCGCGCCCGTGAGCACGAGCGCGGCCAGCGCCCGCGGGCGGCGACGCAGCGTGATCACGGCGACGACCGCGGCCAAAGCGAGCCACGGCGCCATCACCAGTACCTCATGGCTCCCCGGCTGGAGCAGCGTACGCGCGGAGAGCGCCGCCGGCCGCGAAGCGTCTACCGCCTGGAGGTACCGAAGCGCGTCGAGCAGCGACGCAGGCGAGCCTTGTGCCCAACGAAACGCCGCTCCTCCCTCCCCTTCCGGCGGGCTCCACGTCACCCCGGCGAGGCGGGACGCATCCAGAGCGTACCGATACACGGCGGCCTGCAACGACGCCGCGCTCGCGGGGTAACTCCACGCCCCGAAGCGCCATGACGCCGCGACGGTAGCCAACGGAGCCAGCGCCGCCGCAACACGACCCCAGCGCCCGACCTTCGCGACCGCGCCGGCCAACACCGCCACGGGCAGCAGCGCCAGCAGGAACAACACGCTCCGAAGGTCGGCTAACGGCAAAACCCCGAGCGCGACCGGCGCCGCCACGAGCCAGCCCCGGGTGCCTCGCGCCAGCGCCCCGGCCACGGCAGCGCCAGCGGCCACATGGAAGAACACGACCTCAGGGTAGAAGCTCACCGTGCGCGTGAGGATCACGAGCGGACCGAAGCATGGCAACCAGGCAACGGCCAACCACGCGGCGCGGCGGCCCGCGATCGCGCGAGTCCAGAGAAACACCCCGGCGACCCAGCCGAACGCCGAGAGCAGCGCGGCGTTCACGAGGCCCGGGAGAATGCCGCCGCTTCCGGCGAGGATCCCCGGCAGGGCGCCGGCCAGCACGCTGCGTTGGGACGGCCACAAGTCCCAGCGCCCGCTCCCGAACGACATCACCGCGAAGCAGTAGTCCTGGAAGTCGGAGGTGGAGACCGCGAAGCCGGTGACGCGCTGGGAAGCCACGACAAACGCCAGCATCCACACCCCGAAGGCCGCCGCGCACAGCGGTTCGAGGACGATTGTGACCGGCAACCAACGCACGGGGCAAGGTAGCACAACGGCGGCGCCGCGATGCGGGGCGAAGCCGGCCGGACCCGAGATCGGGCCTACCGCATCGCCCTGATTCCGTGATACCCGGCCCGCCCGGAGCGACGCATGTCCCAGACCCGCAAGATCGGCCTCTCCCTCGGCGCAGACCACTGTTGGCCCGCCTGCTATGAGGAGATCGTCCGGACCCTCAACCTACGCCTCCCCCTCGGCTCCGACACGGTGGACTTCGCTGTGGAGCGCGTTCGGGTGGAGCCCTTCGACCTCGCCGCGCCGAAGAAGTACGACCTTGTGCTCGACCGGATCACGCATTGGTTCCCGACCACGCGGGAGTGGGTGAAGAAGATCGCGATCGATGGCACGTACGTGCTGAACAACCCGTGGATGATCCAATCGGCCGAGAAGCACACCACCTACGTGGCGATGATGCGCCTCGGGTTCCCGATCCCCTCCACGTGGCTCCTGCCGCCCAAGCAGTACCCCGACGAGCCGGACACGAACACCACGGTGCGGCGGTATAACAAGCTGTTCTCGCTTGAGACCGTCGGCAACGAGGTCGGATATCCGTCGTTCATGAAGCCCTACGACGGCGGGGCATGGCGCGGGGTGAACAAGGTCGACGACCTGCGGGGAATGCACAAAAGCTACGACGAATCGGCCACCCAGGTGATGCACGTGCAGAAGGCCGTGGACAACTGGGATTTGTTCGTTCGCGCCATCGGGATCGGCCCGCAAGTGAATTGCATCAAATACGATCCTGCCGCCCCGCTGCACGCCCGGTACGTCGTGGACTTCAACTTCATGGACGCAGCGGGTTGGCAGACGATGCAGCGGTACGCCCGCGTCATCAACGCGTTCTTCTGTTGGGATTATAATTCCTGCGAGGCGCTGCGTTCGGACGGTGTGTTCCACCCGATCGACTTCGCGAACGCCTGCCCCGACAGTCAGGTCACCTCGCTGCACTATCACTTCCCGTGGACGGTGCGGTCCCTGGTCGGCTGGTCGTTGTTCGCGGCCTACACGCGCCGGAAGCCGAGGATCAACCCGAACTGGCAGCCGTATTTCGACATCGCCGACACGCCCGACCTGCCCTTCGAGGAGAAGCTGGCGCAATACGATGCCCTGGCGCGGGACTACTTCGAGGCCGACCGCTTTGAGGAATTCCGCCAAACGCACCTCAAAAACCTGGACGAGGTGTGCATCGAGTTCTTCCGCACCCCCCGCGCCAAGGAAATTGTGCGCGAGAAGGTGGCGATGTTGTTCCCGAAGCACGAGATCGAGCAGTTCACCGAGCACTTCTACGGCCTCGTTCAGTTCTGGTGCAAGACCGAGTCGGAGCGGCTCGGAAACACCCGGTGAGCGTGCCCGGCTGGGCGCGTGCGCTCCGCCGGCTCGGACTGGTGGCCGGGGGAACGGCCCTGGCGCTCGGCGTGGTCGAACTGGCGGTTCGCTGGGTCGGTTCGGCCCAGGGCACCGACCTCGTGTTCATGGCGCCAATGGGCTACCCGCGCGACATCTACGTGCAGGATGGGGCGATGACCTACCCCAACCCGGCGTTCACCGGGACGATCCAGTCGTTTGGATATTCCGTGAAGCCGACGTTCAACGCCTGGGGAACCCGAGGGCCGGCGCCCCAGACCGGGGTTCGAACCTGGATCTCGGTGGGCGACTCGTTCACGATCGCCTTGCAGGTGAAGGACGACGAGACGTTCTCCGCGCGCATCGGCCAGGCCGAGGGCGCGCAGGTGCTCAACGCCGGCGTGGACGGCTACTCAACATGGAAGGAGGCGCTGCGCGCCGTGCAGCTCGGGCGCGCGTTCCCGCCCGAGGTGGTGATCGCCAATTTCTTCACGGGGAACGACTTCTTCGACAATCGGCAGGGGGCGACCCACACCATCGAGCACCCCGGGCTGGGACCGGGGGAGCCGGGTGCCCCTCGCTTCAAGGTGCCGGTGATCGGGATCGCGCCGCCGCCTCCAGGGTGGTTCGCCGGGATGCGGGATCACAGCGTGCTGGTCGCTCACTGGTGGGCTTGGAAAGAGAGCCGGCGCGCGCGCTCCGGCAACGATCCCAACGCACGCCGGTTTCGGGACGAGCTGGGCTTGTTCACGGCGGAAGGGCAGGCCAAGGCCGCGGCGGACACACAGATGACGGAGAAGGCGCTCCTGTTCTTTGCGGATGCGGCGCGGGAAGTGGGGGCGCGCGGCGTCGTGGCGGTGATGCCGCCTGCCTTTGCCATGGACGTGGACACCGCGAAGCGCACCTTTGAGTCCGTTGGCTTCGATGGGGCCACGCCGGATCTCGACTCCGCGCAGAACGCGGCCATCGCCGCCGCGAAAGCGGCCAACCTCCTGGTGTGCGACATGATGCCGGTGCTCCGCGCCGCGACCGCTGCCGGCGAGCGCCCCTACCTGCCGTTCGACGGTCACCTTAGCGTTACGGGACACCAGATCGTCGCGGACGCGCTCCGCACCTGCATCGCCGCCGGGAGCTGACGAAAGGGGGTGGCGCCGGGTGCTTGCCTCCGGCGCGGAAGCGGCGCACACTGCGCGTCATGCTTACCCGCTCCCTGCTCCTCGCCCTCGGTCTCCTCGCCGCTTCCCGCGCCCACGCGGCCACCCTGGAGGTGGACGACTCCGGGACCGCCACGTACACCAGCATCCAGTCGGCCATCGACGCCGCCAGCGATGGCGACTACATCCGGGTTTCGAACGGCACCTACTACGAGTCGATCAACTTCAGCGGGAAGACCCTCTACATCTTCTCGAGATCGGGCTCCGGCTCCACGACGATCGACGCGGGCGGCGCGGCCACCTGGGCGGTTTCTGCGATCGCCGGCGAAGCGAGCGGCACGGCGCTGCAGGGCTTCACGATCCTCAACACCGCGGCGGGCGGAGTGTACGCCTCCGGCTCGGAGATCCTGCTCAAGGACATCGCGGTGCAAGACGTTGGCAGCACGAGCTACTACGGCCCCGGCCTCTATGCGTCGAGCGCCACCGTAACCGTGGAGGAATCTACGTTCTCGGGGATCACGGGGTACGTCGGCGGCGCGGTGTACGCCTCGGGATCCACGCTCACCGTGTCGGACACGACGTTCACCGGAAACTGGGCGTACTACGCCAGCGCCATCTACGCGACCACCCGCTCGACCGTCACGCTCACCGACACATCGGTCGATGCGAACGACGAATACTACGGCGGCGCCGTGTACGTGTACAACTACAGCGACCTCGTGAGCACCGACACCGACTACACCAACAACGAGACCACCTACGGGAGCGGCAGCGCGCTCTTCATCTCCACCAACTCAACGGCCGCGCTCACGGGCGGGGAAGTGAGCGACAACGACGAGATCTATTCGTCCTCAGGCTACTACGGCGCGGTCTGGACCGAGAGCAGCTCCGACTTCACGGCCACGGGTGTCACGTTCGCGCGCAACCACGGCTACGGCGGCTCGGCGGCCACGATCTACAGCTACTCGTCCGGCACCTTCGACTCGTGCATTTTCGAAGACAACGCCCAGGATTATTACGGCGCCCTGCACATCAGCTCGGGCAGCGACGCGACGATCAGCAACTCCTCGTTCACCGGGAACGAATCCTACGGCTACGGCGGCGCCATCTACTGCGGCAGCATCTGCGCGCTCGACATCTCGAACACGACCTTCGACGACAACGTCGCGAGCTACTACGGCGGCGCGATCTACGCCTACTACTATGCCGAGGTGAACCTCGACTACGCGACGTTCACCGGGAACTCGGGCAGCAACGGCGGCGCGATCTGGCTGCAGCAGTCCTACTCCCCTCTGGTGGCCACCAACTCCACCTTTGAGGCGAACGAGGCGACCTCCGGGGCGGGCGGCGCGATCTACGCCTACTACTACGCGGAGACCGACATCTCGGACAGCGCGTTCACGGACAACGTGGCGGCCTCGGGAGGCGGCGCCGTGTACGGCTACTACACGCTCGGGGATCTGGCGTTCGACAACACGACGTTCACCGGCAACACGTCGACCAGCGGCGGTGGCGGGGCGTTGTACCCGTACTATTACAGCTCGTTGGACGTAAACGCCTGCACCTTCGACAGCAACGAGGCCTATACGGACGGCGGCGCGATCGAGGCCTACTACGAAGCCACGCCGATCACGATCACCAACTCCACGTTCACGTCGAACTCCGCGCTGCATGGCAGCGGCGGCGCGATGTACAACTACTATTACGTAGACCTGGCGTTGCAGGGCAACACCTTCACCAGCAACTACGCCTACTCCAGCGGCGGCGCGTTGTACTCGTACTACCTCGTGTACACCGAGAGCGTGGACGACACGTTCACCGGCAACACGGCCGAGCGGAGCTACGGCGGCGCCATCTACCAGGACGCGGCCTACGCCGATTATGGCGACAGCTCCTTCACCGGAACGAGCATCGTGGGGAACACCGCGGGGATCTCCGGCGGCGGCATGCTGCTGAATTACCAGGGCACGACGGTTCTCGACGACATGGACATCCGCAGCAACACCGCTTCTCGCGATTACGGCGGCGGCCTCTACCTGTACGGCAACCTCGACGTGAGCGTGACACACTCGACCATCTGTGGCAACACCGCCGACGAGGGCGGCGGCGTGTATTCCAGCGCAACCAGCGGCAGCGCCACCTGGGAAAACAACGTCGTGCAGGAAAACACCGCGACCTACGGCGCCGGCGTTTCGTTCACCACCGAGCACACCCTCGCGTTCACCAACAACACCGTGGTCGGCAACGATGCCCCCAAGGATGGCGGCGGGCTCTACCTGTACAGCGCCTACGGCTCGTTCACGAACAACCTCGTGGCGTGGAGCGCAGACGGGGATGGGATCGTGGTGGACGACACCGACTCGGCCACCTACTCGACGTTCACCTACAACGGCTGGTACAACAACGTGGCGGACGACGCGAGCGGCTACGTGACGACCGCAGATCTCGCCACGTTCGCCGGGAATATCTTCGTGGACCCGGAGCTGTACGACTATACTCAAGACGGGGACTGCACCAACGATGTGTTGGTGCCGATCGGCGGCAGCCCGCTCGTGAATGCAGGCGACCCCTCGATCTCCGATCCCGACGGCAGCGTGAGCGATATCGGCGCGTTCGGCGGTCCGGGCAGCTCGCTCGTGGACGGCGACGGCGACGGCTACGCCAGCGAGATCGACTGCGATGACACCGACGCCACCATCTACCCGGGGGCCACCGAAATCGTGGACGACGGGATCGACCAGGATTGTTCGGGCGCGGATCTCACCGCCGCCGATTTGGACGCCGACGGAGACGGCTACCAGACCACGGCGGCCGCCGGCGGGACCGACTGCGACGACGCCGACGCGACCGTGCACCCGGGCGCGGCTGAGGTCTGGTACGACGGCGTGGACCAGGACTGCGACGGATCCGACGACGACCAGGACGGCGACGGCTGGGGCGCGGCGCAAGACTGCGACGACCTCGACGCGAGCGTGAGCCCCTCGGCCATCGAGGTGCCCTACGACGGCGTGGACAACGACTGCGACCCCTCGACCACCGACACCGACCTCGATGGGGACGGGTTCGACGCGGCCGAAGTCGGCGGCGACGACTGCAACGACGACGATGCCACGATCAACCCCGACGAACCGGAGATCTGGTACGACGGCGTCGACCAGGACTGCTCCGGCGGCAGCGACGACGACCAGGACGGGGACGGCCACGACGCCGCGGCCTCGGGTGGCGACGACTGCAATGATCTCGACGCGACGAAGATCACCCCCGAAGACTGCGGCTTCGGCGGGGAGGACACGGGGACCGACACCGGGACGGGCGACACGGACATCCCCGGCGACACCGACGACGACACCGGCAAGGTGGAGACCGGCGACGGGTGCGGTTGCAACAGCAACGCGCCGGCGGCGGCGCTGCCGGCGCTGTTGTTGGCAGCGGCGATGGTTCGGCGGCGGCGGGGGTAGGTGGGCGGGGCGGAGACGGTCGACGCGCCTTCGGTCGTGACGCCGGGCGTCCCCCGCATCCTCGCACGTCGGGTGGTGGCCGCCGCGCTGGATCAGGGATTCATCTCGTTGATCCTTTGGCTGCTGCATCTTGCCGTCGGCGCCGAGTGGGGCACGTTGGCGACGCCATGGGGCTACGCCGGCTTGGCTGTGATCTATACGGTGGTCGCGACGAACGGCGGGTACGCCGCGACCGTCGGCATGTGGTTGAGGGGGCTGCGCCTGGTGAGCGACGACGGCTCGAGGCCGCGGTTCGGCCGCGTGCTGCAGCGCGGGGTGATCGCGACGGCTCCTTGTTTCTGGATCGCCGGATCCAACCACTTGTCAGGCATAGGGCTGGGGGTGGTGCTGCTTGCGGCGAACACGCTGACGGTTGGGTCCGCCTGGCTCGTTTGGCGCTCCGGAGGGGAGCGCAACTTCGCAGATGTGTTGTGCGGGACCAACGTGCAGCGGGCGCAGGCGCCATCCCCCCGTGACAAGCCGGGGCCGCCTTGGACTACGCTGGGTGTGGTCGCGCTGCTTGGGTCGTTCGAGCTCATCGCGGACGTGGCCAGCGCGATGGATTCATCCGACGGAATTCGCGCGCGGGTTCAGTCCATTCCAGGCGTGCGCCGCGTGTCGGGCTCCCAAAATCTGACCTGTGCCGGGTGCCGGACAGGCGTGTTACTCGGCGGTTGCCCCGACGAGCTGACCGTGGAGGTGCAAACGCTTGAACCCGCTACGGAGGCTGCGATCGAGGCGGCGGTGCGGGCCGGCCTCGCGGAGTCGTGCGGCGGGCCCTCGCGAGCCGAGCCCATCCATGTGAACGTCGAGCAGCGTGTTCGTTTCGGAGACGGATGCGAGCAAAGCCCCGCACGCGAGTTGGAGGTCTCCGCCACCGCTTCGTGAGGAGGGAGGGGTGAGAGTCTGACCACTGATCGCTTCTCACTTTCTGCAGCGTAAAGCTACGTGAAGTCGGGGCGACGCCGGAGGACCGGCAGCGTGGCGC
>BJHF01000003.1:104772-115615 GCA_014191855.1 Deltaproteobacteria bacterium
GTGGGGGGGGGGGGGGGGGGGGGGGGGGGGCTGGGGGGGCGGGCGCTGGTGGGGCGGGCGCTGGTGGGGCGGGCGTCGTGGCATGTTGCAGTCGCGACACATTCTCACATCCCCCGAGGCGCCACCCCGCCCTCGCGGATGTGAGAGCCACCCTCGCGGATCTGAGAGACTCACCCTGCATTGTGAGAGGATTCCGACCGAATATTCTCATATCGCGGGGGGGCGAGGTCGTCGCCTGCCACGATGTGAGAAAAAGCCGGCCAACACGTTCTCATTCGTCCGAGGGGGACGCGGCCCGACCGCCGATCTGAGAATTGACCCTCCCGGCGCCGCCCCCATTAGCGTAGCGCGTATTTAACGTGCAGTTGTGTCGCGACACCTTCTCACATCCCCCGAGGCGCCGCCGCGCCCCCGCGGATGTGAGAGCCACCCTCGCGGATCTGAGAGTCTCCTCCAGCGTTGTGAGAGGATTCCGACCGAATATTCTCACATCGCGGGGGGCGAGGTCGTCGCCTGCCACGATGTGAGAAAAAGCCGACAAAAACGTTCTCAATACGTGGAGGGGGACCCGGCCCCACTCGCGATCTGAGAATCGCCCCTGACCGCCGTTGGCATGACCGAGCCCATCCGAAACCGGACCGACAGGGGCGTCATGGAGAACGCCCGATCACGGCCTGGCCCCTGTGGCGGAGGCGCCGCGCCGCCGATACACCCAGCCATGCCCCCCACCGAAGTCCCCACGCGCGCGATCGTCGAGCTCGCCGTCGGTGTAAAAAACGCCGACGGATCCGTCAACCGCATCGCGGAGGTTCGGGCGGTCACGGCGGCCGACGAGCTGCACATCGGGATGTCACCCCAATACAACCAGCACCCGAATGATCTGGTCTACAAGCTCCTCCTCGTCTGCCGCTGCGTCACCCGCCTGGGGGACCGCGAGGCGCTAATGCTCTCCGACATTCAAGCCCTCGACGCCCAGGACTTCCGCGCGCTTGAAGCGGCGATCTACACCCTCACCTATGGTGACAGCGAGGTTTAGCGCGGCGGCACGACGGGCGCCTGACCTGACGCCCGATCAGGCCGCGCGGCTCGCCCAACCGGTTCTCGCCCCCGCGCCGCAGGCGCCGAGCCCCAAGCCCGTAGCCCCGGGCCGGAGGCCCTGAGCCCGCCCCCTCTACCGATAAACAAACACCAACGCCCCCCCCGGCTCCAGCTCCCCATGGTCGAAGGTCGGCTTCGTCCACGTGATGCCGTTGAGCTCCGTGCGGTCGAGTGTCGTCCCCTCCCCTTCCTTGCGCACTTCGAAGGTGCCGCCCGCGACCGGGAATTCCAACCGATCGAATTCCGGCTCCGCAAGGATGTACGTGCGGGTTCCCGCGATCGGGTAGAAGCCCGCGGCCGCGAACAGGTACCAGGCCGAGAGGGTGCCCGCGTCGTCGTTTCCTGCGAGCCCGTCCGGATCGTTGTGGTACTGCGTTTCCCGAACCCAGTCGACCCACTTCGCCGCAGCAGGCCTGTCCCCCCAAAGAGAGAACAACCACGGCGCATGAATATCGGGCTCGTTGCCATGCCAATAATAGGCGCCGGGACCGAGCAATACTCCTTCGGCGACCGCCAATTCGAAGAACTCGGTGAGCCTCCCCCGGGCCACATCCTCGCCACTGAGCGTCGCCGCAAGGCCCTCGCTGTCCCAGGGGGCCAACCAGAGGTACTGCCAGGCGTTCCCCTCGACGTACTCGTCCTCCCAGCCGACCGGATCCAGATCCTCCTTGAAGGTGCCGTCGGAGTACCGGGCGTGGAACCAACCGATCTCGTCATCGTACAGGTTGGTGTACAGCCGCGCCCGCCACGCGAAGTGGGCGGCGGAGGCGTCGTCGCCCACGGTCTGCGCGGCCATCGCGAGCGCTTCATCGGCCCACGACAGCTCCAACTGCCAAGCGACGCTGCCGCCCACCAGATCCGCCGGGATGAAGCCAAGGGACTCCAGCTCGGGGATCGCGGGCCGGCCGTTGTAGGGAATCGTCCCCTCCCCCCGCGCTTGCGAGACAAGGCGAGGCCACGCGCTCTCGATATCCCAGCCGGGCACCTCCTTCACGATCGCGTCCGCGAGGGCGATATCCGCCGGCGCACCAATCATTGAGCCGCCGTCCGTGCGGGCGACGGGCCACTTTGGGAAGGCGCCGCCCTGCTCCGCCATGGCCACCAGCGACTGGGCGAAGTCCGCCGCGTCATCCGGATAGAACAGATCGAACGCCGGGTGTACGGTTCGATAGGTGTCCCAGAGTGACAAATCGCTGTGGTACGACCAACCCTCGGCCTGGTGCACCGCGCCATCGAATCCAACATAACGACCATCGGTGTCGCCATACAGCGTGGGCATCTGGAGCAGGTGGTAGAGAGACGTCCAGAAAATGGCGGCGTGGTCGTCGTCGGCCCCGTCCACCGCCCAACCCTGCAGCGCGTCGGCCCAAACCGCCCGCGTCTCGGCCACGGTGTCGTCAATTGGCTGGTCGTGCGGCAGCTCCGCCTCCAGGTTGGCCTGCGCCGCCTCGAAGCCGATCAGCGACACGCCAACGCGAATTCGAGCTTCGTGGCCAGAAAGGTGCAGCACAGCGCCGACTTCGGTGCCGGTGGAGGTCACCGGCGCCCCCTCGATCACCTCCCCCTCCGACCACGTGGACGCGCTCTCGATGCCGGTGTCCACCACCGCATAAAAATAGAGGGGGAAGGAGCCGCCAAAGCTGTCGTCGTTGGTCATGTGTCCGTAGATGACACCTTGCTCCACGTCCACGTCGATCCGGGCGCCCAGGTTCGTTCCGTAGGCGGTGTAACCGAGGTCGATCGCCAAGGTAGGGTCGGTCATCGACTCGGGGAAGACGTACCGGTGGTGCCCTGCGTGTTCGGTTGCGGAAAGGGTGACCTCGATGTCGTCGGCGAGGCGCACGGCGTACGTGCCCGGGCTCGCCGATTCGTCGTCATGGGAGAACGCCTGCCGCCAGTCCTCCGGGCCGCGCACGGAGTCGGGAAGGGCCTCCCCCGGCATGAACAGGATGTCGCCAAGCGCGGGCACGCCGACGCCGTGCATGTGCGTGTGGGAGAAGCCCTCGATGTGGGTGTCGGGGTACCAGTAGCCGGAGCAGTGGAGCGCACCGAGGCCGAGGCCGCCGTTGGAGGTGTCCGGCCCGAGCTTGACGAGTCCGAATGGGGCGGTGGCCGCAGGGGTGGCGGACCCGACCCGGAAGCCCGGGCCGCCGGTGGCGATGAACGGATTCACCGCGTCCACCGGGTCGAACCCTGCGACCGGCTCAGCGGGGTCGCAGGCCAGGAGCAGCGGGAGGGGGGCGAGGATCAAGCGCAAGGGCCGCAGGATATCCCAGCCGCCGCGCGACCGCGTGGCCCTGCTCCCGCTGACCGCTACTCCCAGCACTCCAGCCACACCTGCAGCAGGTGGCGGTCGTCGTCGGAGAGCGCGAGGGAGGGCGGCATGGTGCGGGTGTCGGGGGCCGTGACCGCGAGGATGCGCGAGCGAAACGTGATCACGTCGGTGTGGGTGTCGAAGACGACGGACTCAGGCGCGCCGTTTCGGTTGAGGCTCGTACTGGCGTGGCACGACTGGCAGTTTTCGATCATCAGCCCCTCGCCTACATTTTCCCAGGTAACCACGGGCTCGGAGGCGCAGTCAAGCGCCGCGGGGGGTTCCGCGGTCTCTGTCGCGCAGGCCAGCAGCAGGAGCGGGAGGGCGCCACGGATCATGCCAACAACCCCTCGACGGCGCTCGCGTCGATGCCCTCGGCCGCCGGGTCCACGTCACCCATCCGGAGCAGCGTTGCGCCCATGATGTCCACGCTCAACAAGTCTCCCTTCGCGCTGTCTTCTCCGGTGGTGAGGTCTACCGGGTTTCCGTACTGTTCGTCGTCGAAGGAGCCTACCACTCGATCCCCGGTAAAGCCGCCGCCGATGTACATGACGCTCGTGTAGGGCCAGTGATCCTTGCCGGCCGAAGCGTTGAGCGTGGGGGTGCGGCCCATCTCGGACATCACAACCACGGTGGTGGTGTCGGCCAGGGAACCACCATCGGGACCGGTGGCCGCGGCGAGCTTGGCCATCAACGAGGAAAGATCGGAAAACAGCGACTCGAACAGCTCGGTTTGCGTCAGATCGTTGATCGCGTGGGAGTCCCACGCGGTGAGCGAATTCTGGCGCGGGTGCATGAGCGACACGACTCGGCTCAGGCCAGACGACAGGGCCCGCACGCCGAGATCAAGCTGTTCGGAGAGGGCCGATCCGCTGGTGAGATCGATGCTATCGCCGAGGGCCTTGAGCTCGCCCGCCCGACCCTGTGCGATGGTGTAGGTCGTGGCTACTTTGGCGCGGGCCGTGTCGGCATCGGCGCTTCGGCGGTCCCCCTCGGACAACAACCAGGCGTCGATCGCCGAGAGGGTGGTAGGGGGCGGGGCAGGCATGGGGGTGTCGGCGTCGTCGAGGGCCTCGCCGGTGACGAGGCCGGAGAGCTGGTTCGCGCTCCCGGCGCGACAGACGTACACGCCGCTCTCGCCGGCGAAGTAGGGACCGCCCACGACGAGATAGGGCACGATGAACTTCTCCGCCTGGGCGGCGGCGATGCGCGTGGGCCAATCGGCGGTGGATGCGTCGGGGCGGGCCGTCCAGGTGGTCTTCAGCGCGCCGGAGTGGGAGATCGACGGGCAGTACACCCCGTTGACGACACACACCTTGTCGTGGTGCCGCTCAAAAAAGCTCCGCACGGACGGGCGGGCGGGGTGATCGACGTACGTGAGATTGCCGACGGTGGCGAGCGCCGCATCGGCCTCCGTGTTCACCGTGGCGAGCCCGAGGAGCGGCGCGAACACCCGGGTGACGTCCCAGCCGCCCATCGTGTAGACGAAGATGAACCGCCGGTCGGAGGCCGACGACGCCTGGGCGCGGCGCGGCACCGCGGCGGCAGCGGCCATGGCAGCGAGTAACTGGCGGCGGGTGAGCTTCATTAAACGTGCACGAAGTCGGGGTGACGGAAGAGCGCGGAGAGGAAGAACGCCCAGGTTTGGGGGGCCGTGCCGGCGCCGGCGTGGATCTCGGACCAGAGGGCCACGAGCGAGTCGGCCTCGGCGGAATCCGCCTCGATCCGGCGGCTCCACACCCGGCGTACGAGGTGGACGATCTGGGTGCGCAGGTCGGCATCCGTCGGCACGGCGATGAGGTCGGCCGTTTCGCGCAACAGGATCCGATCTTCCAGCGGTTGTTCCATCTCCGTTTGCACAGCGTAGCTCCCAGCCGCCTCCGCGAGCCGCTCCTCCACAAGCGCCACGGTGGCCGTTTCTGTCGTAGGGGCCTCGGTGACCAGGATCCCGTCGATGCCGCCATCCAGCACGCGATACCCGTAGTCGTCATTGACCATCGCGTCGATCCCGCCGGCCACGCCCCACCGGTAGCCGGTGAGCGCTTCGACGGACGACGCCAACTGATCCGGCGTGAGCGCCCGGGCTGCGGTCGTGCCCTCCCAGGCTCCGGCATCCGACCGGTACCAGGGATCGTCGGCGACGGCGCGAAATGCGGCGCGGAGCTTGAGGCCGCTCTCGATGAATGTGGCCCGATCCTCCGTAAACCGGTCCAACTCCGCGACCTCCGGCGGGCGGTGCAGCAGAAAACCCCACACCTGCTTCACCGCGCAATTCACGAAGCGCGGATCGTCGGCGATGGCCCGGCCGACTTCGTACAACGATGACACGTCTTGCCCGTAGTATGAGGGCGGCACGTTGGTGTGTGCCACCCAGTCCTGCTCACGACTGGTGTAATACCGCAGCGCCTCGGTGTAGCTCTCCGGGTGGTGACGCCAGAAGCCGTAGAGCGTGCTCGCGAGCGGGTCCAGCGTTGCGTGGCACCCCACACAGGAGGGGTCGGTGGCGATGCGCTCCGTTACGTCCACCGAGGCGTTCGACTTCTTGAAGTCCACCGGTCGCTCGTAGCGTTCGTCGCACAACAACACCCGGCTCAGCGCGGCCGCCCGGCCCCGGTTGGCGTTGTCCGCGGTGCTGGTGTATCGCCACCACATCCCGTTCGTACCCAGGACGCCGACGGCGGGCCGATTGTCGAGATACCGAACGGGGCGCCATCCCGTGCCACCGGGCGTGAGCTCCTCGATCGGGAAGTGGTGCAGCAGCAGATCGTCGCCCATCGACCAGTCCACCGTCACTACGTCGGTCCATGGGCGATCCTCCGCGGCGATCCTCGCCAACAGTCGCAGCGGCTCCTCCCCGACGGAGCGCATGAATTGGGCGCGGTAGGTGGTGTCCAGGAATTCGATGTCGCCATCGGCGCCAACGACGTAGTGGTCGGCGCGACTGCGGTAAACATCGGCGTACAAGCTAACGACCCGCTCCTCGAAGGCGGGATCCGCGAGCCAGAGGTCGATCTGCGCGTCCAGCGTCGTTGGGTCGGCCTCCAGCGCGTCCAGCTCGGCTTCCGTTGGGCGGCGCCCCACCAGATCGAGGCTGAGGCGCGCGGCGAGACGGTCGATCTCCATGGCGGGAGGCGGTGTATCTTCGATCGGGGCACTGTCGACCACCGGCTCGGCGCAGCCCAGGGTGAGAAGGAGCGTCACCAAGGCGAGCCCTCGAACTCGAGCAGCGGCGCCAGGTTGACGCAAACGGACTCCTCCGACTCGGTGGTGGCGCATGCGCCGCAAGCCGAATCGACGGTGAAGTCGAGGGTGGACCAATCAGAGTCGGTGTCGTCGCGAAAACTCACGGCGAGCGTGGCACCGGAGGAGCACCCCCACCCACCCCCGGCCCGTGTGGCGTCCATCCCCAGCTGCCACGACATCGACGTGTACCGGCTCCCGTACCCGGATAGCGTGCCGCCAGCGTGAAGGGAGCGTTGATCCCCAAGCTCGTTCACGACGATCTGAAGCTCCGGCACCACGGCAGGGTCGTCCATCCACGTACCCACGCCCTCGGGCCCGGTCCAGTGCGCCGTGCCCGAGGTGACGCCGAGGAACCAGTGCCCGCCGTCATCGGCATCCCCCGTGACGTCGATCATCGTGCACGAGCAGTTGAAGTCCAGCGTGCCGTCGTCGCTGTAGATGTCCGTTTGCCCGTTGAAGCCTCGCCCGGTCCACCGGATGGTGCTCGGCAGCCCCGCCGCGACGGACATCGCCGCGATCGGCTCGATGAACGCGTCGTTCCACTCGTAGTAGAGCGCCGGCCCCTTGAAGTCCACGGGCTCGAGATCGCACAGGCCATCGAAGTACAGCGTGGTGCCGCGGTCTGCCGTTTCGGTGATCACCGGGTTCATCGGGCAGCGGTCGGTGTGGTAGGCATAGGCCGCCTCGAAGCTGTCGAGGGGAACGGTGGCCTTCACTTCGTACATCGCTTCGAGGTTGGCCTGGAGGTCGGCGGCGAGGGTAGACACGTCGAGCGGCTCGGGCTCGGCGGCGGTGTCTTCCCATGACCAGCCTTCGGGCGAGGGGCGGGAGTCTTCCGTGGGCGAAACGGCACTGTCCCCGCCCGGATCACAGGCGAGCGCGAGGAAGAGCAGTGAGGGACCGCGGGGCACTGCGAGAGTCTAATCGGGTGGACGTCGGTCGGGGAACCTCGTTTCGCGGCTGGGTCCGCGCCCTGCGATTCGGCTCCGATGAGCACCCTCGCGCCGAAGCTCGCAGCTCCGGAAGCCGCCTGGGAGGCCCGGCTCGCGGAGGCGCTGCCGTGGGCGGCAGGGTGCCTTTGCCCGTGGGTGTCGCGCTGCGCGACGTTCGCTGCGCCGACCGCTTGGCGTCGCGGCCGACCACGTGAGTGTCCGCATCGGGGTCGCTCACTCGGTGCACGCCGTCGTCGTTGCGGGTGCCCGCGGCACCATCACCCGCTCCAAGGCGCCGAGCAGCTGCTCCATCCGAAACGGCTTGCGCACGTAGGCGTCGGGCCGCACTGGACGGAGCTCCGCGGCTTCCGCGTCGTAGCCGCTCACCATCACGACGGGAATGTGCGGATCCAGGGCCCGGATGCGTGCCAGGGTTTGCCACCCATCCAGCTCCGGCATCAGAATGTCGAGCACGACGACGTCAGGACGGTACCCGGCCTCCATGCGCTGCAGCGCAACCAGGCCACTCGGAGTGTCCTCCACCGTGAACCCGGCAAACTCCAAGATGGACCTCGTGACCTCCCGCACCAACTGTTCATCGTCGACGAGCAGCACGCGCCTTGCCTCCACGACGGCGGCCCGAGGGGGCGCGGGCACACGCTCCACGTCGCGAACTGCAGCGAGTGTGGAGGCCGGAAACATGCACCGGAACCGGGTGCCGCCCCCCGGCGTGGTGTCGACGGACACCCAGCCGCCGTGTTGGTGCACGATGCCGTGCACGACGGCCAAGCCGAGCCCAGTTCGTCCGCCGCCCGTGCGAGTAGTGAAAAACGGCTCAAACACATGCGGAAGCACCTCCGCGTCGATCCCCGGCCCGGTGTCTTCCACCCCAAGCTCGATCCAGGCTCCCGGTCGTGCCGAGGGATCCAACCCCGTAGCGCATTCGGCAAGCTCAACCTGGCCGACAGAGATGGAAATCCGCCGCGGGCGACCCGAGTCCAGATCCGACACAAGCGCATCTCGCGCGTTGAGGCACAGGTTGAGCAGCACCTGGTTGACCTGCCCGGGATCTGCGTAAGCCCACGCCCCGTGAGCCGGAACGAACGTTGTTTCGATGCGGTGATCCAGTGTGGTTCGGATGAACGCAAGCGCCTCGCTAACGAGGTCGGACAGGTCGAGCGTCTGCGGCGCAATGTCGGTTCGGCACCCCAGCGCAAGCAACTGGCGAACCAATGCGGCGGCGCGATCTCCGGCGGCACCGACGTCGGACAGGGATGGTTGGAGCGGATGGTCCGGCTCCAGCCACTTGCCGGCCAGCTCAACGCCGCCGACGATCGGCGTAAGCAGATTGTTGAACTCGTGGGCGACACCACCCACAAACACACCGATCGCCTTCATCTTCTGGTTGTGGCGGACCTGAGCCTCCATCTCCCGCCTCCTGCCCACGTCCCGAAACGAGACCACCCGCACAGCCGTCCGATCCCCGCTTGGCAGATGCCCCTGCCCGACGGTAGGCCGGGCGGCACACTCCACCCACCGCACACGCTCGTCAAGGAGACGGAGGCGCGTAGGCAGGTCATGGACCCCCTGGTTCGACTCGCACAGCACGCACGTCCCCTTGGCGTCGGCGTCGGCGTCATGAAACGACTGGTGGAACCGGGCGCCCACGATCGATGCCGCGGGCCGTTCCAGCAGGAAAGCGGCCGCAGGATTCGCGAAGGTGACCACACCATCGGCATTGAGGCCGCAAACTCCCTCCGAGAGCGTGTCCAATACGGAGGTCTGGAGCGCGGAAAGCGCGCTGAGCTCGTTCGTCCTGGTCCGCAGCCGCCGCTCGGCCAGAAAGGTCGCTCGCGCGCGGCTCTCCAACATCCACGAGGCGGCGATGAGCAGCATCCAGACGAAAAGCAAAAACGTGGCGTGCGCCGCGAAGTGCGAACCGGTGACCCCATGGTGGAGCAACGTGGCAAAGAATCCGCCGACCACCGCCACGCCCGCTGCGGTTGCCCGCACTAGCCCCAACGGCGCGACAACATGCACCAAGAGCAGGAGAACGGCCCAGTACATGGGAAAATCGACGGCTGTCGACCGCGGCATCGCGAATACCATCAAGCCAATCAGCGACACGGTGAGCAGGACGGCCACGCTCCACGCGATGTCGAGCACGCGCCCACGCATCCGATCCATCGACACCAGACCAGCGCCTATGAGCGCCAGGGGGGCCCACACCACAATGCGCATGATGACAACCGTCTGCCAGCCTGTGTACCCCTGCGGCTCGTCGCCGAGGGCGGCGAGGACGATGAGCGCCGCGAACACGAGCAGGCCGATGCAGACGGGCCCACGTGCTTGGTCGTCTGCCTGGGTGAGCCAGGCGCGCTCGGCTTCGGCGTCCCTGAAGCGCAGCAGGAGCCTTTCCGCAAGCCAACGTGCGGGAGCCTTTGTCGCAGGATGATCGCCGAGCCGCTTCAAGATCGTTGGTCCCATTTCAGTCCCCGTGAACGAACGCGGCCGTGGCATATCACGACTTGAACACATTCGAGATGCGACCCGAGGTCATGCTGGCGGACGGAGGGAAAGCCGGCGCGGAAAACACGGAGCCAGATGGTACGCTGCAAATATGTGAATGTGACGCGACCGCGCTACTCCCCGGCGAACAGGTACACCGCCCCTGCATCGGGCTCCACGAGGTCGCTGGAGGATGCGCCGATCAGGATGTCCGCGGCGCCGTCGCCGTCGAGATCCGCGTTCCCGACCATGGAGGTGCCCATGAGGTCGCCGATCGACTCCCCGAGGAACACCGTGCTGGAATCGGCCAGGGACATCGCGGCGGACGGTGGGCCGTACAGCAGGTAGACACACCCTGCCGCGGCGCCGGCTGTGTCGTTGTTGTAGGCGCCGACCAGCAGGTCCACGTGGCCGTCGCCGTCCACATCGCCGGCCGAGGCCAACGTGGCGCCCGCGTAGTCATTCGAGCCCTGACCGAGGAGCGTCATATCGGCGAGAGACGCCGAGGTGTCCCCGAGCACGGGTCCGTGCCAGCCGTACACGGCGCCGGCGTTCGACGCATCGCCGTCGGCGCTGCGAGCGGCGGCGACGAGGTCGCCCCACCCATCCCCGTTCAGGTCGAGCACCAGGAGCGTATCGCTCCCCAGCGCGTCGCTCGTGGCGGCGCCGGTCACCTTCGCATCCGCGACGCCGAGATCCGCCATTCCCCACGGCTCCGAGAGGATGTAGATCGCCCCACTCCCGGCGC